>JAFUWN010000034.1 GCA_017483465.1 Oscillospiraceae bacterium
AAAGCAAACTTTTTTCAAAAACCACTTGCAAAAATAAAATTTTTGTTATATACTAGTACTATAGAGAATTTTATAATTTTAGGAGTGGAATTTATGAATCTTCATGACACAATGCTGGCACTGGAGCAAGGTGCATTTGACAGAACGCTGAAAACCCTGTATGCCTGCGAAGACTGCAAACCATTCAGACTGCGTTTTCTGAATGCAGTCAAAGCATTCCGGGAGGAGTTCAAAGCGGATGATTCGACAGAAATTGCTTTATTCTCTGCCCCCGGCAGAACCGAACTCGGCGGCAATCATACCGATCATCAGGGCGGACATGTCCTTGCGGCGAGCGTGAATGCCGATATTATTGCCGTTGCCGCAAAGCGTGATACACTGGAAATCAATCTGAAATCCGAGGGCATGGAAATGGATTCGATAGATTTAACCAATCTTGCACCGCATCAGGAAGAACTCAATACTTCTGCGGCTCTGCTGAGAGGCATTGCAGCGAAATTCACAGAACTCGGCTGGCCTGTCACGGGATTCGATGCCTATACCACTTCGGATATTCTGAAAGGTTCGGGCTTATCGTCCTCGGCAGCTTTTGAAGTGCTTACCGGAACCATCTGTTCTGCATTTTTTGCAGATTCCCAGGTTGACCCGGTGCAGATTGCCCAGATCGGCCAGTATGCCGAAAATGAATATTTCGGCAAGCCCTGCGGTCTGATGGATCAGATGGCCTGTGCAGTCGGCAGCGTGATTGCAATTGATTTCCGATCTCAGAATCCGGAAATTACCAGAGTAGAGGTCGATTTGCAGAAAGCCGGTTATGCTCTGTGCATTATTGATGTTGGAGCAGATCATGCAGATTTAACGCCGGCTTATGCGGCAATTCCGACAGAGATGAAAAATATAGCCAAGATGTTCAGCAAAGAGAAGCTTTCAGAAATTACAAGAGAAGAATTCATGTCCCACTTTGCCGGACTTCGCCGGACGTGCGGTGACAGAGCAGTGCTCCGTGCTCTGCATTATTTTGATGATGACGAACGTGTCATCCGTCAGGTACAGGCCTTACAGGACGGCGATTTTGAAAGCTATCTGAAAGAAGTCCGTGCTTCCGGGTTATCTTCTTTCCGGTATCTTCAAAATGTATCTGTCTATGACAATCCGGAGAAGCAGGAAACGGCTGTGACAATCGCATTATGCGAACAGATTCTTCACGGACAGGGAGCAGTCCGGATACATGGCGGCGGATTTGCCGGAACAGTACAAGCCTATGTGCCTCTGGATTTTGCCGAAGAATTCAAAATGCAGATAGATACATTTCTCGGTGCAGAACGCTGTCATATATTCAAAATACGCAGTATCGGCGGAATCAGATTAACTGCAGGACAGGAGTAATTGATATTATGAGTAAAATTTTAGTTACCGGCGGTGCCGGATTTATCGGCAGTCATACTTGTGTGGAATTTCTGGAATCCGGCTATGAAGTTGTTGTTCTGGATAATCTGAGCAATTCCAAAGAAGAAGCCATCCGCCGGATTGAAAAAATCACCGGAAAACAGGTTGTTTTTTATAAAGCAGATATGCGTGATGAAACGGCAGTCAGAAAAATTTTCCAGGAACAGGAAATTTCTTCCGTCGTACACTTTGCCGGTCTGAAGGCCGTCGGAGAATCGGTGGCAAAGCCTCTGGAATATTATGAAAATAACTTGAACGGAACGTTTGTATTATTAAAAATAATGCGTGAATTTGACTGCAGGACGATTGTATTTTCTTCTTCGGCCACTGTATACGGCATGAACAACCCAGTGCCTTATGTGGAGGGTATGCCGACATCTGCCACAAATCCCTATGGCTATACAAAAGTTATGATCGAACAGATTTTATCTGACATCTGTGTGGCTGATCCGGAATTCAAAGCCGTAGCCCTGCGTTATTTCAATCCGATCGGAGCACACAAGAGCGGCTTGATCGGTGAAGATCCGAACGGCATTCCAAATAATCTTCTCCCGTATATCGGACAGGTAGCAATCGGCAAATTAAAACAGCTTTCTGTTTTCGGCAATGATTACGATACTCCTGACGGTACAGGAGTCCGTGACTATATTCATGTTGTCGATCTGGCCAAAGGTCATGTCTGTGCCATTGCTTATGCAGAGAAGCATAACGGCTTTATGCCGATCAATCTCGGCACAGGCCACGGCGTGAGCGTTCTGGAAATGGTACATGCTTATGAAAAAGCCTGCGGTCATGAGATCAATTATCAGATCACAGATCGCCGTGCCGGTGATATTGCCTCATCCTATGCAAATGCCGGACGTGCCAGAGAACTGCTGAACTGGGAAGCTCATGAAACTCTTGAAACCATGTGCGAAGACAGCTGGAGATTCATGCAGCAGAATCCGAACGGACTTTAATTATTTTCTGTTATGGTTTCTGCCATATCCGTTCTGTTTATACTGGCTGTTTTTGCCTTTATCCTGCTGGTATTTCTGATTTACGGCAATAGGCTGTATCACAGGAAAGCTCCTGAAGCCTCAAAGCCTGACCCTGTTCCGGTCACACCGAAAATTTATACAGAACCGGCATTTCTGCTTCAGAAAATTGACGAACGCCGCCGGATTATGGATGAATACCGGCATACAAAAATCTGCAACGAATATTTTGAGCTTATTTTTGAACTCCGCTCCGGTGAAAGAATCCGTGTCAGCTGTTCCAAGACTGCCTATCAGGAAATTCCGTTTCGTAAGACTGGTATACTGACTTACAGCAACGGACAGCTGATTCAGTTTCAGACACAGGAAGCGACAATTTCTGAGGGATATGTCCGGTTCTGAATGTGAAAAATTCCGGAAATTTTCATACACCCTCTTGCAAGTTTTCTGAAAAAGTGCTATACTATATAATATAAAAGCAATAAAATCAAATTGCTGTAAAATTCAAAGAGAAAGAAGCGTTTGTTTGTTATGACAAAAATTACTATTTTCTCCGGATTTCTCGGAGCAGGAAAAACAACCCTGATTAAAAAATTAATTGCAGAAGCATACAAGAATGAAAAGCTTGTGCTGATCGAAAATGAATTTGGTCAGATCGGCATTGACGGCGGCTTTTTACAGGATGCCGGTGTAGAAATCACAGAAATGAATTCCGGCTGTATCTGCTGTTCATTAGTGGGTGATTTCGGAGAGGCACTCAAGAAAGTTCTGGAGCAGTATCATCCGGACAGAATTTTAATCGAACCATCCGGCGTGGGCAAGCTCTCGGATGTCATCAGAGCCGTACAGAATATAGATATGCATGATGTCGAGCTTGACGGTTTCACAACGGTTGTAGATGCGAAAAAATGCAAGATGTATCAGAAAAATTTCGGTGAATTTTTCGATAATCAGATTACTTATGCAAGCTGTCTGATTCTGAGTCATACCAAAGGCTTATCACAAGAAAAATTAAATGACTGTGTGAAACGTCTGCGTGAAAAGAATTCCGCTGCTCCGATTGTTACAACAGAATGGGACGAACTGACAGGCGAACAGCTGACCGCAGCAATGACACAGAAAAACACACTGGATGATGAGCTGAAAGCTCTGCTTGAAGAAGAAAAGAAACATGATCATGAGCATCACCATCATCATGAGCATGATCATGATGAAGAAGAACATGAGCATGAACATCATCATGACCATGACGAAGAAGAACACGAGCATGAACATCATCACGAACATCACCATCATGATGATTATGACGGAGATGAAGAACATTGCCCGCACTGTCATCACGATCATGATGAGCATGAAGAACATGACCACGAACATGAACATCATCACCATCATCATCATGCCGATGATGTATTCACCAGCTGGGGCAAGGAAACTGCAAGACAGTACACAGTAGAAGAAATCCAGTCCGCTCTGGAAGCTCTCGGAGATGAAGAAACTTACGGCATGATTCTCCGTGCAAAAGGCATTGTTGCCGGAACAGACGGCCAGTGGATTCATTATGATTATGTTCCCGGAACACCCGATGTCCGTCACGGAAGTGCAGCAACAACAGGCCGTCTGTGTGTGATCGGCTCCAAGATCAATGAAGCAGAAATTGCAAAGCTGTTTCATGCAGAGTAATTTCCGATCGTAAGAAACTATTTCATGCCGCTGGCTTCAGCGGCATGTTCTGTAAAGGGAGGATATAATTTAATTATGCCTATGAATCAGCAAATGGAAGATATTCCGGTTTATCTGTTTGTCGGCTTTCTGGAAGGCGGCAAGACGAAATTCATTCAGGAAACTCTGGAAGACAAGCGTTTCAATAACGGCGAAAAAACATTGCTTCTGCTCTGCGAAGAGGGCGAGGAAGAATATGATTTCTCCAGATTTCCCGGCAAAGATAAAAACGTTGTGCAGTATGTGATTGAAGAACAGGAAGATTTCAACGAAGAAAATCTGAAAAAAATCCTGAAAGAATCCGGAGCCTCCAGAGTGGTTCTGGAATATAACGGCATGTGGACGATCAATGATTTATTCGAGAATCTGCCTGTAGAGTGGGCTGTTTATCAGGCCATGTGCTTTGTAGATTCCGGAACATTTCTGAATTATAATGCTAACATGAGAAGTCTGGTAGTTGATAAGATCAACGTCAGTGAATTGGTTGTTTTCAACCGCTTTGACAAAGAAACTATGGATCAGCTGGAATTTCATAAAATTGTCAGAGGTATCAGCCGCCGAATTCAGATTGCTTATGAAACGACATCCGGCGAAGTGGCTTATGATGATATACAAGACCCTCTGCCGTTTGACATCAATGCTGATGAAATTGTCATCAAAGACGAGGATTATGCATTATTCTATCGTGATATTATGGAAGAACCGGAGAAATATCACGGCAAGACCATCACATTTCGGGCAGCGGCCGCCCGTGATAAAAAATTCCCGAAGACAGTCTTTGCGGCAGGCCGGCACGTGATGACATGCTGTGTAGAAGATATTCAATATTGCTGGTTAGTCTGCGAATGGGAAAAAGCGGCTATGTTTGATGCCCGTCAGTGGATTCGTCTGACAGCGAAAATTTCAGTTCAGAAGCATAAACTGTATAAAGGCAAAGGCCCTGTATTACAGATTCAGTCAGTAATTTTAACGGATGCACCGGAACAGGAAGTTGCGACTTTTTATTAATTTTATTATTTCAGAACATAATCAGGAGGCGGATTGCTATGCTGTTTCATTTCGGAGATACGATTGCTGAAATCGATACGGAATCGACAAGAAATTATTATCATACGACAAAATATATAAATACTTGTGCCTGTCTTGGCTGTCAGAATTTCCGGCAGTGGACGAAATACTGTCTTCCTGAGGTACTGGAACAGTTTCAGAAATTCGGAATTGATGATATGAATCAGATTACAGAAATCATTCCGTTCGGCACGAAGATGGAAGAATACAAGAGAAACAACGGCATGTTATACGGCGGATTTTATCATGTAGTAGGAAAAATCAAAGAATACGGAGTCAATTCAGATCTGACACTTTCCAGCAATTTCGGGATTTTCATTCCGGAGTATACAAGTCCGTCTCTGCCGGATTTTCCTGATCCGGTTTTACAGATTGAGATTTGTGCCTATATTCCGTGGGTGATTGCGGCTTCGATGGAGAATTATATTAATTAAAATTTACTCTGATTAATATAGCTGATAAATCGAAAGTTCAGAGTTCAGAATCAGCTATTTAAAAAAATAATACTTCTATCAGATCAGGAGTGACAAAAACAGGGACAGGTGGCTATATATAATATAGAAAAATATTGTCCCTGTCAATAGCAACAGGAACAAAGAGGCTTAAAAGCCGCCTCTTTGTAACCCTGTCGCTGGTCTATTGACAAA
>JAFUWN010000035.1 GCA_017483465.1 Oscillospiraceae bacterium
TCTCCTGAAATTCCTGAAATTCAGAATCCGGAACTTGAAATTGATTCTCCCGAAATTCCTGAAATCCAGAATCCGGAACTTGAAATTGATTCTCCCGAAATTCCTGAAATCCAGAATCCGGAACTTGAAATTGATTCTCCCGAAATTCCTGAAATTCAGAATCCGGAATTTGAAATTGATTCTCCCGAAATTCCTGAAATCCAGAATCCGGAACTTGAAATTATTTCGCCGGAGATTCCGGAAATCGAAATTTCCGAACTGATTTTTGATTCTCCTGAAATTCCGGAAATGCAGATTTCTTATCAGGAAATCAATCCGGCGGATTGGCCTGATCTTGAAATTATTTCTCCCGATATTCCGGATTTCCCTGAATTTCCTGATTTTCCGGAGTTTCCAAAGCCTGAAAAAACGCCTCCGCCTCCCTCTCCGGCAATGCCGGAAATCGAAGTGCCGGAGCTTGAAATTTCCTCTCCTGAAGTCCGGTTTCCGGAGTTCAGAACTCCCGAAATTCCGGAAAATATCCTGCAGGCTTTCAGAATTCAGAATGCAAATCTTCCGGATTTCTTTGCGAAGCTCACCGGAAATTCTGAAATTATCAATAATCAGTATTCTTATTACAATCATACAGACCAGACCGTACAGAATGCCGAATCCAAGCCGATTGAAGCGAATATTCATACAACTGTCGAGCTGGATCATCAGACGATCGGCACGGCAGTCAAGAAAATCATCATCGATGAAAATTTGCAGAGCGGAGGTGCTTTTGTTTGAGAATTGTGGATATCTACTATCTGGATGCGAATCAGAATCCCGTGTTTCTGACGGGAGACTGCATTCAGACAGATCATGCCGATGTTTCGAGAAAATCGAATGCAAAATCATATACCATGGCGGACGGCTCTTTGACACTCTATCCGGCACAGAACGATTCTGCCGAATTTACGCTGTATCTTGAATGCAAATCCGCTCAGGCCGAAGCAATCTCTTCGGCCGTCCGGCATGGTCAGCTTTTATTTGCCGGAATGCGTACCGCCGGAAAAACATCCGATACGCCGACAGATCATCACTATCTTGAAACGGCTGTACATCCGGCTTTTATCGGACTTCTGCCGGAGACTTCCAGCATCAAGATCAAAGAAATCGAAGCCTGTGCCGATCTGTTCGGCGTGCAGATTCCCATGAATCTTGTACTTTCGGCCGGAAATTATTACATGCAGAATCTCCCTGTGATCAAAATAGATTCGCTTTCTCTTGCCGGAAATGCCGAAAATTTTTCCGGCTATACCTATCAGAAATCGGGATGGTTCTGCCGGAATCAGATACTTCATACAAATTCTGATCTGCTTTCTGTCAGCTTTGCCTATTCCGGCAGTGTGCCGAATCTTTCGGCTTCGCTGAAAAAATCCGGTGTCACCGTGCAGAACTGGAATTCTGTAGAAACAGAAAATTCCTGTTCGGCCTCTCTTGATGTCGGTCTGAATCAGTTCGCACTGCTGCTGAGTGCTCCGGCTTACAAGCCGCTCGGCTTTCGGTTTTCCATCTGGAGAAATCCGGCTGTTTCCTGAGAGGTGATAATTTTGATCATTCATGAAAAAATTTTCGCTGAAATTTCTTTCCGGAACGGTACCAGAATTAAACTCGCAGAAAAAGAAATTGTTTCCGCTTCTGTCCGGCGGCAGTGCTGTCCGGACAGCAATTTTGAAATCGGCGGTGTCTATTCTGCTTCGCTCTCGATGACGGCCAGTGTTTCCGGCACAAATTCGTATAACATTCGGGGTGCAAAAATTGTTTTGTCCACAAAATATGGAAACGAAGAAAATTTTCAGCCGATGGGAACGTTCTGGGTGACACAGGCTTCCCGAATCTCCGGCGATCTGTATTCTCTCACAGCTCAGGATGCTGTCGGATGGCTGGAAACCTCCTCGTTTAACTGCAGCGAAGACGACAAAAAAATGTTTGAAAATTTGACCAGATATATTGGAGAAACATATAATCAGTCCCCCGGTACAATTCAGGTCTGGTGCTGGAGAATTGCCATCGAAACGTGCAATGCACTTCTTTCAAGAACCTTTGGCGAAAATCTGCTGACATGGGAAGATTATAATACCGCCGTCAACGGCAGGTATACCAATGACTGGAATTTTGAAGCTGTCAGCGGCGACATCAGAAATCTCTTGCTCACCTGTTCAGTCAGAAATGCTTCCGGACAGACTAATTCTCCCCGTGAACTGCTTCACTATCTTGCTGAACTGGCCGGTGGTTTCATCTATGCCAAAGAAAACGGAAACCTGACACTCGGACAGTTTGGACAGGCCGAATTCGGACAGGCTGAAATTTTTCTGCATGAAATTGAAATGAATTCCTGCGAAACTGCAGAATATCAGCTGCAAAATATTCTTGTGCTTCTGAGAGCATGCGGTCATGAAGATTCGACATTCACAACAATTGCGGATACTGTTCTGCAGACACCATTCCGGATTCAGATTGATTCCAATCCGTTTCTGGACGGATTTACAGAAACCGCAGGAAACGGATATTTTACGGATTATGAAGCAAGGTACGGAAACGGGCTTTATCCTTTCAAAGAAGGCCTTTATTATTTCCATCACAGAAAAGACGATGAAGGTGCACTTACATCTGACCGCTGTGCTTTCCGGCCGTTTCACTGCAGAGTCCATAAGCAGGAGCGTTTTCACCTCGGCCAGAGGGTTAAGCTTGCCCTGGGCGAAGACAATCCGGTGCTCAGCACGATCACATCAATAAAATGGACATTCCGGGGCGGCTGGGAACTCGCCTGTGCCGGAGAGGATTCCCGGACAATGGCCGATGCCCTGCAACGCTCCAAAGCTGACAAGGCTCTGACCGATGTAAAATTACGATACGAAAGCCTGCTTTCAAAAATACCCGGGGGAGGGGTCTGATTCTTTATGAAATTTTACGAGAATGTTGGAAAAATGGAATGTCTGCAGGGTGATACTCTGAGCGGATTTTCCGTCGAAATGGAAGAAGATGCCGATCTGACAGGAGCTTCAATGTCGCTGATTGTTGAGAATCAGAACGGCCTGGTTCTGCAAAAGGCCTGTACTCTCTCCGGTCAGATTTTCAGCGTACAGCTGACAAGCGGGGATACGGCAGATTTAGCAGGTACGTATCAAATGCATTTCTGCCTGACGGATGCCGGCGGTCTGAAATATCGAAAAATTGTCGGAACACTGCATGTTTCCAAAGCTGCACAGGGGGTATGATTTATGTCTTACACAGGAACCGGAACCGAACAGGATCCGTATTTAGTATCAACTCTGACGGATTTTCTGACATGTGCGGCGATCGCAGGTGCATATGTGAAAGTAATTTCCGATATTAATTCTGCTGATGACCCGAATTACGAAGGGGAGCTGACGAATCCGATTTCTATTATGTGCCGGAAATTATATGCCGATCAAGATAAGATTATCAGCGGTATCACGGTGACCGCCGCA
>JAFUWN010000036.1 GCA_017483465.1 Oscillospiraceae bacterium
CAAAGGCTCTGCCCTTTTGCAGAAAAAATTCACAGTAGATTTTCTCACCAAAAAGCAGAAAGTCAACGAAGGCGAAGTGCCTCAGTATTTTGTGGAACACAGCCATCCGCCGATTATTCCACCAGAAGAATTTGAACTGGTACAGGCTGAAATCACAAGACGAAAGACAATCGGCAAGGTCTACAGCAGCAGCAATATCTTTTCCGCAAAAATTATATGCTCCTGCTGCGGAGGATTCTATGGTGCAAAAGTATGGCATTCCACCGACAAATACCGCCGTGTGATATGGCAGTGCAACCACAAATTCCAGAACGGAGAAAAATGCTCCACTCCGCATCTTCAAGAAGAAGTCATTAAAGAAAAATTTGTACAGGCATTTAATTTTGTCAGTGCCAATAAAGAAAATTTTCTGGCTTCCTGCCGTCAAATCAGGGATATGCTTTCCGACTGCACAGCAATCGACAAAAAGATTGATGCCTTGCAGGAGAAAAAAGATGAACTGACTGCCATTATGCAGGATTTCATCAGAGAAAACGCTTCAAAAGCACAGAATCAGGAAATCTACAATCAGAAATATTCACAGTATGAAGAACAGATGCTCGAAACAGAAAAGAGCATTCACAGCCTGCAAGCCAAAAAAGCAGAACGGCTTTCCAGAAAGGAACTGCTTGACGGCATGATTCACGAATTTGAAATATCTGACAGTGTTCTGAAAACTTTTGATGAAAAACTGTGGCGGCTCATGGTAGAGAGCATAGAAGTCGATGAGAACAGCAAGCTGAAGTTCACTCTGCGGAACGGGATGGAGATTGAGGTGTAGAAAATAGTGATCTAACGGCACTCTGCTTTTCGGCGGGGTGCCGCTTTTTTGTATTAAATCTAAGGTGAATATTATCTACAGGGTTGATTTTTCCGAATTTTTCTGTTATAATAAAGATAAAATCCACAAGAAAAAGGGGGGAACCATGTGTCAGCTTACTTTCAAGATTACGATGTCTTATACCCTGAATTAGTAATTCAGATTATCGAATATTTTGAACTTAGTAATAATATGGATGGAGCAGCAAAAGACAAATCAGTAAGGAAATTTTGTGAAAAGTACGGTTTTCAGTATCAGCCTACCATTATAAACAGAATATGTAAACGCTTATGCGATTGCAATCACATGGATTGCCTTTATAGCGGCGGTACCTTAGGGTTAAATAGTAACTATTCTGTGATTCTCAAAGATAAAACCGTATTGCAATCACAACGTAATCGCCTAAGTTTCTATTATAATTCAATGGTATATGGTTTTGATTACATTTATAGAATGTATAAAGATATTGTCGTACCACTTGTATGGGAAAGAGAAAACGGCGACTATGCTGCAGGGACCGGGTTCTGTTATATGAACGGAATAGTTACAGCTAAGCACTGTGTTGAAGACGTAACGAATCTTCAAATAAAGGGATATAAAGGTGAAGAACTTAAAGGTAAACCTATTTATATATCTGAAAACGAAGGTGTAGATTTAGCTTTCATTGAAACCGGAAGATTTGCAAATCCTTTAATCTTTACTGATGATGGTGAGGTAATGCAGGAAGTGATGGTAATGGGATATCCCAAAATTCCTGCTTTCACTCAATTTTTAACAGCAGAAAAAGCAACTATTTCTAGTAAGGCCTCATCAAGAATTACACCAACCAGAGGCGCAATTGCTGCATATGGATATGAATACTTATCGAAAATTGACGCTATGCTAATAACAGCAAGAATAAGAGGCGGAAACAGTGGTGGCCCTGTAATAAATCAATACGGTTGCCTTGTTGGAATAGCCTGTCAAATACCCGATAACAATCCAATGAATGGCGATTATGATGATCTAGGCTACGGAATAGCCGTTCCAGTAAGTCATTTATTAGAAATCGTTAAAAAGAAAAGCAAGCAATTACCGATCTCAGATGATTTTTTCAAAGATTTTATCGAATGATTAACAACTCTCTATTGACATATAAAACTGAACACGCAGCATACAATGAGCCTGTGGAGACTTTTTCAACTCCGCAGGCTCGTTTTTTGATGTCCGGATGGTGCTCATCTCAAAAATGCACCCCCTATTAAAAAAGTGCCAATAAAAAAACGATAGGAAAGTAATCGTTTTTTTATTGGCATTTTTGGCATGGTTCGTGTCCAGCTCCCCCGCCTTTTCAGCAGTTTTTTACGGTATATGCAAAAGCAACCGTTTTTCTGTTGCCTGAAAAATGTCTATTTTACGAAATTTAGAAAAAACAATGCACCCCAACTTTGATTGTATCAAAATTGGGGTACTAATATGGTTGCGGGAGCTGGATTTGAATCATAACTTCTGTATTCTCTAACTTTCAGCATTATTCAAGAAATGGCGATAAATCAAGAAAATACAGCAAGTTACAAAAAGCTGTTTCTCCCCCTTTTTCAGTAACTTTACACAGGATTAACGGACAAATAACGGACAGCATTTTTTGATATACCCTTGTACAATATCAAAATTTGGAGGTTTTATTATGGACAATCTTATCAAGAAAATGCATGGCGGTGAACTGTTTCCGATGAATACACCGGAACGCTCTCCCCTGTGAGTTCCGGAAGTAACTTTAAGATCATATCTTGTGTTCAGACATCTTGCCTTATCCGTAAAATTCGGAGGATAATTCATATCAATCCAGTACAGTCCGGTTTTTCCGCCTCCGCCGCCGGAACCGCTGCACTGTGTCACCGCCAGACCATTGGTCTGATAGACACGGTTTCCCTGACTTCCGCCGATCAGCTGTCTGACTTTCCGGCTATTTTCCTCATCTGCTGTTCCGAAACATAATATTTTTCCGGAACAGTCTGCTCCAAGACATCCTGCAAGGTATACCCGTTTTCTTGCCTGCGGTACGCCGAAGCCGGAGCTGTCATGCACAAGCCATTCCACACAATACCCCAGTTCTGAAAGCGTGTCAAGGATTTTTGCGAAAGTCTGCCCTTTTTCAATCCCCAGCAGTCCGGGAACATTTTCAAAGATAAAATAGCGAGGTCTTTTGTCTTTAAGGAGTCTGGCAAGTTCAAAGAACAGATCACCCCGTTCATCGCAGAATCCCTTCCGCTGACCGGCAACGGAAAACGGCTGGCAGGGGAATCCGCCAGTGAGGAGGTCAAAGTCTGCAAGTCCTCCGGTGTCAATATCTCTGATATTTTCATAGAAAGCCTCACCTCCTGTATGATACAGGACACGGTAGGCTTTCTGGGCGAACCTGTCAATTTCACACCATCCGACAAATTCGTATTCTCCGGCTTTTTCGAGTCCGGAGCGGAAGCCTCCGATGCCTGCAAACGCATCAAATACTCTGATAATATGAAGCACCCCTTTCATCATGAAATACAGAAAGCCGTCCGGATATTTCCGAACGGCTCACATCTGCTGTGTCATACCGGCATCTTCCTGATTTTCTGAATCTTCAGGAAGATATTTCTCCTGATAGAATTTCAGCATTTCTTCTGCCTGCTCAGGACTGATTCTGCATTCCGCATCGGATGCCTGCTCCGCTTTATCAATTTCCTGAAGGAAACCGCTGAGTTCCTGACAGATTTTTTCATAGGTGCTGTTCTTTGGAGAACCCAGATTTTTGCCGATATGCTGTTCAATTTCTTTCTGAACAGCCGTTACTTTGTTTTTCAGAATCTGATAAAAATCATCCTGCTGTTTCATCAATATCTGCCTCCTCCTGTATCATAATGCTTTATGATTATAATTGCTGTATCATACCGGATTCTTCCGGTTCTTCGCTGGATTCAGGACTGCACTGTTCTTTTTCAAGAAGTTCCTGTGCTTTCCGGAGATTTTCATGAATGTCATCCCATTTCTGCTGAATCTGTGATTTGAGTCCGGCAGTTTCCTCCGGGGTTCTCTCCGGAAGATATTTTATCTTTGGTCTGCCCTGCGTCAGAACTGAAATATTACTGTAATCACAGCCGATTCTGTCAAGAATCTGATGCTTCAGAACATGCATCATATCCGAAGGGCTGTGCTGTCCCTCAAGATAGATTTCCTTTTCGATTTCTACAGGTTTCTGCATGATTTCTTTCTGATTGCTCAGAAGAACTCTTTTCTGACCTGCCACATGGTCACAAAGCTGTTTCAGATGCTCGTGCATGCCTTCGTCCTGACAGCAGTACTGTAAAACTGCTTTTGCTGTTTCTGCCCATGTTCTGACGGATACGAATGTTCCGTCCGGAAAATTCACAGAACAAGGTTTCTGCCCTGACAGCTCCGACATATTTTTTCCGAGAAGAAAAGTCCTGTTTTCAGGAATTTCCGTCAGGATTCCCGTATCCAGAGCAGTCAGGAACTGCGAACATTTCCTGTCCGCAAGAGCAGACAGTTCTTCGATTTCTTTCTTTATTGCTTCATAAGATAATTCCTGTTCTTCCATAAATTTTTTCCTCCGTTCCCGTTATGATATTCCGTTTTTTATCCGGACACCAGAGCATAATTTTCAGCCTGCCGAATTTTCTTGTCGGAATCCGGCTTCTGCAGCGGCTTTGTGCGGACTGCAATATCCGGCTGATACGGCACATCAACCGGAAAATATTCTGCTGTTTCAACATCTTTCCGCATGGCAAGCACTTCTGCCACTGACTGCCTGAGCAGAGCAGGAAAATCAATCTGC
>JAFUWN010000037.1 GCA_017483465.1 Oscillospiraceae bacterium
GGATAAAGCCGACTACTTTTCCGTACTGGTTATAGTTCGGAACCACATCAATCCCCCGGCAGTCATCGAACGGCTTCTGCAGATCAGAAAAAGCCTCGAGAAAGTCTTCTGTCCTGATCTTGTATACTGCGACCCATTTTCAGGAAGAATATAAATAACGCTTATCCCTTTTATCATTGTCGCCGGAGACAGCATTCACAAGCACATGATCAAAATTAATTACTTCTTTCTGCGGATTCTCAAACTGTCCGGCATTCCGGTCAACCCCTAAAATAATCATGCATAAACACTCCTTATTTAATTTTCAGGCTTTCGCCCTGGTGAGCGGTTTCAGTTCATTGCTCAGGAACGGATGCAATTATTTTATTTCATGCCGTGACCCAGGGCACTGCTGGTGAGCGGTTTTACTTCATGCTCGGGAAGTAGTATTTTTTAACGCTCTTACTCAAGATCGCATTAATAAGCTGTAACAGTTAATGAAGCCTGTTAGTACGCTTTTTCTGCTGGTGAGCGGTTTTCACTCATGCTCAGGAATTAACTACATTTTATCATATTTTAAATACAATTGTCAATATTAAAATACTACAAAATTCAATCAAAAAATATATCTATTTTTCACAATAAAATACAATGTTTATCACAAATTCAATTATAAAATTATTTGTATTTGTTTTCAAGCAAACTACATTATATGATAAAATCAAATAAAAGGAGGGTGATTATATGTATGTAGAAACATTCGCCAAAAAATTGGCACAAGCCCGAAAAGATGCTGGCTACACTCAGCGACAGATAGCAAACTTTTTAAATTTAAAACAAGGAACTCTTGCAAGTTATGAAACCGGAAGAACTCAGCCTGATATTGAAACACTCGGAAAACTTGCTGACTTCTATGAAGTATCTACAGATTGGCTCATTGGAACAAAAGGAACAAATAGAATTATAGAAAGGAGATGAAAAATAATGAATTTCACAGAACTTTTCAATATTTTAATTTATATGGTATCTATATTAAAGGAAACAATCACGGGGTTAAATGAATCTCTTACTTCTATTTTAGAAATATTCTTTCCGCAAATACCGATAGAAATAAACGCTGCACTCTCTGTAATAATTATAATCGTATCAATAACAATCGTGCTAATATATACGCCAAAAAGAAAAAGACAATATTAAAACAAGCCCCTACTCAACAGAGCAGGGGCTTGACAAAAACCAGAAAGCAGGATATAATAGCAATAGAAAGGAGTGGTAATTTGAATCAGCTAAAATTTGAATGGGATGACGAGAAAGAACAAAAGAACATTATCAAGCATAAAATAGATTTTAGTACCGCTGCACTTGTATTTGATGATGAAAACCGAATTGAAATGTACGACGATCGGCACAGTTCTGATGAAGACAGATATATTACAATAGGGCAAGTCAATGATTTTACTTTTATTGTTATGGTTGTATACACTGAAAGAGGTGAAGCCATCAGAATCATATCTGCCAGACTTGCCACCAAAAGAGAAAAGGAGATGTATTATTATGGCTGAAAAGATTATTGACGTTTCCAGAAAGCCCACTAAAGAACAAATTGAAATGCTTGAAAGAGCTGCTCAGACTCCTGTTGTATTTGATGAAGACTGTCCGGAACTCACCGAAGAAGATCTTCTGAAATTCAGAAGAGTAACCAGAAAAGCAGAAAATGACAGTCAGACAATCACTCTCCAGCTTTCACCGCAGGCAATCCGGAAAGCACAGTCATTCGGAAAAGACTATATCAAAGTATTAAGCAGAATGTTAGAAAAAGCTTTAAGCGAAAGTGAAACAGTAAATCATCACTGATGAAAACCGCCTCTGTTCCGCATGGAGCAGGGGCTTTTTACTGTCTAAGCCGGCACGGCGGTCAGCTCGATGATCAGTCGATCACACCACACAGCCGGACAGCGGCGAAGACGGCCGTCCTCTGCTTTGCTTTCCAGTGACCCCCGAAGCACAGTATATTATAGCAGAGCAGAACCCCCCTGTCAAGACTTCTGAACGAATTTTTTTTGAGAACCTGCCCCGCCGCTCCAAAAAATGCGGGGATAGTCACCGTGCTTTTTTAAAATCCCTAAAAAGTTGATCCTTTCTGCTCGTCGCTGGCACAAACTCCGAAACAGGAAATATATGTTTCTATTGTTTAACTATCAAAAAGAAAAACTTGCCTGAAGCTCCTCGCAGTACTCCGGAAAAATAGCTACGCATTTTTTTCCGCTCTGGGGCAGAACCTCAAAAAAAACGCCTCCGGCGGTCTGGACAGAAAGAACCTGCTCTGCTTTAGTATGCAATGGCTTCGGGGGTTACACTGGAAAGCAAGGCAAGGCAGGGAAGAAATTTTGTGGGGGTTCCCTGGAAAGCACCCCCGCAAGACGGACAGCAGCCGAAGCGGACACGCTACGGAAACAACCGAACACGGTTTTGTGCAGTATGCTGTATCAGTCTTGTATGCTGCTGCGATCAGATTCAGAATGTTGCACAAACAGCAGCGGCAGAAGAACCCGGAACGTATGCCGGTCTCTCCTGCCGCTCAGTATAAATTTTGTGTAACTTAGACCTGCTTTTTCTCAGAACGGAAGTGCAAGCCCCTGAATGAC
>JAFUWN010000038.1 GCA_017483465.1 Oscillospiraceae bacterium
AGCACCGGTATTGGTCTTAGTCAGATCTGCATTTTCTTCATCAGCCTCGATGAGAGTCAGTTTCAGAGTAGCTCCTTCGAGCTCTTCTTCGCCGCCGACTGCCTTCTTGCTGATTTCGATTTCAGAAGGAGCATCTTTCATAGTAACTGTAGTACCATCGACAGCATCAGTAGTTGTGCTTGTGATTGTACCATCTTCATTGACTGTGAAAGTAATGACTTCTGCGATAGTGTAACCATCGGGAGCAGTTTCTTCCTTGAGTTCATAATCGCCTGCCGGAAGACCGCTCAGGATTGTTGCAGTTTCGCCGGATGTGAATGTGATTGTATTTTCGTCTTTTGTCAGTTCAAAAGCTTCGCCGTCACGGGTTGCAGTCACTTCGGATAAATTCTGATTGCTCTTGGCAGTAACAGTCAGTTTTGCTCCGGGGAGTTCTTCTGTGCCGTTGATTGCTTTTTTGCTGATTACGACTAATTTTTCATTTGATTCTGCATCACTTACGACAATTTTATTAGCTTCTGTGATCTGATAAGAACCGCCTGTTGCATCATCTGGAACGGTTTTATCGAGATCATTTTCAATAATCTTGCCGTCTTTGATCTCAAATGTGATTTCAGAATTCATGACCTGATAAACTTTACCATTGGCTGCAAATTTATTTCCGGTTTCTTTCAGTTTATAGACTCCATCAGGGAGTGTACTGAGTATTGTTTCATTTTCGCCGGAAGTAAACGTTACGGATTTACCATCTTCGGATTTAGTCAGTTTATCAGTAACATCAGTTTCGCCCTGCTTTGCGGTGATATTGGATAAATCCTGTCCGCTTTCAGCAGAGAGTGTCAGTACTGCATTGGGAAGTTCTTCTTCGCCGTTGACAGCCTTTTTGCTGATTGTGAGATCAACAGTATCATCTGTCATGATAATCTGATTGTTTTTATAATTTTCTGTGACATCTATATTATTGATTGTCACTTCTGTGATTTCACTCTTTTGGACTCTGAAAACAATATCTGTTGCTACGAGATAACCAGAGGGAGCGGCTTCTTCATGCAGTGTATAAAAACCATCATCAGGAAGACCTGTAATAGAAGAAGCGGAAGTACCGGATTTCCATTTGAATACGTTGCCTTCAGCACTGATCAGTTCAGCACCTGTACCAGCTGTAAACTGTTCTGCAATGATGTCGAAACTTTTGCCGTCACCGTCACGGCATGTGAGTGTCAGAATTGCACCAGAAACTTCATTTCCGTTTACATCCTGTTTGGATAATACAACAGCACTTTCTGCTTCATCCATAACCGTCAGTGTCATGCCATCTTTGGAAATTGTGACATCACCTGTTGTAACAGAAGAAACGTCTACAATTTTTCCGTTTTCGATATCGAAAGTAAATTCTGTTACTGTCCTATAACCTGAAGGAGCAGCAGTTTCTTCCAGAACATAAGTTCCGTCCGGCAGCCCTGTCAGTTCGATATTATTGCTTGTTACAGAATAACTGCCGTCTTCATCGAGCATGTCTTCTGTGATGACAGTCTGTCCGTTCTTGACACCAACAAGAGAAAAGCCGTCATCAGATGTCAGTTTGAATGTAGCAGTACCAGTCTTGATGATTTTTGCATTCATATCAGTTTTATTGATAGAAATCGGAATATCATCGCTTAATTCCTGATATACAAAATGCCATTCTTTCGGAACTGCCATAAAGCCGTCTGTAATAATCCAGCCTGTGCAGGAGTTGCCTTCATTATCTGTAATAGAATTTTCATCCGGAAGGAGGAAAATACCTGCCGTAGTTGTCAGATGCAGTCTTTCTACAGAAGCCAGATTCCAGACCATACTGCGAGTCATATACTGATCAAGCTTATTATTCTGTTCACTGTTGAAAGAAGTATTGGGTTCAGAGTTCATATCCAGATAAGTTCCGTCACTCTGAAGCACATGCATATTAAACTGATCAATTGTCAGTTCCTTGGTATCATCGAAATTGAACACAATCAGCTGATGTTCTTTTTTATAAACATTCAGCCAGCCTGCATTTTGCAGTACGTCATTCTGAGCCAGCTTATCACCGTCTACATAGATGGTTGCATAATCCGGATAATCTGTAGTGTCCAGAATCCAATTTCTACCATCTGGTGTATATGGCATTACATTTTCCTGGTGTGTCAGCAATTCAGCAGAAATGGCTTCCATATGAGAAATGATGGGTTCAATTCTGTTGTTTGTGATAGAATCCGGATCTTCCGGGAATACTTCGACAAAGTTTCTTAGATCACGGATACGGTCAGCAGAATCGGTATACAGCTTGATATTTTCTGTGCCGTGGTCTTCGCCGATAAATACATGACCTCTGTTATCTCCCGGCATGTCCTGAATTTCTTCGAGAGAATAGATTTCTGTATTTTCGTCAATATAAGTTTTAATTCCCATATAGGCTCTGGAATCTTCGGCATCTGCTGCACCAAAGTCTACATATTTGGAGAGTACTACTGCACCGGAAGAATTACCGGTCAGGTTCGAATTAATCGGGCCGCCGTTTGTCTGGAAGTAATTGGCTGCCAGATTGGACTGGATATCACCGCCGGGCATATAGAACCTGTCTGCAACGATACCGTAATACAGGCCGCTGCCCAGAATTTCTTTGAATGTGTAATCATTTTCAGCTTTGATTGTAGTAAGAGAAACAGAATCTTCAATTTCTGTGACATGTGTATCTGTATTTCTTATTACAACAGTAGAATGATATGTGACTGTGCCGCCGGCAATGATATCGCCGTCTTTCAGTATGACACATTCCGAGTTATCTCTGAGGTTTCCGAAATTGCGTTCTTTATTGGCTTTTATCAGAGAAACTTCTACTGTTTCGCTGCCGCTGAGACGTTCATGTTCTTTTTTATTGCCGTTGCCGTCCAGCCAGTTCTGACTTTCTGCATCCTGAATAATAATTTCCGTGTCTTTCGATTCCAGCTGCTGATAATAATAAGTAGGATCAGAAGTCTGGTGTGTAACTTTTACGAACAGATAAAGATAATCATCCGGTGTTACTTCCGCATCATCATAATCAATTGTAATTTTATATTCTACAATATCTTTTTTCAGATTCAGCGTTGTAATATTTCCATTGGGAGTATTGCTGATAAAGCTATATAACGGAATATTATCCGCATAACCAGCTTTCGGATTGCCTTCTGTATCAAGAATATCTGCATAGGTTGCAGGGGTTTCATCGGAACGGTATACCCTGACATCAACTTTATAATTTTTATAATCATATGGGATTTTTTCGTCTGTCTGAGAGCCATCCTCGCCGAATGCATAGAATGTATCGAATCCGACAGTTCCCTGATAATATCCATTAACCCACTGGTAATTCACCCATGTATTTCCGGCATTTATCTGTGTGGGATCGAAAGTCTGGATTGACCAGCCTTTTACCTCTTTCGTAGCCGGATCTCTCATAGTAGCCAGCATGTAGTAATTGGTTGTCAGGTTATTCTGTACATAAGAGCGGGTTTCGCCGTCATAATCATAAACATTGAAAATTGCTGTATGACCGCTGACAGCATTCATCTGAATGGTTGTTCCGTTCAGAGTACCCTGACTGACAGGCAAGCCCTCGATTTCGCTGACTGCTGTACAGTTTTCTCTGTTGATGGCATTTTCAGCAGAAAGTTCTGTACTGGGGTCATTATTTTTGAGCAGATAGCCCTCTACACTTGCGGTATCCGGAATCCATTGAACTGTTGTTAATTGCCCATAGTTATTCCAATTCCAATTTTCTGTTTGCATAACAGTAAAATTACCGGATTCCCATTCTGTTCCGTTGGCATTGATTTCAAGCAACTGATAGAATTCCTGAGCATATTGTTCACCATCTATCCGTTCATAATATGCCGGATCCTGTGTTGTCGCTTTTACCAGCAGATAGTATGTGTTATCTGGAACATCTACTGTAGTTTGACTTCCTGTTGCAGTTTCAAAGCTGATTTTTGCAGACAGCTCATTTGCTCCATAATAGGATGTCATCCAAGTCCAAACGGGATTTTGATAGCTAAGTGCTTCTCGTTCCAATGAGAAGATCGGAGCACCGGCACTGGGATCGCCGTCCGCCGCTCGTATGGGAACAGAAGAGCCGACAGAACCTGCAATACTCATGACCGACATCATCACAGAAGTCAGACCGCTGAGAAACCGCTGACCAAACGTTTTCTTTGTCATATTCATTCTCCCTTTCTATATAAAATATTGTTTCATATGGTATTTTTATAAATCCACAGAAACTATATTGATATTATAACATAAAATGGTTAAAAATTCAATAGCTTTATCTCGTGTTTTTTTTTTTTTATGATAGATTTTTTTGTTTTTAAATTGTTGAATTTGTACAAAGTGGCATGAAATGCTGTCAATATGCAAATTATTATTACTAATAGTAAATAAAAATTGGCTCTTTCTCTAAGAAAGAGCCGTATCTAACACAAGCTGTAAGACATCCGAAGCAAAATCCTGCTGATCTTCACGGAATAAAGCAATATCTGCAATTTTCAGCATAGGCAGATCCATTTCGCTGTCACCGGAAGCAATCAGCAGATCACATGGATATAACTTCCGGAATCTCTGCAAAGCAGAACCCTTATTTTCATCGGACGGAAAGAAATAGAGTTTTCTGCCTGTGCGGAAAGCCTGTAACTGCGTAAGATTCTGATAGTCTGAAAGACAGTCATCAGCGATTTCGGAAGTTTCACAGGCACAGGCAACAAACATACCATCTGCAATGCTGACATGCCGGAAACGGCTGTCTTGCTGGAAAATCTGTTCCAGATTCCGGAATTCCGGCTGATACGGCTGAACTCTGCATACAGAATCTGAAAGCCAGTCGGCTTCCGGCATATCCTGTTTCAGTAAAATATAGCCGTTGGCAGTCAGAGCGAATTCCGGATGATACTGCTCCGGAAAGAAAATCCGCTGATACTGAGCGACAGTACGGGTTGTAACGGGCAGAAAACAGATATTTTTCTGCTGAATCATCTGACGGAACAGGCTGACGGCTTTCTGAGACATAAAACTTTGTTCCCGTTCCTGATATAATTCGACACAGAGATCAGTTTCTGTTTTTTTCTTATGTGAATGAATCAGAGTATTATCCAAATCTGAGGCAAATAAAATTTTTTTCATGATGACTAAAACTTTCTTAATTATCGGCAAGATTCTGAATCAGACCGCAGGCCTTATAGCATTGCAGAGGATAGACTTCTACAGGCACATGTTTTTCTTCGGCAAGCTGATAGATATGCCCCAGATGGTCTGTATCATCAAGGCTGTGAACCAGAATTTTCCATGGAATCCGCCTGAGGAGCACTCTTGTCGCTTCACCGATACTGGGCTTGACAAAATTAATATCAGAAATTCCGAAATGCCGGGCAATCTGTCTTGTTTCCTCAATGGCATCGATTTCGGGTCTGGATTCACTGACCGGAATCAGTGTAAGATCAAAATAATTTTCGATTTCTGATAAAAATTTTTCTGTCAGGTCGATATTTTCAAATTCCTGATAATACATCGCACCGTGGAAATCAAAAGCTTTAATAATATCTTTCCGGTAGAAAGTCCGGCTGATGAGTCCGGAAACGGTAGAATTCAGACAGGAACTTGCAATCAGGAAATCTTCATAAGTACCGGATTTTCCGGCGATATGAGCCGGATCGGAAAGAACGGCTAATAACGGATCAATTTCCGGCCATTCCTGCATAGCTTCGGTCAGAGTTCTCTGAATCGCTCCTTTTCCTGTCCAGCCGTCCACGAACTGAATGCTTTCCGGACTATGAGATTTTAAAATATAGCGAATGGCATTTTGATCAATACCCTTGCCACGGATAATCGAGATCGTATAATGACTGATTTTGATTTTATGCCGTTTTTCAAGATAGCGTTTCAGGAGAATGCCAATCGGCGTTCCGGCTCTTGCGAGCGAGACAAGAACAATATTTTCGCCTTTTTCCTGAAAAATTTTCTCTGCCAGACTGCCGACTGCCTTTGCCGTCAGAGGTGCATAGCGTTCAAGAGCGTCATAGAAAGTTTTCAGATAGGCTTCTGAAGGAGCATGTTCACAAGGGAGCATTTCAGAATAATGCACACCCTGCTGAATTAATTTTTCTCTCTCCTGATTTTCAAGAGGCTGTACCAGTCCGGTAATATCTTTGAGTAAAATTTCTACATCTTCCGATCGATAAGAAGTCCGCATTTTTTCACCCCTTGATTAAGATTCTATCGGCATTCGGGAACAGAACACAAAGCTGTTCCATTGCTTTTTCAGTATCTGCCTTGCTGTCTGTGACGATCAGGACAGCTTCTGCTGACTGATCTGCCTTTATATTGTAGATATATGTTTTTCTGGAGCTGTCATAAAAACCGGAAAGCGTACAGCCCTGCTGAATGGGATAATTTTCATCCTGACAGATTCCGATCGGACTTCTTGTCGTCGCATGACAGCGGACGGAAAGTTCAAACTCTTCGAGCGTATTGCCTAAGAACAGAGCCGGATACATACATTCTTCCGTACCTAAGACGAGAATCTTTTTCTTTCCGGCGAGTATGGGACGGAGTTCTTTCAGGACGGAAGTCATAAAACTCAGATAGGCTTCACGATACTCTTTCAGCTGATGGGGGGTTCGGCATTCCGGAAGCGGATTTCTCGAAATCACGCAATGATAGGGCATTTTCTCAGAAAACGGAATCCCCTCCGGTTCAGTAACATGAAAACGGCTGATCTGACTGGTATAATCCAGATTTTCCAGTTTACAGAGAGCTTCACAGAAAATATTTTCCTGTTCGAGTAATTTCAGATTTTCTTCTGAAACTCTGTTGATCACAGAAGCGGCAATAAATTTCGCATTCTGATATGCAGGGCATTCCTGCCGGATTTGTGAAACCATATTCCGGATTGTCTTTCCGGTTGAGATTTCATCATCAATTAAAATAATTTCTTCTGTCTGCGGCAGATCGCCGGAGAGATATAATCTCTGCTCGACAGCATGGCTGTGTTCTTCTTTGAAATTCAGGCAGTCACCGGAGAGAATTTCTCTTGTTGTATGCAGAAAATACACATCATCAGGAAAATTCAGAGCCGCTCTGAGGGCAATCGCTGTTGCTGTTTCTGCGAAGCCGATGATCAGTTTTGCTTCCGGATGATTCTGATATAAAATTTTTCCGAGTTCCGCCATCATAGCAAGAGCCTTTTTCGGAGAAACGGCCAAATGCTTTGCCTGCAAGGGATTGACCAATAAATAGCTTCTCTTTGTATTCTGATACCGCTTGGCCAGTCTCAGCAAATCTTTCTGATCATAATGCAACAGAAATTCCTCCTTTCGGAATTACGCCGTATAAATCGCCTAATATCTTGATTCTTCTTGCCCATTTTCCATGGCATTTGAGTTCATTCATGCGGGAGCCGCCGAAGCCTTTCTGCACGGCTTTCTGAGTTTCATTCCAGTTAAGAATCCGGCAGGCATCACGATAATCTTCCTCCGAGACCTTGAGACTTTCCCAGATATAGGGCAGCTGTGTCGGATGGATTGCCGTCTTGCCGATAAAGCCGTTGAGCCTGTCGAGGGATAATTCTTTCTGCATACCGCTGACCCAGGAAAGGTCTGTCTTTCCGAAATATTCCCAGACAGGGGCAGAAACGACAAACTCGCCGGAAAATTTATTTAATATATCTGCCAGAATATCTCTGATAATGCCGATCTGATAGATATTTTCTTCTTCGGAACGCCGCAGGCCATAGAGATTGCAGAAATCATTCCCGCCGGTGCGGACGTTCAGAATCCACGGCCATACCTGCATTAATTTTTCATAGATTTCTTTCAGTTCCTGCTGACGGGTGGACATATCGGCAATAGCACGGCTCTCCAGAATCGGCATTGCATAGACAATATGGCCGGATGTCCTGTTGATTTCTGTCAGAACAGAAAGATAATTTTCCGCATTGGAAGAATCAAACTTCGGCAGAATAAAGCCGGTCAGAATTTCTCTGCTGTTTCCGAGCAGATTCCAGATATGCCGCATATGTTCTGCCGAGCGGATCCGGATGAACAGCAAGGGAAAGTCTTCCCTTCTGTGTGCAGACAATTCTGAAAAAATACTGCATACGGCCTGTTCTGCGGCCGGCAGAGCAGAATCCAGAATAGAATCTTCGAGACAGAATGCCGCACTTGTCAGATAGGGTACAGCTTTATGAATAATTTTTTCGGCAATGCCCTCCTGTACGGCAGGCATATACAGAAGACCGCCGACATGATAGGCAAGTTCAGTAATTTCCTGATTCATGATAATTTTCTCCGTTAGTGATAGATAATACAGATTTACATGTCTGATTATATCAGAAAGATATCAAATATAAAACACAGAAAAATTAAATCTATGTTAAATTAAATATTATTATTCTACTTCGATGCCAAATCTCTGGCAAAGCTGTTCCAGTCCGTCACGGTAGCCTGCCGAAACTGCTCTGAATTTCCAGGTATTCTGATAGCGATAAATTTCCGCCGCAACGAGTGTTCTTTCTTTGCTGAGATTTTCCAGAGGCATATAAGCAATCTGTTCTGTTCCGTGGAAAATCTGGAGCACGGGCTTTTCTATCTGAGAGAAATCAAAATCCGGATGATCACCGTAAGCCGAAAAGCAGACCGCAATTTTCTGAATATCCTGGTAGACTCTGTTCAGGCGGAATGCAGCCTCCGGATATTCGGCACCGTCCACGATGGCTGCACCGCCGTTTTTGGATATCAGATTCCCGAAAAAGACCATATCTTCGTCACAGCCGGTCAGTTCATTGTCATGCAGAAGAAACACATAGGCATCCATTTCCATCGGCAGATATAATTTCTGCCAGACAAGGCGGACTCTGATTTCTTCTTCCAGATAAGATGTCAGATCAAATCTTGCACCGGCTCTGAGCATTTCGCCTGTTTTCAGGTTTTTATCCAGCTTCTGCGGCACAGGCCGTTCCGGAACAGGGAATTCGGCTTCCTGGAGGGCTTCGAGCTGTTCTTCCTGTTCAGCGAGGGAAGAGACATCAAAAATTTCCAGTCTGCGGGAAGAAGCCTGAGCGACGGCATTTTCTTTCTGTGCATCTGCGAATTGGCAGATCTGCGGAAATCTGACACGCAGTTCCGGCAGAATTTCAAATGCCGCCTGTATTTCCTGCGGTGTACCCCGGAGGATAATCACAAGATCATGCCGGTTCAGCATAGATTCCAGAATCTGAAAATTCTCCTGATTCAGCTCATCCGGCCGGGAAAGCAGCAGGATATTTCCGGCGGCTTTTTCTGCCAGTTCCTCGTCAAGAGCAGCGGCATCGGCTTTGACAAGGCCGCCTTCGGAGAGATATTCCAGTGCATGATAAATCTGCCCCATAAGTTCGGCTGCCTGTGTGCGGCCTGTTCCCTCTTCACCGGAAAAAATCATATGCAGAGGCACGGGCGTGTAAATAATTTCCTGTTTTTCCTCCTGTTTCCAGACCTGTAACAGCCGGATAAAGGCATGTATACTGATTTTCATTTCCTGTAGTCCCTGAAACTGGTCAAGTTTATATTCCAGTTCTTCTATTGTCTGCATTCAAAAGCACCTCCAATATAAAAAAGCCAGATTAAAAAATAAGAGGAATCTTCGGGATTCCTCTTATCTGTACTGTTTGTTACTTACTGTATCAGCTAAAGCGGGCTGCCAAAGATCTAATATCATTGTCTTCCGTTGCCTGACCGACAGCACTGAATTTCCACTGTCCGTTATGACGGTAGATTTCACCGAAAACCATTGCTGTCATATTATTATAATTTTCAGAAAGATTATACCGGCAAAGTTCCTGATTGTTATCTGCATCCACAATGCGGATAAACGCATTCTGAATCATGCCGAAATGCTGATTTCTCTGTCTTGCCTGATAGATATTGACAACGAAAATAATTTTATCGTAATTCTGCGGCACCTGCTGAAGATCTACTACAATCTGTTCGTCATCGCCGGCACCGGCACCGGTGAGGTTATCGCCCATATGCTGAATTGCACCGGAAGAATGACGAAGATTGCCGAAATAAACAATATCGGCAGTGGCAGTCACTTTGCCGTTGATGCAGACAAACGCAGAGGCATCACAGTCGATATTCTGTGTTTTTGCACCGCCGAACAGGCCGCCCAGAAAACCGCCGGACTGCTGAGGCTTTGCCTCATCCCAGCCCAGGCCGACAACCACTCTGCGGAGTGTGCCGCCGTCAGATTTCTGAAGATTTACTTTCTGGCCTTTTACCAAATTTACACCCATAATTTTAATCCTTTCTGCCGGGAGTCCAGGTCATACCCCATTTAAAAGCCTTGTCCATATTACTGTGGCCATTATAGAACTGTACCAACTTTTCAACCGAGAACGTTTCGTTATTGCTGTTTTCCAGCATGGCAATGGCACACATGATCTGTGAAGAACCATATTCATCCATGCGGACAATCAAATCCTGACTGCCGGGGCATTTCACAGTGACAACACCATCGGCATTTCTCCAGTTTGCCACACCTTCATAAATAAAAGTATAGATCAGGATTCGCTTGAATTCTGCAATATGTGCTCCGTTGATGCGAAGATTCTCGCCGTCGGAAGCCGCACCGCTCCGGTCATCGCCGTCAAGGGCGATGAACGGAAACTGTCTCAGACTGCCGAATGCATTTCCCAGAGCCTGGACACAGCCTTTGCGGCCGTCTTTGAATTCATACAGACAGCCGAGATCCAGATCAATAGAAGCCTGCGGCAGCGGAATGCCGAGTATTTTTCTGGCCGGCGGCTGGCTCCAGTTGAGATTAATCAAAATCTCTCCCAGCGGTTTGTCTGTACTTTTGGACAGATTGACTTTCTGGCCTTTTCTTAATTCGACTGCCATAGATTATGCATCCAGACCGAAATTGCGGCAAAGTGCAGCAAGTCCGCCGGAGAAGCCGGAACCGATGGCATTGAACTTCCATTCGCCGTTATGCCGATAGAGTTCGGCAACAACAACAGCGGTTTCAATCGAGAAGTCTTCTCCGAGATCGAAATGAATCAGTTCTTCGCCGTTTTCCTGGTTCAGAATGCGGATATAGGCATTGTTGACCTGACCGAAATTCTGATTTCTCTCATCCGCTTCAAAAATAGTAACTGTGAAGTCGATCTTATCAATATTAGCCGGAACAGCATTCAGATCAATATTGATCACTTCGTCATCGCCCTCGCCCTCGCCGGTCTTGTTATCGCCCATATGGGTAACAGAGCCGGAAGCATGTTCTTTATTATTATAGAACACGAAATCAGCTTCGGAAGCAGCTCTGCCGTCTGCACCGAGCAGGAAGGCAGCCGCATCCAGATCGAATTCCGAGCCGCCGTCATACTTGTTGACATCCCAGCCGAGGCCGACCATAATTTTTGTTAAACCGGGGTTAGTTTTTGTCAGATCAACTTTCTGACCTTTAGACAGATTTACCATGAGAAAAATCCTCCTTTAAAATAAATTAATATAAATTATAATTTTAATTATACATTCACGCCGAAATTCTTTCCGAGTGCATACAGACCGCCTGCAAAGCCGCTGCCGATGGCATTGAATTTCCATTCGCCGTTATGACGATAGAGTTCGCCGACTACAATTGCAGTTTCTACAGAGAAATCTTCACCCAGATCGAAACGGATCAGTTCAATGCCGTTAGTTTCATCCAGAACGTGAATATATGCGTTGCTGACCTGACCGAAATTCTGGCATCTGGTTTCGGCATCATAGATTGTTACAGTAAAGTCAATCTTTGCGATATTTGCCGGAACTTTGCTGAGGTCGACTTTCAGAACTTCGTCATCGCCCTCGCCCTCACCAGTGAGGTTATCGCCGGTATGCTCTACAGCACCGGAAGCATGTTTCAGATTGTTATAGAATACAAAATCTGCATCACTGGTTACTTTTCCGCTTGCATCGAGCAGGAATGCCGCAGCATCAAGGTCGAAATCTGCACCGCCGTCATACTGGTTCACGTCCCAGCCCAGACCTACGATCAGTTTCGAGAGTCCGGGATTGCCTTTTGTCAGATCAACTTTCTGACCTTTCATCAAACTTACAGCCATAAATATACCTCCTAAAGTATATATTAAATATTTTCACAGCATATGCTGTTGAATTGCGGGATTATTCGGCTTTTTTACTGCCGACAATTGCTTTTCTGATCAGGTCAACCGGAATGATGGTCAGAGCCAGAATCAGAACGATACACCATTCTTTGGCATTCATGCCATAACATCTGAGAACGGCACCGCCGATATAAGTCATGATGATCTGTACCAGTGTGATACCGCCCATAACTTTCAGGAAGCCCTTGTTTCCGGTGATATTGTCAAACAGATTCATTTTTTCTGTTCTTGCGTTAAATGCATTTGCAACAGCGATTAAAATAAAGAATGCGAAATAGCCGGTTAATAAATAAGACTTTGTCTGTGTTGCGGAGACTACTTCGTCAGCTCTGAACCAGTCTTTCATGAACTGGGACAGAATAAAGAACATACTGAGACCAAATGACCAGAGTGCTCCGGTGATGATTTCCGTCCACATATATTTGCTGACGATCGGTTCGTCACGGCGTTTCGGCTTTTCATCCATATATTCTTTCAGAGCCGGTTCACCGCCGAATGCGAGTGCTGCGAGCGTATCCATTACCAGATTGACCCACAGAATCTGTGTGATCGAAAGCGGATGGTCAATGCCTAACAGCGGACAAACAAAGCTTACCAGTACGGCAGATACGTTAATTGTCAGCTGGAATACGATAAATTTCCGGATACTGTTAAAGATGGTACGGCCGAACAGGATTGCCTTTTCGATAGACAGGAAGTTATCATCCAGGATAACAATTTCGCTGGCTTCTTTGGCGACTTCCGTACCGCCGCCCATTGCAAAGCCGACATCGGCTTTTTTCAGAGCCGGAGAGTCATTCACACCGTCACCGGTCATGCCGACTACCAAATCCAGTTCCTGAGCGATTCTGACAAGACGGCTCTTATCTGTAGGAAGGGCACGGGCTACGACACGGAGTTTCGGCATAATCTTCTTGACTTCTTCATCAGACAGAGCATTCAGCTCATCAGAAGTCAGTCTGACATCATCATCAGAACGAATAATACCTGCTTCTTTTGCGATAGCAACAGCAGTTTCTTTTCTGTCGCCTGTGATCATGATCACCTGAACACCGGCTTTCTGTACCTGAGCAATGGCTTCAATAGATTCCGGACGAACATCATCACGAATACCTGTGATGCCGACAAGAGTCCATTCGCCGGCCGGGAGGCCTTCTTCCGTGATACCGCCGTCACTGATGGCAAATGCCAGTACACGGATTGCTCTGACAGCGAGTTCATCAATCTTGGCAGTCATGAGCTTGGAATCAAACGGCTGTTTCTGACCGTTGGTATCATAATAATATTTACATCTGTCAATAATTTTTTCAGGAGCACCTTTAATAAGTGTTCCGGTTACAGCACCCTCTACCTGAGAGAGAGAGAATTTATTTGTACTGTTGAAAGGTACGGAATCAATAATTTTAATCTCATCATTATTTTCAACATCTTTGACGAAATTTAATAAAGCACGTTCTGTCATATTACCGCCGACTGCCTGTCTCTGGGCACCCTGTCCGGAGATCACCGCACTGGTATTATTGAAAATACTTGCTCTCATCAGCAAAGCCTGTGCTTCGCCGATTGCATTATAATTATCAAATGCATTGCCTGCACCGTCTGTATAATTCACAACTTCGAGCTGACCTTTTGTGATCGTACCTGTCTTATCGCTCATGAGCAGATTCAGGCTTCCGGCGGTTTCGATACCGGAAATCTTTCTGACCAGTACGTTTTCTTTCAGCATTTTGCCCATGTTCTGAGCCGATACGATTGCGATCATCAGCGGCAGACCTTCCGGAACAGCCATAACAATGATAATAACAGCCAGGATAACAGCTTCTACCAGGTCAGTAAAAATTCCTGCAATATCTGTGAAATATGTAGCCGCACCGCCCTCGTTATTGACGATACACTGAATCATGAATGCAACTGCAATTGCTGCACCGCCGATGTAACCAAATACGCTGATCTGATTGGCCAGTTTGCCGAGTTTTAATTTCAGAGGGGTTTCTCTGTCTTCATCTGTCTGGAGTTCTTTTGCGATTTCGCCGTAGATTGTCTTATCACCGACAGTTGTCACCTGCATGACAGCATTGCCGGAGCAGACAACTGCACCTCTGAATACTTTGTTCGGATGCAGAAAATCCTTGCTCTGTCCTGCTTCTTCGGTGACTTCTTCGACGGATTCTTTCTTAGCTTCTTCCGATTCGCCGTTCAGAACAGACTGATCAACTTTGATATTGCCGTCAATCAGAACGCCGTCAGCCGGAATTTTATCGCCGGACTGCAATAACACAGCATCACCGACAACAATTTCATCAATCGGGATTTCAACGATTTCGCCGTTTCTGTAGATCTTGCACTTGATCTGGGAAGCTTCTGCCTGTAAAGCCTGGAATGCATTTTCGTTTCTGTATTCCGAGAATGTAGAAACAAGAGTTGCAATCAGTACCGCAGCCGCAATACCGATGGTTTCAATCCAGTCGGCTTTGCCGAAGATGGCAAAGATGACGTTGATAATCAATGCGACAAGCAGGATTTTAATCATCGGGTCGCCGAAATTGCCGAGCAGTTTTTGCATGAATGTTTCGGAAGCCTGTTCCGACATCTTATTACTGCCGTATTTCGACCGTGATTCTTCGACTTGCTGGTCATTCAGACCTGTGATGTTCTTCATTTTGTTCCTCTCCTATTTAATAATAAAAATAATTTTTCAAAGGCTGTATAAAAAGAACAGCCTTTGGAGAACATTATACCACATCCGGTAGAAAAACACAAGTTATTTACAAATATTTTCTTAAATCTGTCGTGTTGTACAAGTCCTGAGACAGATTTTTGTAAAAAATGCCGATTTTTTAAATTTCAAAAAATTCATGAAAAACAATTGCCTTTTTTAAAAATATGTGATACAATAGAAGTAATCATTGCAGATTTCTGCAAAATACTAAAAGGAGGACAAAACATGTCTGTTTTCCGTGTTTATGTTGAAAAAAAACCTGCCTATGCCGTAGAAGCTCAGTCAGTCCTGAATGACCTGCGTACTGCACTCCGGCTGAATCTGACAGGTGTCCGCATTCTGAACCGCTATGATGCCGATTCTCTCAGCGAAGAGGATTTTCAGAGAGCCATCCCGACTGTCTTTTCTGAACCTGCCGTGGATGAAGTCTATTCTGAACTTCCGGAACTCTCTGAAAATGAAAAGCTGTTCGCCGTGGAATATCTTCCCGGTCAGTTCGATCAAAGAGCTGACAGCTGTGAACAGTGCATCCAGATTCTGACCCAGAAAGAAAGATGCCGTGTCAAAAATGCCAGAATCTATATTCTTTCCGGTGTGGATTCTGACGAGGATTTTGAGAAAATCAAGAAATATCTGATCAACCCCGTGGAAAGCCGTGAAGCAACGCTCAAGACTTACAAGACACTGGATACCAATTATGATATCCCGACCACTGTCGAAACGCTGGAACGCTTTATTGATCTCAATGAAGCCGGCCTGAATAAATTTATTCAGGAATTCGGCCTTGCTATGGACTATGATGATATTAAATTCTGTCAGGATTATTTCAGAAATACTGAACATCGTGACCCGACCATCACAGAAATCCGCATGATTGATACTTACTGGAGCGATCACTGCCGTCATACGACATTCTTAACCAATATTCAGAATGTGAATATTCCTACGGACTATATTAAAAATACCTATCAGGAATATCTTGATGACAGAAAAGCCCTCGGCAGAGAAGAAAAGCCCCTGACCCTCATGGATTTAGCGACCATGGGTGCAAGAAAGCTCAAAGCAGACGGCCTTCTGAAAGATCTGGACGAGAGCGAGGAAATCAATGCATGTTCCGTGAAGATCAAAGCCAATATCGATGGCGAAGAAGCTGACTGGATTCTGATGTTCAAGAACGAAACCCATAACCATCCGACAGAAATCGAACCGTTCGGCGGTGCGGCAACCTGTCTGGGCGGTGCAATCCGTGACCCGCTTTCCGGACGTTCTTATGTATATCAGGCTATGCGTGTGACCGGTGCAGCCAATCCGTTAGTTCCTGTGGAAGATACCATTGCAGGCAAGCTTCCACAGAGAAAAATCACAGTCGGAGCAGCCAACGGCTACAGCTCTTACGGCAACCAGATCGGCCTTGCAACCGGACATGTTTCAGAAGTCTATCATCCCGGCTATATGGCAAAGAGACTCGAAATCGGTGCAGTACTGGGTGCGGCTCCGGCTGAGAATATCCGCCGTGAAAGACCTGTTCCGGGTGATGTGGTCATCCTGTTAGGCGGAAAAACCGGACGTGACGGCTGCGGCGGTGCAACAGGCTCTTCCAAATCCCATACGCTCGAATCCCTCGAATCCTGCGGTGCAGAAGTCCAGAAGGGCAACCCTGCCGAAGAACGCAAACTCCAGAGATTATTCAGAAATCCCGAAGTTACTTCTATGATCAAGAGATGTAATGACTTCGGTGCAGGCGGTGTTTCTGTTGCGATCGGCGAACTGACAGACGGTCTGATCATTGATCTCGGTGCTGTTCCGAAAAAATATGACGGCCTTGACGGTACGGAAATTGCTATTTCTGAATCTCAGGAAAGAATGGCTGTTGTCGTCTCTGCCGAAGATGCCGAAAAATTCATCGCTGAAGCCGCTAAGGAAAATCTTCAGGCAACTAAAGTTGCTGATGTCGTGGAAGAACCCAGACTCAAAATGAACTGGAACGGCAATACCATCGTTGATCTGTCCAGAGAATTTCTGAATTCCAATGGTGCTGTCAAATATACAGATATTGAAATTGAACAGCCTGTTGCAGATACTTCCGACACTCCGGAGAATGCTCCGGCAAGCTGGTCTGAAATGATGGCTGATCTGAATGTCTGCTCACAAAAAGGCCTTGTGGAAAAATTCGACTCTACGATCGGTGCCGGAACTGTCCTGATGCCTTACGGCGGTGCTTATCAGATGTCTCCGTCTCAGGCGATGGCATGTAAACTCCCTGTTCTGAACGGCGAGACAGATACCTGCTCTCTGATGGGCTGGGGCTATAATCCGAATATCAGCACAAGAAGCCCTTATCACGGTGCTATGCTGGCAGTAATCGAATCAATCGCTAAAGTCATTGCCGCCGGCGGCAAACGTGAACAGTGCTGGCTGACATTCCAGGAATATTTTGAAAGAACTCAGAATGACCCGAAACGCTGGGGCAAGCCGTTAGCTGCTCTGCTCGGTGCGTATAAGGCTCAATTGGAGCTTGGCTGCGGTTCAATCGGCGGTAAAGACTCCATGTCCGGTACATTCGAGCATATTGATGTTCCTCCGACACTGGTATCTTTTGCCGTATCAACAGCAAGTTCCGGAAAAGTCGTTTCGACAGAGTTCAAGAATGCCGGCGATAAGGTAATTTTATTAACCCCTGATTATGATGAAAATCATCTGCCTGTCTTCGACAGTATCCGGAAAATTTTCGATCAGATGGAGAAAATTATTGCTGACGGCCGTGCAAAAGCTGTCTGGACGGTCGGCTATGCCGGTGTTGCTGAGGGTATCGCTAAAATGGCAATGGGTAATAAACTCGGCTTCCAGTTCTCCGGTGCGGTAGATTCTGAAACGCTGTTCAAACCCTGCTATGGTGCATTTATTATCGAACTCGACGGCGAACCTCTGCCGGAAGAAACTCTGCTCGGACAGGTGATCGAAGATTATAAAATCTATACTCTGGATTATTCCGTATCTCTCGAATCTCTCCAGAGAATCTGGGAAGAAAAGCTTGAATCCGTCTTCCCGTGCAGAATCAAGACGACTGACGAAAAACCGGAAATCTACAGCTTCAAAGCTGAAACCCGTCCTGCTCCGGCGATTCATGTCGCTAAGCCGAAAGTATTTATCCCTGCTTTCCCCGGTACGAACTGCGAATATGACTCCGCAAGAGCATTCCAGAAAGCCGGTGCCGAAACAGATATTCTCGTCATCCGGAATCTCTCTGCAAATGATATTGAAGAATCTGTTAAGATTGCCGCTCAGAAAATCGCAGAATCTCAGATTGTCATGCTCCCCGGCGGCTTCTCCGGCGGTGATGAACCCGAAGGCAGCGGCAAGTTTATTACTGCATTCTTCCGGAATCCTGCCGTGAAAGATGCTGTGCATGATCTGCTCCGGAACCGTGACGGCTTAATGCTCGGTATCTGCAACGGATTCCAGGCATTAATCAAGCTCGGACTGGTACCGTTCGGTGAAATTGTCGATATGACGGGCGAATCCCCGACACTGACATTTAATACCATTGCAAGACATCAGTCCATGATGGTCAATACCAGAATTGCTTCTAACAAATCTCCGTGGCTTGCTTCGAGCGAAGTCGGTGATATTCATACAATTCCGATTTCTCACGGCGAAGGCCGTTTCGTAGCTCCGGAAAGTCTGATTCAGAAACTTGCTGCCAACGGTCAGATTGCAACTCAGTATGTTGATCTGAAAGGCAGGCCGACTATGGATATTCGCTATAATCCGAACACTTCCATGAGTGCGATCGAGGGTATCACCTCTCCGGACGGCCGTGTACTCGGCAAGATGGGTCACAGTGAACGCAAGGGTACGGACATCAGCAAGAATATTCCGGGTGTAAAGGATCAGCAGATCTTTGAAAACGGTGTAAAATATTTCTTATAATTTTATTATATCAAAAAATACAGCAGTCTGTAAAAGACTGCTGTATTTTATTTTAGAAATTCTTCTACTGTAGCACGGATAATTTCAAATTGTTTTTCATCCAGTTTTTTAAGCTTTTCTGTCAGATCGTTGAGTTTTTCAGGGTTCTGGTTTTCCTCCTGAAAGAATTCGGCCGGAGTAATCTTGAAATAATCGCAGATATAGAAAAAAGTACACATAGTCGGAAAAGTTTTTTTATTTTCAATTTGATTAATATAATTTCCATTCTGTGCGATATCCAGGCTCATTTCTCTTGCCGATACACCTTTTTTCGTTCTTAATTTAGCAAGCCTTACAGCGAATTCATCTTCCCATACACTCATGTCATACCACCACCATACAACATTATATCTCTTACGGATTTAAAATTTAAACGAATATTTATTTTTACCCTCTTGACATAAAAGAAATAATATTGTATAATGATAAAAATAAAACATTTAATCATGGAGGTTTTACTATGAACGAACAAAAACAGATCAGTGAGTATTCCAGCGAAGAAACCATTCTCGAAGTTATTAAAACGATCTCTGAAAACAAGACCGAAACGGCAAGAACGCTCAGATATATACAAAAGAATTTCATAAGCCCTGATTTCTATACCCGTCCCCGTCGGTTCTCAGAGATAGAAAAACAGATGATGAATGATGAAAGAGTTCATCATATCATCATCGAATTACAAGAAGAAATGGAAAAATTTTAACCTTCCCAGTCTTCGAGAAGCTTCCGGAGTTCTGCTTCATCCTGAGCAAAAATGCCCTGTTCAAGAGCTTCCCTGTCAGCCTCCGGCAGAAGCCAGACTTCCAGATCAAGAATCTGATAGGGTCTTTCACTGTTCTCCCGGAACAGAGCGGCTTTGCCCTCGTATTCTTTCAGGACGAAGCCGACAGGTTCTTTCTCTGCCAGAGCAGCAGCTTTCTCGACCTTGATTTCTTTCTGCTGCCGCATGGCATTCCCTGCCGAGACCACCAGCAAAACGGCTGAAATCGTCATAGAAACCAGCAGCATTCCCATATGAAATCTTGTATTTTCCATTCTGATTCTCTCCTGTTTGAAAAATAAATTCTGCATTCAGTATGCGGCACTTCCGGAAAATTATACCGGATGTGCTTTTATTTTTGTAAAAAACAGCAAATTTCCGGCGTTTGGGAATCAAAATCATGAAAGTTTCGTGAAAAATCAAAATTTTTTCAAAAAAGACTTAACAAATCAGAGATTCTGTGCTATAATAAAATTACATGACTAAAAATATAAGAAAGGATTTCTGATGCTATGTCAACTCACAATCATGAGAACCACAGAAAAAAACCAAGCCGGAAACTGCGTGTGCTCAAAAAGCTGATCTCCATTCTGCTCACGACTTTGCTTTCAATTTTTCTGATCTGCCTGATTACAGGTACGATCGTAGCGAGTGCCGTGGCGGTGTATGTTCTGGACTTCATGGATGAAGCTTCGACCATTACGCTCGAAGAAATGGAACTGAGCTATAATACGAATTTCTATGGCTATGATGAAGACGGCAATCTTGAAACACTCTATCAGGTTACCAATCAGAACCAGAGAATCCCGGTAACGATTGATAAAATCCCCCAGCATGTCATAGATGCTTTTGTCTATACTGAAGATGAGAGATTCTACAGCCATGACGGTGTGGACTACAGAAACACTATCGCTGCATGTGTCAATATGGTACTGCATTTCTGGGATTCCGAGCGAGGCGGTTCGACAATTACCCAGCAGTTAATCAAGAACGTCACCGGTGAAGATACCCGCTCTCCGTCCCGTAAGATCAGAGAAATTTTCCGTGCCATGACACTGGAGAAAAATTATCCGAAACAGAAAATTATAGAAAGCTATCTGAATTATATCGGCTTCGGCGGCGAGGCAAACGGTATTGAACTGGCTTCTATCAAGTATTTCGGCAAGAACGTACAGGATCTGACTGTTGCGGAAGCAAGTGTACTGGCGGCGATTCCGCAGTCACCGGAGGTCATCAATCCGTTTGCCGGCTATCGTGATGACCAGACCGGCGAATGGGTCAATACAGGCCGTAAAAGAAACCGGGAACGTCAGACATATGTACTCTGGCAGATGTACGATCATGGTGCTATCACGTATGATGAATATCAGGAAGCCCTGAACGAGCATATTATCTATACCGATACGGATGAATATAAAAAAATGCATCCGGAACTGGAAGCAAAAGATTATGATTATACTCAGAAAGCAACTTCCTGGGTAGTCGATGCCGCAATTCTCGAAGTAGAAGACTATCTCATGGATACCTATGCGATCAACAGAGAAGAAGCCCTGAACAAGCTCAATACAGGCGGCTATCAGATCTATGTCACAATTGATAAAGAAATGCAGGAATATGTAGAAGAAAAATACCTGAGTCTGAGCAATATTATCAATACCAGAAACTCTGCAAGATACAAAGACAGCAACGGCGATGATATTATTGATGACCGTGATGAAGTCATCTATCCGCAGAGTGCCTTTATCGCTATGAACTATCAGGGTGAAATTCTGGCCTGTGTCGGAGCGGTCGGTGAAAAGACAGGCTCTATTGTCTGGAATTATGCCACACAGGAAACCCGTCAGCCCGGTTCTACGATCAAGCCGGTTGCCGGCTATGGCTATGGTATTTATACCGATCAGTTCCATTGGGGTTCCAAATTGCAGGACTCCGGTCTGGAAATGCCTGACGGCTCTCTGTGGCCGAAGAACTACAGTTCGGATTCCACTTCGACAAACTATTCTTATAATCAGATTCCGATTTATTATGGCCTGATGAAATCCCTGAACACCATCTCGGCAAGACTGGTCGATTCTCTGACACCGGATGCCGTATTCAAATTCGCAACCGAAAATATGGGTCTGGAACTGACAGAACTCAATCCGAAAGGCATGTCCGACAAGGATTTGTCTCCTCTGAGCGTAGGTGCCTTGACTTACGGCGTTACGATGAAAAATATGGTCAATGCCTATATCCCCTACGGCAACGGCGGAACGTATTTCAAAGCCCATATTGTCAGCCGTCTGGAACAGGGAAATCATGAACTTGTTTATGAAAATGTCGGCCAGCCGCATGAAGCTGTCGATCAGGAAACTGCCTATGTCATGAACCGTATGATGAAGAACGTTGTATCTTCCAGCGGTACTGCCGCACAGGCTCAGCTTGCCAATAAGGAAGTTGTCGGCAAAACCGGTACGACTCAGAACTGGGATGACTTATGGTTCATTGGTCTGACGGAAGATTTCGTCTCCGGTGTCTGGATTGGCTACAGAGACCGTGAAAAACTCGATACTTCAATCAGTTCGGCTCAGATGTGGTATAATGTCATTGGCGAATATGCCAACGATCTCGAAACAGAGGCCGCTTATCCGGAATGTGATACTGTCGTAGAAGGCCCTGTCTGCTCCAATACCGGTCTTATGGCCGGAACCTACTGTCCTAAAGGCGAGACAGGCTACTGGAAATCCACAAACGCTCCGGTCTGCACAAGCTGCAGTTATTCTTCTTCCAGAAAGAACAGATATTATGATGCACCTCAGACTGAAAATGAATATCAGACCATTTCCAGCCATCCGTTCACACTTCCCGAAACAGCAGAAAGCGAGAATTAACTATTATGCCAGATCAAAATCAGAAAATCAGATTTTCTGCACCGTGTCATTTCGGACTGGAGAAAGTGCTCCGGTTTGAAGTGACCCGCATCGGCGGTGAAAATATCACCGTACAGGACGGCCGTGTCAGCTGGGAAGGCGGCTTCGATACGCTTGCAAAAGCCAACATCAATCTCTCTGTTGCTGAACGTGTGCAGATTCTTCTAGCCGAATATCATGCCGAAGATTTTGACGAATTATTCGACGGCATGGCCAGAGTGCCTCTGGAAAGATTTATTTCTAAACAAGATGCCTTTCCGGTCAAAGGCCATTCGCTGAACTCTAAGCTGACCAGCATTCCGGCCTGTCAGAAAATTCTGAAAAAAGCCGCTGTGAAACGCTTGCAGAATGCTTATCATACTTCCGAATTTCTCCCCGAAACCGGAAGTCTGCATCAGTTGCAGTTTACCATCCTGAAAAATCAGGTCAGTATCTATCTGGATACCTCCGGAACCGGCCTGCATAAGCGAGGCTACCGCCGGAATGCCAATCTTGCTCCGATTCGTGAGACACTGGCCGCCGGAATTCTGGATTTAGCCCGTCTGCGGAGCAATATGGCTGTCTGTGACCCGTTCTGCGGAAGCGGTACATTTCTGATCGAAGCCGCCCGGAGAGCCTGTCATATTGCTGCCGGACTCGACAGAAGATTTATTTCCGAACAATGGGACTGCATTCCGGAATCCGTCTGGAAAGATGCCCGGACAGAAGCTCTTGACAATATCACACATGATGTGGATTTCATTGGCTATGGATTCGATCTCGATCCGGAGGCCGTTGCTCTGACGATGGCAAATGCCAGAAAAGCCGGAGTCGAAAAATATATTCAGGTTCAGCAGAGGGATATTGCCGATTTCAAGCCGATTCCGGAGGCTGTCACGATCTGCAATCCGCCTTACGGAGAGAGAATGCTTGAACTGAATGATGCAAGACGAATCTACCGGACAATGGGAAAAGTACTGAGTACTCCGGCATATATCATCTGCGGAGATGCGGAATTTGAAGACTATTTCGGCCGGAAAGCCGATAAGAGAAGAAAATTATACAACGGCATGATTCAGTGTCAGTTATATTCTTATTATAAATAATCATAAAAAGCCTGAGCAGAACGGATTCTGTTCAGGCTGATTTTTATTAAAAGCATATGCTTTTTTGAAAAAGCAAAAAAAGCTGATACTGAAACTAAAACTGAAACTGATACTGTTACTGATACTGTCACTCATACTGATACTGATAAAAAAATCAGCCTGTCGTCCTGACAGGCTGATGAAAATCCGGAATCAATACGGATTATTATTGTTATTGTTATCATAAGGATTCTTATCCAGATTTACATGAGGCGTATGATTGTCCTGCGGGTAAGAATTCTGATAGGGACTCTGATTCTGATACGGGTCAGCAGGATTCTGGTAAGGATTCTGATTCTGGTACGGGTCAGCAGGATTCTGATAATAATTCTGATTTTGGTACGGATTCTGATTGACATAGCTGTTATAATTATCCTGCTGCGGATAGCCGCCGCCAAAATTATTATAATTATTATAGCCTGTCAGTTCTTCTTCAGAGGTAATGCCTGTTGCAATCATTTTTGCTCTCATGCAGGTATAAAATTCTGCATAAGTTGCTTCCATATAGGGAGTCACGAACATGATACCAAAACCACATGCCATTGCTCCAAGGAAAAGCCAGCCAATAAAAGATAACCCTAAACTAAAGAATTTCATCTTTTCGCCGTCCATGGTCTGTTTGGAAATTTGTAAGGCACGTTCTTTCGTAAGATATGGATTTTCTGCCATCAGGTACGGCACAAGGGCATATTCATAGCTCTTGATCACTCCCGGAATGATAAATAATAAACTCCAGAGCGTGATTTCCAGCTGCATCTGAAACATGACTTTCACAGTGGGCATATATCTGCCGCCCTGAAAATTATCAAATACATAGCCGAAATTGACATCGCCTGTTCTTGCCTTGCAGAAGAATTTACATTCTCCGCACTTGACAACACCGCCAAGGAACGAATACACTGCCAGAGCAATTGCCATTGCAATGACAAAAACAATCAGCATTGCAATCAGAATTCCGATTGCCTCGCCGCTGCTCAGATCGCTGCCGCCGCCGCTTTCAGAATAGGAATTGGAAGCACCGCTGCCGCCGAAACTGCCGCTGAAATTGCTGTTGCCGCCCAGCAGACTGGTGACAAATGTCACGCCGAATGCAGTCCAGTAATAGGGCTTGAGTGAATTCCATGCATTTTGTTTCAGCATCTGATTTGTCCACATGATAAAATACCTCCTGTATCATGAAAATTTATAATCCTATTGTAAACTATATTTACTATCTTGTCAATAGTTTTTCTGTATTTTTGCATAAAATGCCAATATTTTTTATTTTATTTTTTCAAATTTATGCAGTTTGCAGCGTTTTCTGCTTATTTTTCTGAATAATCATTCCAAATAAAAAAATTCTATTGACAAAATTCAGAAATTGTGTTATACTAAAATTGTGAAAATGCACAGGATTTTTAAAAATTTTCCGTGCAGACTGAATTTAGGAGGAATTTTTATTATGGCATTAGTTTCTGCAAAAGACATGCTGAACAAGGCAAGAGCCGGCAAATATGCAGTCGGACAGTTCAACATCAACAATCTGGAATGGACAAAGGCAATCCTGCTCACAGCTCAGGAGCTTCAGTCCCCTGTAATCCTCGGCGTTTCCGAAGGTGCCGGCAAGTATATGTGCGGTTATAAGACCGTTGTCGGCATGGTAAAAGGCATGATCGAAGAACTGAATATTACAGTTCCGGTTGCTCTGCATCTTGATCACGGTACATTTGAAGGTGCCAAGAAATGCATCAATGCAGGCTTCTCTTCCATCATGTTTGACGGTTCTCATCTGCCGTTTGAAGAAAATGTTGCAAAGACAACAGCTCTGGTAAATACCTGTGATGTACTGGGCATTTCCCTCGAAGCAGAAGTCGGTGCAATCGGCGGCGAAGAAGACGGCGTAATCGGCAAGGGCGAGTGTGCTGACCCGGAAGAATGCAAGACAGTTGCTGACCTGGGTGTTACTATGTTAGCTGCCGGTATCGGCAATATTCATGGTGCATATCCGGAAAACTGGGAAGGCCTGAGCTTTACAACTCTCGATGCCATCAACAAGAGAGTCAACGAAGGCAGAGAAACTCCGATGCCTCTGGTACTGCACGGCGGTACAGGCATTCCGGATGATCAGATCAAGAAGGCAATCTCTCTGGGTGTTGCCAAGATCAACGTGAATACAGAATGCCAGTGGGCTTTCCAGGAAGCTACCAGAAAATACATCGAAGAAGGCAAAGACAAGCAGGGTAAGGGCTTCGATCCGAGAAAACTGCTTGCTCCGGGCTTTGAAGCCATCAAGGCTAAAGTTGCCGAAAAGATGACTCTGTTCGGCTCTGTAGGCAAGGCTAACGACTGATTTTTTCAGTCATTCAGATTTTTGTATAGTTTCACAAGATTTCCCTGCTGTGTTGAAAACAGCAGGGAAATTTCTGTATTTTTTCAGAATCTTTGATATTTGCTTGACAAACGCTTTAAAATATGCTATAGTAAGATAAGCCCACAGATATCTCAAAAAAGAAGGGATTTATCATGAAGCAAAATTTATCAAATCAGGATAAAAATTCACATGTACGAATCACAAAGTCTGTGCTGATTCCGGCCGCAGCTGTTCTGCTCGCCGCCGCAGCCGCTTTTCTGTTCCATCTCCGGGACAGCCGACAGAATCCACAGCAGCTTTCTTCTGAACCTGACCCGATCACAGAATCCGGCATTGTGGAAACCGATCTGTCAGCGGCTGCTTCTGTACAGACCGAAATTTCCGACAGAATTTCAGAATCTTCCAGACATTCCGTTTCCGAAACCGTAACAGAAGCCGTTCCGGTGCAGGAAACTGTCATTTCCGAACCTCCGGCCGAAGAACCTGTTTCTTCTTCCGAATCCGAAGCCGGTACCGTATCAGAAACAATATCAGAATCCGCTTCTGAATCGGAAACAGAATCTGTCTCCGAAGAAGAAACCACTTCCGAAACTGAAAAAATAACAGAAATGACAGAATCCGGCACAGAAAATTCCGTGCCTGCCGCCTCGGAGACAATTCCGGAATCTGTGACAGAAACAATGTCTGCCAGTGCTCCGGAAAAAATCACATATTATTCCGTTCTGGAATCCATTCTCAGAACACAGAGCTTTCAGAATGATTTTTTTGAAATACTCAACGATTCTGATATTTCTGAAAACGAATTTGCCATCTATGATGTTGATCATGACGGTCTGGAAGAATTAATCATCCGCTGGCCGAATACGGCTTCGGCCTCTGTTTCCGGTGTTGTCTACGGCTATGACAGCGAGGGGAATATTTATAACAAGCTCAAGACAACTTCTTACATGCGTTTCTACAGCAACGGTGTGATTGAAGCCGATACTGCCTACAGATCGCCTATCGGCGGTGATTTCTGGGGTTATACGCTGTATCAGTATGATTCCGAATCCGGTCTTTATACCGGAATTGCCTCTGTGGAAGCATGGTCAAAAGCCGTACTGGAAGACGAAACCTCCGGCATTCAGGAAACTTATCCGGAATATGCCGATGTCAGCAATTCCGGCTATGTGTATTTTATCTCCCATTCTGATGAAGAAAATACAGAACTTTCCGACCCTCTGGATATTACCACATATCAGACATGGCATATTTCCTATATCGGCGGAGCTGCCGAAATTGATCTGCCGTTCCAGAAATTCACAGAAGCCAATATTTCAGAAATCAAATAATATCATAAAATAATCTTCTGTATCTGGAATTTAAACTTGATTTCGAGTATTCCGGAGATAGTTTCTCACGTCTGGGGCTGGTCTGCTCGGAACGCACCGCCGAACGGGATTCTTATTCCACTCCCGTCTGGTATGAAAAAAACAAAAAGCCTGAGAAGTCTTGATTTCTCAGGCTTATTTCTTATTCTGCAAGTGTTTCTTCTATCATGACTGCCGGTTCAGCCGGAACAGGCTCCGGAATTACGGCTTCTTCGGCAGTGCTCTCCGTTTCGGTCTGTATCGTCACCGGCTCTGTCATAACGGGGATTGTCGTTTCTGTACTCTGTATTCCGGTCTGCGGAGTAAAATTCTCAAACCGGATTTTCAGCTGATAACACGGCAGGGAAAATTCTTCCGGAATGCCGTCCTGTGTAAATGTTAGCGTGTAGCTTCCGTCCTGAACTGCCCCCTCACAGAGAATTTTATCTTCCTTTGTTTTTCCGTCCAAATCCGGAGACAAGGCCATATCATCAATAATATTCATCAGATCTTCCAGCTCTGTCCGGATGGCCTGTGCAGACTGCGGAACCGAAAATTCCAGACCTTTATAAGAAGCCTTGACTTCATCATCCAGAAAATCGAGCTGTACTCCGGCGAGAGTCTGTGGTTCGCTGAATACGACACACCATGCATCTGTACCGTATCGTGTGAGAGTAGCTTTGCTTTCGAGATCGGCATCTGTAATTGTGACTTCGGATGTAAATCCGCCTGTCATGGGATTGGCGATCTTTCCGGGAACGGACTGTATTACCGTACATCCTGTACTGAATAAAACGCTCCCTAAACTGATTACTGCAAAAATACGTCTGCTATGCTTCTTATCATACATATACAATCACCTCAGAAAAAATAATCTGATTCTGTTTCCTGTACTTTTGCAGATTGTATTTTTATAAAATCTCCTGTAACGAACGAATTAAATCCTGCGGCAGCATATATCTTTCCGGCAGCTGTTCAGCGGCCTGATCTCCGGCAGAGGCATGAACAGTCACAGCCATACAAGCCGCCTGATACAGCTCCATTCCCTGCCCTGCGAATGCCGCTGCAATTCCGGCCAATACGTCACCGCTTCCGGCTCTCGCCATAGCAGCATTCCCCAGATTGCAGACAGCTGTCCGTTTTCCGTCTGTAATGACCGTTCCTGCACCTTTCAGAATCACAACAGCTTTTGTGAGTTCCGCAAGTTTCCGGGCGGCTGAAATTCTGTCCTTCTGAATCTCTGAAACATCTGTTTTCAGAAGTCTGGCGGCTTCACCCATATGCGGTGTCAGGATAGTTCGTCCTTCCGGTATTAATTCTATGCAGTCAGAAATACAATTAAGACCATCTGCATCCAAAATAATCGGACAGGAACTGTCTGAAAACAAGAATTTTATCAGATTTCTTGTCGATTCCGTCACACCCATGCCGCAGCCGATCAATAATGCCTGCTTATTTTTCAGAGCATTTGCTAAAATTTCATGATTTTCTGTATCTAAGAAAAAACCGTCCTGATCGGTCTGCAAAGGCAGACACATCACCTCCGGCAGAGTACAGGATATTGCAGTCAAGGCCTGTTCCGCTGAAGCACAGGTCAGCAGACCTGCTCCGCTCCGCATAGCAGCTGTGACGGCTAAAATACAAGCCCCTCTCATACGAACACTTCCGGCAACAGCTAACACATGTCCGAACTGATTCTTATAAGAATCCGGCTGACGATACGGAAGATTCTCCCGGATTTCCAGGCGTGTCAGTCTGTGAACGGTTTCTATTTCCTGAAAAGCATTCTCAGGGATACCAATATCCATGACATAAATCTGACCGCAGTATTTTCTTAACGGATATTGACTCATTCCAAGTTTTTCAGCTCCGAATGTGATTGTTTCATGTGCATCAAAAATTCCTGTACTGACTGTTCCTGTCGCACCGTTTCCGCCGCTTGGAATATCACAGGCGATTCTGATCTGATCTTCTCTTGCGATCAGTAATTTCTGAATCTCCTCCGGCAGATCGCCTCTGAAACCTGTTCCGAACAGACCATCTATGATAATCTCAGCTTCTTCTAAGAAATCATCATCAGAATCAAATTGCACCGGAACTCCTGTCCTGACCGCTCTTTGATATGCATTCTTAGAAATCTCTGTTTTCGGCTCGCCCATCGGAGCGAGTATTTTTATTTCTTTATGATAAAAATTCAGATAATAAGCAGATACATAACAATCACCGCCGTTATTGCCGTTTCCGGCTAAGAATAAAAATTTATCATAATCAGCATAATTTTTAATTAAAAAATCCGCAAGAGCATGTCCGGCACGTTCCATCATTTCGGAGTAAGAGACACCGGATTCGTCTGTTAATTTTTCAAGAATCTGCATTTGCTTCGGAGTTACTAACATAAAATTCATCCTTTCTGATTCAGAATAAGCCCTCTCTGAACTCCAGAAAGGGCTTTATTTCAATGTTTATTTAAATTGATTTTCATCTTCGCTTTTAATTCTCTTGACAAGAACGGTTCAAGAGCTTCTCTGAAATTGGAATCCGGATTGAAATACAGACAGCATTTGCCATATTCCGGATGTTCAAATTCAGCATAATATTCTTCAGCATCGTCATCCTCGCCCATGAGAGAGAAGCCCAATGCTGAAAATGTTGTCATACTGTCATCTTCCTGTTCTTCTTCGGGACATGTACCGGCTTTGCCGTAGACTGTGAAATTTTTGACTTCGATACTCAGAAGCTGTTTTCTTTTTGCCTGACCCATGATTTTATCAATATCAAGAATACCGTTCGTACAGGAGTATTCATATTCGATATTGAGCATTTTCAGAAAATACCATGCTCCCCAGATCGCACAGACCGGCAGAACAATCGCCAATGCAAAGCCCATCACGACCATCACAAGAGAAATCACCGTGACTGTCACGGCGAGTATAATCACACAGGCTCGCTTCATTGTATCTTTTGTAGAATCCTGTTTTTTCACAAGCTGTTCAGCAAATTTATCCATGCGGAATGCCTCCGAATACTAAAATATTTTTCTCTTATAAGAGAGACTATTATTATTTTAGCACATTTTGTCGAAAATAGCAAGTGTTTCAGAAAAATTTAGATAATCTGCATGATTTCGCTGCGTTCTTTTCTTTTGGGAGCGTTCGGATTTTCAGCCGGACAGCCGATTGCAATCAGAGCGGAAATGCTTTCATTTTCAGGGAGACTGATGAGATTCCGGATTTTCTCTTCATCGAAAATTCCCATAATCAGCGTTCCGAAGCCCATATTATACGCATTCAGACAGAATGTCTGACAAGCAATTCCGGCATCGAATGACTGCCAGTGTGTGCCCTTGGATGTCGTGAAAGTACCGTCTTTTTCATAGCCGGCGATCTGATTCACAGTCGTCTGGATGACTAAAGCCGGAGCACTCTGAATATTCAGCTTGTTTTTAGAGAAATCGCAGGTACCCTCTTCGGCAATCTGATTTTTCAGTTCCGGAGTCAGAATCGCATAAAATCTGGATGTCTGAGAATTTTTCCAGCTGGGAGCGAATCTGGTCAGATCAATGATTTTTTCAAGATCTTCTCTTGTGACGGGCTGATCCGTATATTTTCTGATACTTCTCCGGTTCTTGATTACTTCAGTAAATTCCATAATAAAAAAATCCTCCTGTAAATAAAATTATTCTATCATAAACCAGTCATCAAAATCCTCTCCATCGAGAGTGAAATCACTGGAATATCCGCCGATATATCTGTTATCTTTTATCCGGTCTATATGAATTGTAATTCTGATGATTTCTATTTCATTATCATATCTGACATGAAAAGACCTGTCAAACAGGTACGGCCTGACAGAATCTCTGTTATATAAGCCATATTCCTGAGCTTCTTCGGGTTCTTCTTCTAAATAAGAATCATAATTTTTCCAGAAATATTCCCATGTGCGTTCGATCATATGATATTTTTCTATGATCTGATATAATATTTCTTTCATAGGGACTTCTCCATTTCCGATTGATGATTTAAAATCTCCTGAGCTAATCTGATCTGATTTCTTGCCCTGATCAGATTCTGTTCCGGATTGTCAGTTTTAAAATAAAGATTTCCCTGCAAATAGTCTGTGAAATATCTGACGGCTAATTCGGCAGTAACTGAGAAAACTGCCGGAATTAAGAGCTTTCTTTCTTCAGATGAATATTCCGTCTGTGAGAGCCATCCGGAGGCGAATGCTCTGAATTTATCCAGATTCAGGCCGACTTTTGATAAATCCGGTTCTGAAGAATTTGTATTCGAGGCAAATGACCGCACGGCATCACCGAAATCATAGACAGGGATTCCGCTCATGACGGTATCCAGATCAATCACAGCGACCGGATTTCCGGATGAATCAAATAATAAATTACTGCATTTCATATCGTTATGTGTAATTTTCAATAAATTTTTATGCTTCTGATAATAATCAAAGACTTCACAAGCCTGTTCCTGCCATTTTGTGAGAATCTGAGCTTCCGGCAGATCAGAATGCAGATTTAAAAGCTGATCAAAATAATTTCTTGTATCATGAAATCCGGAAATCACAGGTTTCAGCCGATTTGCATCTATACCGGAAACAGCATTCTGAAATTTTCCGAACATCGCACCGGCTTTCCGAATCTGATTCAGATCATGACAGATTTTACAGCTCCGCCCCGGAATACAATCCATCACACGCCAGTTCTGATACAGATATGCTCCGGAATCTGTCCGATAAAAATGCAGAGTCTGCATTTCAGGATTATCATTTTCTAAATATGCAGTCACATGCATAATATTCTGCATAACAGCCTCCGGATTCCGGAATACACCTGTATGCATTTTCTGAAAAATATAAATTTTTCCGGTATCGAGCCGGATTCTGTAAGTATCATGAATACCGCCTTCTGTAAGCCGGACAGCTTCTGTGAGTTCTCCGGACAGAGCAAACACCTGTCTGATCGTTTCAAATAATAATTCCATGATTATAATAATTTTACTTTATGATAAACAATATGCATTTTCGGATTTGTCATGACAGTTCCGTCACGATGATAATGACCGCTGAACCATTGCTGATACGTCATTTTCTGATTGATTTCATCAAAAAAATCTGTCAGGGCATTATCCGGGTAGATACTGTTGTCACCGAACAGCTGATGCTGTACACTGCTGGGCAGACAATGTGTAATGACATAATCCACTGCCATGCGATGACCGAGCAAATTGGCTCTGGCTTCCCGCATTTCCTTTTCGCTGGGAATTTCCTGCGGCCACCAGCTGATGCCCTGAATCCGGAATTGTTTATCATAACTTTCCGCACCGCCCATGGTGAAAAAGCTTTTACCATCAATTTCATAGACCTGCCCCCGCATCAGCTGAATCACACTCGGTGAAAGCCGCCGGATTTTTCCGCCGTGCCAATGCTCTACCGGATAGAGCAGCTCCAGCAGATCAAAATTCTCGTGATTGCCGTCTACGAACAGTGTTGTGAACGGCCGTTCTTCCAGCCACTGCTGCAATTGTATTTCTTCTACGGAGCTGTCCCACACGAGGCCAAAATCTCCGGTAATAATTAAATAATCTTCTTTTGTCATCATATCAAATAATTCCTGATGTGCCGAAGAAAGCCGGGCCACATCGTCCATACTCCGCAAACCGTGGATATCGCCTGTGACTAAAAACATGTGTGATAACCTCCTCCCAGATTTATTTTACCATTTTATATAGTTCTTGTCAAGGGATTTTGAAAAATCCTGTGCAGAATATTCAAGGATTTTATATAAAAAACCTCTCAGTTCCGTGCCTGAGAGGTTTTTTCATGTAACAGAAAATAATTTTCTTACTGAATCTGATACAGACGGTTGCCGCCGTCACGCTTTGCGGCATGAAGAGCAGAGTCCATTTTCATCAGAAGCGTATTTACATCTAAGTTATCACTGGGCAGATAGTGATACAGGCTGGAAGATACGGTTGTCTGTACCGGGATATTGGCAACCAGTGTGGGCTGGCCGATACCCTGACGAATCTGTTCAGCGAGCTGCTGAGCCTGCAGGTCAGATACATGCTCATAGAATACCATACAGAATTCATTGCCGGAGATATTGAACATTTCAGCATATTCGGAATATTCTGTCTTGAGTCTTTCTGCAACAGTAGCAAGATATTCGTCGCCGAATTCATAGCCGTACATGTCATTGATCATACGGAAGTTGTCAATATCGAATACGGCAATATTGAACTGTGCGTTGCCGATGAGCTGGGAAAGGCTTTCATCGAGGGCATATCTGTTTTTCATACCGGTGAGGATGTTGGTCATAGCGGAGTCCATGAGCTTTTTCTTGGACTTTGTCAGACGGTTGCCGGCTTCTGTCAGTTCCTGTTCTTTCTGACGCATTTCAACGATAGAATTGATCTGGGACTGACCAATAATCCACAGGAAGACAACAGTAGCAACAAGCATTACTGTCAGGCCGCCCTGTGCCCAGCCACGCATGTTCTTGGCATTGTATTCCTGAATCTGTCCGGTTTTGGTACTAAGTTCTACTGTAGCCTGAAGCATTTCGGCCGCTGTGATCTGAAGCGGAGCAAGTTCCTGGTTATAGATATCCATACCGGCTTCATGGGACATTGCCACAACTTCGTCTTTTACGTCACTGATTTTTCTTCTGTAAGCATCGATTGCGTAAACAGCACCTGTAAATCTTTTCTGAATGGTTTCATCCTGATACAGGTCTAATTTTTTATATTCCTCCAGTTTCTTGTCAATGTCACCGAACTTACTGATATTTTTCTCTGTTGTTTCCTGAGCAACTCTTGCAATTTCAGGGGTATCCAGACTGGAGATCAGGAGCAGGACATTTTCATTGATGTCACCGAAATCCTGCTGAATTTCAGCGATAGTATTTGCAGAAGTCAGGTTTTCCTGCAAAACGTCACGGGTTCTGACATACACGGCATTCTGAATCAGCATGTTTACCACTGTAACCACAATAATTACCGTGCCCATGATACCGTACATTCTGGCGACTCTGCGGATTGTCTTGTCTCGTCTTAAACTAAGGTCAAAGCCTCTGCCTTTTTTAGCCATTTTGAATTTCTCCTTCTTGATGATTAATTATTGATGAGGAACTGTACATCATCATCATTGATATTATCAGCTGTTACCTGTACGACTCCGGTGTCTACCAGAGACGGAATCGGCGTGCCGTTTGCGACATCCACCGCATATCTGACACCGAGATAGCCCATGTTATAGGGATTCTGAATCAAAGTCGTATTCAGGATATTCTTGCTCAGATACATTTCTGCACTTTTTCCGTCATTTTCAAAATAGTCAAAGCCGACAACATAGACTTCGCCTTGTTTGCCGAGTTCGGAAATGGCTTCACATGCACCCCATGCACCTTTTCTGTTGGTTGCAAAAATCAGATCGACATGATCTTCGTTAATTAATTTTACGGCCTGTTCTTTGGATTTGCTCCAGTCGCTCTCACCGTCGAGCACCTCTGCGATTTTAATACCGGAATAAGAAACGGCTTCGGTAGTTGCTTCTTCTGTCTGCACGGGATTGCCGTCCGCATCGGTTCCTTCGGGGAGGGAATTATTCTGCTTCGAGCCGGAACCTGCGGCCATTTCGGGGGGAGCTTCCACTTTGCCCTCCATCTGGTCGAGGAAACCTTCACGGCGTTCGGTTGCGGTAGAAGCGGCACCGTGATAGATGACACCGACAGTGCCTTCATTGTTGAGCAGTTCGGCCGCACGTCTTGCGGCGGCTTCTCCGGCATTTTTGTTCATTGTGCCGATATAGGAAACTCTGCCCTCGTAAGTGACATCAGAGTCAATTGTGATAATCGGGATTCCGGCAGCTGTGGCAGAAGCGAGCACTTCGTTTTCTGACTCCGGATCACAGGCGGCCAGCACGATGGCATCTACTTTCTGATTGACAGCATCCTGAATGATCGGGATCTGAGCTTCGGCAGTTTCTTCCTGAGGACCCATTTTCATGATATTGACAGTTGTGCCGTATTCTGCCTGAAGGTCGTCACAGGCAGACCATACAGGATTCCAGTAAGTAGAATTAATATCTTTGACAATGACTGCAATATTGACAGTTTTTTTGCTGCTTTCAGGACTTTTCTGACAGCCTGTGAAAGGCATTACAGACAGAGCCATAATTCCAGCCAGAGCAAATTTTAAAATTCCGGATTTTCTTTTCATAGCGACATGTTCCTCCTAAATAGATATATTAAAACTTATTTTTGTATCGGATTGATCAGGAACTGAATATCTTCGTTATTCAGATTATCACTTGTTACCAGTGTCACACTGGTGATCAGTTCCGAAAGCAGTTCATCGGTCTTTCCCTGAATTGCTGAATCGGCATATTTTACACCGAGATAGCCCATATTATAGGGATTCTGTACAATCGTACCGGAAAGCGTGCCGTCCTGAATATAGCTTATTTCTTTATTTGAAGCATTGAATCCGATTACTTTGACTTCTCCGTTTTTTCCCATTTCAGCGATGGCCTCACAGATACCGGTGGTACTGTTTTCGTTTGTACCGTAGATCAGTTTGACATCCGGATAATTCTGGAGGATCGCCTGTGTCTGTTTGTTTGCTGTTTCCAGTTCGTTTTCACAGTATTTTGTTGCGACGATATGATATTTGGAATCTGAAATTTTTGCGGTTTTCTTTTCACCGCCGTCATCAACGGGCACATCCACAGCAATTTCTTCTCCGGAGAGCTGATCTTTAAAGCCCTGAATCCGTTCAATTGCCGTCTGAGATTTCTCGACATGGCCGACAATGGCAATATTACCGCCTTCGGGGAGCAGTTCCATCACTTCACGGGCAGCCACCGAACCGGCCGAAACATTATCGGAACCGATATAGGCCAGCCTGCCTTCATAAGTGACATCGGAGTCGACCGTAATGACGGGGATTCCCTTGGAAGCGGCTTTATCCAGTGTCACATTCAGCCCCTCCACATCATTGGGGGCAATGACAATGGCACTGACATCTCTGGAAACGGCATCTTCCACCATTTTGATCTGTTCATTCAGTTCTGTATCATTGGCAGTTGCCTGATAGGTAATTGTATAACCAAATTCGGACCCGGCATCTTCCGCACCGAGGCGGACAGCGTCCCAGAACTGTACGCCCTGAGCCTTACAGATCACGGCGATTTCTCCGCCGCTTCCTAAACTTGGTTTCGGATGTCTGTTACAGCCGGCAGCGTTCAGGCTCATGGAAAGTGCAAGGACTGCAAGTATGGTTCTGCGAACTTTTCGTCCTGTATTTCTGTTCATAACCTGAATTCTCCTTTCTGTTTATGATAGCATAAAAAATAAAAACACAAATAAAATTCCGCACATATTCTGGTTTGTGCAGTCATATTCATTGTTTATTATAGCATATTTCTTTCTGAAATACAAGTGCTAAATATGACGAAAATAAAACATAAAATCTGTCTATTTTTTCCCCCGTCCGATTTCGGCTGTCCGTCTTTGGTGCGATATGCAATATTTTTCTTCCGTTTTTTTGTGAGAAACGGAAAATTTCAGAAAAACAATCCAGAATCTATTGACAATTCGGTGAACACATGCTATAATTTTAATAAATGTGTAATCACTATACAGCGGACAGGCAGGCTGCCTTTCCGGGATTCCTGTATTTTTTTGGAATCCGGTTCTGCAAATAAGTTGAATGGGAGGATATATCTTTATGGTCAATGTAGCAGGCTTTGAAAACACAATCGCTGTCAGTCAGAAACTCAAAGGCATGGTTCAGCAGTTCGGTGATGAAATTCTGAACAACCCGGACAAATTCGTTTCTTTGATGAATGATTTTATCCCGGAATATGAAAAAGAACGCAGGCTTCTGAAAAATGTTGTCAAGAGCGATGTGCTGACAAAAATGAGAAGAAGCGATAACCAGAATATCGCAGAAATGAAAGCAAAAGAATATATGATGAACGAAATGTTCCTGTCAGAAGGAGCAGTAGAATTCGTAATGGTATGCTTTACCTATCTGCTTGACTGGAATTATGAAACCACAATGCCGGAACAGGGTGCGGTTGCCGCTCCTGCACAGGCATTCCCGGCACAGCCGCAGTATACGGCTGCCCCGAATCCGTTCGGCGGTGTCCCGATGGCAGGTTATGCACCGCCTCCGATGGCACAGCCCGCCGCTGCTCCGCAGCCGGTGATTCCGCAGGCCGCTCCTGCACCGCAGATTCAGCCGGCTTCTCCGCAGATTCAGGCCGCACAGCCGGAAGAAAACCCGGTTGTCTTTGCTGCTTCCGATGCGGCACGTTCCAGACTGCGCGGCAATGTCAAAGTGCCGGGCGGCTATACCACACTTGACAATTTCTGTTTTGACGGCTTCAGCTTTATGAAAAATATCGAACTGCCGGCAACACTGATCACAATCGGCGACTATGCTTTCTCCGAGTGCAAGCGTCTGAAATCCGTCACGATTCCGCCGAGTGTCCGCATTATCCGTCAGGGTGCTTTCAGTTCCTGCGGCAAGCTGACAAGAGTCAACGTTCCCAACGGCGTGACAGAGATTGCAGACAATACGTTTGAATTCTGCCATAATCTGGAAATTGTCGAACTGCCCAACACACTCCTGAGTATTGGCAACGGTGCATTTCAGGGCTGTGAAAGCCTGAGAAAGCTTTTTGTTCCGGAAAACGTGAAGCAGATTGCAGACGATGCGTTCAAGCAGTGTCTTTATCTGACAGTCAAGTGCTATGACAATTCCTATGTTCACAAGTTCTGTCTGGACAACGGCATCAAAACCGAAGTTGTCAGCAAGGGCGGTTTATTCTGATTAAATTTTTATAATACTCCGAAACAGAGCAAGCGTTGCTGTTTATAATTTTAGTTTCAGAAAGGGATGAGTTCAAACATGGTTGAACTGCAAATCGGGCAGTATGTCGAGATGGAATACGGCGGTGCTGCCAGAGTAAAGAAAGTCCTCGGACAAGGCGGTCAGGGCATTGTTTACTTAGTGGAATTCAATAATATGGACTATGCACTCAAATGGTATGATATTGACAAGATGCGTAATCCGAAAGCATTCCGCCAGAACATTGCAAGCAATATCAATGACGGTGCTCCGAGCAAAAAATTTCTGTGGCCGAAGTATCTGACCAAGCAGATTCCCGGAGCAGACACGTTCGGCTATCTGATGGATCTGCGTCCGCAGGGGTATGACTCGTTTGTAGATATTCTCAATACTTACAAGCTGGATGTCGATCCTCTTACCGGCAAGGCCATCAAAGTACCTGTCCAGTTCAAGAGCCTGTATGCCATGGTAACGGCAGTGATCAATATTGTCAATGCATTCCGCCAGTTGCACAGAGCCGGCAAGAGCTACCAGGACCTGAACGACGGCGGTTTCTTTATTAATATTAAAACAGGCGATATTCTGGTCTGCGACTGCGACAACATCGCACCGGACGGCAGCAACTTTGGTATCGGCGGCAAGCCGGGCTATATGGCTCCCGAAGTTGTAAGAGGCCTGAAAAAGCCTGATGTTCAGACCGACAAATATTCCCTCGCTGTTGTCCTGTTTAAATTATTATTCAGAGGCGACCCGATGGAAGGCGAAAAAGTAGTAAAGGACATCTGTCTGACAGAGACTTCCGAATTAAAGCACTACGGCTCCAATGCAGTCTTTGTTTATGACCCGAATGATACTTCCAACAGACCGGTCAGAGGCATTCATGACAATGTCATCAAATTCTGGAAGATCTATCCGCCTTATGTCCGTGAAGCCTTTATCCACTCGTTCACAGTCGGCATTTCCGACCCGAACAAGAGAATCATCGAAAACGAATGGCAGAGATTATTCATCCGCCTGCGTTCCGAAATTGTTTCCTGCACCTGCGGCAGAACCAACTTCACCACCATGTTCCGCAAGGCCGAAGACAACCCCAATTTCTTCATGTGCCCCCGGTGCGGAAATTATATTGCAAGCCTGCAATTCAACAACCGTGACTATCGTGTGCCGCTGTATCTGGGCTATAAATTCTATGCCTGCGAAACTGTCAAGAATTCTGACGATTTCGAGACCGTCACCGGCGAGGTAGTAGAAAACAAGCTCCGCCCCGGCATGATGGGCGTGAAGAACTGCTCCGGCAAGTCGTGGCGTGTCAAGATGCCTGACGGCAATTTCTACGCTGCTCCCTCCGGAAAGGGCTTCCCGTTATGGGAAAAGCTGGAAATTGACTTTGGCGACGGCATCACAGCAAAAATCGAAGATTGAACTCCGGCAAAAAATAAGCATAAGAAAAGGTGAAAACTATGAATGAAGAAATGGAAAACAATCTGGACTTCGATGACGGCCTGGGCGACGACCTCGGCGGTTTCGGCGGCGATGACGGTTTCGGTGATTTCGATGATTTCATGAACTTCGACGATGACGACCCGCTGAATGCCACAGGTGTTTCCAGAAAAAGTCTGGTCATCTTCTTCCTGATTGATACTTCCGGCAGTATGAAAGGCACCAAAATGGGCGAGCTGAATGCTGTTATGGAAGAACTGATTCCGGAAATCCGGCGTGTCGGTGAAGCGGATACCGATGTCAAGATTGCGGTTCTGACGTTCTCGACATCCGTAATGTGGATGTATTCAGAACCGATCTCAATTGAAGAATTTGAATGGACAAGACTCCGTGCAGACGGTGTCACAAGCATGGGTGCGGCATTTAAGGAACTGAATATCAGAATGTCCCGTAACAGCTTCCTGAATTCTCCTTCCCTGTCCTTTGCCCCTGTTATTTTCCTTATGACAGACGGCTATCCGTCTGACGACTACAAAGAAGGTCTGGCAGCACTCCAGCAGAACAGCTGGTATAAATACGGTCTGAAAACTGCACTGGGCATCGGAAAAGAAGCCGATGACGACATGCTTGCAGAATTCACAGGCACAAAAGACACGGTAGTACATGCCTATTCCGGCGGGCAGCTGGCACATCTGATCAAAGTCATTGCCGTAACATCCTCGCAGATAGGCAGTAAGAGCATGACGCTCTCTGACGATTCCGGTCACGAACTGGGCATGGAAGACGTATTTGAAACCAAGCAGAAAATGCTGGGTCAGCAGATTCAGGAAATCATCAAATCCGAAGGCTATGGC
>JAFUWN010000039.1 GCA_017483465.1 Oscillospiraceae bacterium
AGCAGTTTGACATGAGAGAAAATTTTTCAGACTGCGTTTGTCAATAGACCAGCGACAGGGTTACAAAGAGGCGGCTTTTAAGCCTCTTTGTTCCTGTTGCTATTGACAGGGACAATATTTTTCTATATTATATATAGCCACTTGCGGCAATTTTTGCGGCTCGTGATCTGATAGAAATATTATTTTTTTAAATAGCTGATTCTGAACTCTGAACTTTTGATTTATCACATCAAGCAAACAATTTAAAAAAAGCCTTTTCTGCCGGACGTGGGCAGAAAAGGCATCCTGCATGTAATATTTTATTATTTCATATCACTGAAAAAATCTTTTAATTTATCTTTGAAACTTTTTTTCTTGGGATAATTTCTATCTTCAAGCGAATTTTCAAAAGCTTTCAGAAGCTCTTTCTGTTTGGAAGTCAGATTTTTCGGCACTTCGACTTTCAGATTGACATACTGATCGCCCCTGCCATCATGCTGGAGACGTTTGATCCCCTTGCCTTTGAGCCGCTGTTTAGTTCCCGACTGTGTGCCTTCCGGAACCGAGAGCTTGACATTGCCGTCAATGGTCGGCACTTCGATTGTATCGCCAAGCACGGCCTGAGCGAATGTAATCATGACATCACATTCAACATCAAAGCCATTTCTCTTAAAGATCGGATGCGGACGGACATTGATTTCTACATTCAGATTACCGGCAGGACCGCCGTTGATACCGCAGTCGCCTTCATTGGAAACACGGAGTGTCTGACCGTTATCAATACCGGCCGGAATATTCAGAGACACATGTTTCTGCACCCGTACCCGCCCCACGCCCTTGCAGCTTGAGCAGGGATTTTTAATAATTGTTCCCTTACCGCCGCAGGTCGGACAAGGATTGGTAGTAGACATAGTACCAAGAAAAGTCTGCTGTGTCACTCTGACCGTACCGCTTCCATGGCAGTTCGGACAGGTTTCTGCTGCCGAGCCTGCTGCCGAGCCGGAACCGTTACAGGAAGTACATTTTTCCTGATGGGTGATTGTCATATCCTGTGAGGTTCCCTTACAGGCATCCATAAAGCTGATATTGATACTTGTATTCACATCTCTGCCGCGTCTGGGAGCATTGGCAGAAGAACTGCCGCCGCTGCGGAACGAGCCGCCTCCGCCGCCGAAGATACCGCCGAACACGCTCTCAAAGATATCGCTCATATCGCCGCCGTAACTTCCGGTAAAGCCGCCGAAGCCGTCCATACCGCCCATGCCGCCGCCTTCCAGACCGCCGTGACCGAACTGATCATATCTCTGGCGTTTTTCGGAGTCGGACAGCACAGCATAAGCCTCGTTGATTTCCTTCATTTTTTCTTCGCAGTCTGTTCTGTCCGGGTGCAGGTCGGGAGAATATTCTCTTGCCATTTTTCGGTAAGCTTTTTTTATTTCGTCCTCGCTTGCCCCTTTCTGGATTCCCAGAACTTCATAATAATCACGTTTTTCAGCCATACTTATCCGCCGCCGGATGCGGCACTCCTTTCAAACAAAGAATTCAGAACCCATTCAAGGGCAGAGAAAATTTCTGCCCTCAATGGTTAAAAATCATTTTAAAAATCAGTTTTCTGTGAAATCAGCATCAATTACATCATCGTCATTATCGGATGTCTGCTGTTCATTGAAATTCTGTGCACCGCCCATATTCGGGTCAAAACCTGCTGCACCTGCACCGGGCTGCTGATAGATCTTAGAGCCGGCTTCCATGAGAACTTTCTGGAGTTCATCCATTTTGGTCTTCATGGCAGCAGTATCATTGGCATCAATTGCAGACTGCAATTCGGCAGATTTTGCACGGACAGCACTCTGATCATCAGCAGACATTTTGTCGCCGAGTTCTTTGAGAGTACCCTCAGTCTGAAGAATCATATTTTCGGCACTGTTCTTGGTATCTACCTCGTCACGGCGTTTTTTGTCTTCTTCAGCGTACTGTTCTGCCTCTTTTACGGCTCTTTCAATATCGTCTTTGGACATGTTGGTAGAAGCAGTAATAGAGATATTCTGTTCTTTTCCGGTACCCTGGTCTTTTGCAGTGACATGCACGATACCGTTGGAGTCAATATCGAATGTCACTTCGATTCTCGGAACACCTCTCATAGCCGGAGCGATACCGTCCAGTCTGAAAGTACCGAGCTGCTTGTTATCTCTTGCAAACTGACGTTCACCCTGAAGGACGTTAATATCAACAGCAGGCTGGTTATCGGCATACGTGGAGAACACTTCTGACTTCTTAGTCGGAATCGTAGTATTTCTGGGGATCATAACAGTGCAGACACCGCCTGCGGTTTCGATACCGAGAGACAGCGGAGTAACATCAAGCAGAAGCAGACCTTCCTTGACTTCGCCGCCGAGCACACCGCCCTGTAAAGCGGCACCGAGAGCAACACACTCATCCGGATTGATACCCTTGAACGGTTCTTTGCCGATCAGTTTCTTAACAGCTTCCTGTACAGCCGGAATTCTGGAAGAACCGCCGACCATGAGGACTTTATCCAGTTCGGAAGTACTCAGACCGCTGTCAGAGAGAGCCTGACGAACCGGCTCCATAGTAGCCTGTACCAGATCGGAAGTCAGTTCATTGAATTTTGCCTGAGTCAGAGTCAGATTCAGATGTTTCGGGCCTGTTGCATCGGCAGTAATAAACGGCAGATTAATATTGGTTGTCGGTGTAGCAGACAGTTCGATCTTAGCAGCTTCTGCGGCATCTTTGAGTCTCTGCATTACCATTTTATCCTGAGAGAGATCAATTGCCTGTTCTTTCTTGAATTCCGCAACCATCCAGTCAATAATTCTCTGGTCGAAGTCATCACCGCCGAGATGGTTATTTCCGGCAGTCGCAAGCACCTGCTGAACGCCGTCACCCATTTCGATGATAGACACATCGAACGTACCGCCGCCGAGGTCATAAACCATAACTTTCTGATCTTCTTCTTTATCGATACCATAAGAGAGAGCAGCAGCAGTCGGTTCGTTGATAATTCTCTTGACAACCAGACCGGCAATCTGACCGGCATCTTTAGTAGCCTGACGCTGAGCATCGGTAAAATATGCCGGAACAGTGATAACTGCTTCATTGACAGTTTCACCGAGATAAGCTTCTGCATCGGCCTTGAGCTTCTGGAGAATCATAGCAGAAATTTCCTGCGGAGTATATTTCTTGCCGTCAATGTCTACTTTGTAGTTGGAACCCATATGACGCTTGATCGAAGAAATAGTTTTATCAGGATTGGTAATGGCCTGATTCTTGGCAACCTTGCCGACCAGACGTTCGCCTGTTTTGGAGAATGCGACAACAGACGGTGTGGTTCTTGCACCCTCTGCATTGGTGATGACAACAGCGTTGCCGCCTTCTACTACTGCAACACAAGAGTTAGTTGTACCTAAGTCGATACCGATAATTTTTCCCATAATAAACGCTTCCCTTCAAAAATGCTGAAATAAAAAATTTAATTTGCTACGGCAACCATAGCCGGACGGATTAAACGCTCACCGAGCATATATCCTTTCTGGAATACTTCACAGATCGTATTTTCCGGAAACTCTTCGCTTGCTTCTTCCCGCTTGATTGCCTGATGAATATTCGGGTTAAAAGTTTCACCGAGCGGAACGATTGCCGTCACGCCCTGTTTTTCCAGAAAACTCTGGAACTGTTCCAGAATCATATTCATGCCTTTGTGATATTCTTCATCGCTGCACGGTGCATCAATTGCTCTCTCGAAATTATCAATCACAGGGAGCAGCAGTTCAATGCATTTGGCAGTCGCATCACCGAACAAGGCAAGTTTTTCTTTTTCTGTTCTGCGGCGGAAATTTTCATAGTCAGCCAGCAGACGGAGATATCTGTCTTTTTCTGCCTCAAGCTCGTCAGAGCCTTCGATTTCATCGAGTTCATTGGCAGCGTTTTCCAGTTCCTCCTGCTGTTCGGGCTGTAACTCTTCCGTAGTTTCGTCCAGAACTTCTTTTTCCTGCTTATCGCTTTCAGTCATGGGACTCCCCCTCTTTCTTTATGTGTCCTGTTTCCGGAGGAGATTCAGGATTCTCCGAAATCAGGTCAGTAATTTTTTGTGAAAAATACTCAATATAAGGAATTACTTTAGCGTAATCCAGCCGCATGGGGCCTATCACGCCAAGAGAACCGACATTTTTTCCGCCCTTGCGGTATTTGGAAACAATCATGCTGGAATTGCCGATCACAAAGCTGTTGTTATCCTCACGGAACAGCACCCGGATACCGCTGAACGAATCATCCAGCAAACGGGTCAGTTCGTCTTTGTGTTCGATCATTCTGACAATTTCCATTCTGTCCAGATCCTGATATGTGAACAGATTTTTTTCGCCTCTGAATGTCAGGGCATGCTGACGGAGATCTCTGGAGAGTTCATAAATTCCCTGCACCAGCGGCGACATTGCCATCATATAGGCACTCATGGCCGCTGTCAGATTTTCCATCAGTTCGTCAGAAAGATCTGCTACAGAGATACCTTCCAGATTCTCAGACAGATAACCGGAGAACCAGTTCAGCTGTTCATTTGTCAGATCAAATTCCAGACGGCAGGCTTTGTTTTTAATACTGCCTGCGGAGGTAATCAGCAGAATCACATACACACGTTTTCCTGTCGGAATGACTTCGACTCTGGAAATCACGGAAAACTGCGGAGAAAAATCCGAAACCACAGCAGCGCACTGTGTGAGTTCGGCAAGGGCAGTCGTAGCATTTTGTATCACAAGTTCTTCTGTTGCCGAACCGTGAACCGCAAGCATAGTGTCAAGCCTTTGTTTTTCTTCTGCCGAGAGGACGGGCGGATGCATCAATTGTTCGATATACAGTCTGTAGCCGCTGATGGTGGGAATTCTTCCGGCGGAAGTATGGGGCTGTTCGAGATAGCCGAGCTGTTCAAGAGCGGCCATATCATTCCGGACGGTTGCGGCAGAAACATTAATTTCCGGCAGAGCGGCAAGTATCTTTGAGCCGACAGGCTCGCCGGTTCTGACATATTCCTCCACCACGGCAGCCAGTATTTTCAGCTTCCGTACATTCATGTTCTTGACTCACGCACCTTAATAGCAGAATTGCTGTATTCTGAAACTTAGCACTCTCACTCTTTGAGTGCTAAGTTTAGTGTACCACGATTTACATAAAAAGTCAAGCATCTTTCTGATTTTCAGCATTTTTGATAAATTTCTGATTTTTAATTTTTATATTTTATACAAAAAATGTGCCCTGTACAAAGCGGACAGGGCACATAGTAAAACCACAATCAGTTGACAATTGTCTTTTCTGTCTCTTTATCGAACAGATGAATTCTGTTCGGATCGAGGCCGACTTTGATCGTATCGCCGGGACGTGCGGTAGAGCTGGGCTGTACTCTTGCAGTAATGGAATTGCCTGCACACTTGAGATACAGATACGTTTCAGCACCCATCATTTCTGTAATTTCCACATCAGCATCAACAATACCTGTCTGGGCAGTTGCAAGATAAGCGGGTTCGTCATGAACGCTTTCCGGACGGATACCGAGGCAGACTTCACGGTCAACATACTTGGCCAGATCGGGAACGAGCTTGGATTCCGGCATTAAGATTGTAAACTTGGTGCCTCTGGAATCCTTGGTATCATCAGAACCGAATTCTACATAATATCTGTTATATTCGTCTTTTCTGAGATATGCATCAATAAAGTTCATCTGCGGAGAGCCTAAGAATCCGGCAACGAACTTATTGCAGGGCTTCTCGTACAGCATCTGCGGTGTATCAACCTGCTGGATAAAGCCGTCTTTCATAACTACGATACGGTCACCCATAGTCATAGCTTCTGTCTGGTCATGTGTTACATAGATAAAAGTAGTACCGAGCTTTTTGTGCAGTTTGGAAATTTCTGTTCTCATCTGGGCACGGAGCTTTGCGTCAAGGTTAGACAGCGGCTCGTCAAGCAGGAACACTTTCGGGGAACGAACGATAGCACGGCCGAGGGCAACACGCTGACGCTGACCGCCGGACATAGCCTTCGGCTTTCTGTCGAGCAGGTGGGAAAGGTCAAGAATCTTTGCAGCTTCTTCTACTTTTCTTGCAATTTCGTCTTTCGGAACTTTACGCAGTTTCAGGCCGAATGCCATATTGTCAAATACAGTCATATGCGGGTACAGAGCGTAGTTCTGGAACACCATTGCAATATCTCTGTCTTTCGGTGCAATATCGTTTACAAGTCTGTCGCCGATATACAGTTCTCCTTCGGAGATTTCCTCCAGACCTGCAATCATACGCAGTGTGGTAGACTTTCCGCATCCGGAAGGGCCTACCAGAATGATGAATTCTTTGTCTCTGATTTCGAGGTTTACGTCAGTTACGGCTACGAAACCGCCGGGATACTTCTTGTAGATACCTCTGAGTGATAAACCAGCCATTTATTCCAGTCCTCCATTTACAAAAATTTTTTCAGACCATGCTGTTATATGTAGTATTGAAAAAATACAGAATGATACCCTAGCAAAGTCTGTCTATTATTATCATACCAAATTCTGAAAGATTTTTCAAGTCGCTGATTGACTAAACTTATGGTCTGTCATTTATCAAATATGACGAAAATGCCAATATAATTTGTTTGCACAGAACCGAAAACGAATCAGCTTTCAACAATTTTTCGATATCTTTGGTGAAAATCTCCATACAACCTCCGGGGGGCAGTTCCGGAGGCAGGAGCAGACTTCCGACAGCCGCTCTGTGCAGATGGTTCACATGATTTCCAAGAGCAGCAAACATACGTTTGACTTCATGATATTTCCCTTCATGCAGACAGATGATACAGTGTGTGTCATCCAGTTTCTGCACCTGAGCAGAAAGGCATTCTGTCCCGTCAGCGAGCACCAGACCGTCAGAGAGTTTCTGAATATAATCTTCTTCAAATTTTTCAGCGAGCGTGACAAGATAATATTTCGGAACATGATGTCTGGGAGACAGCATCTGATGTGCCAGCTGTCCGTCATTCGTGAGCAGAACGAGGCCTGTTGTATCAATATCCAGCCGGCCGGCCGGGAAAAGGTCTTTATGCCGGAGTTCTTCCGGCAGAAGCTCCAGTACGGTCTTATGTTTTTTATCTTCCGTTGCACAGATACAGCCCTGCGGCTTGTTGACGATAATATATAACAGTGAACCGCCGTGAATTTTCTTTCCGTACAGTCTGATTTCCTGTGTATCGGGATTGATTTTCTGCTTTGCCTCGGTGATAATTCTGCCGTCTGCGGAGACGGCACCGTTTTTGAGCAGGTTTCTGACATCGCTTCTGGAATAAGAAGTTCTGTCAGCTAAAAATTTATCCAATCTGATTTCCGCCATAGCACTCACATCCTGTTTATTTTTCTTTCATAGTATATTCCGTATCGTTATCCATCAGGGCGAGCATGATTTCTGCAAACTCAGGATCAAACTGTGTGCCTCTGCCTTTTACGATCTCATTCCTGACAACCTGCTGCGGCAGAGGGTCTCTGTAGCTTCTTTTTGAAGTCATGGCATCATAGGCATCTGCAACAGCGATAATACGGGCGATTTCCGGAATTTCTTCACCTTTGAGGCCTTCGGGGTAGCCTCTGCCGTCATAGCGTTCATGATGATAATGAGCACCAATGCTCAGATCAGGATTTTTCTTGATTTTCTGAAGAATCTGATTTCCGATGACAGGATGTGTTTTAATAATTCCGTATTCTTCATCCGTCAGTTTGCTGTCTTTATTGATAATATTTTCCGGAATGCCGATTTTTCCGACATCATGGAGCAGTCCGGCAAGATAGATATTCTGTCGTTCTTTCTCGTCTTTTCCGGCACGTTCCGCAATCATTTCCGAATACCGGGCGACTCTGGAAGAATGGCCGTGTGTATATTTATCTTTAGCTTCAATTGCTTCTGCAAGAGCATAGGAAGTTTCCTCCATCATAGAACGCATGGTTTCCTGTTCTTCTTTGAGGAGTTCTTTTTCACGCTGATTTGCAAGCGTAATCTTCCGGTTAGTATTTCTGACTTCAAAAACACGCAGCATAATGACTAAACCGACAATTGTCAGATTGATCAGCGGTGTTCCCTGCATGAAAAGCTGTACACCGGCAGCGGCTGTCGGCAGAGTCGGCACTAACATCAATGCAACGGACAATTCTTTATCACATTTTTTACGATACTGAAAAATGACTGAAAACTGCAGCAGCCAGATCATCACAGGAATCAGATAACAAATTACATAAGGCTTTGATCTGTGATAATGATTGGCTTCATCAAACGTATAGTAAAGCCCTGTAAACTGCGAAACAATGACCAGTGTTTCCCCGATGAAAGAAAGAATTTCACCTGCTCTGAGCCGTTTCGGAACAGAAATCAGTTCTACTTCATGCAGATAGAAATTTATCAGATAGTGATTAAACACATGCACAATGAAAATTGACATGAAAAATACGATAAATTTACAGATTCTCAATATCCAGAAAGCCCGTTCGCCTTCCGTGTCCCTGAACAGATACACCTGATAATCTGACAGCAGCAACAATATAGAACTGATTTCCATGAAAAAAAGAATCCGTTTTTTGGTTTTCTCTATTTTCGAGAAACTCCCATAAAAAGTAATTGATGCACAAAAGCCGATTAATATCAGTTCATACTCCCGTAAAATTTCCACATTGATACCTCGTTTATTTCATTTTGTATAAAGCATTCTAAAAGCAACCTGTCCTGCATAGATTAGACTAAATCTGAAATACACCGGACAGGAGGGTCTTATCATGAAAAATTTTTTAAAATATCTGCTGATTCTGCCGCCTGCATTGTTATGCTGCATTGCCGTGATTCTGAGTCATCAGAAAAAACAGCCGGCAGCAGATCAGATACAGGCAGCCACAGAATCCGACCGTAGTGCATGGCTGATGCTTCAGGGCTGGAACGGTGAACTTTTATATTCCCGTCCTGTCACTGTTCCGGAAGAATTTCCGGAAAGCTATGCAGAATATGTCAATCTTCAGCTCCGGCTCCGGCTGCCTCTGGAGCAGTATGCCGGCAGGCACGGCGTTGTTTATACATATCAGCTGGAAAATTCTGATTTATATGCCGAATTATTAACCGCTGACGGTATGCTGATCGGAGCACAGTGCTATTATCCGGAAGAACACATAACCCGCAATATGAAAGGGCATAAAATTACCTGAATGCCTGAATCATGTCTCCTACAAGCGGAATTTTTCTCGCTCTCCCCTGACAGGCACTGATGATCAGAAGCAGAAAACACCCCATGCTGACTGCAAATACTGCCAGAGAAAGAATCCATTTGAGCAGACCGCCGACCAGCGGAATAATTCCCAGAATTCCTCCGACTACACTGCTGACAACACCAAGAACCGCATCCAGTGCAAGCAGAGTCAGCCCCTGATTGGCACAGAATTTTGCATAAGGCGACTGTCCTGCAATCACAAGCGGAATCCAGAACAGTACCGGAAAGCTTGCCAGTACACCGGAGGCCTGATTGGTCTGCATATCCTCCGGATAAAACTGATCTGTCACATCCTCCGGATGTGTAATCTTGTTAATTATTTCGTCTAAATTCATAAGACATTCTCCTTTCAGAACTAAAAAATAAACACAGAATTCCGATTATGACCAGAACGGAAAGCATCATCACAGCTCTTCGGAATTCTCTTCATTGAGAGCAGCAATGGCTGAAATAAAACTGGAAGCATCTTTGAAATCCTGATATACCGAAGCAAAGCGGATATAAGCGATCTCATCAATATGCCGGAGCTGTTCCAGCACTACCGTACCGATCTGCACAGAGGTCATCTGACTATGCCATCCGCCAAGATAAGTTTCTTCTACTTTATCTGCAATGGCATTCACCTGTGTATACGAAACCGGCCGTTTCTTGACAGCATGATAAATTCCGGCAAGGAGTTTATTTCTGTCATAAGGTTCAAGAGAGCCGTCACGCTTGATGACAATTCTCATAGGCTGTTCAACGACTTCATAAGTTGTAAAACGCTTGCCGCATTTGAGACATTCTCTTCTTCTTCTTTTTTTATCATCTGACGGACGGGAATCAATTACTTTTGATTCTTCATACTGACAATACGGACACCGCATATAGATTCACCTCTGCAATTTATTATAACAGAATATAAAAATCCTGTCAAGAAGATGTTGATTTTCCGGCATTTTTCTCAATACCGGAAATCATTCTGTCAAGCATTCTGTAATTGCTGACCAAATCGGAAATCCCCCGGAAATTTTCTCTGTACAATTCCAGCATAACAGAGCAGTCCGGATTATAATTATATAAAATTTCCAGAAAGCTCCGGATTCTGAATTCTCCTGTTCCGAGCAGCAGACAGTCTCCTTTTTCGCTGTGATCGCTGATATGTACATGAGCGATATGACTTCCTAGCATATGCAGGATATTTACCGGAGATTCATTCGCTCTGACGGCCTGTTTAATATCCAGAACAAATTTGACTTCGCTGCCGAGTATCTTGATCATCTCACGCATGAACCGGAGTGAACCCGCCTGACAGCGGCAGACATTTTCCTGAGCCACTGTGACATGATAAGGCTTTGCTTTTTCGGCAAGACGTGCGAAACGTTCGCAGTAGAGTTCCGGTTCGACGGCAAGACTCTGATAATTTCCATGCAGAACAAAAAATTCAGCCTCCAGTCTCTGGGCAGCTTCAAAAGTTTTCTGATAATACTCCAGCATATCATGTACACGGCGTTCATATCTGGAAAAGAGCATCATCGGCTCGATCGGACATGCAAACGGATGGACACTCCGGCAGGTCATATCATAGCGATTCATAATATCTTTGAGATTGGCAACAAAAGCCGGATGCAGTTCGCAGTCAGAATTAAAAAATATCTCGACATGGGAAATACTGTTGACGGCATAATTATATAATACTTCTTCGGTAAGTTCCGGATACATACATGCAGTCGAAACGCCGGCCAGCATGGGGTTCACTCCTTTCCAGATGATGGATAAAAACAGATCTGCTGATTGGGGAGAAATTTCTGATAATAGGGAATTTTTTTGAGTTCATGAATCACTTTTTCTAAAGTCCTGCTTGTATCATCTACAGGCATATGCATGATAATATATCTGTATTGATTTAATGAATCATCACCCAGAATCACGGAACATTTTTTACTATTGCAGAGACTCAGAAGATAGAAATCAGAATGATCATCCATCCAGAAATCAATCTGCTGATTTTCAAGCCATTCGCCTTCCGGAAGAAGATGCACAGGATTTAAAATAATATTATCTATGATAATATTATCTTCTCCGAAATGAGATTGATATTTTTTCTTTTTTAAAATATATCTGAGTTTTCTGAACATAAAAATTCACCTGATTTTTTTATTATCATAGCATATTTGTCAGTATTTTGTCAAGTGAAAATTCAGTTTTCAACATTCCACAGTTTAATTGTTGAAAACTGAATTATCAAGCGAGTACTTTTACAATATACTGTTCCATTGGTTCGGGCTGAATAATTTCCATTGAGAAACGAATAATTTTTGCTAATTTCACCCACTGCACAGGCATAATGCACCATGAATAGTATTTCTGAACGGAATCACCATAAATTTTCACACGATAAGAAAAGCCGTCACAGCCTCTTGGAATATTTTCCACAGACGGAAGTTTTTCCTGATACAAATTTCTGACAGCTTCCGCCTGTTTTTTGGTGAGTTTTTCAGATTTCAGCGGATAGATCTGATTCAGATAATCATAGAAATCTTTAGATTTCATCATTTCCGTATAAGAAATCGAATCTGTTTCACCGAAAAAATTTTTCTTTGCTTCAAGTATTTCATTCAGGTCAAGCGTATAATTCCAGTATAGAAAAATTTCATTTTCACGCTGAAAGAACTGACAGTACAGCGGACGATACTTCCAGAATGTATCTACAGAAAATTCGATTAATAAATCATCATCTGAAAATTTAAAATCAGAATCATCAAAAAAATTATAAAACCACCGCATAATATCTCCTGTACAAAAAGCCCCTATCTTCACAGACAGGGGCTTTATCATTTTCAAAAAACAGAGTATAGCAATCAGCCGATCACTCTTACACGGATTACACCGTCAATAGCCTTGTTAGCTTCGGCATCCGCATCACCGGCAAGAATGGTATAAGCATAGCCTTTCTTTGCACCTGTTGCGAGAACAGTGCCTTTCAGTTCCACGCCTTCTTTATGCAGAACGCAGACTTTCTTATCCGCATCAGCAGAAACATTCGGGAAGTTGACAGAATTCTTGATATTACCGTTTTCGATATAATCAATTAATTCATTAGCGGCCATAATTGCACAGTTATCTTCGGATTCCGCAGTAGAAGCTCCCAGATGCGGAATTGCTACGATACCATCCACATTGACTGTATCAGCATTCGGGAAGTCAGTTACATAAGCGGCAACTTTACCGGAAGTCAGAGCGGCTTTCAGATCAGCATCGTTCACGAGTTCTCCTCTTGCGAAGTTCAGGATTCTGACACCGTCTTTCATCTGATTGATGACATCTGCATTGACAAAGCCCTTAGTATCGTTATTGCAAGGAACATGCAGAGTAATATAATCAGAAACAGCATAGACTTCTTCTTTGGTTGCAACCACTTTGCAGTAAGAAGCCATTTCCTTAGCGGCTTCTTCGCTTAAAAACGGGTCTGTGCCGACTACTGTCATACCGAGAGCATTGGCAGCCTGAGCGACTTTCTTACCGATTGCACCAAGACCGATAATACCGAGGGTCTTACCCAGTGCTTCGATACCGCCGAACTGGCTCTTGCCTTTTTCTACCTGAGCAGCAACGTTTGTTTCACCGTCTTTGAGATCAGCAGCCCATGTCACTGCTTTAGTTACCTTACGGGATGCAAGGAAGATACCAGCGATTACGAGTTCTTTTACGGCATTGGCATTTGCTCCGGGGGAATTGAAGACTACAATACCCAGATCGGCACACTTGTCAACCGGAATATTATTGGTACCTGCACCGGCACGGCCGATCGCAAGCAGTTCAGAACCGAAATCGAAATCATGCATTTTCGCAGAACGTACTAAAATACCGGTCGGATTTTCCACAGCATCGCCGACAGTATATCTGGATTTATCAAATAAATCCGTACCGCAGGCAGCAATTTTATTCAGAGTCAGAATATTATACATGATAATTACCTCCAATAATAATATTATTCATAAAATATATCAGAATTTCCCTGCCTGTTCAGACAGGGAAATCTGTAATATATCAAAAATTACTTGTTTTCAGCCTCGAATTTCTTCATGAATTCAACCAGCTTTTCAACGCCTTCAATCGGCATAGCATTATAGATAGAAGCTCTCATACCGCCGACAGTTCTGTGACCCTTGAGGTTCTCGAAACCGGCAGCCTTAGCTTCTGCAACGAATTTTGCATCCAGATCGGCATTGCCTGTTACAAACGGAACGTTCATGATAGAACGGTCTTTCTTTTCCACAGTACCCTTGAAAAGTTCGCTCTGATCTAAGAAATCATACAGAATCTTAGCTTTCTTTTCGTTATGAGCCTTCATGCCTTCGAGACCGCCCATCTTCTTGATCCACTTGAACACTTTTCCGCAGATATAGATACCATAGCACGGAGGTGTATTGTAGAGAGAAGCGTTATCAGCCTGAGTTTTCCAGTCCATCATAGTAGGAGTCTGCTTGAATGCAGGGCCGTCAGCGATGAGATCTTCACGGACAATGACAATCTGCACACCGGAAGGGCCTACGTTCTTCTGTACACCGCCGTATACAACACCGTATTTTGTGACATCAATCGGCTCGGACAGGAAGCAGGAAGACACATCAGATACTAAGATATGACCCTTAGTATTCGGCAGTTCCCAATATTTTGTGCCATAGATTGTATTATTCTCGCAGATATAAACATAGTCTGCATCTTCCGGAATATCCAGATCAGAGCAATCCGGAATGTAAGAGAAAGTCTTGTCAGCAGAAGAAGCAACACGAACAACTTCGCCGTATTTTTCAGCTTCGGCAGCGGCTTTCTTAGCCCACTGACCTGTAATGATATAAGCAGCCTTGCCGTTCTTCATGAGGTTCATAGGCACTTCTGCGAATACCAGAGAAGCACCGCCCTGCTGGAAGATCACTTTGTAATTATCCGGAATATTCATCAGGTCTCTGAGATCCTGTTCAGCTTCCTTGATAATCTGATCGAACATTTTGGAGCGGTGGGACATTTCCATAACAGACATGCCGCAGCCTCTGTAATCCATCATTTCTTCTGCTGCTTCTTTCAGCACTTCTTCGGGCAGAACAGCGGGGCCTGCACTGAAGTTGTAAACTCTTGCCATTGCAAAAACTCCTTTTCATGATTAAATTAAAAAAATAATGCTGTCTGGATTCCAGACTTAACAGTAATTATTATACTATTTTTTACCGGATAAGTCAAGCGATTTACAGCAATTATTTAATCACACAGATCTATTTTGTCACATCTGCAATAAAAAGACAATTGTATTTTGGTGAAATACACCATGATTTTTGTTATTTTTTTAACAATTCATTTTATCCTGGTTTCGTCTTCTTACTTCCGGTTAAATACTCTTTTGCATTATACAAAAATATATTAATAAAATAAAAAGCGACTCTCAGAGCCTTTTTATTTCTCTTACAGATTCCCGAAACACCATACAGAAACTGATATATATAATACTCTGACAAAATTAAACATTTCCTGTATAGATCGAGCATACTTTTTCGCCCGTTCAAGTTCTTCACGATTTTTTCAAATTGTTCTCTGGTGATACTGCTTGAGCAGGCTTGTCTCATCCTTTGCTAACGAAACTTTTACACTTGCTCAAATTGTGTAAAAATCAGGTGAAATTTACAAATTTATTAAAAAAGTATAATTTTCGTTTTCCGGCAAATACTAACAAAGCAGTCAGGTTATTTTAAAATCATCTGAATATTATCTATCATAAGGAGAAAAATCATGAAAGCAACAGGTATTGTCAGGAGAATTGACGACTTGGGCAGAGTCGTAATTCCAAAGGAAATCCGCCGGACAATGAGAATCCATGAGGGCGACCCGTTAGAGATTTATACAAGCAGTGACGGCGAAGTGATCTTCAAGAAATATTCTGTCATTGGAGAAATGGGGCATAATGCCTCACAGGTAGCGGATATTATGTATAAATTAGCAGGCTGTCCGGTGGTAGTATTCGACCGTGATCATGTCGTAGCGACATCGGGAGTCACAAAAAAAGAATTTCAGGAACGCAGAGTTTCTCCGGAATTGGAAGAACTGATGGAAAATCGAAAACAGTATTTTGCTGAGGATGATAACAGACAGTTCTTTGCAGTCGAAGGTGTGGAGCAGAGTTCCCTTGCGTGTCTGCCGATCTTGTCTTCCGGAGATGTGACCGGAGCAGTCGCATTTCTAAATAACGGGAAAAATAATAAAATTTCAGAATCGCAGAAGAGCCTTGTCAATGCGGCAGCACAGTTTCTGAGCAGTCAGATAGAATAAAGCATTGATAAGTTATCTGTATAAAGTGAAGGGGGATATCACTCCTTCACTTTTTATGATAGAATAAATTTTGATTTTCATGATTATTTGAAGATAAAAAACAGCCGGAATTTTCTTCCGGCCGCTTTTTATCTGATTTTTTTCAGAATTGGTGTATTGAAATAATGGAGGTTTATTTCAAAGACAATTATCTCAGAAGACCAACAATCCATTACTTTGTCAGAGGCAGCTGATCATCTGTAATAAGACCAACGATTAACTTCAGGATATTCAGAGAGTCAACCGAGTCAGGTACTTCATTCATATTCAGGTCACCGTTGGCAATGCCCTGCTCTGTAATAGAATTATCTTTGCCCATGATTGTCTTATTCATCAGGATAACATCAACGATGTCTACCTTGCCGTTGCAGTCTGCATCGCCCCAGAGCTGAGCAACTGCTTTTTCTTTATAGAATACTTCTACGGATTTGAGTGTGATGGAATCAAGTTCGGTTTCGCCCTGACCGCCGTACCAATAACCGAACTGAATATTGCCGAATGCTTCATTCAGGTCGATACTTGCCGGAGGCATCCAGGCAATTTCAATATCGCCGGCTTCTGTATTCGTAACAACGTAATTCCATTTTGCAGTTTCATCAGCCCACTGCATCCAGTCATCACCGACAGAAGCACCAATGCCATAAACGAGCTTATCCAGATCAGTGTCAGCAGATACGGTGAATACAACTGCATGAACATCTTCATTCGGAGCAAGACCCAGATCATCAGCAAAGCTGATTTCTCCGGACATATCGCTGGCTTTGATCTTCTTGTTGATGTCTACTTTCTTGCTTGTTGTATACTTGAAAGTCTGAGTTTCTGTGTAAGTAATTACACCGCCGACCAGATCTACAGCAGGAATTTCTGTATATTCTTCGGCATCTTCCACACCGTACCAGTACTGGAAGGAAATAGCACCGGCGGTTTCATAAGGCTTGACTTCTTCGGGAACATCCCAGAATACACTGAAATATTTACCGAGCTGATTATCTTCAGAGCTGAGATAATAGCCATAGTGCGGAGTAACGCCGAATTCTACGCCTGCGGCTTCAAATTCTTCGATTTTATCCTGACCCATGTCGTTATACCAGTAGCCGGCGAATTCAGAAGTAGCAACACCTTTTTCAGCCTTAGCAGATTCGGTATCAGCCGGAGACTTGTTTTCTACATTCAGGCCGCCGCCGTACATGAAATTTTTCACGCTCTGCTGGCTCTGGATTGTGGCCATGATAGACTCTACCATGATATTGCCTTTTGCTCCGACATTGCTGAGGCCGAAATCAGAATAATTAAACTTATGGCTGTTGAGCGGATCTTCGCCCTCTACGGGGTTAATATCCAGGCTTGCATAATAGTCTTCATCATAGCCCTGTGTGAGAGTGAGCGGCTTTTCAAATTCGATCTGACGAGCCTGTGTAGCAGTCATAGTACCGGTACCGTCACCATTGTCAGTAAATTCCCAGGAACCGCTCTTGCGGTTTGTTGTCTGACCGCTCTTGTTGGAGAGGGAATGTTCATCTTCTGTGGGTTCTTCTTCGGTAACAGGCGTTGCTTCTTTATTGCTGTTGACTTCGATAGACTTGATTGTGATGGTATTGCCGTCACTGTAATAGTTTCTGAACTCGAACTCGCCGTCATACTTGCTGTTATATTCGTCTTTATATTTCAGATCAAGCTTGGAAGTGTCGATCACAATGACAATTTCACCGTCAATGGGCTTAATGCTTGTACCGGCAACTTCTGTTTTACCGTCGGAAGTATCTACCCAGCCGGAGCCGTCCCATTCCATCCAGTAAGGAGAATCTGCAATGCCGATACCGAAACCATAGGACACATTGCCTGTATAGTCGCCTGTATCCAGTGTGATAGTAATATTCTTGATACCTTTTTCAGCGAGATCAGCTGTCAGGCCTCTGTATTTGCTGTCAGAAGACTTGGTATCATCTGTCAGTTCGGCAACCGTACCGGAAACGGGTGCAGAAGATTCTGTTTCGGTTTCGGACTCTGTTTCAGTCGCTTCTGTTGTGCCGGATTCTTCTGTTGTATCGGTATCTTCTGTAGTATCGGTAGCCTTGGTATCATCAGTATCTTTTTCAGTTTCCGTCTCAGTTTCTGTTTCACTGGCCTCTGTAGCAGCCGGGGTTTCATTGGCAACAATCTTGTCAATTGTGATAGTGCCGCCTGTACCGCTGTAGTAGTTTCTGAACTGGAATGTGCCGTCATATTTGCTGTTATAAGCATCGGCATATTTCAGGCTGAGTTCAGAAGTATCAATTGTAATTGTCACTTCTTCGCCTTTTGTGACAGGTACGGAAATGCCTTCTACTTCCACAGTACCGCCCTTGGTATCCACCCATCCTTTTCCGTCCCATTCCATCCAGTAGGGGTCAGCATCAATGCCGATGCCGAAACCATAGGAGAAATTGCCGGTATAGTCAGCAGTAATATGGAGTGTAATGCTCTTGAGGCCGCTCTTGGCAATATCAGCGGTCATACCTTCATAGACATCTTTTACAGAGAGTGTATCCACAGCAGCAGCGGAAACGGTCAGCATGGAGCTGAAAGAAGCCACTGACGGCAGTACGGCAGATGTTGCAGAAATGCACATTACGGCAGCAACAGCAGCAGCTTTCATCCGATTAGTCATAGTTCTTGAATTCATACTCTTTCTTCCTTTCTGAAATAACGCACAATTTTAATTGCAAATGAGAAGAAAAACTATCTCAATTGCCTTTCTGATAATATTATTATATCACAAACGATTTCGGAATTTGTGAACAATTTATGAATTTTATGAATTTTTGGAAAATTTTATGTAGAATTTTTCTTTCAGAATTCGTACATTTTGACCAAACTATGAACAAACTAAAGCTAAAATTAAGAATCCATACAAAAATATGCAAAAAAATTCCCTTTTTCAAGGGAATTTTTCTGATATGTTATAAAATTCATTTACATAGCGTTCCGGTTTTCCAGAGCCTTATAAAGTGTGACCTCATCCGCATATTCCAGCATAGCACCGACCGGCAGACCGAAAGCCAGTCTTGTGACTTTCACGCCGAGCGGTTTCAATAACTGAGAGATATAAGCCGCTGTCGCATCGCCTTCTACTGTAGGATTTGTCGCCATAATGACTTCTTTGATACCGCCCTGACGGACCCGCTCTATTAAAGAACGGATTTTGAGATCATCCGGCAGAACATTTTTCAGCGGCGAGATCAGCCCGTGCAGAACATGATAGACTCCGTTATATTCTCCGGTTCTCTCGAAAGCAGCAATATCTTTCGGGGTTTCCACGACACAGATCAGAGATTTGTCTCTTGCGGCATCCTCACAGACAGGACAGAGAGCCTGATCTGTCAGATTTTCACAGCACTGACAGAAATGCACGGTATTCCGTGCGTTCAGGAGAGCCTGTGCAAAAGTCTGGACATCAGCCGCATCCATCGACATGACATGATAGGCAAGCCGGGCAGCGGATTTCATTCCGATACCCGGCAGTTTTGCAAACTGTTCTGTCAGTACGACGAGCGGCAGTGCATCATGATTTGCCATTATTAGAACAAGCCCGGCAGAGAAACACCGCCTGTGATCTTGCTCATTTCGTCTTCGGTTGTCTGTTCGATCTGAGCAACGGCTTCATTGACTGCACTGATGATTAAATCCTGAAGCATTTCGACATCTTCGGGGTCAACCGCTTCTTTCTTGATATTCAGGCTCTTGATGGTCTTCTTACCGGTCATCACGAGTTCGACTGCACCGCCGCCGGCAGTAGCAGTAAATTCACGTGCTTCAATATCGTCCTGCAATTCAGTAATCTGATCCTGCATTTTCTGTGCCTGACGAATCATAGAATTCATGTTCTGGGCGTTATTGCCTGCGCCCTTAGGTACTCTTGCTCTCATGTTGAAATTTCTCCTTTTGATTAAAATAATTTTTTAATAAAATGCAATTTATTTTGCAGCGGTTTGAATTCCGCTGTTTTTAGCTCGTTCGATCATTTCTTCCACAGGTCTTTGCTTCACGGCTTCGCTGGAGCACCGTGCATAGATGACATAGCGTTTTCCTGTAACATGAAATATCGCTGCATGAAGCGAATTGGAATTTTCTTTCTGCCGGAACAGTGTCAGGAATAATTCAGTTTCGGCAGTAATAATCAGGACATTGGCACAATAGACTGCACTTGATCCTCCGAGTGCACCGCACAGAGCCGGATTACGTTTTTCGCATTCTTCCAGAACTTCGTTCCACTGCGGAAACGGCTGACAGTCCTCTTTCCGGAGCGTTTTGATATTGACTTCCGGTACAGGTTCGGGAACAGGGGAAGGCTGCGGCTTTGTAAGCGGATGTTCCGAAACAGGCTGGTGCTGTTCGAGCTGAGCGATTCTCTGCATCAGGCTCTGCAATTCTGCGGAGCTGACGGAAGACTGTACACCGGAAACAGGCTGATTCTGTGCCGGTACAGCCGGATTGCAGATTCTGACAATTGTCATTTCCAGTTCTGTCCGTTTGCTGACGGCTCTGCCCATACGTTCCCGGCAGGACTGGAACAGATTCAGATTCTGCATAATGGTCTGCATATCCTGTCCGGCGGCCAGTTTCTGCAAAGCAGGGATTTCATCCTGCATACAGTGCAGGAGCGAAATATCACCGGCGGCTTTAAGGAGCATAATATCTCTCTGCATTAAAATCAGTTCTTCACAGAGTCTTTGCAGATCTTTGGACTGTTCATGCAGAGCCGCAATGATTTCCAGAGTACCGGAAATATCTTTTTGCTGAATTTTTTCAAGAATCTGAAGTAAATATTCCCGTCCGGCAGCACCGGCGGCCTCGGCCGTCATCTGAGCGGTAATGGTTTCCCCATAAGCGGCACATCTGTCAAGCAGAGAGATGGCATCTCTCATACCGCCGTCAGAAAGTCTTGCCATGAGTTCAGCGGCAGATTTCTCAACAGAAATATGCTCCTGTTCAGCGATATACAATAATCTGGCAACCAGATCTTTCTGCTGGATTCTGCGGAAATCATAACGCTGACATCTGGAAATAATCGTTGCCGGAACTTTATGAATTTCCGTTGTTGCAAGAATAAACTTGACATACGGCGGAGGTTCTTCCATAATTTTCAGCAGAGCGTTAAACGCACTTGTCGAAAGCATATGCACTTCATCAATGATATAAATCCGGAATCTGCATTTTTCGGGAGTATAGACAGTCGCATCACGCAGATCACGAATATCCTCGACACTGTTATTGGAAGCGGCATCGATTTCTGTCAGGTCTGACAGAATGCCCTGTTCGGCGGCTTTGCAGATACTGCATTCCAGACAGGGATTGCCGTCCGGTCTTGGATGTTCGCAGTTGACAGCTTTTGCCAGAATTCTGGCACAGGTTGTCTTGCCTGTACCCCGTGAGCCTGTAAACAGATAGGCATGAGCGGTTGTGCCGGCTTTGAGCTGATTTTGCAGAGTTTCTGTCACCTGCGGCTGAGAAAGTACATCAGCGAAGGTCATCGGCCGCCATTTTCTATATAATGCCTGATACATCAGAATTCCCCTTTCCCATGTACTCAAAAAAATTCGGAACATAGGTGTGCAGGCTTGCTGCGGCACATGAGACAATCCGCTTAATGCTGCTCAGTTCCCTGCCTGACATGGTTCACGGCGAATCATTGCACAGGGCCCGCACACCTATATTCCGAAGAAAAATCCAGACTTTTCTGAACTCTGGAATTTATTATAACACATTTCAGAAAAAAAAGCAAGAGTCAAAACAAATTTTTCTGAGTTCCGGCCTGTTTTTGTCTGTAACGTCAAAAACAGAGTCTGATTTTTGTGCATGTATACAAAAAAATTTATTTTTCAAAAAAGGCTTGTAAACGGCTGAAAATTCTGGTATAATGGAAATGGAAAATGATTTCTAACCTCTTTCTCTTATTTTTTGCTGAAAAAGGCATGGCTCCGCTGTGTCTTTTTCACTTCTTTATTTTTTCGGCATTTTTATATTTTTCATTTTCCATACATTCAAAAGGCATTTCTTCAGAACCGGAGAAATGCCTTTTCGTGTTGTTTCTTAAAATAAAATAAACTCTGAAAACGAAGAAAATTACTTATCTGTTGTTTTCTTTGTTGTTTTTTTAGTAGTTTTTTTGGTTTCTGTTTTCTTTGCAGCAGTTTCAGCCTTGGGCTTTCTGCCGCCTCTTTTCTTAGCAGGAGTTTCTTCGGCTTTTACTTCTTCCGCAGCAGCCTTTACTTCTTCTGCAGCGGGAGTTTCTTCAGCAAAAGCGAGCTGACCTTCAGCAGGTTCTTCAGCCTTTACTTCTTCTTCTTTTTCAGCTTTGGCTTTTCTGCCGCCTTTTTTTGCAGCCGGAATGATGCCGCTCAGAACGAGAGTTTTATCCCAGTTGCCTTCGTGAGCAATTGTGCCTTCTGTGACAGCAGCTTCCAGAGTTTTCTTGCCCTGAGCCACAGCGAGGATTTCTGCACCGTCAGCCGTCAGCAGGAAGTCACGGTCATTGTAAGTGAACGGTTCTACGCCAAGTACGCCGTCCTTGATTTCGATATAGAATGCACCTTCGGCTTCTCCTGTTACATTCACCTGTACAGCGATATGCTCCTCGATTTTAGAAGCATCTGCCTTGACTACCAGTGCAGTTCTAACCTTTTCTACCAGTTCATGATAAGTCATTGCCTTTTCACCTTTCTTTTCTTCATTGCAGCAAGCGGAAAACACCCACATTGACCGCAGAAATTAATATTGGCTTATGGAATTATTATACAAGATATTAGTCCATTCGTCAATGAAAAAACGTGATTTTCTCTATTTAGCACAACTTTTTCATGATTTCGCCGTATTTTTTCGGATAAAAATTCAAAAAAGGCCGGAATACCGGAAACGCCGGATTTTCGTGATTCATCTTTATTTATATAGTTTTTTGTCTTTTTATACAAAGAAACGAAAAAAATGTGAAATATCTCTTGACTATCTCTGAAAAAAAGAGTATAATATAATTATATACTAATCATCAAGGAGGGATTTCTTTGACAAACATTCTTTTTGCAGCCTCTGAATGTGTACCGTTCGTCAAAACGGGGGGTCTTGCCGATGTTGTCGGTGCTCTGCCGAAAAATCTGGACAAGAACCGCTTTGATGTGCGTGTGATTATTCCCTACTATACCTGCATTCCCGGCAGATACAGAAATTTCTTTCACTATCGCCACCATTTCTTTATGGACTATGCAGGCCGGCAGGAACATGTCGGTATTATGGAATATGAATATCACGGCATTAAGTATTACTATGTCGACAACGAGTACTATTTCAACGGCGAAACACCTTACAGCAATGACCTGAAATGGGACATTGAAAGATTTACATTTTTCTGCAAGGCAGTACTGGCCATGATGCCTGTCATCGGCTTCCGGCCGGATATCATCCACTGCCACGACTGGCAAACCGGTCTGATTCCTGTGCTGCTGCACTCTACTTTTGCAACCCATCCGTTCTATCAGGGCGTGAAGAGCATTATGACGATTCATAACCTGAAATTCCAGGGCGTATGGGATATTGAAGCATTCCAGTATAACACCCAGCTGCCGGACTACATGTTCACACCGGACAAGCTGGAATTCCACAAAGATGCCAATATGCTCAAGGGCGGTCTGGTTTATGCCGATTATATCACCACCGTGAGCGAGACTTATGCAGAAGAAATCAAAACCCGTGAATACGGCGAAGGCCTTGACGGTCTGCTGGCTTCCAGAAAAATGGATCTGCGTGGCATTGTCAACGGCATTGATTACAGCATTTTTGATCCTAAGAACGACAAGAAGATTTTCTATAATTATGATGTCAATGACGTTCTGACAGGCAAGGCAGAAAACAAGCGTCAGCTTCAGGCAGAACTCGGACTCGAACAGGACGGCAGAAAAATGCTCATCGGCCTGATTTCCCGTCTGACAGATCAGAAAGGCCTGAATCTTCTGAGTGATGTCTTCGAGGGCAGATTCCTGGACGACAATACACAGTTTGTTCTGATCGGCACAGGCGAACCGGGGTATGAAAACGCATTCCGGTATTTTGCCGGCCGTTATCCGGGCAATGTTTCGGCTAATATCTGCTATAATGACGAACTGGCTCATAAACTCTATGCTGCGGCAGATATGATGCTCGTTCCGTCCAGATTTGAACCCTGCGGCCTGACACAGCTGATTTCTCTGCGTTATGGTTCTGTTCCGCTGGTACGTGAAACAGGCGGCCTGAAAGATACGGTTCAGCCTTACAACGAATTTGAACTGACCGGTACAGGCTTTACTTTCAAAGAATTCTGGTCAGAAGCATTCTTAGGCTCTGTGAACTATGCAAAATCCGTATTCTTCAATTATCGTGACAACTGGAACGATATGCTCCGCCGTGGTATGCAGCAGGACTGGAGCTGGAATACTTCTGCAAAGCAGTATGAAGGCATGTATGAATGGCTTCTGGGCAAAAATTAAAATCTGACTGCTGATTCACAATTCATTGTGGATTACTTCTCTTATCACTCCTTAAAAGCGAAAAGGGACTGCTGTAAGTTCGGCAGTCTCTTTTCGTTTTTTCTGTTGCTATTTTACAAAAATTCGGGATTGTCTTGACTTTTCGGCATAATCGGGGTATAATAAAACTGTTGTTATTTTTAAAAAGGGAGTTCCTGTCTGTGAAATTATTCAAAGAATTATATGCTTATCGTGAGATGATTTTCAGTCTTGTCCGGAAAGATCTCAGAGGCCGTTATAAAGGCAGCGTATTGGGATTCTTATGGACGTTTATCAATCCATTGTTTCAGCTGATTGTCTATACAGTCGCTTTTTCTTTTATTCTGCCAAGTCCGATTGAAAAATATTATCTGCATTTGTTTGTTGCCCTGATTCCCTGGATTTTCTTTTCTTCCAGCTTACAGGGCGGAGCCAATTCGATTATGGCAGCAAAGAATTTAGTCTCTAAAATTTATTTTCCCCGTGAAGTGATTCCCATCTCGTATGTGACAAGCTGTTTTGTAAATATGCTTCTGACGTTTATTATTATCTTTTTTGTCGTGATCTTTTCAGGAGTTGGCCTGAATTTTTTAGCGATTGCCTGTCTGCCGGTGATTATGCTGGCAGAATATATTATGGCTCTGGGACTGGCTTTACTATTCTCGGCGATTACCGTCTTTTTCCGTGATATGGAACATATTCTGAGCATTATCACAATGGCCTGGATTTATCTGACACCGGTATTATACCCGATTGATATGATTGCAGATCAGAATATCCAGAAATTATTTTATTTAAATCCTATGACTTCGGTAATTGTCGCTTACCGTGATGTATTATATTATGCGAAAATTCCGGATTTATCCACGCTGGTGATCGCATTCCTGTTCGGAATTGCAAGCCTGATTTTAGGAGAATTTGTCTTCTCAAAACTGAAAAAACGCTTTGCGGAGGTGCTGTGATCATGAATGCAGAAAATGCTATTGAAGTCCGCAGTGTGAAGAAAAAATTCAAAATTTTCTATGATAAGGGCAATGACCTGAAAGACCGGATTCTATTCCGGAATCGGAATCACTACGAAGACAGATGGGTTCTCAAAGGCATCAGTTTCGATGTCAGAAAAGGTGAAGCCATCGGCTTGATCGGCCATAACGGATGCGGAAAAAGTACGACTCTGAAATTACTGACAAAAATTCTGTATCCTGATGAGGGAACAATCGAAATGGCCGGCCGTGTTTCCAGTCTGATCGAACTCGGAGCCGGATTCCATCCCGATATGACCGGAAGAGAAAATATTTATACCAATGCTTCTATTTTTGGTCTGACTAAAAAAGAAATCGACAAGCGATTGCAGGAAATTATAGAATTTTCAGAACTCGAAGAATTTATTGATAATCCTGTCCGGACATATTCTTCCGGTATGTATATGCGATTAGCTTTCTCAGTGGCAATCAATGTCGATGCCAATATTTTATTGATAGACGAAATTTTAGCTGTCGGAGATGCCAATTTCCAGAAAAAATGCTTTGATAAGCTCAGAGAAATCAAAGCTCATGGAACAACAATTGTGATCGTTTCCCATGCCCTTGAACAGATCGAGCAGATCTGCGAAACTTCCTACTGGATTGAAGACGGACTGATCAAAGAGTACGGCACTCCGAAAACCGTACATGATCATTATCTGAAAAATATGGAAGAAAAACGCAATCAGCAGCTGGAAAAGAAACATCAGCAGGAACATCAGGAAAAACAGGAACAGTCCGAACATTCCGAAACTGAAACCCTTCCTGCATTCTGCGAGAAAACCGCTGTCCGGATGGGAACAGGAGCAGTCCGTTTCACAAATGCGATGCTCTGCAATCTGGAAAATCAGAAACAGTTTATTTTCAATACAGAAGATAAAATTAAAATTATTTTAGAATATCAGGCATTTGAAGAAAATCTGAAAGGCAATTTCGGCTATGGCATATTCCGGGAAGACAGTCTGCACTGTTACGGAACGAATATTCTGATTGAAACAGGTTCCTGCATTCCCGTGCAGAAGCAGGGCAGACTGGAAATTATTTTTCAGAACAAACTGCTGCCTGCGAAATATTTTTTAGATATTGCCGTGCATTCCCATGACGGAATTATTTTTGATGACATCCGGCAGGTATTGTCTTTTGCTGTCTCATCAGAAAAATATGATATTGGTGTCTGCCGGCTGGATTCTGAATTTATATGGAGGTGAATTCATGCGTTTCTATACGAAAATACTCCGGTTTCTGCTCCGTGATCTGTATGCCAGAAATGAAGCGGCAAGAACAGAAACACAGAATCTTTCTGCACAACTGCACCAGAATAATCAGGAGCTGCAAGATCAGATCGAGCAGTTAAAAAATCAGAACCGTGAACTGATGCAGGAACTCATGCAGTCACAGAATTATTTTCAGGATATTATTGAACAATCCAATACGGCTCATGACGAACGTGCCGAACGTTCTGAAAAACGTCTGGACTGTCTGGAACATTATCGTTCTGAAACAGAAAAGCGTATGCAGTCAGATGATGTAACTACTCTTGAAATTTCTCACAGAACCGAACAAATAGAATCTGCTCTCCGGGAACATCAGATACTCCCTAATGCTCTGGAATTGTTCAATAAGAAAACTTATTCACAGGCCGGAGAAGATGCAATTATTCTGTATGCCTGTGCTATGCTGGGAATTCCTCTGAATCAATGCAGTTATCTTGATCTGGGAGCGAATCAGCCTGTTGCAATGAGCAATACCTGTTTTTTCTACGAACAGGGTGCAAGAGGCGTACTGCTGGAGGCCAATCCGCTGTTAATTCCGGATTTGAAACATCAGCGTTCCGGAGATGTGATTTTAAATCAGGCCGTTTCGGATGTCTCCGGAGAAACTGTGATTTTTAATATCCTGAATCTTGACGGACTCTCTAAAATCGGGGACGTTTCTGATATTCTTGCCAAAAATCCGGCGGCAAAACTTGAAAAATCAATCGAGATCAAGACAATTTCTTATAATGCTATTATCGAAAAATATTTTGATAAACAAGCTCCTGTGATTCTGAATCTGGATATTGAAGGTCTGGAAATGCAGATTCTCCGGAGTATGAATCTGAAAGCATATCGTCCGTTGTTTATTATCATAGAGATGATTCCTTATTCTCAGAAACTGTCAGCCGGAATTAAAGATCAGGAGTTACTTGATTATCTTGTCTCAGAAAATTATATCGAATATGCCTTTACGGGCATTAATTCTATTTTTATTGATAAAATCCAGTATGAAAAATTCATTGCCTGAAAGGAGTGATCCTGTCTATGCAGACGGTCAATACAGAAGAAATTATGAAACAAATCCGTGCGGAAATCAAAGAAAAAGGCCTGGACAGTTCTATGCTGTCTTTTGAAGAAATTCCGTTCGCACAGGAAATCAGTCATGCAGATGTCAATTTTCAGCCCGCTGCTTTGCAGCAGAGTGCCGATTATCTGAATATCCGGAATCAGATCGAGCCTTATAAGCCGATCGAAGGAAATTTTCTGGTTGTCTTTATCAAGAAAGTTATCCGGAAATTACTCAAGTTTTATATCATGCCGATCATGACCGAACAAAATGCCCTGAATCTGCATACCGCAAATGCTGTCCAGCAAGTCAATAATTATATTCAGAGCAGAACAGAATCTGATCAGATTGCTATTTCTGCACTGGTTTCCAGACTCGATGCCCTCGAAGCAAAACAGGCCGCTAACAGACAGGAGATTGCAGCATTGAGAAGTCAGGTCAGAGCATTACAGGCCGAAAATCAGGAACTGAAAGGACTGAAACTATGAGAATCATTCAGTTTCTGCCGACACTGGCTTTCGGTGATGCAGTCGGAAATGATACAGTCGCCCTTCAGAATGCCATGAAAGAACTCGGCTATGAAACGGCCATCTATGCCGAAGCCGTAGATCAGCGGCTTCCCAAAGGAACAGCCTCTGATCTCTGTGCCGGAATGCCGGATTTAAATCCTGATGATGTGATTTTATATCATATGTCTACCGGCTCGAAATTAAATTATGAACTTGAAAAATATCCGTGCCGTAAGATCATGATTTATCATAATATTACACCTCCGCATTTTTTTCACGGCTATAACGCTCAGGCCGAGTCCAATGCTCAGTATGGCCTTGACGGTCTGAAACATCTTGCTGATAAAATAGATTATTGCTTAGCCGATTCTGATTTCAATCAATCTGATCTCAGAAAAGCAGGCTTTACCTGTCCGATTGATGTCCGGCCGATTCTGATTCCGTTTTCTGATTATGAGAAAAAACCGGATGCCAATATTATTAAAAAATATTCTGATCATTATAAAAATATTATCTTTGTCGGCAGAATCGCTCCGAACAAGAAACAGCAGGATATTATTTCTGCATTCGCATTTTATAAAAAAAATATCAATCCGGATTCCAGACTGATCTTTGTCGGCAACTGGGGCGGAATGGAAAAATATCACGATCGTCTTGAAAATTATGTCAAGGCTCTGGAACTGGAAGATGTCATTTTTACAGGACATATTAAATTTCCGGAGATACTGGCTTATTATAAAATTGCTGATCTGTTTTTATGCATGAGCGAACATGAGGGCTTCTGTGTGCCTCTTGTCGAAGCTATGTATTTTCAAGTGCCTGTTCTGGCTTATCAGAGCTGTGCTGTTCCGTGGACACTCGGCGGAAGCGGTTTCCTGACAGATTCTAAAAATCCGGCAGAAATCGCCCTGCTGATGCATCGCATTCTGACAGATGATAATTTAAAAAATCAGATACTCTCGAATCAGAACGAGAGATTACAGGATTTTCAGTATGAAAAAATCAAGGCACTGTTTGCAGATCAGCTCAGTCATTTTTTACAGGAGAACGCAACATGAAGAAAATAGCATTTGTCATTCCGTGGTATGCTGAAAAAATTCCGGGCGGTGCCGAAATGGAAACCCGTGAAGTTACCAGACATCTGCATCAAGCCGGTATGGATGTCGAAATTTTAACCACATGTGTCAGAGAATTCGTCAGCGACTGGAATGAAGATTATTATCCTGAAGGAATCGAGATTATTCAGGATATTCCTGTCAGAAGATTCAAAGTCCGGAAACGGAATACAAAAGCCTTTGATGAAATTAATCTAAAGCTGATGAACCGGATTCAGCCAACCCCGGAAGAAGAAAAAATTTTTATTCAGGAAATGATCAACAGTCCGGATTTATATCAGTATATCTCTGAGCATAAAGACGAATATACCGCATTTGTCTATATTCCGTACATGTTCGGAACGACTTACTACGGAATTAAAGCATGTCCGGAAAAAGCTGTCATGATTCCCTGCTTTCATGATGAAGCATATTTATATATGCAGATTTATAAAAATTTATATTCTCAGGTCGCCGGAATGATTTTCAATGCCCGTCCGGAACTGGAATTAACAGAGAAAGTCTATGATATATCCGGAGTCGAAAAAATTGTTATGGGCATCGGCATGGATGTCGATTTAAAAACCGATCCGGAGGCATTCCGGAAAAAGTTTAAGCTTCCTGAAAAATTTATCCTCTATGCCGGAAGAAAAGATTCGGGCAAGAATGTGCATACACTTCTGAATTATTTCGGAGAATATAAGAAACGCAATCCGTCAGATCTGAAACTGGTTCTGATCGGCGGCGGAGAAATTCATATTCCGGAAAGTGCTGCAAAAGATACGATTGATTTAGGCTTTGTTGAGATTCAGGATAAATACAATGCCTATGGAGCGGCCGAAATTCTATGTCAGCCCTCTAAGAACGAGAGTTTTTCTCTGGTCATCATGGAAAGCTGGCTATGTCACAGGCCTGTGCTGGTACATGACAAGTGTGCCGTCACGAAAAATTTTGTTCAGGAATCCAACGGCGGTTTATATTTTGATAATTATTTTGAATTTGAAGGCTGTCTGAATTATTTTCTGCATCATCCGGAAGAATCCAGTATCATGGGCGATAACGGCAGAAATTATGTATTAGAGCATTTCGACTGGAATGTCATCACGGAAAAATATAAATCCTTCTTTGAAAAGATAGAACTAAGACAAGGGGAATGTCCATGAATATCGTTTTGATTTTTTTATATGTTGATCTTCTGCTTTGTTTAGGGACATCCTGTATTCTATTCCGGAAACGGCATATTGCAGAAATACTTGCAATCGGCACTGCATGGTTTTTCTGTTCGTATATTTTCAGTACCATGATTTTATTTTTACTGAATGTCTATACGCTGGAGAGAGGCATTAAAATCACCTGTCTGACAGATGCAATTTTCTTTCTGACTTCTGTACTGACCTGTGAGAAAGTTCCCTTAGAAAAAATCAAAGCCGGATTCAGTCCCGAAAAAGAACTGAGAGTCTTTGTCGTTCCCTTGTTGATCGCCCTGATCGGTATGCCGTTTGTGAGTCAGAAAAATGAACTGTTCGGCATGGGTCAGGATGAAGGTGTCTATCAATGCGAGGCAATTAATTTTATCTATGGCCATGACAGCAGACAGCAGAATTTTGAAGAATATCAGCTGCTGACTTCTGACGAATCCAGAGAAAATTTTCAGATTGCCGTGCATAACAAGCTTGTCGGCTATGATATTCCGTCAGAGGATTATCCGGATACGGTCTATGATCGTGAAGTCAGTCCGGTATCAGGAATTTATCACGGCATTCCGACCTATCCGGCGATACTCGCCTTATGGGGGAAAATCGCCGGTATTGAGCATATGGCAGATATTCAGACGATATTTTATATTCTGATGATATTTTTCATCTGCTTTATCTGCGATAATCTGAAATTAAAGCCCGTTTCCAGACTGATGGCAGCGATCCTGTCGGCATTATCTCCGGTTGTGATCTGGGTAGCGAAATCATCTCTGACAGAAATGTTTCTCGCTGTGCTGATTGCGATGTTTCTGTATTTTCTGACCGGTCAGGAACATCCGGAACATTATGGATTTTCTTTGATTCCGATTGCTGTATTCAGCTGTTATCATGTTTCGATCTATACGCTTCTGCCGTATGTACTGATTATCTATGCAGGGATGTATTTCTTTACCAGAAAAAGTATTTTTGCGGCTTCGATGTTATTTTCTGTATTAGGATATTTATTGAGTTATCTGATGATGCGGCATGTTCAGCCGTTCTATACAATGAATAATTACCGTTTTGTATTTAATAAATATATCAGTTTAACTAACATCACAGAAACGGTATTAATCATCAGCGGCGTTCTGATTTTATTCTGCATGATTTATATTCTGCTCGTCTGGAAGCTGAAAAAAACAGTTTCACTTGAAGTCTTTTTAACCAGACATGAAAATCTGGTGCTGATGCAGTGGCTTCTGATCTGTCTGACGGCTCTGCCCCTGATTTATATGCTGTATAAAGCATTCAGCAAACTGAATTCGATCGAAACCATTTCTTCTCTGACAATAGCAGGCTTTACAGAGAATGCCGGACTGTTTCTGCTTCCTGCCGGAGTACTGATATTATTTTTCAATCCGAAACGATTTCTGGAATCAGAAAGCACACTTGTGATTTATATCTCATTTTTCTATTGTGTCTTAATTTATTCTGCGTTTTTGCGGTTTCAGACGGAATATTATTATTATTATGCAAGATATTTAGTACCGTTTATCCCGGCAGCAGTGATATTCAGCGTATCGGCTCTGGATAAGATGGATAAAAAATTTCTGCTCACTGTCTCTTTGGCGAGTCTTTGTTTTTCTCTGCCGTATTCCGGTTTTCTCATGAATCACAAGGATGATACCCGTATGGAATGGAGCGTGCTTGAAGATACGGCCGAACTGATTCCCGAAAAATCCTGTGTAGTCATTCAGACAGAAACACTCCCGACACTCTGGCTGCCAATCCGTGCCATCACCGGAGCAGCTGTCTATCCGTCTGAAAAAGATACAGCCGCTCAGTTCCGGACACTCTCTGAGCAATATGAAGAAATCTATTTTATCAGCACAGAAAATTATACCTATCATCTGGATGATAATCTTGAAGTTCTGTACCGGAATGTTGTCCACTGTTCAGAAGATATGAATCTCGGTAAAAATACCGGCCTGCCGATGCAGTTTGCAGAAACTTCTGAAAATTTATATATCTATCAGTATCTGAAATATCAGACACTCTACACAGCCGAAGATATTGCAAAATCCAAATTATACGGCATTGATGAATATGATAAGGATTTCTGCTGGACGATCAAGTCGTCTTCTGCACTTCGCTGTACACTGAAAAAGAAACCCTGTACGCTGACACTGGCACTGGGGAGCAATCTGCCCCTGAAAGAAATGGGAAGAGAACGCTTTACTATCCGGCTTTCCGTCAACGGAGCAATGGCCGATCTGAAAGTTCTGACAAGACAAAATAATCCCCGTACACTGGTTTTCGAGATTCCGGAGGAATTTTTAACAGACGGCTCGAATATTATCGGCTTTCAGACGGATATGTGGCAGGCTTCGGCAGTTAATCCGAAAGATACCAGAACTATCGGCATTCCCGTCAAGTCATTAACATTTCAGGAAAGGAGCTGAATCATGAAATTAATTATTCAGATTCCATGCTATAACGAGGAAGAAACACTTGAACTTGCTTATCGTGATCTGCCCCGGCAGATCAAGGGCATTGATGAAATTGAATATTTAATCATCAATGACGGAAGTCAGGATCACACAGTACAGAAAGCCCGTGAGCTGGGTTTTCATCATATTGTATCTTTTAAACAGAACAAAGGCCTTGCTCACGGCTTTATGGCCGGTCTGGATGCCTGTCTGCACCTGGGAGCAGATATTATTGTCAATACAGATGCCGATAATCAGTACTGCGGAGCAGATATTAAAAAATTAGTCAGGCCGATTCTCGAAAACAAGGCCGATATTGTCATTGGTGAACGGCCGATTGATCAGACGGAACATTTCTCATGGCAGAAGAAAAAATTCCAGCATTTGGGAAGCTGGGTCGTCCGTGTCGCCTCCGGAACCGATATTCCGGATGCACCGAGCGGATTCCGTGCGTATTCCAGAGATGCGGCATTAAGAATCAATGTTGTGAATGAATACACCTATACGCTGGAAACGATCATACAGGCAGGGCATAATAAAATAGCCATGACATCCGTACCCATCCGGACGAACGGAGAAACAAGGCCTTCCAGACTATTCACAAGCATGTGGAAATATATGAAACGTTCCGCAACGGTGATTACAAGATCATTTGTAATGTACCGGCCTTTGAAATTTTTCAGCGTTGTCGGAGGAATTTTATTTTTACTTGGTGCCGTACTGGGCATCAGATTTCTGATTTTTATGGCAATGGGTGACGGAAAAGGACATATTCAATCATTGATTCTGACAGCAATTTTAATTATGATGGGATTCCAGACGATCACAATCGGCTTGCTTGGCGATACGATCGCAGCAAACCGGAAAATTCTCGAAGATGTTCAGTACAGAGTCCGTAAAATCGAATGCGATCCGAACCGCAAGAGGATAAAAAGTCATGAAAAAAAAGCTGATTCAGGGAATTAAGATAATATTTTTCTTATTAGTCATTTATTTTCTCGGAAGATATTTCATAGCGAACTGGGAGGATATTAAAAATATCGACTGGCATATTGACAGTTTCAGTCTGATTACTTCGTTTTTACTATATTTTGCCTATATTATCACGCTTGCTTCACTGTGGCATTTTATTACAAAATTAAATAACTGTCATATCGGGCATTTTGATGCTGTGATTGCCTATTTATATTCAATTCCGGGGAAATATATTCCGGGGAAAGTTTTCATGTTAGCGGCTCGCTGTCCGGCTTATGAGAAAGAAAATAAACCCATCCGGAAGATCACAGTCTGTTTTCTGCTGGAAAATGCCTGTACGCTCTTAGGGGCAGCGTTTTTATTCCTGATTTCTCTGTTTTTCTTTCCGAATGATCTGCTTGAAAAATATAAATACTGGACGATCTTACTCATGATTGCATTTTTCATCTGCATCAATCCGAAGATTATCAATTTTTTTCTGGGAATGATCGGAAAAATCGCTAAAAAAGATATGCTGATTCCTGTGACATATCCTGACATGCTCAAAACCGTGCTGTTATTTATTTTAAACTGGCTTGTTGCCGGTTCAGGGTTCTATATGTTAGTACATGCAATTTATCCGGTTCCGGTCTCACAGTGGCTGTATGTCGGCGGAATCTACGGATTATCGACCATTATCGGCATTTTAGCATTATTCGCTCCGAGCGGATTAGGTGTCCGTGAAGGAATCCTGACTGCCGGCTTATGTCTGATTATGCCCGAAGAATATGCAATTTCAATTTCGTTAATCTCCAGACTCTGGCAGACCGCTGCGGAAATTATCTTAGTCGCCGGAGCGTTTGCAGTCAATCAGATTGTAAAATTAAAAAATCAAAAAGCGGCTGAATAAAAAATAAAATCCGGAAGCAAGTTTTATGAACTGCTTCCGGATTCGCTTTATTATAATTTATTATACCAGAGTGGAAGATACAAACGCATCATAAATGCATCTGATTGCCTGATGCAGATCATGTTCGTTCACGCCGACAATGACATTCAATTCGCTTGAGCCTTGGTCAATCATCTTGACATTGATTCTTGCATGTGCCAGAGAAGCAAAAATTCTTGCTGCTGTACCTCTGGTCTTTCTCATGCCTCTGCCGACAACTGCCAGCAATGCAATATCCGGTTCGATTTCCAATGCATCCGGATTGACAGCTTTTCTTAATTCAGAAAGCAGCTGTTCTTCCTTGCCTTTGAGTGCATCGGCATCCGCAATAACACTCAGGGTATCAATACCGGAGGGCATATGCTCTACTAAGATTCCCATATCTGCAAAGACATTCAGAACATCACGGACAAAGCCAACTTCGCTGTTCATCATCGCTTTTTCCATATTGACGGCACAGAAGCCTTTCTTGCCTGCGATCCCGGTAATTGTCCGGAGGCTGACTTCTTCGGCATCGTTGTCAGCTACGATCAGAGTGCCGGCATCTTCGGGCTTGTTGGTATTCTTGATATTGATCGGAATGCCCACTGTTCTGACCGGGAAAATTGCATCTTCATGCAGAACCGAAAAGCCCATATAAGATAATTCTCTTAATTCTTTATAAGTGATCACCGGAATGACAACCGGACTGTCAACGACTCTGGGGTCAGCAACCAGAACGCCGGAAACATCTGTCCAGTTTTCATATACAGAAGCATGCAATGCTCTTGCTACCAAAGAACCTGTGACATCAGAACCGCCTCTTGAAAAGGTTCTGACAACACCGCTCAGAGATTTTCCATAGAAACCGGGGATAACAGCGGATTCGACATCTTTGAGACGTTCACGGAGTTTAGCTCTGGTTTCTTTCCGGAGCATAACACCCTCATCACTGAAAACAATCACATCAGCGGCATCGATAAATTCAAATCCCAGATATGCAGCGATAATTTTACCGTTCAGAAATTCACCACGGCTTGCGGCATATTCTTTTCCGGCAGTTGCAAGATGGCTTTTGATGTCTTCAAATTCTTTATCAAGAGAGAAATCCAGACCCAGACCGGCGATAATATCATTATAGCGATTCTTGATATTCTGAAAATCCTGTTCAAAATTTTCACCGAGGCTTGCTTTTTCATAGCAGGCATAGAGCATATCTGTGACTTTAATATCCTCAGAGAAACGCTTTCCGGGAGCAGAGGGCACAACGAAACGGCGTTCAGGGTCTGACTTTATAATATCGGCAGCTTTCTTGATCTGATTGGCATCTGCAAGGCTGCTGCCGCCGAATTTAACAACTTTCACACTCATGATAAAAAATCCTTTCTCACATGTATATTATTTCATATATTTAATTATATGCGATCTGACTAAAAAAATCAATTGGAAATCAACACAAATTTTACAGATGAAAAAGTGATTTTTTGTCGAATACGACTGTATTCGCTACAAGGACAATTTTTATTTCAATTCTTTATAATAAGTCATAGTATTTGTCAAACCGAGAATATAATCTACATTTGTTTTATGATATTCCGCAAGAGCAATCAAAATTCCAATAGGAACTTCATGACGGCCTGTTTCATAGTCGCTATAAGCTTGCTGAGTGCAATTTAATAAATATGCCATCTGCCATTGTTTCATATCAGCATCTTTTCGTAATTCTTTGATTCTGGGGTACGCCATAATTAAACCTGCCTTTCTTGTATTAATTATAATATACTCCAATTTGTTACAATAAAATACATATTTTCAGCGTAAAAAATGCGATAATTATAAATAAAAATACAATTAAAACTTACTGCATTTTATAGTAAAATAATAATATAGAGACGAAAATCTACCGGACACCCGCCCAAATTGAAAAAAGAAGCGGAATGCGTTCAATTCAAAAAGGTGGGGAACTTCTTGTTTCCGTCTGCATTGACATCGCCTCTGCCGCTGGCAGCCTGATGATAACTTCCGTTAATTTCCAGAGTATCGTCAGCAATATTCAGTTCTCCGCCGTAATGCCGATAATCGCCTGTCACAGTCAGCGAACCGCCGGACTTTATCTGCACAGCAGGAGCATTTGCTTCTAAAAATATGCCCTGAATCAGATTTCCCTTGACAATGAAACAGATCATCTATCTCATGCGGACTGATTTCAGACAAAGAAAACACCCTGTTCAAAACAGGGTGTCTGGTGGGAGAGGATGGATTCGAACCATCGAAGCAAGAAGCAACAGATTTACAGTCTGCCCCCTTTGGCCACTCGGGAACTCTCCCCTATATTCAAGAAAATGGAGCTGGTGGACGGACTCGAACCCCCGACCTGCTGATTACAAATCAGCTGCTCTACCAACTGAGCTACACCAGCATATTTCCTTTGCTGTGCCGTCCATTGCCTGACGACAGTATTTATTATAGCACATGTCAGACGGATTGTCAAGCGTTTTTTCAAAAAAATTTTAAAAATCATATTTATTGTAAAAATTCAATAAATATCAACAAAGTTTTTCGTTCAAATTTCTGTCCTGTGCTTTCTCCGGAACCTCTTGACTTTTTGCGAAAAAAAGAGTATCATAAAAATAATATAATTCTATATTTAATATTTCAGGAAATGAGGATGATGGAAATGAATCAAAATACAAAATTCCAAAAAGAAGGCCTGACTTTTGATGATGTTCTGCTGATTCCGGCAAAATCAGATGTCACTCCCAATATGGTTTCACTCGAAACAAAACTGACTGCCAACATCAAACTGAACACACCTGTCCTGACAGCAGCTATGGATACTGTCACAGATGCCAGAATGGCCATCGCTATCGCAAGAGAAGGCGGTATCGGCATTATTCATAAAAATATGTCGATCGAACAGCAGGCAAATGAAGTCGATAAAGTAAAGCGTTCCGAAAACGGTGTCATTGTAGATCCATTTTCTCTGACCGCTGACAGACTCGTTGCCGATGCCGATGCTCTGATGGGAAAATTCAGAATCTCCGGTGTGCCGATCGTGGACGGCAAAAATAAGCTCGTGGGTATTATTACCAACCGTGATATGCGGTTTCTGACTGATTTCAATACTAAAATCGCAGATGTCATGACAAAAGACAATCTGATTACTGCTCCTGTAGGTACAACTCTGGAACAGGCACAGGAAATCCTGAGAAAAAATAAGATCGAAAAACTTCCTATTGTAGATGAAAACGGCATTCTCAAAGGCCTGATTACAATCAAAGATATTGAAAAATCCGTAAAATTCCCGAACTCTGCAAGAGATGCCAGAGGCCGTCTGCTCTGCGGTGCAGGAATCGGCGTGACTGCTAATATGCTGGAACGTGCCAAAGCTCTGATTGATGCACAGGTTGATGTGCTTGTACTCGATTCTGCTCACGGTCACAGTGCCAATATTATCAATGCTCTCAAGAAATTAAAAGCAGAATTTCCGGATACTCCAGTAATTGCCGGAAACATTGCAACTGCCGAAGCCGCTGAAGAACTCATTCAGGCCGGTGCGGACTGTCTGAAAGTCGGAATCGGCCCCGGTTCGATCTGTACTACCAGAGTCGTTGCCGGTATCGGTGTGCCGCAGATTACAGCAGTCTATGATGTTGCTTGTGTAGCTAAGAAATATAATATTCCGGTAATTGCTGACGGCGGTATCAAGTATTCCGGTGATATTGTCAAGGCTCTTGCTGCCGGTGCTGACTGTGTCATGCTCGGAAGTCTTCTTGCCGGATGTGAAGAAGCTCCCGGCGATACGGAAATTTATCAGGGCAGACAGTTCAAAGTCTACAGAGGCATGGGAAGTCTCGGAGCAATGGCAAACGGCTCGACTGACAGATATTTCCAGGAAGGTGCCAAGAAGCTTGTTCCCGAGGGTGTAGAAGGCCGTGTACCTTATAAGGGTGCTCTTGCCGATACTGTATTCCAGCTGATCGGCGGTATCCGTGCCGGTATGGGATATTGCGGCTGTCATACGATTCCGGAACTCTGGGAAAAAGCACAGTTCGTCAGAATCACGGGTGCAGGTCTGAAAGAGTCTCATCCGCATGATATTTATATCACAAAAGAAGCTCCGAACTATTCCGCACAGATCTAAATGCTGTTTCAGCCCCCCTTGTGCAAACAGGGGGGCTTTTTATTACTTGATCAAAACAGGGTGATATGCTCATGAACAGACCTGTCAATTTTTATCAGATCACACGCTGTACAGAGCCGAAAGCGTTTACTGCCATGCTTCGTTATCAGAGCGGAAATTTTACTGTCAAAGCCAAGACAAAAGAAATTCTTTCTATGAAAATTCTGGCAGATATGCTCTATTCTCACGGCGTTGCCGTATCAGAAACTGACGGCTTTTTTCTCTCTGTCAATTTCCGGTTCGGAAAGGAATTTGATCTGCTCAAAATCAATGCTTCTGCCTGTCTGAATATTGAATTAAAAAGTTCGCTGAAAGACTTCCCTCCGGATAAGGCAAGAGAAAAAATCCGGAATCAGCTCCGGAAAAACAGGCATTATCTTTCTGTACTTGACAGAAAATTATATCTCTATACTGTTGTCACTGATACGATGAAATGTTATCATATGTCTGAAAATCTGGAATTTCAGGAAATTGATTTTTCTGAAATCGTCAGAGCCGTGAAGCATTTTTTCGGAGATTATATTTCTGATATAGAAACGCTGTTCCGACCCTCGGAATATCTGGTCTCGCCTCTGAATCATTCTCAGAAATTTCTGGAACATGCCTATTTCCTGACCCAGAATCAGGAAGACAAGAAAAAAGAAATTCTCGAAAAACTGCATTCTGAATCTGTGATTTTAGGCTTAACCGGTGAGGCAGGCACGGGAAAAAGTCTTATGCTTTATGATATTGCCAGAGAACTTGCTCAGACTTCTCCTGTTTTAATCATTCACTGTGCTTCTGAACTGCCTGTCGGACTCTCAGCGATCAGCCGGAATATTAAAAATCTTACGATTCTCCGGCCGAAAGATCTCCAGATTCAGAATCTTTCTGATTTCCTGAATGCCTATCAATATATTCTCACAGATGAAACACAGCGTGTTTATTCCGGTCTGATGACTCAGATTCATGATCATGTCAGGAAAAGTCAGAAATCTGCATTTCTCTCATTCGATTCCAGACAGACCCTCAGCATTCAGGAGGAACATCAAAATATTGCAGAATGGGCTTTCCGGCACTGTGATAAAATCTATATGCTGAAAAATACCATCCGGACAAATGCCGAGATTATGCATTTTATCCGGAAACTGCATAATCTGCATTATCACATTCCTACACAGATTCAGGCCGATCTGCCGGAGCATGTCCGTATCTGCTATGCCGGAAACGGTCTCGAAACGGATAATTTCTTAGATTACTATCAGCTTCCCAGAAACGGCGGCTATAAATTAATCCGGCTTGATTCCTGCAATGCCGTGATTGGTCAGGAATTTGATCATGTCATGACCGTGCTGGATCATACTTTTTATTATGACGAAACTCAAAAACTCTGTGCTCATGATATGCAGAATCAATTATCTATGCATATGCTCTATCAGGTTCTGACCCGTGCCCGTGACAGGCTTGTCCTGATTATCACGGATGAAACTTTATTTACGCAGATCATATCTGCCTCAGGAGATGAAATTTTATGATTCAATGGCTCAATAAACAGCCCGAAGCCTGGGAAGGCATTTTCAAAAGCGAATTTTTCCGGAATGAGGATAATCAGAATGAATTATTTCTCTGTGCCGAATGCCCTGTTGATGATAATTATATTAATCATTCTGTCAATAATTTCAATGCTATATCAGAAAACAGGATTCAGGAAATCTGTCAGGAAATTATCAGACTCGCTCAGGAGGGCGGAGAAAATGAAGAATTTATACTGCCGGAACTTGAAAACCCGGAAGAAATTCTGGAATACTGCTGGTTTACCACTTTATATATCAATCAGGATAAGACTGTCATTCTCGAAGGCGAGGGAGACTGGGGCGAAGTGATCGGCATTGTATTTAAAAATAATAAAATAATCTATATCGGAACAGAGTATTTTAATTAATCGTTGACAAAAATCTAAAAATATGTTATCATATAAAAATTCGCATCTTGATAAAAGTAAAAATTGTTGGTTGTGCTGACAAAACATTCAGCATGTAAAATTTTTAGTGTGCCATTAAGTTTGTGAAAATGACAAAATTCGTTACATTTGAAAGACAGAATAGGGTGTAACGTGGATTGAAATGTCGTGACGGAAGATATTGTCACTTATGTCGGAAAAAATTATCTCCCGAATCCGTAAAATTTTCCGAAAACCCCTTGCCAAAATCAGAATATTATGATAAAATAAAAATATAAAAATATTTCCCTAAGGAGGAAAACTATGCAGTACGGACATTTTGATCTGAAAAACAAAGAATATGTGATTACTCGTCCCGATACCCCTGCACCGTGGGTAAACTATCTGGGTTCTCCCGAATATGGTGCAATTATCTCTAACAATGCCGCCGGCTACAGCTTCGTGCAGTCCGGTGCCAACGGCAGAATTGCAAGATTCAGATTTAATTCCATGATGGCTCTGCCCGGAAGATATATCTATCTGCGTGATATGGATTCCCATGATTATTGGTCTGCAACCTGGCAGCCGGTCGGAAAATCTCTTGATGATTATAAAACTGTATGCCGTCACGGTACAGCATATTCTGTCATGACAAGCGATTATTCTGCCATCAATACCGAAACGACTTACTATGTTCCCATGAATCAGACCTATGAAGTATGGAGAACAAAAATTACCAACAACGATACAAAAGCAAGAAAGCTTTCTGTCTTTGGTTTTATCGAATTCACAAACGATAATAACTACGAACAGGATCAGGTGAATCTGCAATATACGCTCTTCATCACCAGAACCGAACGCAAGGGCAATAAGATTCTCCAGCATATCAATGAAAATTCGGGCAAATGGGCTGACGGCTCCAATCACAGAGAAAGATTTTTCGGCATGGTCGGTGCGGATGTCCTTGACGGCTGCGGAAGCCTTGAAAAATTCATTGGCCCTTACCGGACATATTCCAATCCGATTATGGTCGAAGACGGCAAGTGCGATGAGTCGATGAATTTCAATTCCAATGCCTGCGGTGCACTCAGAACGGAAATTACACTCCAGCCCGGCGAAACAAAAGAGTTAATCTATTTCTTAGGCCAGAAAAATGATGCAGAATCTGCCGGGATTCTCAAAGCTTACGAACAGGCCGGAAAAGTCGATGCCGAACTTGAAGAATTAAAATCCTACTGGCACGGCAAGCTTGCTAATTTTGAAGTAGAAACGCCTTCCGAAGAATTCAATAATATGATGAATGTCTGGAATGCATACCAGTGCTTTATTACGTTCATCTGGTCGAGAGCGGCTTCTTTCATCTACTGCGGATTAAGAAACGGCTACGGCTACAGAGATACTGTTCAGGATATTCAAGGTATTATTCATCTTGACCCGGAAATGGCTGCCGAAAAAATCAGATTCATGCTTTCTGCTCAGGTGGATAACGGCGGCGGTCTGCCTCTGGTAAAATTCAATCATAATGCAGGTCATGAAAATACTCCGGATGATCCCGAATATGTCAAAGAAACCGGACATCCTTCCTATCGTGCGGATGACGCTCTGTGGCTCTTCCCGACTATCGTAAAATATATCGGTGAAAGCGGCAATGCGGCTTTTCTGGACGAAGTGATTGTCTATGCCAACGGCGGCGAAGATACTGTTTATGAACATCTCAAGAGAGCCATCAAATTCTCTATGGAACACATGGGCGATCATGATATGCCTGCCGGACTTCATGCCGACTGGAATGACTGTCTGCGTCTTGGTGCTAAGGGCGAATCTACTTTCGTTGCATTCCAGCTCTACTATGCAATGAGTGTCATCAGAGATATGGCAGAATCCAAAAACGATACCGAGTATATCAAATATATTGATGATGTACAGAAAAAGCTCGGTGATTCTCTCGAAAAATGCTGGGATGAAGACAGATTCATCAGAGGTATCAGAGAAGACGGCGTGATTGTCGGTGCCAAGAAAGACCCGGAAGCGAACATGTGGCTTAATCCGCAGAGCTGGTCTGTGATCTCCAAATTTGCAAGCGACGAACAGGCTGATAAAGCAATGAACAGTGTTCATGATATTCTGAATACCCCCTATGGTGCAAAGCTTCTTGAACCGCCTTATAAAGAACATTATTTTGACGGTGCTTTAATGCATATCTTCAATGCCGATACCAAAGAAAACGGCGGTATCTTCTCTCAGTCTCAGGGCTGGCTGATTCTTGCAGAAGGTCTGCTCGGTCATGGTGACAGGGCATTTGAATATTTCCTGGAAAGCTCTCCGGCTACTCTGAATGATAAAGCAGAAATCAGAGTGCTCGAACCCTATGTTCACGGTCAGTTCACAGAAGCAAAGCATTCACCGTTTGCAGGACGTTCGCACGTTCACTGGCTGACGGGTACGGCTTCTACGGTAATGGTCGGCTGTACGGAGGGTATCTGCGGTATTCGTCCGGATGCTGACGGCATTACGATTTCTCCCTCGATTCCGTCCGCATGGGATGGCTTCAAGATGAAGAAGAATTTCAGGGGCAAGCAGCTCAATATTGATGTACAGAATCCGAGTCATGTCCAGAGCGGTGTAAAATCCGTATCTGTCAACGGCAAGGTTCAGGAAAGTGCTTATATCAAGGCTTCTGATCTGAATGAGACAAACGAAATTGTAATCACTTTAGGTTAAAAAATCCGTCCTCATGAAGGGCGGCACTGATATAGAAGTATTTGTCATAGTATTTCTGATATTCCTGTCAGAAATACTATGATGTTTCTATTGACAAGGATAGTAACATTATGATATAATTGTTACTATGATAAATCGAAAGTTCAGAGTTCAGAATCAGCTATTTAAAAAAATAATGCTTCTATCAGATCAGGAGTGACAAAAACAGGGACAGGTGGCTATATATAATATAGAAAAATATTGTCCCTGTCAATAGCAACAGGAACAAAGAGGCTTAAAAGCCGCCTCTTTGTAACCCTGTCGCTGGTCTATTGACAAA
>JAFUWN010000040.1 GCA_017483465.1 Oscillospiraceae bacterium
AGATTAGCTTCAACAGCTTCCGTGCGACCGCTATGATTGCTTTCTTTTGTCCAACCTTCCCCTGATGCGACCAGAACCACGAATGAAACTGTGTGTTCCTGGCTCGTACCGCAGCCCAGGAGAACACAGGAGACGGTTCTTTGTGTTAGTGACTTTCCTCCGCATGAATTGACCACCCATCGTCCCTGAACCACCGCAAACCGGCCCGGCTGTTGTCCGCCATTCTGGCAGCAGCTGCCGGGCTTTCTTCAACGGTAGTATGTGTAAGTCAAAGAGCGCAGAGAACCGTCCCTCTGTGCTCTATAAAAATTACCCGGCTATGCTACAAGCAGCTAGACAAACACTAAAGGGATTAAAGTAATGGTTTTTCTTAGAGCAACTGCTCAGTGCGTAACAGAAAGGAAGGGATCATCTTTGAGGGTTACTGAGATCTTCAGTGAGCCGCCAAGCGACCTGTTAATTGCTGCATTAAAGCGAACGGGAACTTCTTATGAACTGCTGCTTGATACTGTCTATTTCAAATTAGTGCGGGACTCTCAAGCTTACAATGAAATTGTTCCGCTTGTGGAACAAAAAGACAGATTATTACTTGCGACTTACTCTGAATCTGAGCGAAAAGCAGCGGCTTGGCTAGAGATCTGTCCAAGATCACAATCCGTTGATATTTTGAATGCAGACGATGCCTGTGACTATTCTTGTACGTATTTGGGTTCAGACGGTTTGGAGCATGCACAGCATTGTACGCAATCTTCCCCATATGAGATTGCCGATGAAGTCAAATGGGGAAGAAGAAAGTGTTTTTCCGCTCCAGACAATGGCGGGAGTGAGATTTTTACCTGCGGAGTGGTAAAGGACCTAGTTGAGCGCATGGGGATTAAAGGGTGCAGTTTCCAGCCAGTGTATAATCGAAAAACCGGTAATCCCTGCAGTAACACGTTCCAATTGGCCGCCCAGACGGAGATTCCGATCAGCTGTATTTCGTTTGGGCACGGTGAAAGAGAACATATTTGCCCGCTCTGTGGAAAAAAGCAGTATGTTTTAAAAAACACATATCAATTCCATTTGTTTCAACAAAAACTGCCGACTTCGGTTGACATCATCTGCACACCCGCTGTTTTTCACGATGGGCAGGCAGAATCGGTACCATTAATTTCGCAAAAATTCTACCAGGCGTTGAAAGGAGCTGGGCTTCACCACGGATTGTTTTTCACTCCTGCTGTAATGATCTAGCAGAACACGGGGGGACGGTTCGTTGTGTTAGCGACTTTCCACCGCTTGAATTGACTGCCCACCGTCCCGAAACCAACGCAAACCGGCCCGGCAACGGTAGTATATGTAGGTCAAAGAGCACAGAGAACCGTCCCTCTGTGCTCCTAGAAAACATGAATAGTACTATTTCCAGTGACCCTAATACATTTCAGATAAGGAGGTTACTCTGTGATCGTCTCTGATAGTAAAAATGAACATACAGTTTATGTTTTTTTATTTCTCTTTTTCCTTGTCGCGTGCGTAATTTTCGCCGGTCTCTTCACCAGTGACCATGATCTGTTGTAT
>JAFUWN010000041.1 GCA_017483465.1 Oscillospiraceae bacterium
CCGGAAGACCACTCCCCCGCACGCAATACAGGGCTTTTTCAGCTTTCTGTCTTTCTGTCCAGATAATCATCATTTTCAATGCTTTCAGACTCCCCGACACGGAGACCGAGCAGAGCAAGCACATCCTGAGAGAATTTCTTGAATGCCTTCTGCCTGATCACAGCTTCGGCAAGCTCATAGTGATAGCTGATATAGTTTTCATGCCTGTAAAGTGCGTTACGACGATCTACTATATCATCATCCAGACGCATCAGCTCATTGACCAGATATGCAAGCAGCTCTGTTTTTTCACGTTCTGTCATGCCGTTCCCCTCACTTTCTGCAATGCCCGTTCCTCGGAGATCATATTCTGTATTCGCTGGGGAATCTTTCTGGACTTCTTTTTCATGAGAATCTGACGGAATTTCTCAAGTCCTTCCAGCTCAATCAGAGCATAGACGGAATTCCCGGCCATACTGTAGACATATTTTTCACACTTTGCCTTATTGTATTCCAGATCTTTATTATGCCAGAGAGACAGCGGCATGACATCACCGACAAGCTCAGCCCAGTACTCAGCAGTTTCCCATCTTCTCTTATTGCTGTCCTCGGAAGGCACAACAATCCGGAAATAGTTTGCCACTACACGGGAAAATACCTGACCAATATCATAATCGGCCTCTGCCAGCTCAGAAAGAAAACTGAATGCCCTGTCCCTTCTCAGCTGCATTTCAAATCTGACCCAGTGTACAGGCTTTTCATCAGAATTCTGAGAAGAAATATTTATAGTCTGAGAAATAGCTTCATCATGCTTTGCAGTATTAGAGCCGTCCCACTGATATTTTTTATTTACGGTTACACTGGTAAAACCACGCTCAAAAGCCTTGTCATAAATTCTCATTCTTGTTTCTGACTGTGCCGAGCCGAGATAAACAGTCTGTCCGATATTTCCCGGATGAGCAGTCACAGACACAGAATCCGACTTGAATTTAGAAACGAAATTTCCGGCCATAACATCAGAAGCTACCCTGTCAAGCGGAATACATCCGCTTTTATCATCAAAGGCAATATCCAGACGGGTAATAATAAAGTCTTTTCTGGTAAGAATATCGGTAAACACAGAAATCCAGTCGGCCACTACTTCCCCATCCGCAGACATGCGGAGATTTTCCCCGAAGGTCTCAAAAGCACGGCAGCCGGTTCCGGACATTTCGACCAGCACACCGGGAATATCCGGATTGTCATAGTGAATATGCATACCGGAACACCAGACACGCTTCTGATAACCATAAAATCCCTTGCTGTGCATCCAGTCACAGGAATTCAGGCCGAGATACTCCATCATTTCCAGATGTCCCATAGATTCACACCGGAACGAAAGCCAGTCCACCAGAAAGCAATTATTATCCATCATAACAAAAACACCTCTTGAAAGTTCTTATGTACGCTCTGCCCCCCTGTTAGCATGGGGGGGCAGCTCCGGCGGACATCACCGCCGGAACCCTGTCAATCCGTTCTGCGGTCTGCCGGCCGGCAAGCCGGCTCGGCAGACCTGAGCAGAACGACAAACAATTTTAATCATGATTCAAATCCTCAAAAAGCCACTGATTCAGATCAGTATCTTTCTGATCAGGAGCCTGCTCACGCTGATCAGACTGGTGCTCCGGAAGATCAGGCAGACACAAAGCCGGAGAAGGTTCCGGCTTCTGACCGAGCATTTTAATTTTATCCAGAAGTGAAACTCTCGGAACAGGTTCCGACCAGAGAACAAGCTCAGGCTCCGGAAGCGGCTTCACGGAATAGCTGTCAAAGTATTTATACCAGCGAGGACGATAGCACCACTTCCAGAGCACCGGCGGAGCAAGCTCAAACTTTATATCAGGGTCACCCGATCTGACAGTATGAGCTTTCAGAATCGGCTTGATTGCCGTAAACATAAAATATCTGTCTATGATATAGCTGCACTGTGTTACTTCCCTGATCTTCTTGTCAGCATCGTTCGCAGACTGTGAAGCCCATACTAAATTGATATTATGATGACGATGAAATTTGAAGAAATAAAGAAGCGAGTCTGAGAAAGATTTGAATTTCCTAGAATCGGCATACATAGAAACCTCGTCCAGTATCATAAGACAGTTATGAAAGTTCCTCTTGCCGAGCAGCTCAAAGTCAAGTTCATAGCAGCCGGGACACGGAAACGAAGTCAGAACCGTATCACAGGGCGGAATATCAAGGGTTTCTTTCCCCTGCAAAGACCGCTGGGCAATCATAGTCAGAACCGTTGGTTTTCCTGCTCCCGGGAAGCCATGAATTTCAATTACCATAGCTTACCACCTTTCTGAAACTGCAGAAAACAGTAAATGCAAAAGCAACGAACAAAGCCGCCAGATAATATGTACAAAGATCAGTAGCAACCAGTTCATAAACGGCAGAAATCAAAGCAAACAGAAAAATCATTCTCTCCAGCCTCCAATCAGAGCACGGTAAACCGTCCGGGCAAACCATCCAATCAGCCAGAACGTAAAAATAAGGATAATTCCCACATATACCGGAACCGCTACTGCTATCACCTGTTCCCTGTACGCTTCCGGAACAAATTCCATAATACAGCCCAATAAAATACGAATTAATTCATTCAATCATCATCACCCCCACGAGAACGGAACAAAGCTACAGCTATCACATCAAAAACAAAGACGACAAGCAAAAAATCCCAGAAAGAAAAATCCAGGTTCAGCCAGTGAAATTTTATATTCATGAGAAAAGCTATGGAACTCTCCACCTCGTACTTTATTATTTCTATCAGCGTATTCAGCAAAACAGTGACATCCATCAGCCCCGCCCCCTTGCAAACTCGAAGACGGCAAAAATCATAACCAGCGGCATTATCCAAGAAAACGGAGCCGGCATAGCCTCAGAAAATCTCTGAATCCAATCCAGAACATCAGCAAAATTCACAACCGCATCGGAAACAAATGCAGAAAAATTATTATAGTTTGTAACTGCCTGAGAAAGAAACTCCTGTATCTCGTCAAAAAAGTCAAACATTACCCAGCCCCCCTCAGAAGAAAACAAACTATGGAAAAAATCGCAAGCGGTGCATAAACCGGAGTCAGACCGACATCAGAAATAAAATCTACGCTTTCCTGAGCAACAAGCCCTGACAGCTGCGTCACTTCCGCCGGAAGATCAGGCACGGACGGCAGCGAAGGCACTTCCATCAGATATTCAGTTTCTGTGACAAGCTCAGGAATATAATAAGTTTCCTGTGTGAGAATGCTTTCAAGCTCACCTTCTGAAAGAATCTCATCATAATCAATTGTAAAAGGTTTCTGCTCCGGTTCTGACGGGTCCTGAATGCCTGAATAATAATAGTTATTGGTAATTGTTCCGCCTGACTGGTCAATGTTTATGTCTCCCCCATTTAAATTCATGTCTCCGGAGAACTCCAGAGAGCCGCCAAAAGAAATTTCAGAAGCATTCAGGCTGACTTCCCCGGAAATTTCAGAAACATTGATTTCACCGGAAATATTATCAACAGAAAGCTCCCCGCTGACAGTTACATCAGCATTCGCTATTGCACCAGCCCCGAATGCACCGGCTCCGAATGCTCCGGCATTCAAATTAATATTTGCTTCCGGGTCAATCACAACCGCACCAGCCCCGAACGCACCAGCGGCCGCACTGACTGCTAAAGACAGATCAGCATTATTATCAATAGTTAAATTGTAATCGCCCGTTATTTCGTTCTGCAAAGTCAAAGAGCCGTCAGCATTAACATAAATTGTTGTACAGCTGCAGTCACACCCAGAGCCGGAGCCGCCGGAATCCGACGCTATTTCTGATTCTGATTCTGTTTCTGACTCCGTTATCCCTAGTAAATCATTCCAGTCAGGCAATGCATCGGGGTCAATTGTTTCGTCAATAGATTCTGATTCCAGTACATAGTTACCGTAATCAATCACCATCTGGCGAAAGTCATTGAAAGAAAGATTATCTCCCTCAACATCAAGAGTAACATCCGGAGATAATGCACTATCCGAACTGCTGCTGCTGAATATAGTTTTATGCATTCTGGCAGTCGGGCTATAAAAAGTGGGAACTCTGCCGGAAACATAAGTCGGCGGATTGATAGAAGTATTACCCGAAATATGAACAGAATTATGTGTTTGCTCTTCCGTGGTAAGACCGTCAACTGTAAGAGACAAGTAATAATATCCACTGCCGGAAAAAGTAACACTACCATTTGAAGAATTCGTTGAAACAGATGGGGTACTGCCTGAAGGATTTTCTTTTAAATGTGCCATTGCCTTAAAATGGCCGCCGCTTATGAGCATATATCCATCATTTATACTGTCAGAAAAGGAAAAATCTGCATATTCTTCCGATTTCACGCCATTTGCATTAGTATAGTAATACCAGCATTGCCCAGATACAATATGCCCCCATGTGACAGGAGTATCAGCATCTATATTATTTGCTTCGTCCAGGGCTTCATTAACAAGCCAGCTCGTCGCACCTTCCAGCACTGCCTTTAATAGTTGTATCAATACTTCTTCCACTTATCTTTCACCGCCTTCCTTATTAGATTTACCGCAATATTTATAACAATAAAAATTATGAGTTTCAGCATAATACTACCTGCCTCTAAATCATAACTAAAAAAAGAGGAGCGAAGCCGCCCCCCTTCCTGAAATCAGCTTATAAATCAGCCTTTTCCGCCGATGCGGATCAGCTTTTTCACAAGACCAATACCCTTTCTTACAAAGATAAATCCGAAAGATAATGTAAGCAGAAGAGTATCACCGGTAACTGTTGACATTACATCTGTCATACCGGATTTTACAGCACCAAGTGCAGCACTCCAGGCCTCAGGCATACTATTCACCCCCCTATCATCAAAATCTTATTGCAGATTGTTTCAAATCGATTTGACTACTCAACGGCGGATAAAGCCGACTACTTTTCCGTACTGGTTATAGTTCGGAACCACATCAATCCCCCGGCAGTCATCGAACGGCTTCTGCAGATCAGAAAAAGCCTCGAGAAAGTCTTCTGTCCTGATCTTGTATACTGCGACCCATTTTC
>JAFUWN010000042.1 GCA_017483465.1 Oscillospiraceae bacterium
AACCGTCCCACGGTGTTACGTCAGTTTGCCTTATGGCATTCTAAAGAGGTAGGAGATTTTAAAAAATCGTTTTCACTACCGGATAGTGACAAGCCCCCACTTCTTAGCGAACGAAGTGAGCGTAAGTGGGGGTAGTTGACTCATGATTTTCCCCGTGCAGATAAGCATATAAATTTTCAGCTGTTTTCTGAGAAATTCCGGCTTTCTGCAATTCCGGAACATCCGCACTCCAGAGAGAATCCCTGGTCTTGAAATACAGCATTAATTTCTGAGCCGTTTTCTGACCGATTCCCTGCACCTGAAGCAGATCAGAAGCGAAGCTCTGTTTTTTATGCTTCCGGTGCAGATAAGCGACTGCATAGCGGTGTACTTCATCCTGAATTCTGGTAATCAGCTGGAACGCCTCTCCGGAGACCTGGATTTCCCTGTCTCCTGCGGCGATTGCACGGGTTCTGTGTTTCGAGTCTTTCACCATGCCGAACAAAGCGGTTTCCGGACATAATTCAGCGATTACAGGAGCGGCGGCATTGACATGCCCTTTACCGCCGTCAAGCAGAATCAAATCCGGAACTCTGGAAAAATACGGATCAGAATCATCATGCAGATGAGAAAATCTTCTTTTCAGCACTTCCTGCATACAGGCATAGTCATTCTGTGTCTGATTTTCTTTCATGCTGAAACGCTTATAAGCTTTTTTGAGAGGTCTGCCGTTTTCAAATACGACCATGCCGGCAACCATGGTATCTGAGGCAAAATTGGAAATATCATAAGATTCAATATATTTCGGAATTTTCGACATGCCTAATAATTTTCCGAGCGATTCGACTGCGAGCAGTTCTTTTCCGGTGCGGTTCTCCTGAATTGCCAGAGATTCGGCGGCATTTTGTCTGGCCATGTTCAGCAATTCCAGACCGCTCCCCTTTTTAGGAATATATAATTTTATTTTATGTCCGGCTTTTTCAGAAAGCATTTTCTGAAGCAGATTCATATCAGAAACTTCCTGAGAAAGCAGAATCCTGTCCGGAATTTCAGATCTTTCATGATAAAATCTGAAAACAAACGAATCAAAACTGTTTTCCTCGGCCTGTTCATGAATCTCATAGTTAATTTTATCCTGCAACCGGCCGTTTCTGTAGAGCAAGACAGAAATACAGATTTTGTCCTGCTGATCGGCAAGAGCGATAATATCGGCATTCCGGAACTCATGATCTAAAATTTTCTGAGAAGCGGCAGCTTTTTGCACCGCCCTGATTCTGTCACGGAGCTGAGCGGCTTTCTCAAATTCGAGATTTTCGGCAGCTTTCTGCATTTCGGTCTGCATTCTTTCAACAGAAGACTGACTGCCGTTTTTGAGATACTGCACCGCCTGCCGGATTCTCTCCTGATAGTCTTCCTGGGAGATTTCTCCCCGGCAGATACCGGCACAACGCTTGATATCATAATTCAGACAAGGCCTTTTTTTCCGGAAACTCTGCGGAAATTTCCTGTTACAGTCCGGCAGTCCGAAGACCGTATTGACTTCTTCGACAGCGGATTTTGCTGTGAAACTGCTGGTATAGACACCGATATAATTTCCGTCCGGAGTTTTTTGTTTTTCGACTGTAATTCTGGGATACGGCTCATCAGAAATTTTAATATAGCAATAGCCTTTATCATCTTTTAATAAAATATTATAATGCGGCTGGTGCTGTTTGATCAGACTGCATTCGAGCAGTAAGGCTTCATATTCAGAATCCGTGACAATAAAATCATAATCCCATACATGCGAGACCATTTTTTCGACTTTCGGCAGATGACTGGCTTCTTTCCGGAAATAACTGCTGACTCTTCTGTGCAGATTTTTCGCCTTGCCGATATAAATAATCTGATTCTGCTGATCTTTCATCAGATATACCCCGGGTGCAGAAGTCAGTTTTGCCGTTTTTTCTCTGAGATAAGGCAATCTGTCATTCATAGAAAAACCCCCTTTTCTGAACTCCCATTTAAGAAAATTATTCAGACTGCGTTTGTCAATAGACCAGCGACAGGGTTACAAAGAGGCGGCTTTTAAGCCTCTTTGTTCCTGTTGCTATTGACAGGGACAATAGTTTTCTATATTATATATAGCCATCTGTCCCTCTGTAGCAAATTACTACTAACTGTTTTTTGATTCTGAATCCGGATTTGTCAAAACAGATCAGACAGATTTACAAAGAGGCGGCTTTCAAGCCTCTTTGTATCTGTCCTGTTGACTTGCGACAATATTTCTATATATTATATAGCCGCCTGTCGCAATTTCTGTCGCAATATGATTTCTGAAAGTGACTTTCTGAAAACTGCCCCTTTGCATGGCATTGGGGCAGAGATTTATTTTTATGATTATTCATCAAAGAACGAACTTTTATATTTATATTCTTTCGCCTTATCGCCGTGACAGTCAATCATAATTCTCTCCTGCGATAACAGAAATCTCATAATCGAGAAAAATATCACATAAGCGACTGCATTCGCAAGCAGAGAAACATACACATGCAGTCCGAACACAATACCGAACATACCGGATAAAATAATCACTTCTGAAATAATAATCGCAATTTCGAGAGAAGTATTTTTCGGTTCCAGTGACAGATACGTAAAGCAGATCACCGCTGAAAAAATCGAATGCGATAAATTCAAAGCTGTCGAGGCAGCGTTATAAAAACTGATTTTATCGGCATTGAAATCCATAATCATAATCACGACTTCTGCAATAATATAAATCAGCATAGCGGTTTTCATCACATATCTGTGCCGGACGATTTTATGAAAATTCCACAGCGAGAACAGCATAAATATAAAACCGCCGGTTTCGACTGTATAGGCTGTTATTTCCAGAGCGACAATCTCCAGATTATTTTTCTTGATTGACCAGTAATACACCCATGCTAACAGAGCGAATAAAATAAATAAAATATTGGCATACTGCCCGAAAATAAAGCAGCGTTTCAGTTTCGGATGCATATTGCATTACCCCTGTTTTGCCTGCAAAGCACGTTTTCCGATGTCACGGCGATAATGCATTTTTTCAAAGCTGATTTGTTCCGCACTCTGATAGGCCTGTTTCAGGGCATTTTCAAGGGTATCAGCAGCAGCAGTCACACCGAGCACACGGCCGCCGGCAGTCAGGAATTTCTGATCTGTATATTTAGTTCCGGCATGATAGACAAATGCACCCTGCACCTGACCTTTTTCATCAAGGCCGGAAATTTCCTTGCCGTTCTCGTATCTGACCGGATAGCCGCCGCTTGCCAGAACCACACAAGCCGCTGCTTCCTGTTTCCATTCAACAGAAAGCTGATCCAGAGTTCCGTCATAGACAGCCTGCATAATATCAATCAGATCTGTATCTAACAGAGGCAGAACCACTTGTGTTTCCGGATCACCGAAACGGCAGTTATATTCAATCACTTTCGGGCCGTCCGGAGTCAACATCAGACCGAAATATAAACAGCCCGTAAAGGCTCTGCCCTCTTTCTGCATGGCCTCGATCGTAGGCTTGAAAATCTTCTCCATGCATTCAGAAGCGATTTCTTTTGTATAATACGGATTCGGAGCGACTGTGCCCATACCGCCGGTATTCAAGCCCTGATCATTATCCAAAGCTCTTTTATGATCCATAGAAGAAATCATCGGAACGACAGTTTTTCCGTCTGTGAAAGACAATACCGAAACTTCAGGGCCTGTGAGAAATTCTTCAATTACGATATGCGAACTGCTTTCACCGAATTTCTTGTCATCAATCATAGATTTAACAGCTTCGACAGCTTCTTCTTCGTTCTGAGCCAGAATCACGCCTTTTCCGAGAGCCAGGCCATCGGCCTTAATGACAGTCGGATAAGAATTCTGTTTTTTGATATATGCAATTGCTTCCTGACTGTTATCAAAAACTTCATAAGCCCCTGTAGGAATCTGATATTTCTTCATGAGATTCTTAGAGAAAATCTTACTGCCCTCGATGATTGCGGCATTTGCTTTCGGGCCGAACGTCTTGAAACCGGCTTTCTGCATTTGATCGACCATACCCATCACAAGCGGATCATCCGGAGCGACAAACACCCAGTCCGGCTGAATTTCCTTTGCCAGTTTCAGCATACCGTCTATATCCGTTGCCTTGACATCAAAGCATGTTGCATATCTGGAAATACCGCCGTTTCCGGGAGCACAGAACAGTTCCGGCTTTTTCCCGCTTCCGGCGAGTTTCATAATAATGGCATGTTCACGGCCGCCTCCGCCGACAACTAAAATCTTCATAATCAAGACTCCTTATGTTTTAAAATATATAATTCCACTGCTGCTGCACAGCAGACCAGTACAATTGCTGCCGTCTGTACAGGAAGCAGATTCAGAACCTGCTGATACTGCATTTTTATGCTGAATGCTCCGAGAACATCTGCACTATAAATCCTGACTGCTATTTGCGTTGTGACCAGATTCATCACCCAGTTAAGAACAATTCCGATATAATACAGCACAGCCGGAAGCACCAGATCACTGACAGCCTGATTTTCAGAAATTTCTTTCTGCAAACCGCTTCTCAGACAAGACCATGCAAACGGAAGCATACAGCAACATCCGACAGCCATTACTATTGGAAGGCTCAGCGGAATTTCTGTATTCATCATTCTGTATGCACCGGAAACAGGCAGAACACAGGCAAGAAAAATCAAAATAATATTCACTGCAATCCAGCCTGCTTCCAGATAAAAGGCAATCCAGGCTAATTTTTTAGTCATTTCAGGTTTTTGTATCATGCTTTGCATTCTCCTTAATAGCCGTATTTTTCATCATGATATTCCTGGTTCAGGCGGAGTGCTCCCAGCCACAGACAGGTCTGTGCTATCGTATTGACAATTTCGGCCATCCAGTGCATAACAGAAGCCGACTCTTCAAATTTCGTTGCCAGAAAGACCTGAATCATATCGAATGTATACGCACCGATAAAAAACACAGCCATTAATTTATTTTTCTTCCGGAAACCAATTGAAGCCAGACTGCCGTAAAATACCGTTGTTCCCAGAAATGTCAGAATAATAAACGGCATTTTACTCGCCGTCACCGGCACAGCGGCATAATTTCTGTAATCTGTGGGTATATGATTATGACTGGCCTGCTCTTTCTTATCCTCTATGGCAAATCCTGCCGTACCGAGTGCCAGCAATACAAATCCTGCGGACTGTATGGGGAAGAACGAATCCGATAAAATCGCATAATCACAGATTTCCAGTACATATAAAAATTTCCATATGGCTTTCATCATACCGGCAAGGAATACCATAACGCTCCCTGCCGAAAACAAGCTGTACTGTCTCCGTGACATTCTGGGATAAAATGCTCTCATCAGCTCGATACAGCCGAGAAAGAACAACACCACGGGGACAGTATCCAGCAAAGCCATCGGCACATTCCATTCATCCATAAATCAAATCAATGATGGAATAATCTGATTCCTGTGAATGCCATTGCAATATGATATTTATTGCAGACTTCGATTACATTGTCATCACGGATAGAACCGCCGGGTTCTGCGATATAGGCAACACCGCTCTTTTTGGCACGTTCGATATTATCGCCGAACGGGAAGAACGCATCCGAACCGAGACAAACATCTGTATTTTTCGCAAGCCAGGCTTTTTTCTCCTCGACAGTGAAAACAGCAGGCTTTGTCCTGAAGATTTTCTGCCATTCGCCTTCTCTGAGCACATCTTCATATTCCTCGCCGATATAGACATCAATCGCATTATCTCTGTCGGCACGGCGGATGTTATCTACAAATTCCAGTCCCAGAACCTGCGGAGACTGACGAAGCCACCAGTTATCGGCTTTCTGTCCGGCGAGTCTGGTACAATGGATTCTGGACTGCTGACCTGCTCCGATACCGATTGCCTGACCATCTTTCACATAGCAGACAGAATTAGACTGCGTATATTTCAGAGTAATCAGAGAAATCATGAGATCATCCAGCTTATCAGCCGGAATCGTTTTATTTTCCGTCACGATATTGGATAACAATTCTTTATTGATATCCAGTTCATTTCTGCCCTGCTCGAATGTGATACCATACACCTGCTTATGCTCGACCGGAGCGGGTTTATAATTTTCATCCATCTGAAGAATGCAGTAAGTGCCTTTTCTTTTGGATTTGAGAATTTCCAGAGCTTCGTCATCATAAGCCGGAGCGATCACACCGTCAGAGACTTCACGCTGAATCATCTTAGCTGTGCAGACATCGACTTTATCAGATAATGCGATAAAATCGCCGTAAGAAGACATTCTGTCGGCACCTCTTGCACGGGCATAGGCACTTGCTAAGGGAGTCAGTTCACCGAGATCATCGACCCAGTAGATTTTCTTGAGTGTCTCGCTGAGCGGTCTGCCGATTGCCGCACCTGCCGGAGAGACATGCTTGAAAGAAGTTGCCGCACAAACGCCGGTAGCCTTTTTGAGTTCAGAAACCAGCTGCCAGCCGTTGAGAGCGTCCAGTAAATTAATATAGCCCGGCTTGCCGTTCAGGACAGTAATCGGAAGTGCAGAGCCGTCCTCCATGAAAACTTTAGAGGGTTTCTGATTCGGATTGCAGCCGTATTTTAAAAGCATTTCATTTGCCATTGAGATTTCCTCCTTGATTGATTTTTAATTGCAGGGTTTCTCCCTGTTCGGTTTTGAATATGACAAGATTGTCTGAAATTTCGGCATTTATTATAACATGATTCCTGATAAAATCAAAATATTCCTGCCAGATTTCCGAGCCGTACGGAATCAGGTTCACCGGATTCGGTTCATAATGCGAAGACTGAAACGCAATACAGGGATTCTCCCAGATTTCACGATAAAATGCCGAATCCGGTTCCTGATAATGATCTATATAATCAAGATACTGTTCATGTGAAATTTCACGCAGTTCAATCCAGTCGGTGCTTCCGGTATGATTGATATAAATATATTGATTCTGATCTGTAATGCCGATACCGTCACCCATACCGCAGAATGTCTGAATATAATACACATTCTGCCGTTCCGGAAATTCCATCATGCTTTGGTATATTGATTCACAATCTTTGTTTCCGCCTCGCCTGTTTCGATATTGATATAACGCACAAACAGAGAGACTTTGTTATCTTCATTCAGAGCGTTCCAGAGCTTGTCAGTAAAATCAGCAATATTATCCTGAATTGCGATCTTCTTAGGCTCGCCCTCGAAGCTCGGCAGAGGATTGCCGTCACTCATATACGTATGAATAAAATGACCGATTCCGTTTTCAGGGCTGTTATAAGAATACGTGAATCTCTCGATACTGTCCGGATTGCCGTCCGCAGACTTGATAATCGACATAGCATAATTATACTTGCCCTCGCCGATATGCATAATACCGGAAATTCTGGGAGTATAATTCGGAGCGTCATCTTCATATTCACGGGTTCTGAGAGCCTGTTCAAACGTCTGCTGTTTGTCCATGAGTTCATAAATCGTATCCGTCTGATCGCCGTTTGTGACGATTGTCTTATTACCCAGCACTCTGACCGGAGCATAAATAATCAAATGCGGATCAGAAAGCTTGGACGGGTCAGCGGCTTCTGTCTTGATACCGTCTTCTGTTGCCGTAAAGACTCTGTTTCTGGAGTTCACGCTTCTGCCCATGATGAAATAGGCTGTTACAGCGGATTTGCCGTCGGCAGTTCTGCCGATGATGATACCTCTGCCCGGATAGGCATTGTTTGCTAATTCTTCATAAATATTCAGAGTTTTCATAAATTACGCTCCTTTATAATCAATATAGGCATGATTGCCGATCACAGTCAGTCTGTCTTCGCAGAACAGGCTGACAGCCTGCGGAAGAATTTTCCATTCTGCCTGTTCCATGACACGTTTCTGCAATACCGGAGGGGTATCGCCATCCTGAATCTCGACAGCTTTTTGCAGAATGATCGCACCGCCGTCACAGATTTCATTCACGAAATGCACGGTTGCCCCTGTCAGCTTGACACCCTTTTCGAGTGCCTTTTCATGGACATGCAGACCATAGAATCCGTCACCGCAGAAAGACGGAATCAAAGACGGATGGACGTTAATAATCTTATTTTCATAAGCCTGAATCAGAGTTTTATCTAAAATAATCATAAATCCGGCAAGAACAATCAGATCAGCTTTTTCGGCTTCCAGCAGTTTCAGCAGATCTTTTGTATAGGCCTGATTATCCGGATATTCTTTCCGGTTCAGAATTTCTGATCTGATTCCGTGCTTTTTGGCTCGTTCCAGAGCATAGGCCTCGGGATTGGAAGAAATGACACAAGTAATTTTTCCGTTTTTGATTTCTCCCTGTTCCTGAGCGTTGATCAGAGCCTGTAAATTTGTTCCGCCGCCGGAAACCAGTACAATAATATTTTTCAAGAAAATTTCTCCTTTATGCCAGTATCTCTGCAATCGAATAAAATATCATGATAATTACAGAGATAACGGCTGTGATAATATAATCTTTGTACATCTCCTCTTTTTCATCGGGAAACCAGAACAGCTCCGGACTGGAAGGCAGATAACAAATCTGAATTTTCTCACCGATTTCATATCTGCGTTTTCTGAGGTGCATACAGTAACGGGAAGTAATCACTTCACTGTCGGTTTCATACTGCAAAACCGGAGCATAAACAGTATATTCCGGTACAGGCATTCCCTGCACGACAGGCTTTCCTTTTTCATGCTTATAATGATAATCCAGCAGAACAGCTTCTGTAAGAACACCCTTTTCGATGAACTTTTTATAATAAAAATACTGTATCAGACACCAGATGACAGCACAGATACAGATGAAAAAATGCACTGTTTCTTCGCTGACCTCCAGTCCCCAGATAATTCCGAAAAACATAATCAGAATGCCGACAGCAACATCCGGCAGATATCTCTGCGGAAAGTCTTTCATTCCAGAATTACGCCTTCTTCGGATTCTTTCAGTTCCCCGAGAAGATAGGCCTCTGCACCGGCTTCATTCAGGATTCTGACAGCATTGTCCGCCTCTTCCTGAGCGACACTCAGAATCATACCCACGCCCATATTGAACGTATTGAACATATCACGTTCCGGAATATGGCCGGTTCTTGCGATCAGTTCAAAAATCGGCAGAATCTGCACATCAGATTTCTTAATATAAGCCGAAATGCCTTTCGGCAGAGAACGGGGAATATTCTCATAGAATCCGCCGCCTGTGATATGAGAAACCGACTTGACTGTCACGCTCTTCATAAGCTCCAGAACCGGCTTGACATAAATCTTAGTCGGCGTCAGGAGCGTTTCACCGAGTGTTGCACCCAGATCATCAAAATGCATGGACAGATTGCTTGCATTCACATCAAATACTTTTCTGACCAGAGAAAAGCCGTTGGAATGCACACCGGAAGACTTCAGGGCAATCAGCACATCTCCGGCTTTCTGGGATTCGATATTGACGATTTTTTTCTTATCTACCACACCGACAGAGAAGCCTGCTAAATCATACTCATCCACAGGATAGAAACCGGGCATTTCTGCCGTTTCACCGCCGACTAAAGCACAGCCTGCCTGTACACAGCCGTCAGCCACGCCGGAAACAATCTGAGCGATCTTCTCCGGATAATTCTTGCCGACTGCAATATAATCCAGGAAAAACTGAGGCTTTGCACCGCAGCAGATAATATCATTCACACACATTGCCACACAGTCGATTCCGACAGTGTCATGCTTGTCCAGTAAAAATGCAATTTTCAGCTTTGTGCCGACACCGTCTGTACCGGAGACAAAAACAGGCTTTTCCATTCCGGTCAGATCGGGTTCAAATAATCCGCCGAAGCCGCCGATTCCGGACAGTACACCTGTAATATTCGTTCTTGCGATATGCTCTTTCATGAGACGGACTGCCTCATAACCGGCTGTGACATCCACACCGGCTTTTTTATAACTTTCAGAAAAACTATTGCTCATGATTTTTCTCCTATTTTATTTTCAAATTTATTCTTCGGCATTTCTGAGGGAACTGCAACCGGATAATCACCTGTAAAACAGCCGGTACAGAATCCGCATTTTGCCTCCTGAGCGATCTGTTTTACCCCCTCAACACTCAGATATCCAAGTGAATCCGCACCGATCTGCCGGCAGATTTCCGGTATGCTCATACGGCAGGCGATCAGATGTTCCCTGCTGTCGATATCGACACCGAAATAACACGGACTGACGAACGGCGGACAGGAAACCCGGAAATGAATTTCCTTTGCTCCGGCATCACGCAGAAGCTTCACAATTCTGGCCGAAGTCGTACCTCTGACAATACTGTCATCAATCAGAACGACCCGTTTTCCGGCAACTGTCTCCCGGACGGCATTTAATTTCAGATTAACAGAACTTGTCCTCTGCTGCTGACTCGGCTGAATAAACGTTCTGCCGATATAACGATTTTTGATAAAGCCTACACCATAGGGAATCCCGGAAGCATGAGAAAATCCGAGAGCGGCATCCAGACCGCTGTCCGGAACGCCGATGACAACATCAGCTTCAACGGGATGTTCTTTCCAGAGAAATTCTCCTGCCCGGAGTCTTGCTCTGTGAACGCTACAGCCTTCCAGAACAGAATCCGGCCTTGCAAAATACACATACTCGAACACACACATAGAAGATTTTTTTCCGCAATGTGTCCGGATAGAACGGATTCCCTCCGGTTCGGCGACGATAATTTCACCGGGGAGCAGATCACGTTCAAATTCCGCACCGACTGCATCAAGAGCACAGGTTTCTGAAGCGAATACCACACCGCCGTCCGGAAAGCTGCCCATCACCAGCGGCCGGAAGCCGTTCGGATCACGGGCGGCAATCAGTTTCTGAGCGGACATGATCACCAGTGAATAGGCACCTTTGAGATCATACATGGCATGTTCGACGGCACGTTCGATCGAATCTTTTTTTAACCTGTGTTCTGTCAGACAATAAGAAATCACTTCTGTATCGTTGGTAGACTGAAAAATAGCACCCTTGAGTTCATAGCGTTCTCTGAGCATATGTGCATTGACCAGATTTCCGTTATGTGCAATTGCAAGAGGGCCTTTCACATGGCGGACAACCAGCGGCTGAGCATTGACTCTGTTATTGCTTCCGGTTGTGGAATATCTCACATGTCCGATCGAGATTGTTCCCTGTCCCAGCTTGTCAATCACAGACTGGTCAAACACTTCCTGCACCAGTCCGGTATCTTTATGATGTGAAAAAACGCCCTGATCATTCACAACAATCCCGCAGCTTTCCTGCCCTCTGTGCTGGAGAGCGAACAGCCCCGCATAAGTCACCGGTGCAATTTCAGAAGCCTGTTTCAGATAGACTCCGAATACACCGCATTCTTCATGGATTCCCGTATGCTGCAAAGTCCATCATTCCTTTCCGTTCCAGCAGTAAGTACAAAGATGACATTCCGGCCTGTTAATCGCTCTGATCGTTCCCGGCAGGGACTGGAATTCGAGAGAAGTCAGTTTCAGTCTGCGGCAGATTTCATCACGGAGTTTTCTGCCTCGTTCGGTTTCAGAATCGCTGTATTCGGCAAGATATTTAATCCCCTCGGCACCCTCGAAAGAATCAATCACCTGACGGGCGATCAGTTCCATTTCGGAAGTACTTCTGGAGAAATTCAGATATTTACAGCCGTACATAATCGGCGGACAGGCCGAACGCATATGCACTTCCTTTGCACCGTTCTCATAGAGAAATTCGACTGTTTCACGCATTTGTGTGCCTCTGACGATACTGTCATCGACAAACAGCAGTTTCTTGCCTTCGATCAGCTCATGCACCGGAATCAGCTTCATCTTAGCGACCTGATTTCTCAGTTTCTGACTGGTCGGCATGAAACTTCTCGGCCATGTGGGCGTATATTTGATAAACGGTCTTGCGAACGGAATTCCGCTCCTGTTGGCATAGCCGATTGCATGGGGCGTTCCGGAATCCGGTACGCCGCAGACATAGTCCACATCCGGAAGCCTGCCGGCTTTGATGTCATTTTCTGCCATGATTTCACCGTTTCTGGTTCGCATGACTTCGACATTGACACCTTCATAGACCGCATTCGGATAGCCGTAATATGTCCACATGAAAGAACAGATTTTCAGATCTTCCTCATTGCCGGGCGAGAGCGTTTCACAGCTTTTTGCTGTAATTCTGACGATTTCTCCGGCTTTCAGTTCTTTATGCGTATAATACCCCAGTTTCTGAAATGCGAACGATTCCAGCGACAGGCAATAGCCGTCTTCCCGTTTGCCGATGATAATCGGCAGTCTGCCGAATTTGTCACGGGCGGCAATAATACCGTCTTCTGTGAGAATAATCAGCGACATTGTGCCGACAATTTTTTCCTGTGCGCATCTGATACCGTCAGTAAAATTATTTTTCTGTGAAATCAGTGCTCCGATCAGGTCGCCGGAATTGATATTGCCGCTGCTCATGGATTCAAAACTTGCACAGCCGTTTTCTAGTAACTCGTCTACCAATTCTTTGGTATTCTGAATAATGCCGATACTGCAGACTGCAAACAGGCCTAATTTAGAACGCATTAAGATCGGCTGGGGGTCGGTATCGCTGATACAGCCGATACAGAGACTGCCGTGCATGGAATTAATATCGCCCTCGAACTTTGTCCGGAACGGAGAATTTTCAATACTGTGAATACTTCTCTGGAAGCCGTGGGTTTTGCAATAGGCAGTCATTCCGCCCCGGCGGGTGCCGAGGTGGGAATGATAATCCGTTCCGAAAAAGACATCTGTAATGCAATCATTTTCCGATGCTGCTCCGAAAAATCCGCCCATATTATTCTCCCATCAGTCGTTTCATGATTTCCTGATAAGCTTCTTCGACACCGCCCATATCTCTGCGGAATCTGTCTTTATCAAGCTTTTCATGCGTAGTGCTGTCCCAGAAACGGCAGGTATCCGGAGAGATTTCATCCGCAAGCAGAATTTCACCATGGAAACGGCCGAATTCGATCTTGAAATCAATCAGATCAATATTTAATTTCTTGAAGAATTCCAGCATGAATGCATTGACCTTGAATGCATATTCTGCGACTTTGGCGAGTTCTTCCTTGGTAGCCAGACCCAGAGCCAGAGCATAATAATCATTGATAAACGGATCGCCTAAATCATCATTCTTGTAAGAAAATTCCAGAATCGGAGTCAGCAGCTGTTTTCCCTCTTCCACGCCCATTCTCTTGGAGAAAGAACCGGCAGCTACGTTTCTGATAATGACTTCCAGGGGCAGAATTTCCACTTTCTTCACGATAGTTTCACGATCGGAAATTTCTTCTACCAGATGTGTAGGGATTCCGGCCTGTTCCTGAAGCAGTTTGAACATGTAGTTTGTCATCTTGTTATTGATGACACCCTTGCCGGAGATAGTACCTTTCTTTTCGCCGTTGAATGCTGTTGCATCATCTTTATAGTCTACAATTACCAGATCAGGGTCATTGGTTGCATATACTTTCTTAGCCTTGCCTTCGTAGAGCTGTTCGCCTTTGATCATATTTTCCATTTCAAAAACCTCCAAAAAAATAGATTATAATTCTTCTGCCATTTTCTGAACGGCAACATCTTTCTTTCTGACACCCTCGGCCATATCGGATTTCATTTTCTGTAAATCCTCGGCAAGTGCAGGGTCAGAGAGTGCAAGAATCTGAGCCGCTAAAATTGCCGCATTTGCTGCACCGTCAATGCCGACTGTCGCAACCGGAATGCCGGGGGGCATCTGAACGGTGGATAACAGTGCATCCATCCCGTCGAGGGCACTGGACTTGATCGGAATGCCGATCACCGGCAGAATCGTATGTGCTGCCAGTACACCTGCAAGATGTGCGGCTTTGCCGGCAGCGGCGATAATCACGCCAAAGCCGTTTTCGGCGGCATGTTTTGCGAAGTCAGCGGCTTCTTCGGGTGTCCGGTGAGCGGACATGACATGCACTTCATACGGAATCTCAAAATCCTTGAGTTTTTTGACCGCATTCTGTACAATCGGGAAATCGCTGTCGCTTCCCATGATAATTGCTGCTTTTTTTGACATAGAATGCCTCGTTTCTCCGTGCATAAGATTAAAAATGCGATTGCAGTACTGCACGGTTTTTCTGACTGCAATACTAAATTTATTCCACAGCGGCAATATCTGCTGCTGTCAGAATCATTTGATTCTCCGGACTTCTCCGGAAAAACAGATGTATTTCCATCTGTTTTGGTTCTGTCCCGGAATTCACATGATACCTTGTCCGGAACGTGAAATCATAAGCCCCGCTTTCACGGCGATAGAATGCAAAATGATCTGCCTTGTCAAACACGGCATGTTCCGGAACTATATTTTTCACCAGTGTACTGAAATATTCATTGACAGAAATTTCACCGAGATTCCGGAAATTATTTTCCCGGAGCATTTGGATATAATTTTCTGCACAGCTGTTGATCCGTGACAGATTGTCAGCCGTCAGTTCTGACAAATAGAACTGATTGCTGATTTTCCATTCCAGATTCAGATTTTCCGCAATATTACAGGAAAATTTCGCACTCCGGAGCAGAGGGGGCGTTTCTTCCGCATCATAGATAAATATTTTTTTCTCATTCTGCACGGTGATCAGGCTGTCATGATATTCGGCAGAAAGAAAACTTTCCTGAAACACAGGCTGATAATTCCGGTCAAGAATAATTTTTCTGCCGTCCTGTGCGACTGCGGCGATATGAAACCCATTCCCGAGCGTTTCCACAGAACTGAAAACAAACGGCAGAATCACATTTTCTTCATAATCAATACCGCCGATCAGTATTTTCTGATCTATCCGGCCGGAAACCAGTACCAGAGAATTTGTCACATCCAGAATATCAATCCAATCCGGCTCGATCAGTATACTGAGATCTGCCCCGAGCAGACCGCAGCCGCCGTCTGCACTGTGAAACACCTGCAATTCCCCGAAACTGCGGACGATAGATTCCACACGGCTGTCACGGGTGCTGTTCTCTGTATTTTTTGTGACATCGAAATAAAATCTTGTCAGGAACACACAGAGAATAATCACGATAATAAACAGCATGGAAATCAGGAATTTTGTCTGACTGTTCACAGATCAGTTCTCCTGCATTTTATCCTGATTTCTGGAACGGTAAATTTCTTCATTTTCACGCATCAGATAAATCGGTCTGTGTTTGGATTCCATATAGGCTTTTGCCAGGTACTGTGCGGAAATTCCGGTACAGAACATTTGCAGACCGCCGATCAGGAACAGGGCACACATCATACCGGTCTGTGACCGCATCATATCTTCCTGCACGGCCTGTACAATCCAGACGATAAATAAAACAAATCCGATCACACAAGCTAAAATTCCCAGAATGCAGGCAATCATCAGCGGAGCTGTAGAAAAGGCCATAATTCCTTCGAGCGAATACCGGAACAGTCCCCAGAATGACCAGGATGTCGAACCGGCGACACGCTCTACATTCTCATATTCGATATATCTGGTTTTAAATCCGACCCAGCTGAAAATGCCTTTGGAGAATCTGTTATACTCATGCATTTCCAGAATGGCATTGACCATCTGCCGGGACATGAACCGGAAATCCTGAGCACCGTCTACAATTTCAGTCTGAGAAATTTTATTCATGATTTTATAGAACAATCTCGCAAAAGCCGAGCGGATTTTAGATTCTCCCTTACGGCTGACTCTTCTGGTAGTCGCACAGTCATATTCACCGTCTTTGACAAAATTATACATTTTGGGCAAAAATGCGGGCGGATGCTGCAAATCGGCATCCATGACGACAACATAATCCCCTTTTGCGTTCTCCAGTCCGGCGAACATGCCGGCTTCCTTGCCGAAATTTCTTGAAAACGAAATATATCTGACACGCATATCTTTCAGAGCCATTTCCCTGAGCAGAATCAGTGTCTTATCTCTGGAGCCGTCATCAATAAACACCAGTTCAAACGTCAGTTCAGAATGTTCATTCTGCATCTGCTGCATAATTTTCTGGATTTCTTCATAAAATAACGGGAGTGATTCTTCTTCATTATAACATGGAACAACAATAGAAACTAATTTCATTCGTCTGCCTCCTGACATTGACACTTCCGGAACAGATTTCCGGAACATGATACCATGTTTATTTTATCACAAATCTGAATATTTGTCAAGAAAGTTTGAGATAATCCGGACTTTATTTTCTGAATTTCTGAAAAAAAATATCGTCTGCCGGAAAACAGACGATTTTTTTTATTTTATTCACCCAGCAGATGAGCAACAGCAGAATCAATTTCAGTACATTCATGCAGCTCGATCACGCCCAGATCACAGCATTTTGCCAGTGACGGGTCAAACGGCAGCTGTGCCAGCAGCGGAATATGATATTTCTCAGCGATTTCCGCCGTATGGCTTTCACCGTAGATCATGATTTTCTTTCCGCAGTCTGGACAGACAGCATAACTCATATTTTCAACAAGACCCAGAACCGGAATATTCATCATTTCTGCCATTCTGACGGCTTTCTGCACGATCATGGATACTAAATCCTGCGGAGAAGTCACAATGACAATGCCGTCAACAGGAATACTCTGGAATACAGTCAGAGGCACATCACCTGTTCCGGGGGGCATATCCACAAACATATAGTCCACATCATCCCAGATGACATCTGTCCAGAACTGCTTGACAACCCCTGCAATGACAGGGCCTCTCCAGACAACAGGGTCAGTATCATGCTCCAGCATGAGATTGACAGACATAATATCAATTCCCATTTTAGACCGTGCCGGAATCATGCCGAGTTCGTTTCCGAGAACTTTATCATGCACGCCGAAGGCTTTCGGAATCGAAGGGCCTGTAATATCGGCATCGAGGATTGCCGCATGTTTGCCGGCTCTCTGCATACCGACTGCCAGCATGGAAGATACCAGAGATTTTCCGACACCGCCCTTGCCGCTGACGACGGCAATCACTTTCTTGATTTTGCTTAATTCGTTTGGCTTTTCGTGCAAATCCTGCGGAGCAGTCCGCTCACCGCAGGCACTGCCGCAGGTACTGCAATCGTGTGTACAATTCTGATTTTCTGTGCTCATAATTTAAAACAACTCCTTTAAAAATTAAAATTAAAATTTAAAATACTATTTTATATCATCACATCAGAGGGGCAAACAATCTCAGAATTCCGCTGACAAGCCGTTTTCCGAGCGGTCTTTTCTGACAGTCCTCCAATGTAATTTCCGTACAGTTTTCGAGAGATTTTATAAAATCTTTCTTAATCTCCAGAACCGTGCGGCTCTGATAGAATACCGCCGCACATTCAAAATGCAGATACAGACTTCTGTAATCCATATTGATTGTTCCGGAAACAGCAATTCTGTCATCGGAACTGAAATTCTTAGCATGGACAAAGCCGGGAATATATTCATAAATCCGGACATGTTCGGCCAGTAATTCCTGATAATAGCTCCATGCGATAGAATACACATACCATTTATCCGGAATATGCGGCATTATCAGCCGGACATCCACACCCTTTTTGGCGGCCAGCCCCAGAGCGGTGATCAGTTCATGATCCAGAACCAGATAGGGAGTCATGATATAGACATATTCCTGAGCATTATTGATAATATCAAGATAGACATTTCTGCCGACATATTCGCCGTCAGTCGGTGAATCGCTGTAAGGCTGGACAAAGCCGTCATGATTGGCCGGAAAGCTTTCAGACATCCGGTATTTTTCGAGTTCACCGTTATCGGTTTCTTCCAGGTGCCATAATTGCAGAAACATGACTGTAAAACTCCATGCGGCTTCTCCACGGCACATGACACCGCCGTCCTTCCAGTGGCCGAACCGGACTTTTTTATTAATATATTCATCAGCAATATTAATTCCGCCTGTGAATGCCGTATGCCCGTCGATTACCAGAATTTTCCGGTGATCTCTGTTATTCTGCGAAGATGTCAGAAACGGCTTGAATCCGTTGAAAACTCTGCACTGAATATGATATTCACTCAGTTTCTGAAAATACTGCATGGGCATGATGAATTGTGTTCCGAAGCCGTCATACATGATTCTGACATCAATGCCCTGAGCGGCTTTTTCTTTGAGAAGTTCCAGCAATTCCTCCCACATGATGCCCTTATCAATAATAAAAAATTCAAGAAAAATATATCTTTTTGCTTTCTGAATTTCTTTTTTCATGGCCTCGAACATCTGCTCGCCAAGCGGAAAATATTCCGATTCATAATTTCTGTACACCGGATAGCCGCCGTAATTTGCCAGATACTCCGCAAGATGAGCATTGACAGAGCTTTTTTCTTCCATCTGCTGAATGATCTGTTTTTTCTGCGGCAGATATTTTTTAGTCTCGACTACCCGCCTTGCATAATTTTTCTTGAACATTCTGTGTCCGACATCGGTCTTGACGAGCAGATAAGCCAGGCCGGTATATAACGGAAAGAACAGCATCAGCAGCAGCCAAGGCATTTTATAAGACGGATTTTCAGACGTATTGCTGATATAGACCGCAAGCACAACATTTAAAGCCAGTAATCCGGCATAGACCTCAACATAATGCTGACTTAAAAACATGATTGTCAGCACCAGAAAAGCCGCCTGAATCAGAAGCATTAAAATAAAAAGTGTATTTCGATTAAATAAAATTCGTATCAGCTTACGGAACATGCTAATTCACCTGTTTCTGTTCCAGATAGGACTTGAGATATTTTCCTGTATAAGATTCTGTAACTTGTATGACTTCCTCCGGTGTGCCCTGTGCGACGATCTGTCCGCCGCCGTCACCACCGTCAGGCCCCAGATCAATAATTTCATCAGCCGTCTTGATCACATGCATATTATGCTCGATCACAATCACAGTATTGCCGGCATCGACAAGCTTTTGCAGCACTTCAATTAATTTATGCACATCAGCCGTATGCAGGCCGGTCGTAGGTTCATCCAGAATATACACAGTCTTTCCGGTTGCTTTTTTAGACAGCTCTGTGGATAACTTGACTCTCTGAGCCTCTCCGCCGGAGAGCGTTGTTGCCGGCTGACCAATCTTGATATAGCCGAGTCCGACTTCCTGCAATGTCTGGAGTTTTCTGGCAATTTTCGGAATATGCTCGAAAAATAAAACACCCTCATCAACCGTCATTTCGAGTATATCATAGATCGACTTGCCTTTGTAATGCACTTCGAGTGTTTCCCTGTTATAGCGTCTGCCTTTGCAGACCTCGCACGGGACATAAATATCCGGCAGAAAATGCATTTCGATTTTCAGAATGCCGTCACCCTCACAGGCTTCACAGCGGCCGCCCTTGACATTGAAAGAAAATCTTGCCGGGCCGTAGCCATGAGCTTTGGCCTCATTGGTCTGAGCAAATAAATTTCTGATGTCTGTGAATACTCCCGTATAAGTGGCCGGATTGGAACGAGGTGTTCTGCCGATCGGAGACTGATCAATACAGATCACTTTATCTAAATTTTCGATACCCTCGATTTTTTTACATTTTCCGCCCTTGATTTTCGCTCTGTTGAGTTTAGCGGCCAAATGCTTATATAAAATCTCGTTAATCAGCGAAGATTTTCCCGAACCCGATACCCCTGTTACACAAATAAACTCTCCTAACGGAAATTTTACGGTCAGATTCTGTAAATTATGCTCCTGTGCTCCGATAATTTTCAAAAATTTTCCGTTTCCTGATCTTCTTGTTTCCGGAACCGGAATGCTTTTCTTTCCGCTCAGATACTGCCCTGTGACAGAATCTTCACAGGCAAGCAATTTATCCGGCGTGCCTGAAAATATCACATTTCCGCCGTGAATGCCTGCTCCCTTGCCGATATCAATCACATAATCGGCTTCTAAGATCGTATCGTCATCATGCTCGACAACAATCAGCGTATTGCCAATATCTCTCAAATGCTTCATAGTCTGAATCAGCATGGCATTATCACGCTGATGCAGTCCGATACTAGGTTCATCCAGAATATATAATACACCCATCAGAGAAGAGCCGATCTGTGTCGCTAAGCGGATTCGCTGACTTTCTCCGCCGGAAAGCGTTCCGGAAGCTCTCGATAATGTCAGATATTCCAGACCGACACTTGATAAAAATCCTAATCTGTCAGCAATTTCCTTGATGATTCTTTCAGCAATAAAATTCTCATGTTCGGTAAGTTTCAGATTTTTGAGAAACTCCAGAGACTGTCTGACTGACATCTGTGTGAATTCATAGATATTCAGCCCTCCGACTGTGACAGCTAAGATTTCAGGCTTTAGTCTCGCACCTTTACAGGCCTTGCAGGTGACCTCGCCCATATAATCTTCAAGATCAGCCTTTGCATAGACACTGTTCGTTTCCTGATAACGTCTTTCCAGATTTGTGATAACCCCCTCGAACGGTGCAGAATATTCCCCTCCGCCGAGAGAATCACTTCTTTTCAGTACTAATTTCTCTCCGTTTGTGCCATATAAAAATGCATGAGCGGCCTCCTCCGGAAGATCAGCAAAGGGCGTATCAAGAGAAATCTGATATTTCTCTGCTAAGGCCTGATAATACATCATAGCAATAGAACCCTCTTCGAGATGATTCCAGCCGGAAGCATGAATTGCTCCGCCTAAGATACTCAATTCCGGATTCGGAACGATCAGATCAGGATCAATTCTCTGGAACATCCCCAGACCGGAACACTTTTCACATGCTCCGTAGGGATTATTAAAAGAAAACATTCTCGGAGTCAGTTCCTCCATGCTGATATTATGTTCCGGACAGGCATAATTCTGCGAAAAGCTCATCATTTCGCCGTCTACGACATCCACATGAATAATCCCTCCGGTCAGAGAAGAAGTCGTTTCGAGGCTGTCCGTCAGTCTCGACATGATAGAATCTTTGATAATCAGTCTGTCAACAACAATTTCGATCGTATGCTTGATATTTTTATCCAGCTTGATTTCTTCGGATAAATCATAAATAATATTATCAATCCGGACTCTGACATAACCGCTTTTTCTGGCTCTTTCGAGTTCTTTTGTATACTGTCCTTTCTTGCCTCTGACGATCGGAGCAAGCAGCTGAATCTTAGTCCCCTCCGGCAAGGCAAGAATCTGATCAACAATTTCATCAATCGACTGCTGAGAAATCTCCCGACCGCATACCGGACAATGCGGAATGCCAATCCGGGCGTATAACAATCTCAGATAATCATAGATTTCCGTTACGGTTCCGACTGTCGATCTCGGATTTTTGGAAGTTGTTTTCTGATCAATCGAAATCGCCGGAGACAAGCCCTCGATACTATCGACATCAGGCTTTTCCATCTGACCTAAGAACTGACGGGCATAGGATGACAGACTTTCGACATATCTTCTCTGGCCATCAGCATAGATTGTATCGAATGCAAGCGAGGACTTCCCTGAACCGGATAAGCCTGTCATGACAACAAGCTGATCTCTCGGGATATTCACATCAATATTTTTCAGATTATGCACTCTTGCACCCTTGATGATAATTTCATTTTTCATAAATCCATAACCCCTTTATGATTTATTTTAATGATCGCATTCTAATAAGACAAGTTTACAATCTTTACAGGCATATGCATCCGGAAGATTGGTATATGCAATATTAATCTTTTCAGGTTTCGGCATGATTGAAAAGCCGATTCCCTTTTTTTCGGCATCTTTGGCATTCGGGAAAGTCACTTTTGTGAAATAACTTTTTTCAGCCCAGAACGGATAGGAAGATTTTGTTCCATAATACCCTTCACAGAACATATTGATTTTCCCTAATGTCATTTCTTTACCGCATTTCGGACAGATCATGATAATATTTTCCTCCATTGTTCCCAGATATTGACAGCAGAATGCATATTATTTTCTTCTTCATAAGGCAGATCTTCTTCGGGAATGCTGTCTATTTTTTTCTGATAGGCTTCTGATAAGAATTTATAATGCGTATTCCAGTTTTCTCCATGAATATCTTCTTCATTATAAGCAGAACAAATCATGATATTATATAAAAATTCATCAAAATCATTGGCGATCAGAACAGGCATATCCTCATCATGCCACCAGAGGACAATTTTCGGCTCTTTGAGATTCTCTTCATAGAGAAAGCAATATACATCCACACAGCTGATCTGTGCGAACGGAATCAGTTTTATATCTTTCCTACGAATGAAATCATGTTCTTTTTCGAGATACCCGAAAAACCATTGTTCCATATGGGAAATTCTTTCCGGAATCTGATCAAATAATAAAGGCTCCAGGCCGTTCAGATTCAGGAATGCTCCGGAATCCTGTAAATAATCATCTAAATTCTGATGCAATTCTGATTCAGAGAGTTCGAGCCATTTCATCGCTCCGGAATCGTAAATCTTATGAAATTTCTCCGGAAACTGCATTTTTAGTTCCGATTCTAATTCTGACAATAACATCAGTCCGCACCGCCCTTGACCGGATTGATTTTCGCCGTCCAGCTGAGGACTCTGAGTCTTGCGACAGCCGTCCGGCTGACTGCATTTTTATTATATTCAAAATTTCTGGTTTCATCATAGCGATTCATAATAATATCATCAATCGCTGACTGCTTTTCCTGATCTTCAAGAAATTCGATCTGAGCCGTTCCCATGACGGATTTATATCGCATAGTGACATCTTTTTTCTCATAGATACAATCCATTTCAAGAGGAATATCCAGTTCAAAAGAGCATTTCTGATTTTTCTGCATGAGCTGATATTTTCTTCCTGCCATTGCACCATGGATATAGAAGCAGATCTGCTGCTTCTCATCAACTGTATAGGCGAAATTCAACGGCACAATATACGGAAAATCACCGTCAGCAAGACCGATTCTGATAATATCGCATTCATCTATGATTTTTATCATAGTATTAAAATCAGTGACTTCACGATCTTTTCTTCTCATCAGGATTCTCCTTTCAATTTCATGATCTCATCACGGAGAAAAGCAGCATGTTCAAATTCGAGCATTTTAGCGGCTTCTTTCATCTGAGCGGTCAGATTCTGAATTAATTCCTGTTTTTCTTTCCTGGATAATTTCTTATGTTGCAGACTGTCAGTTACTTTCTCTTTACTGGAAATTTCTATTACATCATGAATAGCTTTCCTGATCGTTTTCGGAACAATGCCGAATTTCTGATTATATGCAATCTGCAATTCCCGTCTGCGGTTTGTTTCTCTGATGGCACGCTCCATAGAGCCTGTAACGTTATCCGCATACATGATGACTTTACCGTCAGCATTGCGGGCGGCTCGGCCGATGGTCTGAATCAGAGAGGTTTCACTTCTTAAAAAGCCTTCTTTATCGGCATCGAGAATCGCAACAAGAGAGACTTCCGGAATATCCAGACCCTCACGGAGCAGGTTAATTCCGACTAAGACATCAAATTCACCGGCTCGCAGATCACGAATAATTTCCATTCTCTTGATCGTATCAATATCATGATGCAGATACCGGACACGAACGCCCATGCTTTCGAGATAGCTTGTCAGATTTTCGGCCATATTTTTAGTCAGAGTTGTGACAAGTACACGTTCTTCATTCTGGGCACGGGTACGGATTTCAGAAAGCAGATCATCCATCTGACCGTCAGTCGGCCGGACACTGATTTCAGGATCAACCAAACCTGTCGGCCGGATGACCTGTTCGACAATCTGAGCAGAATGCTCATGTTCATACTCTCCGGGAGTAGCACTGACAAACATTGCCTGATGGATATGCTGTTCAAATTCTGAAAATACCAGAGGCCTGTTATCAAATGCACTCGGAAGACGGAAGCCATAATCCACAAGAGTCTGTTTTCTGGCACGATCTCCGGCACTCATGGCTCTGACCTGCGGAATAGTCACATGACTTTCATCAATGATCATCAGAAAATCATCCGGGAAGTGATCTAAGAGTGTATAGGGAACGCTTCCGGCAGGCCGTCCGGCTAAGATTCTGGAATAGTTCTCGATTCCGGAGCAGAAGCCGACTTCCTGAAGCATTTCAATATCATAATTTGTTCGCTGGGCGATTCTCTGTGCTTCTATCAATTTATGATTCTGATTGAAATACTCGATTCTGGAGTTTAATTCGTCCCGGATTTCAGATACTGCATTCTGAATTTTATCATGACTGACGACATAATGCGAAGCCGGAAAGACAGCATAATGCTGTAATCGGGCTTTTACAGTTCCGGTGAGGACATCAATTTCACTGATACGGTCAATTTCATCACCGAAAAATTCGACTCTGACCGCCGTATCCGTCGAAGCGGCCGGAAAGATTTCCATCACATCGCCTCTGACCCGGAATCTGTTTCTTGTAAAATCAATATCATTTCGTTCATACTGGATTCTGACAAGTTCCTGAATCAGATCAGACATACTTTTTTCCATGCCGACCCGGACAGAAACAGTCATATTCCGGTATTCTTCCGGACTTCCCAAAGAATAGATACAAGAGACACTCGAAACGATAATCACGTCTTTGCGTTCTGCAAGAGCAGTTGTCGCCGAATGCCGGAGTTTATCAATTTCTTCATTAATAGACGAATCTTTTTCGATATAGCTGTCTGTACTGGGCACATAGGCTTCCGGCTGATAATAATCATAATAGCTGACAAAATATTCGACAGCATTTTCAGGGAAAAATGCTTTCAGCTCCGAACAGAGCTGAGCAGCTAAAATCTTGTTATGTGCCAGTACCAGAGTCGGTTTATTCAGATTTGCGATCACATTTGCCATTGTAAATGTCTTGCCGGAACCTGTTACCCCTAACAGTGTCTGCATATTTTTTCCGTTTTGGAAACCGTCTGTTAATAACCGGATTGCCTCCGGCTGACTGCCGGACGGTTCATAAGGTGCATACAGTTTGAAATCCATAAAATCCCCTCCTGAAACTTATAAATTAAAAATCATGATGTTCGGCCATAGAATAAGCTTCCCGGCCGCTTATGATAATATGATCAAAAAGAGAAACATCAATCGTAGACAGCAAATCCCGGAGCTGTCCGGTGGTGATAATATCTTCCACAGAGGGCTGTGAAAAGCCTCTTGGGTGGTTATGTGCCAGTACGACAAGCCGGCAGGAAGACCGCAGAACAACTTTTGCAAGTTTGGCAAACGTAAACTGTACCTGACCAGTTTCGCCTGCTGCGATTGTTTCACAGCGGATGATCTGCATGTCATCTCCCAGACATGCTGCCATGAAGACTTCATCATCTGTTTCTTCCCGAAATTCATTAATGAAAAATCTTTTGCAGCTGGCAGGCGATTTCAGATGTACATTTTTCCATTTACTTTCTGCACATCCATAAAATGTCTTGCAGAGAACAGAAAGGTGATAGGCACTCTGATCGCCTATGCCCTCAAATGTCCGAAATTCATAATAATCTCCCTCCTGAAAAAGATTTTCCAGAGAACCGTATCTTTTCAGAAGCCTGTGAGCTGTCTCATTGGTATTTGCACGGGGAATCATCGGATATAATACCATTTCCAGAAGTTCATGCTGACTGAATCCCTGCCCTTTGTTTTTCAGAAATCTTTGCCGCATTCTTTTCCTGTGTCCTTTATGCAGATCGCTTTTTTCATTTTTTTCCATATCTTCACCACACTATTGATTCATATAAAAAAATATGCTATAATAATTTCAGAATCAAAATCAGAAAGGAACTGAAATTAGTATGCTCCATGAAATTGTCATTCAGAAAAACGATGCCGGTCAGCGGCTGGATAAATTTATATTAAAATATCTGCCGTCCATGCCGAAAAATTTATTATATAAACTCATCCGGCAGAAAGATATTAAATATAATCAGAAACGCTGCACCGGAAAAGAAATTCTTCAGGAAGGTGATACGCTCCGGATTTATGCAAAAGAAGAATTTTTTCTGACATCCAAAGAAAAAAAGCCCGTCCGGAAAGAGCTTCGTGCCGGAACACTCCGGATTCTGTTTGAAGATCATAATTTTATACTGATTCATAAACCGGCCGGACAGGATATGCACAGCAGCAACCGGAAAAAGATTCCGGCTCTGACGGAGATCATGCAGGCCTATCTGATACAGAAAGGCGAGTATCATTCGGAACAGGAGCAGAGTTTCTCTCCGGCGTTCTGCAACCGGATTGACCGGAATACCGAGGGCATTGTAATTGCTGCCAAAAATGCCGCTGCTCTGCGTAACATGAACGAAGCCATACGAAACAGAGAAGTCAGAAAACAATATTTAGCCATTGTCTCCCGTCCACTGCCGGAGCGACATCAGATCTGCAAAGCATGGCTGAAAAAGAATGCCGACAGCAATCAAGTACAGATTGCTTCGTTTCAGAAAGATTCCGCATGGCTGGAGATCATCACAGAATATGCAGTACTTGCACAGAACGGCCGGAAACAGCTTGTACTTGTGACTCTGCATACAGGCCGGACACATCAGATCAGAGCACATCTGGCTTTTTTAGGCTCACCATTGCTGGGCGATTCCAAATACGGTGACAGTTCTGAAACAGAAAAATATCAATGCTTATGTGCCTATTCTCTGGATTTTTCTGCCGTTACTTCTCCGGAGCTGACATATCTCCGGGAACAGCAGATTAAAACCGCTGTTCCGGATTTTGCAGAAAAATATTTTCCTGATATAAATTTATAATTTTTCGATAAATTCTTTTTCGCTCAGAACAGAAATGCCGAGTTCCTGAGCTTTTGTCAGCTTACTGCCGGCTTCTTCCCCGGCGATCACATAATCTGTTTTTTTCGATACCGAACCGGATACTTTACCGCCGGCGGCTTCGATTCGCTGTTTCGCTTCGGCACGTTTCATCTGTGTGAGCGTTCCGGTCAGAACGAAAACTTTTCCGCTGAAAAACGTATCAGACAAGACTTTCTGTTTTTCATACGGCATAGTCAGGCCGGCAGTTCTGAGTTTCTGAATCAGATTCTGTACGGATTCTTCATGCAGTGTATGATAAAAATTCTCTGCCATAATTTCTCCGAAACCCTCGATTTCAGAAATCTCTGTGATTTCAGCCTGTTCCAGATTTTCAAGTGTCAGAAATTTATCACATAATAATTTAGCGGCTTTCTGTCCGATATTCCGGATTCCGAGTGCATAGATCACTCTGTCCAGAGAAGCGGTTTTTGATTTTTCAATTGCATTGACCAGATTTTCAGCAGACTTTTTCTGAAAGCCCTCTAAATTCAGAAGCTGTTCTGCTGTGAGCGTATATAAATCAGCAGAATCTTTTACAAGTGCGGCATTCAGCAGAGCATTGACAATCGCTGTTCCGAGGCCGTCAATATTCATAGCGTCTCTGGAGGCAAAATGCACCAGCTGTTTATGCAGCTGTGCCGGACAGGCGATATTCGGACAGCGGAGCACACTTTCTCCTTCGTCTCTGACTGCCTTTGCACCGCAGACCGGACAGCATTCCGGCAGAACATAAGGCACAGCATTTTCCTGATGAGAAACGCTTCGCAGGACTTCCGGAATAATATCCCCTGCTTTCCGGACGATAATCTGATCACCGATACAGATATTTTTTTCTGTAATAAAATCCTGATTATGCAGGACTGCTCTGGAAACGCTTGTTCCGGCGAGCGTAATCGTATCGAATACGGCAACAGGAGTCAGAGCACCTGTCCGCCCGACATTGACTTCAATTTCTCTCAGAGTGGTTTCTTTTTCTTCCGGCGGGAATTTATAGGCAATTGCCCATTTCGGCGTTTTGGAAGTCGAGCCGAATAATGTTCTTTGTTCCAGAAGATTGATTTTAATCACAACACCGTCAATATCATACGGCAGATTCTGACGGGAACTGCCGATTGCTTCGATGACTTCCCTGATTTCCTCAGCTGTCCGGCAGAGTTTCCAGCCCGGAATCATATGGAATCCGGCTTCTTTCAGAAATTCGAGTGTTTCGCTGTGAGATGAAAACTCTCTGCCCTCACATCTCTGGAGATTGAATACAAAAATATCCAGTTTTCTCTTTGCAGTAATTTCAGAATATTTCTGACGGAGCGAACCGGCAGCGGCATTCCGGGGATTCTTGAACGGCTGTTCACCGTTTTCCTCCTGCTGAGCGGCTAATTTCAGAAACTGTTCTCTCGGCATGTAGACTTCTCCCCTGACTTCGAGCAAGGGCAGAGTTTCTTTCAGCTTCAGATTCAGCGGAATGCTGTAAATCGTCTTCAGATTTGCCGTGACATCCTCACCGGTGAAACCGTCTCCACGGGTGGAGCCTAACACAAATTTATTATCATGATATTCCAGCGATACGGATAAGCCGTCAATTTTCGGTTCGACACTGAATTCTGCCTCCGGAAAGACTTCATGACATTTTGTGACGAAAGCACTCACCTGCTCGAAATCGAACACATCCTGCAAACTCTGCATCTGAACGGCATGAGAGACTTTCTCAAACTGATTTGATACCATTCCTCCGACTCTCTGGGTAGGCGACTGTGGAGAGAGAAACTCCGGAAAATCAGCTTCTAATTTTTTAAGTTCCTGCATGAGTTCGTCATAGACATAATCTTCGACACTAGGATTATCCTGTACATAGTATTCATAATTATACTGTTCCAGAATCCTGGAAAGTTCCTGAATACGCTGTTCTGCCTGCATTTGATTCATAAAAAACACTCCTGTATCTTTATCAGAATGACATTTCCTGACTTATCCAGTATAGCATAAATTCTCTGAAAAGTCAAGAAGATTCTGATTTGTTATTTTAGTTTTATTATAGCACATCAGATGTTCATAATTTATATTACTAAGCAATTTGTAAATTTATTTTTTATATAATTTAATAAATAAAATCCGGAAACAGTATTCTGCTTCCGGATTTCGCTTTTATTTAAGAACCGCAGGCACATTCCGGCTGACGCTCCGGTTTGCAGGAATCATTGAGAGTCATCGGTGAAAATTCTTCTGTCGGGAAACGCATCTTATCAAATACCGCACAGGGTGTTTCTGTATCAATATTGCATTCTTTCGATGGGATTGTATAATCAAATGTCGGAACCATGACCGTCACAGGTCTGGTCAGTTCGATCACAGAGAATAAGCCTAATGTCATGATAACCGTCCGCATTGCCGGAGGCATGGAATCCGGTTTCTGACACGGCTCGCACTGACGGCAGACTGTCCCGATTTTTGTTTCCAGAGCTAACGGCGGAACTACCTGCACATTGGCAGTCGGCAGATTGACAACTTCACAGCATTCGTCAGTACTTCCGGTCTGACAGCCGTTACTGTAGAATGTCTGTGTATTGGATTCGCTTCCGTAGAGAATACTGCTCTTGCTTGCGTAGACTGTTCCGGTCAATAGCTGCGGCTGACCGCTTGCACAGGTATAGGCTAATAATTCCACTCTGAACGTGAATGTCAGGTCAATATTATAAAACCCTCTGTTGAACGGCACGGGTTCGATTCTCATGCAGACATCAGCGACTTTTACACATTTGCTCTTGACTAACTGGACATTACAGGGCAGTTCGCCGGAATCCAGTATCACCGGAACATTGGAAATGCAATCTCTGTCGCTGCAGCTGTCGAATACTCTGCTGACCTTGATCGGCACAGCATTTCTCATATCAGGGCGGCGGTCGAACTCCTCCGCCATCGGGGATGTATCGAGATTCATAAAAATAACAGACCTCCTGTCTTGTCGGATAGTATATCCTATTCAGGAAGTCTGTATTTTGTGACTGATTTTTTCAGATACCGGACGGCATAGATTCTGTTATGATACTCCGACAGCGAAACAGGCTGATTTTCTTGACTTAACGGATCAATACAGAGATAATTTTTCTCATCACTGCCGATAATCAGGACATAATGATAACTGCCGAGGCCATGCATTCTGACACGGACAGCCGGATAAATATGCTGTTTAAGCAAGTCAGAAATATCAGTAAATTCAAGACTGATTTCTGTGTCAGTCAGATTTTCCAGAATGCTCCATTGCAGATTGCCGTCATCATCATATCCATGATTAGCGGAAAGAAGCTGATTCAGTTCTTTCGGGGTCATTTCATAAATTTCCTGCATAGTGAGTGTACAGGCCATGCATGTCACCAGACAGCCGGAATCAGACATTTTATAATCAGAATTTCCGAGCGAATCTTCTGCCCAGTCCGGATTTTTCTGAGAGTAATAAACAGCATTATCCGGCAGAGAAACCGCCTCTGCCGGATGGATGATCTTACTGTTCCGGAACAAGTACAGCAAAGCGATCATCATTAAAATTGCTGCCAGCAGAATGCCGGTAAAAATTTTAAACTTCCGGCTTGCCATAGATCTGCCTGAAGAAACAGCTGTAAGAACCGGTATGACAGGCATTACCAGTCTGTTCGACATTGACTAGGAGCGTATCGTTATCGCAGTCTGCAAAGATAGAAACGACTTTCTGTAAATGACCGCTGGTTGCACCTTTATTCCAGAGTTCCTGTCTTGATCTGCTCCAGTACCATGTATAGCCTGTTTCGAGCGTTTTTTTCAGACTCTCTTTATTCATATATGCAAGCATTAAGACCTGCTTCGTATTGACATCCACAGCGATTGCCGGAATCAGATCGCTTTTCTGAAAATATTTATCAAGTTCTGTATCGTTCATGATTCTTTCTCCCTCATGAATATAATATTCTGCATCGGGTCTGCACTGTTCCGGAATTTTATCAAGATTGGCTTTCAGAATCGGCCAAGGCCCTCCGCCGTACTGCAATAAATTGATTGCCTCGTCAACGACATCAGGCGAAGTATCTGAAATAATCACCTGTTCGAGCAGAGTAAAAATCTGTTCTCTGTAAGGCAGATCATACCCGAACCAAGGATCGAGATATTTATCCAGACATAACAGCAGACTTAATTTTTTCTCTGTATCTGTACCGGTCAGAACTTCCGAAATCGCATCCAGACCCGATTTTACTATATTTTCCTCATTATCAGAATAAGAAATATACATGCTATAATAATCTTATCTTAATTCCGCACGGCTGAATAAATCTGCAATCAGATCAGAATCCTCACAGGCCTCTTTAAATGCAAGAGCGAAATCTGCAAGAGATTCAGCATCTTCGGAGTAGACAACAAACAGATCAGCTTCGGAATCAAATTCAAAGCTGTCATCTTCGCCCTCGTAGATTTCTGCCAGGAAAATTTCTGCAAGAGCTTCCCAGTCATAGCCATTGCCGACAAAACCGGAATCGGCTCTTGTTGCGAACAGATCAGCAAGATAGCCGACCCCTGCTTCGAGGCTCAGGGAAGCCTGTTCTTCATCCGAAGAAAAACGGAACGGTTCAATTTTTCTCTGAAATTTCTCACTTGTAAAATCCATAATATATCCTCCTTGTAATACTAAAAAATGAATATCATGTTCTGACGATGATATTTTTGCTTCTGCAGTCTGTCTTGACTTCACCGACTGTCAGTTCCTTGAAATGGAACAGCGAAGCCGCCAATGCTGCCGAACAGTCCGTTTTCTCGAATGCCTCAGCAAAATGCTCCAGTTTTCCGGCTCCGCCGCTTGCGATCACCGGAATGCTGACCGCATCCACCACTGCTTTGAGCATCGGCAGATCAAACCCCTGTTTCACTCCGTCTGTATCAATGGAATTCAGGCAGATTTCTCCGGCTCCGAGCTGTTCGATCTGTTTCACCCAGTCGAGCAGATCAAGTTCCATATCAATTCTGCCGCCGTTGATATAGACCGTCCAGTTTCCGGCTTTGGTTTTCTTGGCATCGATGCCGACACAGATACACTGACTGCCGAAAATATCTGCACCGTCACGGATTAACTGCGGATTCTGTACCGCCTGTGAATTGACAGAAACCTTATCCGCACCAGCTCTGAGCGTTTCTCTGATATCATCCACTGTTTTGATACCTCCGCCGACTGTCAGCGGAACGAAAACACGTTTTGCCGTCTCTCTGACGACATCGAGCATAACCCCTCTGCCTTCATGAGAAGCTGTAATATCATAGAATACAATTTCATCCGCACCCTGTCTGTTATATTCGGCTGCACACTCGACAGGATCGCCGACTTCTTTGATTCCCTGAAAATTCACGCCTTTGACGACTCTGCCGTCACGGACATCGAGACAAGGAATAATTCTCTTGGCAAGCATACATTTCCCCCTTTCTGAATTTAATTTCTTGTATAGTCTATGGCTTCTTTCAGATTTAAAGTACCCTGATAGAGTGACTTTCCGCAGATTGTGCCATATAACCCCATATTTGCACAGGCTTTAATATCCTCCATTGTATGCACACCTCCGCTTGCAATGATCTGACAATCCACAGCATCATGCAGAGCTTTCAGCTGTTCCTGATTGACTCCGGAGAGTGTGCCGTCTTTGGAAATATCCGTGAAGATGATCGTTTTTACGCCCATTTTCTGCATTTCTTTTGCAAGAGCGATATACTCGACTGTAGAAGCATCAAGCCAGCCCTCGACAGCAACAAAGCCGTTTTTCGCATCGATTCCGACTGCGATTTTTTCATGATATTCTTTCACGGCAAGTTCGACCAGCTCCGGATTTTTCAGAGCAACAGAGCCTAAAATCACTCTGGAAATGCCCTGAGACAAATAAGATTCCACTGTATCAAGATTCCGGATTCCTCCGCCGACCTCGACTTTCAGGCTTGTATGTTTTGCAACATCAAGAAAAATTTCTGTATTGACGGGTTTGGCATCTTTTGCTCCATCCAGATCGACCATATGAATCCATTCGGCACCGGCCTGCACAAAGCTCTGAGCAGTCTGCATATAATCTTCAGCGACCTTGTGAGCCGTTCCGTAATCGCCACGGACTAATCTCACGCAGTTTCCGTCTTTAATATCAATCGCAGGTAAAATAATCATAGCTAAAAATTCCTTTAATATAAATTTACTTCATCCGAGCCGTCAAAAGACGGTTCGGCATGATAATCAGTATCACAATATTCTCTGATATACTGGGCGGCTCTCTGTTCGGCATATTTTGCATTCAGAACATTGCCGTTTTCATCGAGTTCCAGATTATTGATAAAAATCGCATAGACCTGTTCGAGCAGACTCGGACTTTCTCTGAACTCATTCCAGTAATCAATATTTTCTAACAGCGGATTGCCGGCTGTGCCGTTTGCAAGCCAGTAAGAAAATTTTCTGACCGCACTGCTGACAGAATGGCTTAACTTCATGAAAGATTCTCCTTTCAAAGGCCTTTGCAGACTATCTGATTTTCTTCATTGATTTTAATATGCACTCTGTGTCCTAAGAAATAATCCGGTTCGCAGTAGAATTCAAGGAAAACTGTGCATGTTTCTAAATTCTTCCAGAAATCCAATGTCACATCAATCAGGTGCAGACTGTTCCGGAACGCTTCTTCTGTCACAGGAAAATCAATTTCTGTGCCGTCTTCCATGGTAACGGAGGTCAGTTCATCCAGATCGACAGTATCATCTTCAATTCCCTGAATGAGCCAGTCTTCAGCGAGTTCCGCCATTTCGGATGCAGAATCTAAAATTTCCTGCTGATGTTCATTGATAAATTTTATTTTTTCCTCAATCGCTGAACGAAATTCAGAGGTTAATACTTCCGGTTCTTCTTCAAATTTCGAGAAACAAACGGCTGTTAAAATTTCCTTGTTCCAGATCTGATAATTTTCTTCAAACATGAATACACCTCAAAGATTCGCAAAGTTTCTGAGAATCTGCAAGCCGACTTCTCCGCTTTTTTCCGGATGAAACTGTGCTCCGAAGATATACTTGTGATCTATCACCAGAGCCGGAACTTTTCCGCCGTATTCGACCCATGCGGAGAGATTCTTCTCATCCTGACAAGCTGCCATATACGAGTGTACAAAATAGACATAAGCTTCTTCCGGAAGATTTTTTAATAACGCACAATCATTCTGAATTTCCAGCTTATTCCATCCCATATGCGGAATAATCAAGTTCTGAGCCGGAATTTTATCCACTGTTCCGGAAATGAGATCTAAACCGTCACATTCTTCAAATTCATAGCTTTTTGATAATAACATCTGCATTCCCAGGCAGATTCCCAGAAACGGCTTTTTCTGAGCCTGTTCTTTCAGAACCGGAATCAGATTTTTATTCTCCAGCATTTTCACAGCACTCGGAAACGCTCCGACTCCGGGGAGAATAATTTTATCTGATTTTTCAATTGCAGAAATTTCATCTGTAAGCTGATTTTCGATTCCTAAATAATTCAGAGCATTCCTGACACTGAAAATATTTCCTGCACCATAATCAATAATTGCAATCATTAGCCGAGTATTCCTTTCGTTGTAATGGTCTGTTCTGACGGAGCTGAGGCGATTTTCAACGCATGAGCAACAGCCTTGTAAAGAGCCTCTGTCTTATGATGATCATTCTTGCCATACAGAACATTGCAATGCAGTGTCAGTCCGGCATTGAATGCGAATGCTCTCATAAATTCTTCTGTCAGGCAGGTATCATACGCACCGATCATCGGGTTTGTGAATTCGGCATTGAATACCAGAAACGGCCGGTTACAGATATCCAGACTACAGAATGCTAAACTTTCATCCATGGGGATATAAGCCGAACCATAGCGGACGATTCCGGATTTATTGCCTAATGCCTTAGCAAGAGCCTGTCCGAGGACAATTCCGGTATCTTCCACAGTATGATGTGCATCAACATGAATATCTCCGACAGCATGGATTTTCATAGGAATCTGACTATGCATAGACAGAGCCGTCAGCATATGATCAAAAAAGCCGATCCCTGTTGAGATTTCCGTTTTGCCGTCTTCTGGCAGAATCGTAACAGTAATATCTGTTTCTTTCGATGTTCTTGTGACTGTAGCAGAATTCAAAATTTTCACCTCATTTTTTCTTAAAATAGATCATTTCAGCGGAATATTTTTCGGGATTGTCCAAATCCAGAAACAGCGGATTATGATCCAGCTCAATCAACTGACTGAACTCCTCGAGCAAATCTTCTTCTACAGCAGAAGCCAATGCTTCCTGGGAAGCCTCATCTTTCAGAAACCGGAACCATTGAGAAATATCTTCATCAAACATGGGTTCATCCCAGTAGGGAGTGCCGATAATTTCATGATCGATACATGCACCGTCCGGCTGATATAGTGCAAAGTCGATAAAATCATCATCCACCAAATCCGCCGAAGCAGTATAGCTCTGAAAACATCTTGCCAGGAAACCGCCTTCTCCGGAGGGTACATTTTCAGGGAATGTAAAGGCAAACCATTTTCCCTCCGGAAACGAAAAGCAGTATTTTTCTTCTGCATTTTCAGAATCAGAGATTTCATAGCCTTTGACATTCATAAATTTCTGAAATTCTTCGATAATTGTTTCTTTAGATTTATTTTTCTCATTGCGGATAAATACCGCACCTGCAAACATACCCATAATCTAAAAACTCCCATCTGTCAAATATTATTTTTTCATGATTTCTTCTAAAGCGGAGAATAATTTCTGCATTTCTTCGGGTGTTCCGACTGTAATTCTCAGATACTGATCAATTCTCGGTTTATTCCAGTAGCGGACGAAAATCTTTCTTTCTTTGAGCTTATTAAAAATCAAACCCGCATCGTAATCCGGATGACTTGCGAAAATAAAATTACTCTTGGAATCCGGGAAAACAAAGCCTGATTCTGATAATTTTTTCTTAGTCAGTTCTCTGGTTTCGATAATCTTTCCTGTCGTAGATTTGAAATACTCCTGATCTTTGAGCGTTTCTGCTCCGCATAAAAGTGTCAAGTGATTCATTGTATAAGAATTAATCGAAAATTTGACATCATTCATATATTTAATCAATTTCTCTGAACCGACTGCAAAGCCGATTCTCATTCCGGCCATACTCCTCGATTTCGAGAACGTCTGAATCACAAGCAGATTCTCATATTTTTCGAGTAACGGCAGACAGCTGATTCCGCCGAAATCAATATAAGCTTCATCAATCATGACAACACTGTCTGGATTGGCCTGTAAAATCTCTTCGATCAGATCAAGCGATTCGAGTACTCCGGTCGGAGCATTCGGATTCGGGAAGATAATACCGCCGTTCGGGATTTTATAATCCTCCGGATTGATTCTGAAATCTTCTGTGAGCTTTACGGTCTGATACGGAATTTTATACACATCTGCCCAGACATCATAAAAAGAATAGGTCACATCCGGAAAGAGAATATTTCTTTCTGAATTGAAGAACGTCAGAAATGCCATTGAGATGACATCATCCGAACCCACACCGACAAAAATCTGACTTGGCTTGACATGATAGGTTTCCGCTAAGGCATTGACTAAGATTTCAGCATTCGGGTCAGGATAAAGACGCATTCTTGCAAGATCAAAATCATCTAAAATTTTCTGAACACCGGGTGCAGGCGGATAAGGATTCTCATTCGTATTCAATTTGATAATATCCGAAACTTTCGGCTGTTCGCCAGGCGTGTAAGGCACAACCCGGCGGACATTATTTTCCCAGTTCATCTCAGTCTTCCTCCTCGAAACGAACTTTAATTGCATTTGCATGAGCTGTGAGGCCTTCACGTTCAGCGATCAGAACAATATCATCCTTGGCTTCTCTGAGGGCATTTTCTGTATAATAAATATAACTCGAACGCTTAATAAAACTATTGACTCCCAGAGGTGAGAAAAATCTTGCTGTTCCGCTTGTCGGAAGAACGTGATTGGGGCCGGCGTAATAATCTCCGAGCGGTTCGGAAGCATACGAACCTAAGAAGACAGAACCTGCATTATCCAGCTTACCGATATATTCAAGCGGATTTTCCATGACAACTTCTAAGTGTTCCGGAGCGATAGCATTTGCCAATTCCACAGCCTGTTCTTTTGACTGAGCGATCAGAATCGCACCGTAATTTTTCATAGATTCTTCAATAATTTCTTTTCTTTCGAGATAATTCATCTGACGAATCACTTCGGCTTCCACTTTATCGGGAAGTGTCGGATCAGTTGTAATTAAAATTGCAGAAGCAAGTTTATCATGTTCGGCCTGAGACATCAGATCAGCGGCGACAAATTTCGGATCCGCAGTTTCATCGGCCATGACAAGAATTTCGCTCGGCCCGGCGATCATATCAATATCGACAATGCCGTATAATAATTTTTTCGCTGTAGCAACGAAAATATTTCCAGGGCCGACGATCTTATCCACTTTCGGAATCGCCTCTGTACCGTAGGCAAGAGCGGCAATCGCCTGAGCACCGCCGGACAGGAATACTCTGTCAACTCCGCAGATCGCAGCAGCGACTAAAATATCTTTATTCGGCGTACCGTCTTTACAAGGCGGAGTCACCATGATAATTTCCTTGACTCCTGCAATCTTTGCAGGAATAGCATTCATCAGAACGCTGGACGGATAAGCAGCTGTACCGCCCGGAACATATAATCCGACACGTTCCAGACCTCTGACACGCTGACCTAAAATCACACCATCCGGCTTGGCATTGGTAAAGCCCTGCACTTTCTGACGATTGTGGAAATCTGCAATATTTTCCTGAGCATTCAGCAGAGCCTGTACAAAATCCTGATCAGCCTCTGTGAGAGCATCGTTGATGACTTCACGGGGCACTTCATAATACTGCGGCAGATTGCCGTCAAATTTCTTTGTATAATTCTTGACAGCCTCATCACCGCCGGTTCTGACTGTCTCGATAATTTCAGAAACAATTTCAGAAACTTTCTTATCCGTCTCGCCGGAACGTCTTTCGAGTTCTTTTAAAAATTCATATTCGGCAGAGCCGTCACATTTAATCTGCTTTATCATTGATTTTCTCCTCCACTTTCTTAACTAAATCTTCAATCTCTTTCTGACGCATTTTCAGACTGACTGTATTTACAATCAGACGAGCCGAAATCTGAGCAACATCTTCGACTACTTCCAGACCGTTTTCTTTCAGAGTCGTACCCGTCTCGACAATATCAACAATCCCATCGGCAAGGCCTAATAACGGAGCAAGCTCAACAGAGCCTTCGATTTTGATAATATCCACATCCATATGCTTCTGTTCAAAGAAAGCCTTTGTCACATTCGGATATTTAGAAGCAATCGTCTTGATGCCGAAACCGTCATAAAACGGATAATCTTTCTTAGTCGCAAGTGCGAATTTGCATTTCCCGAAGCCGAGATTCACAAGCTCAAATAACTTGCCGTTCATTTCCATGAGCGTATCTTTGCCGACAACACCCATATCACAAACGCCGTGCTCTACATAAGTAATGACATCAGCGGCCTTTGCTAAGACGACTTCCAGATTTCCGTCCGGAATCGGAAGAATCAGCTTTCTGCCTTTTTCATGGACTGCCGTACAGTCATAGCCTAAGCTTTCCAGAAGCTTGACGGTATCTTTTTCGAGTCTGCCCTTTGTCAGAGCAATCCGGAGAGGTTTGTTATTCATCAATTTTTACCTCCAGTTCTTCAGTCTGTTCTGACGAAATCAGAATAATTCTTGCAATTTTCCTGTCTTTTGCGTATTCCTGAGATAATTCAGAATCTGTAAACATCGAATGCTCTACGCATAAGCCCTGGGCACGGAGTTCAGCCGCTTTTCTGACCGCTTCGGCTTCACAGCCCTCTCCGGCAGAAATCAGCACATCCGGAGCCGCATGAACAGGCGGTTTTTTCTTGCCGATTACAGCCGCTACCGCATCGACATTGACTGCCATTCCTACAGCCGGTATATCATAGCCGAATTCTGATAATAATTTATCATATCTGCCGCCGGAGATCACTTCTTCTCCGTAGCCTTCCAGATAGCCTTTCAGAACCAAGCCTGTATAATAATCTGTTTTATTAACCAGTCCCAAGTCAATTGTGATTCTGCAATCCGGACTGATCTCACGGACAGTATGATATAATTCACGCACATTTTCCAGAATTTCCGTGATTCTGGAATCCTGAAAGATTTCATCCGCACGGTCAAAGACTTCCTCACCGCCGAACAGTGTCGGCAGTTTCTTGAGAGCGTCTGTAATCTTATGTTCTCCCAGCTTATCCAGCATATCATTCAGAGCCGGATAGTTTTTTGATTCGATCAGTGCATGAATCTCCTCTTTCTGTGCCGGAGTCGCATTCAGACGAAGCATTAATTCTTTAAAAATTCTGATATCGCCTAATTCCAGAGAATAGCTCACATCATTTCCCACACTGGAAAGCACTTCCAGAGCAGCGGAAATAACCTCAATATCGGCCATTCTGGAAGAAGCTCCGATGAGTTCAATACCGGTCTGATTGATTTCAGTGCTTCTGCCTTTGAGGGACGGAGCGAAATGCCATACGGGCTGAGTATAATATAATCTCAATGGGAGCATAGCTTCTTTTAATCTTGTAGCTGTCACACGGGCGATCGGAACAGTGGAATCCGGTCTTAAAACGATCAGACGGCCTTTATTATCGGTCAGTTTGCACAATTCCTCGGGGGGGAAATATAACGAATTCTGATGGAAGACATCAAAGAATTCAAGAGCGGGTGTGATAACTCTGGAATAGCCCATAGATTTGAAGATACTGCGTGTTTTGGTTTCCACCTCTCTTTTGAGGGCACATTCATCAAAGAGATAGTCTTTTGTACCCTCCGGGGTGATCAGATCATACTGTCGCATAGTTTACCTCGATTCTTAATTTTTATTGCTTTAGCATATTAATATATTACCATAATCAAGTGTTTTTGTCAATAGGAGACATTATATTTTTTTGATTTCGGACAGATTGACGATAACTTTCAGCAATTCAACAGAATTTTTTTATTTCCAATCGTCATCTTCTATCTGATGTTCGATAGCTCTTTTGATAAATGCACTGAGAGACTCGCCTTGCTCTTTAGCATGTTCTCTATATTCTTCTTTTTTTCCTTTTGGAACGAGAATTTTTATTTCATCATAATTATTTTTAGCACATTTTTTTACTGCTTCATAATGCTTGTTATCCACTATATCACCTCAATAAAATACTTTTATTTAGAAAAAACATATTTTTAGATATTGACGATCATTCCCATGATTAATATAATTAACTTAACAACTTTCAGAAAGGACTGATCTACATATGGATTATATGGACGAATTATTTGAAACCTGGCTTCCAGGCTCGAAAGATACCCCCGAAGCAATTGCTCTTATGCGAAAAATGTCTCTCGGTAAAGAAGAAGATTATGATGAGCTTATTGCCTGTATCTGTGCGGTATCTCGTCAGGCCTTCGAGGGCGGTTTCGATTGTGCCGTTCAGCTGATGAAAAAAGGCAGGTTTGAAAAATCATGTCAGATTATATGAATCTCTTATTTAAAGAATGGAATAACATTGCACCGGAAAGCAAAGAACTCAATATCGCAATCGAACAGCTGTGCGATCTGGATTCTGATACGGAAATCTGCTCCGAAAAACAAGAAATTCTCCTGAATTGTGTGATTGAAGAAAAATATATTGCATTCAGAGCAGGTTTCAGATGTGCCACAGAATTGATGAAATAATATCAGAAAAATCCTAACTGTGTTGTTTTCGGCAGATCGCCGAAAGCATTCATAGATTCGAGCATTTCAATCACGGTTCTTGTGGCTCCGGACTGATACTGAAATTCTTCAACGGAGAGATAATCGCCACGCTGAGCCGTTTCGTAGATTCCTCTTGCGGCATTCTCACCGACACCGGACAGAGCCGAAAACGGAATCCTGATTTTTCCGTCTTCGATCAGATATTCTGTTGCATGGGATTTTTTCAGATCAATCGGGAGAAATTCCATAGGTTTGCCGTCAATTTTTCTGGACATCATTTCATTTGTGATCATGAGAATATCATGCAGATCGTTTTCTTTTTTAGTTCTGCCGTTGCCTTTGGCCTGCAATTCCCGGATTTTATTACGAACGGCCTCAATGCCCTGCATAGCGAGTTCGGCATCGAAGTCACCGCCACGAACGGTAAAATAAGTTGCATAGTATTCGAGGGGCTTATAGAGCTTAAACCAGCCGATTTTCATCGCAGCGATGATATAAGCGGCCGCATGAGCCTTCGGGAACATATATTTTATACGGAGACAGCTTTGAATATACCATTCAGGAACATCATGATCACGGAGCATTTTCAGGACATCATCATCAAATAATAATTTTGCTTTCCCCTTACGGGTAAACTCCATGATCTTGAACGCCCATTTCGGCTCAACGCCTTTATAGAGCAGATACGTCATAATGCTGTCACGGGTGCCGATTACCTGTGAAATCGTACAAATTCCGTTATCAATCAAATCTTTGGCATTACCGAGCCAGACATCAGTACCGTGAGAGAGTCCGGAGATCTGTAAGAAATCGCTGAATTTAGTAGGTTTGGCATCCATAAGCATTTGAATCGTAAAGCCGGTACCCATTTCCGGAATGCCGAGGCTTCCGGTCTGACAGAAGATTTCTTCCGGAGTCACATCCAGAGCGGAGCAGTCTGTACACATCCGGATGACTTCGGGGTCATAACCGGGGATGTCATTGATTTGCAGACCGGTAAGATCTTCAAGATGTTTATAAATAGTCGGCACGACATGGCCTAACTCGTCAAGTTTCAGAATCGTATCATGAAGCGAATTAAAATCAAAATGGGTAGTAATCACATCAGAATCAGTAGAATCCGCCGGGTGCTGAACAGGTGTGAAGTCATAAACTTCATAATTCGAGGGAATAACGACCATACCGCCGGGGTGCTGACCGGTAGTTCTCTTGACTCCGGTACAGCCGATTGCGAGGCGGTTTTCTTCAGTCGGATTGAGTGTCACGCCGATTTCTTCAAGATATTTCTTTACAAATCCATAAGCAGTTTTATCGGCAAGAGAGCCGATGGTTCCGGCCTTGAACACATTTTCACGGCCGAATAATTTTTCTGTATATCTGTGAGCACTGGACTGATATTCGTTAGAGAAATTCAGGTCAATATCCGGAGCTTTATCGCCGTCAAAGCCTAAGAACGTCTCGAACGGGATGTCATGTCCGTCATGCCAGAGTTCCTGACCGCATTTGGGGCATTTTTTAGCAGGCAGGTCGAAGCCTGAACCATAGCTGCCGTCCGTGATGAACTCGCTGTACTTGCATTCAGGATTCCTGCAGATATAATGGGGCACAAGCGGATTGACTTCCGAGATTCCGGCCATGGAAGCAACGAATGAAGAGCCGACAGAGCCTCGTGAACCGACATGATAGCCATGTTCTTCGGAATTATAAACTAATTTCTGAGCGATCATATATAATACAGAAAATCCGTGTTTGGTAATAGAATCCAGTTCTCTGTTAAGGCGTTTTTCCACGATTTCCGGCAGAGGAGAGCCATAAATAGATTCGGCTTTTTCGTGGGTGATTCTGATCAGATCTTCTTCCGCTCCCTCGATACTGGGCGTAAACGTGCCTTTCGGAATCGGGAATACATGTTCACAGGCATCTGCGAACATACGGGGATTTTTAATCACGACTTCTTCGGCCTTCTCTTCACCGAGATAAGAAAATTCTTTCAGCATTTCATCTGTTGACCGGAGATACAGCGGCGGCTGTTCTTCTTCATCTGCACCGCCTCTGGTAGAAGTCAGAATTTTCCGGTAGATACCGTCCTTTTCTTCCAGGAAATGCACATCACAGGTTGCCACAACAGGGATATTCAACTTTTCTCCGAGCCGGATAATTTTCCGGTTATAATCCCGGAGCTGTTCTTCATCACGGGCAATTCCTTTTTTCAGCATGAAAGCATTGTTTGCAATCGGCTGAATTTCAAGATAATCATAGAATTTTGCCAGTTTTTCGAGTTCTTCTTCCGGCTTGTTATCCACGACAGCACTGAACAGTTCTCCGGCTTCGCAGGCAGAGCCGAAAATCAGTCCTTCCCGGTGTTCTTCGAGAACGGTCTTAGGAATCTGCGGATGTCTGTAAAAACAATGCAGATGACCATGAGAGACCAGTTTATATAAATTTTTCAGGCCGACCTGATTCCGGACTAAGATAATCTGATGATAAGACCGGAGTTTTTTCATATCAATCAGATCACATTTGGAATTAAAATCCTGAAGTGTCCGGATTTCCTTATCTTTGGCCAATCTCTGTGTCAGGGTGATATAAATTTTGGAAAGCATGAGAGCATCATCAGAAGCACGGTGATGATCGAATTTTCCGAGTTTCAAATGCTTGGCGACTAAATCCAGCTTATGCTTGCCGAGGTTCGGCAGAGCGGACTGACATAAAATCAGCGTATCAATATAGCTGTATTTAAATTCTATATCATGTCTTTTGCAGACTGAATTAATAAAATTTGTATCGAATTCTGCATTATGAGCCGCAAGAACAGGAGAATCACCGCAGAATTCCATAAATTTCCGGACAGCTTCGGCTTCTTTGGGAGCATCGGCAACCATCTCGTTTGTGATTCCGGTCAGTTCTGTGATATTGGCCGGAATCGGCTGTTCCGGATTCACGAATGTGTTGAAGCTCTCGACAACCTGGAGATTTTTGAGCTTGACTGCACCGATTTCAGTCAATCTGTCATGATATTTATTCAGACCGGTAGTTTCCACGTCAAATACAATCAGTTCATCCTGAATACTTCTGTTATCCTCGCCTCTGATAATTCTCTGAGGCTCGAGATCATTGATCACATAGGCTTCACAGCCGTAGATAACTTTAAAATTCGGGTCTTTCAGAGCTTTTTCCGCATTGGCAGCATCCGGAAAGGCCTGTACAATACCATGATCTGTGATAGCAATAGCCGGATGACCCCAGTCATGTGCTTTTTTGATTAAAGCCCCTGCTTCCGTAACGGCATCCATTGCAGACATATTCGTATGGCAGTGCAGTTCGACTCGCTTTTCTTTGGCTGTATCCTGACGGATTTTTCTCTTGCGGATAATAATCGTATCCGGTTCGAGGACAGCTTCATGCTCAAACATATCTTCTTTCAGTTTGCCGGCGACAAGAATGCTCATGCCTTTCTTGATCTCTCCGAGCGGAAGCTTCTCGATATTTTCTTTTTTATCAAATAATTTAATCTTAACCGAACCGGAGAAATCTGTAATCTGATACGTAACAATTCTATAATCATTCTTAGTATCTCTTGTGTCTGAAGCGAATACATCGCCATAGATAACAACACGCTGATTTCTGGTCTGAAGAGCCTCCGGAATCGGAGTAATATCACTCCGGATGGGATGGCCTTTGATCAGCTTGTCTTCGCCTTTTTCGTAGTCAAACTGCCCTGTATTCAGTGTAACAGACTGCGGCTTTTCCGGAATCGGCGGAGGTGTATAGCTGTTCTGATTCTGATTCTGCACAGGCGGCGGCGGAGCGATCTCCGGCGGAGCCTGCTGAATTACCTGCTGTAACTGTGATTCTGAGACAACCGCATCACTCTGCAAATCCACTGTGATTTGTTTGTCAAAATGTTTTTGAATAAAATTTGCAAATTTATGCGTGAAATCAAATTTATTCAGAATTTCCAGACCTGCATTATGAATTAAAATAGAAAGCAGATCATTCTGAAAATTCACATCAGCACCGTTCAGAAAGCCATTCACAACAGGCAGTTCTCTCTTGAACATCTCCACAGCAGCCGGATAGCTTTCGAGTGTGAACAATTCCGGTGCATAACGGCAGTCAATCCGGAAATTCCGTACCCGAATCGCCTTAGCAGCATTCTTTTCAAAAGCGATCAGATCAGCAGCAGGCACAACAGACGGAAATCTTGTGACAAATACAATATCCTGCAAATTTTTTTCATCATAAAGAATCGTTTCAATCACGCCTGTCTGCAAAGAAACCGGAATTTCTTCGAGATACTGCTTCATAAATTCTAAAATAGTAGCGTTTGCCATCCATAATCCCCCATTATCAAAATATTATAATTTTTCCAGTTCTTCGAGCAGAGCCGGAACAATCTGATTTTCCGGCACTCTGCGGAGTGTCTCGCCATGCCGGAATAAGATACCGATTCCGTTTCCGCCGGCAACACCGATATCGGCTTCACGGGCTTCACCGGGGCCGTTGACAACACAGCCCATCACAGCAATTCTGACATCTTTATTGATAGTTTCAACCGCTTCTTCGACCTGCTTTGCAAGAGAAATCAGATCAATCTGAGTTCTGCCGCATGTCGGACAGGAGACAATCTGCACACCGCCCCGCTTGCCGATACTTTTCAGAATATCCTTAGCGGCTTTGATTTCTCTGATCGGATCGTCTGTCAGAGAAACTCTGATTGTTTCACCGATACCGTCATGCAACAGCGAACCGATACCGATTGCAGATTTAATTAAACCCATACGTTCTGTTCCGGCTTCGGTCACACCTAAATGCAGAGGATAGGGGCATTTTTCAGCCGCCAGGCGATAACTGTCGATCATGCGATTGACATCAGAAGACTTGATAGAAATCACAATATCATCAAAATCAAATTTTTCGAGCATAGCGGCATGATTCAGAGCACTTTCCACAAGAGCTTCCGGAGTCGGAGAACCGTATTTCTGTAATAATTCTTTTTCAAGCGAACCGGAATTCACACCGATTCTGATCGGGATTTTCTTTTCCCGACAGACCTGAGCGACCTGTTTGACTCTGTCCATACTGCCGATATTTCCCGGATTGATTCTGATCTTATCAACTCCGGCGGCGGCGGCTTCGAGGGCGATTTTATAATCAAAATGAATATCGGCCACTAACGGAATATGAATTTTTTCTTTGATCGCCGGAATTAATTTTACGGCTTCTATATTTGGCACAGCTGTTCTGATGATTTCACATCCGGCCTGTTCGAGTTCGACTGCCTGCTGAACATTCCCTTGAATATCCTCAGCCGGAACATTCAGCATAGACTGAATATAAATATGTTCTCCGTTCAGAATACAATCTCCGACTTTAACGGGATGAATCTTTCTCATAAGTAAAAACCTCCTTTTAATCACATAAATCAGAATTTAGCAGTTTGACATGAGAGAAAATTTTTCAGACTGCGTTTGTCAATAGACCAGCGACAGGGTTACAAAGAGGCGGCTTTTAAGCCTCTTTGTTCCTGTTGCTATTGACAGGGACAATATTTTTCTATA
>JAFUWN010000002.1 GCA_017483465.1 Oscillospiraceae bacterium
GAAAAGCGGAAAAGTGTAGACAAGCAGATAGACGATTATTTCAATGCGTTAATTTCACACGAAATTTCACACGAATAAAAATAATAGCTATGTATAGATAAAAATTCAAATTTATTAAGGGTTCAAATCCCTCTTTCCGCGCTGAAGAAGCATCTTTTGAAGATGCTTCTTTTTTTATTTTATTTTAATTTAGCATTCAATAAAAATAATTGCCCCGGATCTTTCCGGATCCGGGGCTTCTGGCGGAGCGAGTGGGATTCGAACCCACGAGCCGGGATTAACCGGCCAAACGATTTCGAGTCGTTCTCGTTATGACCACTTCGATATCGCTCCGTATTCATGATATTCTCCTGAAAGTTCTGCCCGGTAATCCGGACAGAATCAGAGAGAACACTTCTTATTTTTTATATTTATTTTGTATAGCCAACACCGGCATATGCACTGGTGATTAATACATCACTGGCATCGAAAGAATCGACATTTCCGTCATTGTTGAAATCATACAGATTCATGTAGGAATCAGAGAACTGCATTTCATCGCCTTCTACACCCAGTACAGAAGCAAGATTCAGGATATAAACCGCATCTACCGCATTGACGATACCGTCAAGATTGCAGTCGCCGGAAAGCGGTTCGGAATCGGTTACGAGAATATTGCAGACTGCTGTGTTTCCGTTGCCGTCACTTGCAGTAATAGCGGCTGTACCGCAGCCGGTTGCTACGATTGTACCGTCTTCTGAAACAGATACCACACCGGAATCAGAAGAAGTGAGCTGTACACCGGAAGGGCTGATCACTTCGCTTTCACCGATTTTACTGAAAAGCATACCTGTATAATTCAGTACAGTGGCAGGCGGAAAATCTACAGTCACGGTGATGGTATCACGGGAGCCGTTGTCAGAAAATACAGTGACAATGCTTGTACCGCTGGAAACACCGGAAATATTACCGGCACCATCTACTGTTGCAACAGACGGGTCAGAAGATTCAAAAGTAAGATTACCGTCACCGGTAACTGCCGGCTTGACCGGAACGGAAGCATCGGTAATTGTTACGCTGGCATCTGTGAAATCTGCTTTCTGAGAATAGAAAACATTCATATCCACATTTCCGGAAATACCTTCGACAGTACCTGTGGAAGAATACTGCCACATCTGATAATCGCCTGCATAAGTAGTCTGGGTTGTATAATTGGCAAGCCAGATCTTGAATTTTGTGGAAAGATAATCCGGATCAAGATAATTCAGGAAATAACTCTTGGAAGAATAGATTCCTGCTTCATAGCCGGCATCCTGAACAGTCTGGCAGAACGCTTCTGCAATGGCTGTACGCTGTTTAATGCTGAGGCCGGAAGTATTCAGACGGCCGTTTACGCCGTTGCCTTCTGTCGGTTCCACGTCAAAATAGATCGGCATTTTGACATCATAGCCCTCTACACAGGCAACACAGTGCTTGGCTTCTTCAATTGCTTCCTGTACGGTGATAGCCTGTGTGAAGAAATATGCACCGACTTTCACACCCGCAGCAGTTGCATTTTTCATATTCTGGTGGAAGTATCCGTCAGTTACAATTTTACCGCCGTCATATCCACGGTAGCCGATACGGACGATTGCAAAATCAATTCCGTCAGCTTTTACGGCATTCCAGTTAATATCGCCGTTATATTTTGATACATCAACGCCATCCACTCTGGCATAATTATCGAACTTGCTGTTATGTACCAGCCCGTCAGACTTGGAATCCGCAGAAACCTGCTGTGAAGCAGCCTGTGCTGCTGTAATCACTTTAAAAGTTTCAGGGTCATCGGCATCACCTTCATAACCGGTAATCATGGCATCTACAATTTCAGCATCCTGAGTATTTGCAGTTTCTGCTTCTGCAAAATGATTTGTGACAAATCCTGGCAGATACTGAACAGCTATCAGAGCCGCTGCAAGCACAGCAGCTTTTTTTACGAACTTCATTGGTGAAAATCTCCTTTTAATTAATAATTGAATTTTTTCAGGGGATGAAAAATTCCTGTTTTCAGTATTGCGATTCAGAATATTCGGCTTCGGACATGTTATAGTATACCACATTTCGGCATATCTGTCAAGTTTTTCGTCCGATTTCCGTCACTTTTCACAAATAGAAAACAAGTTTTTTTGATTTTTACTGTGTGATATCCATAAAATGCATAAACAGAGCTTAAAAATTTTTTAATTATTTGTATAAAACGTGAAAATTCAAAAAAAATTCAAATTTGAGTTGCATTTTTTTCACAGATATGCTATACTAAAATTGTGCATAAGTTACAGAAAAACGGAAAACAGGAAGTTTTCTTCCGGCATCTGCGCGCCGGATTTCTGGCACAGCTATTTCTAAGAGGAGGAATTTTTTATTATGAAGAACAAAAAAAGTCTGAAAAATCGTCTTGCGGCCGGTCTGATGAGTGCGGCTATGCTGGCCTCTGCCAGTGCGACAGCAATGACAAGCAGCCTGACAGCTTCTGCTGCTGACAATGATTATTATGAAGCTCTGGCTCTGTCGCTGTATTTCTTCGATGCCAATGCCTGCGGAAGCGATGTCACTTCCAACTGCCTGACATGGAGAGGCAATTGTCATGTAGAAGACGAAGCGGCTCTGCTCTCGAATGCGACAAATTTCGATTCCAGTTTCAAGTCTCTGGTTGACCCTGACGGTGACGGCAAAGTCAATGTCGGCGGCGGTTATCACGATGCCGGCGACCATATTAAATTTAATCTGACTATGGGCTTCGGCATGTCTTCTCTGGCAATGTCCGAATATCTGAACCCCGGCATTTATGAAAAAGCAGGCTGCAAAGACCATCTGATGGCAATCCTGAAAAGAAATGCCGAATACATGATGAAAACCACTTTCCTGAACAGTTCCGGTGAAGTTGCTACCATCTGCCATGTTGTTGCCGACGGCAATGCCGATCACAGCATGATGACCCCGCCGGAAGAACAGCACTATGACAGAGCAACTTACTGGCTGACATCTTCTCAGAACAACTCCGCTGTCTGCGGTGAAATGGCCTCTGCTCTTGCCGGTGCAGCATATGTCTGGAAAGATTCCGATTCTGCTTTTGCAGCAGAATGCCTGAAATATGCAAAGGCAATCTATAATTTCGGCTCACAGCATAAAGGCAATTATACCGGCGGTCTGGGCGGTTTCTATGATACAGATTCCATGTGTGAAGATGAACTTGCTCTGGCACAGGCCTGGCTGTGGATTTGCGGTGAAGGCTCCAAGCCGACTCTGACACCGTCACAGGGCAGCTATAACGGTGTTTATGACTATTACCGCTATACATGGGATAAAGTATGGCAGGGCTATTCTGCTCTGATGTACAAGGCTACAAAAGACAATACATTCAAATCCGAACTGGAATTTGAAGTCAATAATGCAGGCGGTGTTGCTGAGGGCAAATACAACGGTGACGGCTGGGGTGCTGCACGTTATAACTGTGCACTTCAGATGAGTGCTCTTGTGGCTGCTGACGGCAATGCTTCTTCCTCGCTGGCAACCGGCTCCAAATGGCAGATGGATTATATCCTCGGCGGAAATCCTCTGGGCTACAGCTTCCTGATCGGTTACGGCAGCAAATGGCCGACACATTATCATCACAGAGCCGCTAACCCTGGAGATCTTTCCAACAATCCGGAAGCAAAATATACACTCTATGGTGCACTGGTCGGCGGTATTGATGCTTCCGGCAATTATGAAGATCATTCTGATAAATATCAGTATACAGAACCTGCTCTTGATTATAACGGCTGTTTTGCACTGGCATGTGCAGGCCTGGCAAATCTGTTCGGCGGTTCGGACAAGGGTGCAGCTAATATTGTAAGCTCTGCTTCTGAAATCACATATCCGTTCACATTCACATCCGGTACAACAGTTGTGACACCGACTGAAACCACACCGACCGAAACAGAAACACAGTCTACTTCCGTTTCTTCTGAAACTACTAAGCAGACAGAAACCACAACACAGAAAACCGATCCGGTAGAAACCACAACACAGCCGCAGACTTCTTCCGGTGAAGTGGCAGCAACTGTCACAGAGAAAACAGGCACATGGGAAGAAGACGGTTCTCCTCGTACTTACTGGGGTGTTGATACCACAGGAGCAAAGAAACTGATTGTAACACTCAAAATTACATCCAGCGATACAGAAGCAAGCGGCTGCTTCAATCCTTCCAATGCTGCGGACTGGTGGGAGCCGACTGACTGGAAAGCAACTGTTTCCAACGGTACTGTGACACTGGAATATACCCCCAAGGCAGGCGAATCTTTCGTAGATGTTCATGTATGGTGGCCGAAAAATGCTGCTACGCTGGTAAGTGCTGTCAAAGTGATGGATGAGGCTGTTCAGACAACTGCCTCTACACAGCAGACCACTACTCAGCCCACAACAAAACAGACTGAAACCACTACACAGCAGACAGAAACACAGACTACCGGTTCCATGACCATGGCCGGCGATGCCAATAATGACGGCAAAGTGGATATTGTCGATGTCATCGCTGTGAACAGAGCAATTCTTGGTAAAGATAATCTTTCTGCTCAGGGTCTTGCCAATGTAGATTTCAATAAAAACGGCAAGCCGGATTCTGAAGAAGCTCTGAACATTCTGAAATATATCGTTGGTCTTATGACAGAAAGCCAGCTCAAAGGCTGATCAGAATCTATAAATCATCATCAAAAAAATCCCGTTCTTTCCGAACGGGATTTTTTCTGCTTCTCAATAATTCTGGAACAGCGGAAGAATGACAAATCCTAACAGTGTCGCCAGTGCCATGCACAGGACGATAATCCGCATCACCATACTTTTTTTAGGTTTCAAGCTTTCTCACCTCTTGTTATTGTACTACAATACCAGACTGCACTTCTGTTACAGTCTGATTTGACAGCACAGTTTCCGGAACCGCTTCTTCGGGGGCGTAATCTTCCTGAAAGCCGGCTGTTTCTTCGGGATTTTCGGCAGGCATGTCCGGATTTTCAGGATTCTGCTGACCGGATTCGTTTTCAGATTCCGTCTGCCGGAGAGAATCCCAGATACTGGTTGTAGCTGCTGTCGTAATAATCTGAGAAGCAAGGGCTTCTCCGGCATCTTTCTCACGGCGTCTCTGGTTGATTTCATCAATATGTGCCATACTGTGAAGCATCCAGCCCATGATCACCAGCATGATCAGAATGCCGACCGCCACAAAGACAATTCGTTTCATATTCATGGCAATTCCTCCAGTAAATAGGCTTCTTCAGGAGAGAGCATATCTTCAGTTTCAGAAAAACGGATTCTCCAGTCAGCAGTATTTTCCTGTGTAATCTCTATTTCTTCGCCCTCGGGATGATCAGGAACGGCCTCGGAAGTCTGTACTAATACGGCCGTTTTTCCGTCGGGCTTGACTTCTGCCCAGAGCAGTTCGATTTCATAATTATAATCTTCTTCTGACACTTCAATTTCCAAACGGACAAGAGCAGAAGTAAAACCTCTGGTCAGAGCCTTCTGAAAGACCGGGAACGTTTCTTTTGCGAGCTGGATTCTCCGGCGGAAATTCTGCCGGGAGTTCTGGAATTCCAGTTCTGACAAATCCGGAAGTTCATGCAGATTCAGAATTCCTGAGGGGATTTCTCTCTTGATAGAAACGGCGATACTGTCCGGACTGAGTTTTTTCAGGACTGTTTCCGGATTCTGCCATTGTATGCCGTATTCCTGCTCTTTCTGATCATAGCACAGAGCGATTGTCCGGTTTTCATCCGGAAGCGAATTATTTTCAATGCACATTGCTGCCGTTTTATCCAGAAATGCCGCAAAGCCGCTGAAATTCTCCGTATTGGCCTGAACGAACTCCAGTTCTCTCATGCCGCAGGCACACAGACCGATGGTAGAACCCCAGACCTCTCCGGTTTCGTGACTGCCGGACAGATAGACAGAATACAGATCATGCTGAGAGACCGCCGGCAGATAGGCTCCTGCAAATCTGACCCATGAGGCCGGATAAGCTTTCAGAGCGGTCAGATTGATGATACCGTTCATTTCGGGGAATAAGCCTGAAAGATAGTTCATAATCACATGATAGGCGGTCTGCGGTGTGCCGGATAATTCCGAAGCAAATACACAGCAGCATGGAGAAGCAAGCAGTTTCTGAATTTCTTCCTGTTCCATGCCGTGAACCACATCAGGGTCAAGCGGAGGTACCGGAATATCTGCATTGATCATAATATCCAGAGGCATTTCTTTTCCCGGAACAGAGGCATAACAGGCATGTTCATCACGGGAGCAGGAAATCACTTCAGAATTTTTGATTCTCTGTTCCAGTTCATCCTGTGTCAGTTTCGTATGCAGGAAGATCACAATTGCGGTCTGTGCTTTTCTGACGAGACCGTGTACAGATTTTGCTGTTTCCTGAAAGGCCTGTTCTTCGTCATATTCAGGAAGCTCCTGATTTAATAATTCCTGATAATATGCATTCTGATTTCTCTGGTCCAGTTTCTGAGAAATATCATGAGCGGTCTCATAAAAGAAATCTGCCAGCTCCTGTACATTCCAGCCGTCTCCGGAGGGAGCAACCGGCAGAACTCCCAGCAGCGGACTGCGTACAGATTCCATTTCTGCGGAAATGCTCTGCATCATCCGCCAGGCACCTCTTGCGAACTCCATTCTCATGGCCGGATTCAGACACTCCATAAAAAATGCCAGACTGTACTTGAATAATTTCCATCCCCGGTTGGAATCCATACGGCTGTAAATTTCCAGAAGCCAGCCGGTTTCTCTGAGAAATTCCTGTTTTCCGGAGATCAGTTTTTCGCAGAGATCGGCATAATATCTTGCTTCTTCAAAATTTTTCTGCATAAAATAATATTTTGCCAGTCTTGCATAGGTCACATGCGGAATCTCGGCACAGCTTTTCTGATGTTCCAGAACCGGCCTGATCACTTCCAGAGCCTGTTTCTCGTCATTTTTAGAAAGCAGGACTTTCATTTTGAAATTCAGTTCACAGGCTTCGCAGTCGCTGTTGAGGCTTCTGGGATAGTGATTGAAATTTGCATAGGCAACATCTGCCGAATCCGGTCTGGTATGCAGCCAGAAATCAACCTGTTTCATATAATACGTCCGGAGGGAAAATCCGTATTTCTGACTGCGTTTCTTGAATTCTTCAAAATAATGATTCACTTCGTCGAGGCTGATCTGATAATAATCATCCAGATTTCCGATCACCCATTTGAAAGCCCACATCATATCCTGATACATATCGTCTTCCAGTTCGGGATGTTCGTCAAAAATTTTCAGATATTCCGGAAAGCACAGCAGACCTTTGAAATTATCGCCATGCATAGTGGATTCTGTCATATACTGATAACGAAAATACAGTCTCCAGTAATGCTGATTCTCGTCATCTGCTTCTTTTATGGCCTGCGAGATCGTCTCCAGGCGAGCCGTCCCGTGTTCCATCTGATTGATTTCATGAATTCTCTGCTGAGGTTCAAACACAGAATCACTCCTTTCAAATTTTAAATTTATCATCCAGAAGATGCAGCATTTTAAAATAAAAATCCGTACCGTTGCGGGCATCAAATTTCTGTACGGCAGAATCTGCCAGCTGATAGAAATGTTCTGCGATCTGATCCGGAGGCAGTTCAAAAATCTTATCATTCCGGGCATTCCGGAGTTCTTCGAGCAGACCTGCATATTTTTCGGCATCAATGGCACGGAACAGATGATAAGCTCCGATCAGGAACAGCATTTTCAAATGCGGATTTTTAGAAAGCTGATATAATTCATAATGCATTGTAAAAATTCTGATGCCGTCCGGAATTTTCGTAATGCTGTACAAACTCAGAAGTGTGCCGATAATATCCAGATAATACGGGTCGCACATGACACGGCGTTCGGTCAGAAACGCATAATGCACCGCATGGGCATACTGTTCTTTTTCCAGATAATACCGGATAAAATCATGATACGTTGCCTGCGGAAGTGCATTGGATTTCAGTTTTCCGGCAAAGATGAGTTTAGCGGCTTCGAGTGCCTTTTCTTCTTCATCAACAGACAGATAATACATGACCTGCTGGTCATAATACAAAGCTTTTCCGTCAGAAATATCATCAAGAGGCTCTTCCAGAAAGCGATAAAAATCCGCTGCTGCGATTGCCGGGTCTACTCTCATATAGAACAGGCAATGTTTCATGTAATAAATGCTCATACTCTTGCCCTGTTCGAGCAGGAGTTTTTTAAATAATCTGAAATAGCCGTCAATTTCGGTTTTAGAAATCTGCGGAAATTCCGGAGCGGCTTCAACAATCCACTTGAAGCAGATCAGCATATCATGAGAAGCCGTGACATCTTCATGGAGAATTTCATGTTTTTCCCAGAGAGACAGCAGCTCAGGAAAAATAATCATTGCAAAATACCTGTCACCGCAGAAAATAGATTCTTCCAGATAATCATAGCGAAACCGAAACCGCCAGTTCAGGTCATTTTTCTGATCGGCTTCGGTGATTGCCTCACGAATGCGTTTCAGACGGGGTTCTCCTCTGGCGAGCAGATAGAAGCCGTATTCTTGGGATGCAAAATCTTGAAATTCCATCAGGCAAGCCCCCATTCTATCAGCTTGATCAGATTCTGATTCAGCAGAGCCATTTCCCCGCCCTGCATAGGAAAGCGGCCTGTCAGGAGATTCTGTACATAGAGAATTTCAATGCAGACTTTTTGTCGTTCCGGATTTTTCAGGTTGATGAGTTTCTGAATCAATTCATTATTCCAGTTCAGGAAGAGCGTGGCACGGCTGTCCTTGACTTCTTCTGCGAACGAATCCAGCATAGAGAAAAACAGATTATGTGCATTTTCTCTGGAATGTTCGATTTCTCGTTTGATGTCTGCTTTTTCATCCAGCATATAAAATACAGGGAGCTGAGCCGGCGAGAAAGATTTTAATTCTGCATTGCAGTCAAAATTTCCGAGCGTATCATTGGCAGCATCAAGGAACTGTCCGGCCTGCCGGAAGGCTTCTGCCGGAGGGTTCTGCAAAAATTCTTCAAACGTAACATATTTCAGAGGACAGGTGACAAAGCTTTCTTCATAATCCTGCATCATCCGGAGCAGCTGTGCATCATAGACATAGCAGGCATTGACAAGCAGCTGATTCTGTGAGAGCATGAGAGCGGCTGTTCTGTGAAACTGGTTCATATCCAATGCATAATTCACAGTTTCGGTTCTGGTGAGCAGTTCTTTGCCGGACAGTTCGCCCATATTGGTTTCAAATTTAAAAAACGGGATAAATGTCCGGAAGAAATTTTCATCCTCACAGGCCATAGACTTGATAGCCATAAAATGAATTTTAATAATCTCCTGGAGCAAATCCGGATTTTTCTGCGACAAGCCTGTTAAATAGCCGGAAATACAGCTGCTGAGTTCTTCCCTTGCCTGTGCCAGCAGTTCATCTTCGTAGAAATTTTCCCGTGAGGCAGTCGGCCGGAGCCGGGAGGTATTCAGGAAACACCGGAGAAAGCCTGACCATTTCGGCAGAATAGTTTCGCCGTCTTCTGTCAGGAGCATATTCTTGAGGTAGATTCTGTGTGTATTTTTCGCATGAACCGAGACGGCATAAGGCATGATATACGCCACGCCGCTGAATAATCCGGACTCTGATTCCAGAGGAATATAGCCCAGAAAATCCGTTTCGAACAGTTCTTTTCCGAGAGCCATGATCTGACCGGAAAAATCCTGACCGGTTTCCGGAAAGAAATGATTGATTCTTTCTTCTGTGCCGTCTTCCTGGCAGAGCATGACAGGAAACGGCAGCGGCAGACCGTAATATCTGACAAGTTCACAGATTTTTTTCTGATCGAAATATTCTTCACAGCCTTTTTTTGCCTGAATAATCACTTCTGTTCCGACGGGAACAAGTTCCGGGTTCAGTTCCCTGATACTGTAAGTACCGTCCGGACAGCCCTTGAATTCATAGGCATGTGCCGGATTTTTCACGGATTTTGTTTTCATGACGATTTGATCTGTCACCATAAAACAAGATAACATGCCGATTCCGAAACGGCCGATATAATCTTCCAGAATTCTGCCGGTCTGCAAATCCCGTTTGGAAGACTGTCCGATGACGGCTAAAAACTGATGGATTTCCTCTTCTGTCAGGCCTGTGCCGTTATCGGAAAAAGAGAGACTTTTTTCTTTCTGAATCCGGATTTGGATTTTTCCCTGCTGAAAACTGTTGTCATATAAATTTCTGGCACTGATGGCATCCGTACCGTTCTGGAGCAGTTCCCTGACGAATACGTCAGGGCTGCTGTAAAGATGATTGGCAAGAATATCAATCATGCCGCCCAGATTGACTTTGAATATAAATGGCTCTGCCATGATGATTTTTATTCCTCCTGTTTATTCTTTTCTTAAATATCTGGAAGTTTTCTTTCTTTTTTTCTGTTCATACATAAGGGCATCGGCTTCAGAGATCAGCCCGAAAAGGGTATCTTCTTCACTGACTTCAGAAAGCAGCATACCGATGCTGGCATCGATCTCATAAGGCTTGATTACAGCCTGATTAATATCTGAAAACTTTTTGCGGAGTGTTCCTTCCAGCGGTTCCAGATCGGCTTCATGGGCATTTCCGCCGATGATGATAAATTCATCTCCGCCGAATCTGGCACAGATTTTATCATCTTTACATGCTGCACGAATTGCCGAAGACAGCCGCTGCAAAGCAAAATCGCCTTCTCTGTGGCCGTAATTGTCATTGATCATTTTCAGGCCGTCCATATCCAGGAAGGCAATCAGAATTTTCTGATGTTCTTCCTTGGCTTTCTGGAGAATTTTATCAGCTTTGCGGATAAAGCCGTTGCGGTTATAAATTCCGCACATCGGGTCGGTCGTATAGAGCTTGTCAAGTTCCTGGATGACACTTCCCAGATGAATCAGTTTCCGGATATTTTCAATCGAATTGCTGATATTAAGCATGAGGGAATGACACAGCATACTTTTAATCGGGAACTCACCGTTAGTAATAATATAATAGCCCAGACATCTTTCACGGAAATGCAATGGCAGGAAATAGCTGACATTCCCGCCTGTTCCGGTGCGTTCCGGGAACATGTCTTCACTGAGGAAATTATCACAGGAATGAATCTGCCCTTTATCCCAGATCAGCGGAGCACTCATATATTTTGTATAGCCATGCACCTGATATTCCTGTTCTTTCTGTTCCAGGCGGTCATGATAAATTCCCTCCCATTCGGAGCAGAGGCAGATACAGTATTTTTCGCAGTCCAGTTCGCTGATAAAATTGCTGATGACCTGGAAATTTTCTTCAATTGTTTCAGATTCAGCGAGTTCTGTTGTCATTCTGTTCAGGAGCGAAATATCATTCCGGCAGTCATCAATCAGCTGGAATGTACTTTTTTTATACTGTCTGATATTTTTGGCAATATCCCGGCAGCAGCCGCAGCTTTCGGCATAGACAGGGTCAGCTTCGAGGTACTGTTTTTTTTCGATCTGTTCGCCGTTGAGGATATGCATCAGCATCTCACATGCCTTATAGCCGGCAGCATTCAGGGGTCTGGAAACCGTTGTCAGTGAGGGACAGTAATGTCTTGCATTGTAAGTATTATCAAATCCGGTGACAATAATATCATCCGGCACGGAATAATCATATTTTTCCAGTTCTGCAACGACTGCCAGAGCCATAGCATCGTTGGCACAGATAATGGCATCCGGCACGGCCATGCCTGCAGAAATAAAAGTCTCGATCGCCTTTTTGCCGTCTACTGCACGGAAATCTCCGAAATACACCTGATTTTCTCCGACTTCCAGATGATTTTCCTCCATGACTTCACAGAATGCCCGATAGCGTTCACGGGCTTCGGGGTTTGCCTGAGGGCCTGCCACATAGCAGACCTGCTTTGCATGATGTTTCTGAATTACATGCTGTACAATCTCACGCATGGCCTTATGATTATGAATCCGGACATGATAGAAATCCGGGTCATCCTCACCGTCAAGCACAACGGTCGGCAGACCGGAGGCCTTGGCTTTTTCAATAATTTTTGCTTTCTGTTCCGGATCACTGATAGTATTGGTCATCAGAATCAGAGCATCGAATTTCTGCATGTTTACGAGTTCATAAATATTATACTCTCCGATGTCATAGCGGCTGCTTGCAATGACACCGCTGAACGAAGCGAAACAGGAAACATTTGCATGATAAATTTTGGCACAGTCAATAATTCCCTCTATAATACTGTTCTGGTATTCTTCATCAATCCCTGCCACGATAACAGCAATGTTCCGGATATGTTTAATTGCTTCCTGATAGTTCATCATTTAAAACTCACCATTCCTTTTTGAAATTAAATTTTATACTGTATTTTATCATATCGCCAGAGGATTCTGTCGGCCTCTGTTTTCAGATTGTAGTTATTTTTATTATACCATATCTTTCTGATAAAATCAAGTCTTGTGCAGGATTTTATCACGGCACAGATTTTTCTTTTCTGCATATGATAATACTATCCTACAGAAAGGAGGATTTTTCAGATTATGGAACTCCATGCATTTGAACTGCTTGCTCAGGAGTCAGAACAGGAATTCCGGGAAAACCGCTGTCCTCTGCAAAAACAGCCGCAGCAGATCTTTCCGGATGTTACCCCTCCGGGGATGGCTTATGTTCCCTATCAGCTCTGGAGTGATCAGATTTATAATTCCGAAACAGCTATGCAGCAAGGCACACTGTTTCCGGTACTTGATCTGCCTTTTACCTCTGCCGGAGGTGACTGCTCATGAACCGCCGTTCTCAGCTCCTCCGGATAATCCAGAAATATGATTTTGCTCTTTATGATCTGACTCTGTATCTGGATACCCACACACAGTGTACAGAGGCTCTGCAATTATTTCAGAAATACAAGGCAAAACGTGAACAGGCTGTCAGAGAATATCAGTCCCGTTTCGGTATTTTACAGGCACATCAGCAGGAAAATACCGAAGAATGGGACTGGGGCAAAGGCCCTTATCCCTGGGAAAAGGAGGCGAATTAATCAGTTATGTGGATTTATGATAAAAAACTGCAATACCCTGTAAAAATCAAACATCCAGACCCAAGAACTGCCAGAATTATTATGAGTCAGATCGGCGGGGCGGACGGTGAACTGACAGCTTCGCTCCGATATCTGAATCAAAGATATGCCATGCCGACTGATGAAATCAAAGGCTTGCTGACTGACATCGGCACGGAAGAACTCGCCCATTTAGAGATTGTCAGTGCAATTGTCTATCAGCTGACCAGAAATATGAAGCCGGAAGATCTGCAAAAATATGGATTTGATTCATATTTTGTTGATCATACAGCAGGAATTTATCCGGCGAATGCAAGCGGCGTTCCGTTTACAGCGGCCTATTTCCAGACGAAAGGCGATGCTTTCGCTGATCTCACAGAAGATATGGCCGCCGAACAGAAAGCCCGTGCAACGTATGATAATATTCTCCGGCTGATTGATAACCCTGATGTCATCGATCCGATCAGATATTTGCGGCAGCGTGAGATTGTCCATTTTCAGCGTTTTGGTGAAGCTATGCGGATGGTACAGGACAGATTGGATTCCAGAAATTTCTATGCCTGCAATCCGTCTTTTGATCAGAAATGCGGTGCCAGCTGTCCGGACAGATGTAACCATAAATAACAATAACAGCAAAGCAAATAAAAAAAGCTCTGCACGGTCTTTTCCAGGCTGTGCAGAGTTTTATAGAAAATTAATAAAAAATTTATATTATTTTCATATTTATCAATTATTATTAGAATAATAATCGGAAAGGAGCGAAATATCATAGATTTTCAAATTTTATATCTGATTCAGGAACATCTCCGGTGTGATTTTTTAGATACTGTCATGCCTGTGCTCACACATGCCGGAAGTGCCGGAATCATCTGGATTCTATGGGCATTTATTCTGATTTTTATCAAGAAATACAGAGCCTGCGGAATCAAAATGCTTGCCGGAATGCTGACCGGGCTGATCATCGGCAATTTGATTCTGAAAAATCTTGTTGCCCGTGACCGGCCGTGCTGGATTGATACGGAGATTCTAATGCTGATTTCCATTCCGGAAGATTATTCTTTTCCGTCCGGACATACACTCGCTTCGACGACCTCTGCCGTGATTCTTATGCAGGAAGATAAAAAACTCGGTATTCCTGCGGTGATCTTAGCGATTCTGATCGCATTCTCACGAATGTATTTATTTGTACATTTTCCGACCGATATTCTCGGCGGACTGATTTTAGGCTTAGTGATTGGTTTTTCCGTTACTCCGGTCTGGAATCGCATTGCAGAATATATCAAGAATAAAAAAGCCCTTTCTTCCTGAGAAGAGGGGGCTTTTTATGATTATCATAACTGAGAATCCAGATAAGCAAAAAGCATCTGCCATATATCAGAATCTGTATTCAGATATAATTGATTTTCAAGTGCTTCTATTTTATTTACAGTTTCTTCACAAAGTGCATGATCTTCCTGAAAAGAGGAAATTTCATACTCCTGATGATTGTCTGATGACTCTCCCCTGACGACATCCGGAGGAGCAAGACGGCAGATTTCAGATAATATTTCTGCATCTTTCTCATCACCGATTGTTCTGAATGCTTTTATGATCTCCGGTGCATAGTGTCCGATCGAATTTTCAAGAAAAGTAAATATCCCTTCCATTTGTAATTCCGTATCGAAATCAATCAGGAAAGCCGCCGTCTGAAAGCAGTCAGGCCAGTTCAGCCATTGTGAGCGGTCATACTCCCACAGTTCCTGTGTGAGTTTTTCGCAGACTGTCTCCCCTGTCAAGGTGTTGCGATCAATCTGACTGCCGTCAATCCACTTCATTTTCAGAATCCTGTGCAAACTGTGATTCGTGACGGGTAAAGAAATCCGTTCTCGGAGGCAGGAACTTGAGTTCATGCTTTTCGCCAGTGAAGAAAGTCAGCGGTTCAAAGATATGTTCCCATGACCAGACAGATTCATCAACCTGTAAATATTCTCTTAATTTTTCTGTTCCGAACGGAGCAAACGGATGCAGTAAAATGCCGGCAATCCGGATCAGATAAAACAGATTAGCCAGTACCTGTGCCAGTTCTTCCGGAGTCTGTTCATCAGGTTTCAGAGCTTTTGACATATATTTGCTTCCGTTACGGATATAGCTGTCTAATACATAAGTACACTGATGGAAAGCAAATTTTGACATATGCCGTTCATATTCGAGCACTGCTTTTTTACCGTCAGCTAAGAAATTCTCTTCCGGAGCGACATCCGGCAGAATGCCGTCACAATATTTCTGAGCCGTATAGAAAGCCGTTCTGATAATTCTGTTATAGACGTTTGATAATAACAAGCCGTCTTTGACAACAGGGTCAGTATCTTCTGGCTTTGCCAGCGGATTGAACGGTTTCGGCATGAAGCTGACAGAACTCCGGCCGAGTCCTAAGCCGAGCCAATGCATTCTGAGCTGTTCGGGAGTATAATAATTCAATAAATCATCCGCCATGGGAGGCTTGACATCTCCGGAACTGGAGGCTTTTTTATCCAGGAATAAAATATGATGATTGGCGACAATCAAGGGCATTTGCAATTCGCCCTCGGCCGGAGCGGATGTTTTTGTTTCAGCATTCTGCTGAGCCATCCACATAGCCGGCTCTGCAATGCCGTAGAAATAAATATTATCCTGACCGATAAACTGATAGACATTGGATTTTTTACTGCACCAATAGTTTTTCCATTCATCACGGCTATGGCCTATAGATTCTAAATAAGTCTGCGTAAACGAGATCGGAGCCCAGAGCGATTCCGGCCATACCCAGACGGTCAGAGGCTCTTCGCCTTCGAGAACAGGAGCAGGCACACCCCATTCAACATTGCCTGTCAGACGGAACGGAACGAGTGTTTTTCCGGTTCTGTATCTGATCTGATTTTCTGTCAGAATTTTACAAGCTTCATCACAGTCGGAGAGTGTCTGAAATTCGATTGTGAATGACGGCTTTTTGGCTTCTTCGAGATAATTATGCTCCGGCAGAGAAGATTTTAAATTAAAATATTTTTCTTCAAATTCACGCTTGATATAAATCACCGGAGGCTTTAAAAATTCGTCGATCGTCTTCCAGACAACCGGACGGATGTCTTTTCTTTTCTGGAGTTCCGCAACCCATTCCTGCATGAGTTTTTCATAATCACGGAGTTTGAAATACCAGTTTGTGACGGGCTTCATGACAGGAGCTTCACCGGTCAGCGTACTGATTGGATTGATCAGATTTTCCGGCATATACTGATGACCGAGTTCACATTCATCAGCATAGGCTTTATCAGAAGTACAGCCCTCGACCGGACATTTTCCGATAACCTGACGGCCATTCAGGAAGACACCGGCTTTTTCATCGAAAAACTGCATTGTGGAAAGCTGTTCCAGCTGATGTTTTTCATAGAGAGATTTTAAAAACCAGTCTGTGACTTCGGCATGAATCTCTTTCGAGCGGCCTAATCCGGAAGCTGCAAACAGATTCGGAGAAATGCCGTAAGCATTGAGAGTCGCTTTCTGTTTTTCATGATTCGAGTTTACAAATTCTTCGAGTGTACCGGAAAATTCACCGGATTCGACTTTTTTTCTCCAGCCCTCAGCGATCGGAGAGCCGTAGCAGTCAGTTCCGGAAACGAAAATAACATTTTCCTTTCCGATTCTGTCACGCAGGAATCTTGCGAACGTATCGGCAAAGACCAGCATACCGCCGACATGTCCGAAATGCAGTTCTTTATTGCCGTAAGGCATACCGCCTGTAATCACGGCTTTTTCAGGAAATTCCGGACGGGGAATTTCAAAATTCTTATTTTCAGATTTATTTCTGTTTCTGCCCATAATTTTCAGCCTTTCTTATTTGATATTGCTGTTATAATTTATCACAATATGTTTTATGATAATAATCTGTATAGGTAATTTCTCTGGTTCCGTCAGCTTTCTGCAATACGGATATCTCCTCTGCATAAATACCGGCCGTATCGAAGCTGAGGCGTATTTCTCCGTTTCTGAAAATGCCCAGCCAGATCAGAAACATTTTATTCGCCAGTTCCTGTGCGGTATGTTCCTGATTTGTGAACTCCGGTTTAGAAAGAAAATAATCTGCTATATTTATTTTTAGTTCAGAATCAATATCTTCCCTGCCGGACAGAATATCCTGAAGTCTTTCATAGCAAGCCCCGGCTTCCAGTGTTTCCGGAGAATCTGTATCAAGATATACTGTCAGTTCGTCGATGTCATCTTCATTCCGTTCAATTTCGCCCTCATAGCCAAATTCGCCGGTAGCCGGATTATTTACATAATAAAACCTGCAGTATACAGAATCGAAGTGAACCTGTTCTTTTTTCGGCAGTTCCTGTTTTTTTCTTTCTTTGAGAATAATTTTGAAAATAATCCCATTACAGTTTACTCCTTTGCTTGCTGATTCAGCATATTTATCAGAGCCATTTTTTCAGTCTGTTCAGGACGATTTCTTCACCGAGCACCTGACTGACTTCCCAGATATCCGGAGCATTGGCACGGCCTGTCAGAGCAATTCTGATCATATTTGTGATATGAATAATACTGCCTTTGTAATCTTCGGGATGTTTCTTGAAATCCTTCGGCTTGACGGCATAGCCCAGTTTTTCAGTAATGTCCTTGACTTTCGCAAACCATGCAGAAGAATCATCAGAATGCTGATAGCTTTCCAAATAAGCCTTGAAAAATTCTTTTCTGTCGGATTCTGAAATTTCTTCGGGCATAGCATCCTGCTGTTTGAAGCTTTCGTCGAAATAGAAGCTTAAAAATTGACAGGACTGTTTCCAGTTTTCGAGATCTTTCCGGACTTTTGCACCGCCCCGGCCGACATTCAGAGCCTTGATCGCTCTGTCCTGATATTTGCTTAACAATGCAGCAAAATCTGTCTGATACTCCTGACACCATGCTGACAGACCCTGATATAATTTTTCGGCAGTCATGCGGCTGAGTACTTCTTTCGAGACGTCTCTTAATTTGTCTAAATCTACTAACGCTCCGGAAATGGACATTTTCTCGATGGTATATTGAAAATCATGATAATCAGAATCCGGATTGGCAAGTCTCCACTCTTCAAAATTGGAATTTAACAACGTCAGTAAAAATTCCCAGACGGCCTCCGGACAGATACCCTCCTGCTGATAATATGCAAGAGCAAGTTCCGGGTCTTTTCTTTTGGAAAGCTTACGTTTCTTGCCGTCCTCGATTTTCATCAGCGTTGCCGTATGACAGTACACAGGCTGATTCCAGCCGAGTGTATTGAATAATTCCACATGCATTGGCAGAGAAGAAATCCATTCTTCGCCACGGATCACATGTGTTGATCTCATAAAATGATCGTCAACAACATGGGCAAAATGATAAGTCGGAATGCCGTCGCTTTTTAACAGCACAAAATCCATGTTATTTCTTGGCATTTTCAGTTCGCCTCTGACAGCATCGTTGACAAGAATGGATTCTTCTGTATCTTCGGCACGGAACCTCAGAACCCAGGATTTTCCGGCTTTGATATTTTCCTGAATCTGTGCAAGAGAAAGGCTTCTGTTTTTCTCTGCATATGTTCCGTAGATACCGGGGTTTTCCTGCTTTGCCTTCTGTTCTTCACGGATGGCATCAATTTCTTCTGCTGTCAGAAAACACGGATATGTTTTCCCCTGCTGAGTCAGATATTTTGCGATAATATGATAAATTTCCTTTCTCTGTCTCTGACGGTAAGGGCCATAGCTTCCGGAATCGCCGTCAGCAGTCGCACCCTCATCGAAATGGACACCGAAATAATTCATAGCAGAAATCAGCGTTTCGACCGCACCTTCTACTTTACGTTTTTCGTCAGTATCTTCGATTCTGAGATAGAACACGCCCTCGGACTGATGAGCGAGTCTTTCACCGATCACAGCATTATATAAATTCCCCAGATGTACGAATCCTGTCGGACTGGGGCCGATACGGGTAACAACGGCATGTTCTGCAAGCTGACGTTCCGGGAAACGCTGTTCGAGATCGGCCGGAGTTCCGGAGACATCCGGAAATAATACTTCTGCAAGTTCCTGATAATTCATAAAACAATCACTTCAACTTTCCTGATTTTAGAGTTTACTCATAAGCTTTATTATAGCATATTCCCTGATTTTTGTCAATCTTCCGAACGAAATATTTTCAAGAAAAAGAGAGTTCCGGAGGAGCTTTCAGGATATTTTCAAAAATACAAGGCCGTGCAACTGTTCTGTTACACGGCCTTGAATTCAAATTTTATCTGCAATTTATGAAATACCGTTGACAGCTTCAAAAGCGGCCTGCATATCTTCATTCAGAACCGTATACGTTCCGGTTGTGAAATCGAAATTATATGTGCCGAGTTCTGCCTGCATATTGGTCGTGCAGTTATTCAGAACAACTTTGATTTCCTGCGAGCCTGTACCCTGCATAGGAACTGTGCTTGCGGCAGAGAATCCGGCAACAATGATGTCACTGGAAGCGAGGACATTACCCTGCGTATCAATAAAATCAAGAATAAATCTGCCTGTTGCATAAGGCGGGAAATTCAGCTGATACGGTACAGTTCCCTGCGGCTGTTCTCCGGAACTGTATGCCAGTGTGATGACGGTATGGAACGGCACACTGGTACCGGCTTCAATGCTTTGTTCTACAACAACATTTTCAGCTTCCAGAGCCGGAACAGGAACGGTTTCGACTTCAAGGCCGTACATTTCACAGAGATCGACAGCATCGTTAAGCAGCATTCCTGTGAAAGTCTGTACCTGGGCACTGTCTGCGGCAAGACCCTGACTGACATACATAGTAATTTTGGAACCCTCGTTGGCATCGCTGCCGGAAGCAGGAAGTGTCCGGATGACATTATCGGCAGCAGTACCGTTAAGGCTCTGTTCATAGACAATTTCTGTTTCAAAGCCGGACTGCTCCAGAAGCTTCTGGGCATAAGCATACTGATAATTGCGGACATCAGGCACTTGTACAACGGCATAGCCAAGACTCAGATCAATATTCACAGTCTGGCCGAGCTTGACTTCTGTACCGGCAGGAATATCCTGTGCATAGATAATATCTTTATCATAGGCAGAATATTCCGAACGGTTGACCTGAATATCAAAATTATTATAATCTTCTCCGAGTTCATAATAATTTCTGCCGACCAGATCGGGCATATAATAGACTTCTTTTTCGCTGAACAGGCCGAGCTGCAAACAGTAAGTGAATCCGAGGGCAATCACCAGCACAGCAGCAATGGGGATAGCAACAGCAAGCGGACTTCTTTTCGGTCTGCCTTCGGAGTCGAGTTCTTCTTCGTCTTCCTCGTCGTCTTCCTCTGTATCGTCTTCTTCATGATCGGGAACAGTTTCTGTTTCGTCATCATCATCAAATCTGATAAAATCTTCTTCTTCGGGAGAATCTGTGATACTGCTGACAGTTTCTTCCGGCTTCTGATAGCCTGGCACAGCTTCTTCACGGAATTCCGGCATATCTTCGGGGGCATTGAGAAGAAGTTCATCAGGAGCTTCTTCGGGAGCAGTTTCCGGTTTCTGCTGTTCAGAAAGAAGAACAACAGGCTTTTCCTCATTTTCAATTTTATTTTCATCCGGGAAGATAAATGCAGGGAGAGGAGGTTCTTCTTCATCCGCTTCGGGCAGATTCAGTTCCGGATCTTCATCCAGTGTGATGTCAAAATTCTGTGAAAAATCCTGTTCCGGCTCGTCTTCCGGTTCTTCGTCTTCTTCATAGTCGTCATCATATTCCGGTTCGGTTTCTTCCTCGTCTTCTTCGGATTCATCCTCATATTCGTCATCATCATCTTCGTCATCGTCATCGTCGTCATCCACTTCGACTTCTTCCACGAAACTGCTGAGAAGCTTTGAGAACAGGCCTTTCAGACCGGGTTTGGAAGACTTGCTTTCCTGGTCATCCTCTTCATATTCCTCTGTTTCGTCAGTAGTATCCAGTTCTTCCGGTTCCATTTCCGGATAGGATTTCTTTTTCTTTTTCTGTTTCATAAGACCCTCCATTTTGAACGTTTACTGTTATTCTTACTAATTATAATATACATACTCTGCCTATTTGTGAACAATTTAAGAATAAAATGTTAATTTTTTGTAACAATCAGGAAATAAGACTGCTGTACCGGGTTTTCCGGTACAGCGATTGGTTTATGAATTTACAGTCAGATCGGCATCCAGCAGCTGTGTATATGTTGCACCGTCTTCTTCGTAAGTATTGAATGTTCCCATAACCGTGATTTCCTTGCCGATTTCCGGATATTCATCCGGATAGGCATGGTCGCCTTTCCAGATAAATTCAATTCCCTGAGCACAGCAGGCAGTTGCATCCTGAATCAGAACCGCATAATAATTTTTATCCTGAGCCTCATCATGATAGACAGAGAACAGGCCTTTTGCCTTGATGACTTTTCCGGTATATTTCTCCGGTGTGTACATCATATCGGCAACCTGAGCATAGACCATATTACTTGTGAGGGTAGTCAGATCGACATCTGCATTGGGGTCAGCATCGGGACTTCTGGGGATAACGGTTTCTTCTTCTGATTCTGAAGCATTGCCGACAGTTTCAGCAGTGACAGCAGAATCCGGATTTTCCGCAGCGGCCTGACTTTTGGTTCCGCAGGCAGAGAGCACAGCGGCTGTCAGGATGAGAGTCAGAATCAAATTCATTTTTTTCATGCTTTTGTACTCCTTCCGGTAAAAAATGAAATCAGTGAGAAAATAAAAAAGATCAGAATATCGGCGGCAACAATCGTAGGCCCTACAGGGGTATCAATCACGATAGAAAATAATATGCCGAATGCCGAACAGAATACGGAAATGACTGCCGAACAGATAATCACGCTCCGGAATGTCTTGAAAACCCGCATTGCTGACAAGGCTGGAAAGATAATCAATGCTGAAATCAGAAGCGAGCCTACAAAATTCATAGCCAGTACAATAATCATAGCAGTAATCACGGCGATCAGAAGATTATAGACATTTGCTTTCACGCCTGTTGCATTGGCGAAATTTTCATCAAATGTGATGGCAAATATTTTATGATAAAATAATAAAAAGACGGTAATCACAATCAGAGCCATCACACCGCACAGAATCACATCTGAGAGTGTCAGTGTCAGAATCGAGTATGACCCGAACAGTGTTGTACAAACATCTGTTGTAATATTGGACGACTTCGGAAACAGATTCATGAGTAAATAGCCGATCGCCAGTGCTCCGACTGAGATCATCGCAATGGCGGCATCGCCTTTGATTTTGGTATTCTGACCGGTGCGGAGCAATAATACAGCAGATAAGACCGTGACAGGAAGTACAACTGTCATATCATTGGAAACACCCAGCAATCCGGCGACTGCCATTGCTCCGAATGCGACATGTGACAAGCCGTCACCGATAAAAGAAAAGCGTTTCAGTACAAGCGTGACTCCCAGCAGAGAGGAACATAATGCTACTAACAGGCCGACTATTAAAGCATACTGTACGAACGGGAATTGCAGATAAGTGACTAAAGTCTGCCAGATCTCCGTCATGGCTCATCACCTCCCATATCAGAGACTTCTAAAAAGGCTTTTCCGACTTTGCTTTGCAGATAGGCTTCTTTTTCACCGAAGAAAAGCTGTCTTCCACCGATATGCAGAATATGCGAGGCATATTTCACAGCGGCATTCATATCATGGGAAACCATGATGATCGTAATTTTATCTTCCCGGTTCAGACGGGCGATTAATTCATACATTTCGTTAGCAGCTTTGGGGTCAAGTCCGGTGACAGGCTCATCCAGCAGGAGCATTTTTCTTGCGGCACAGAGTGCCCTTGCCAGCAGAACTCTCTGCTGCTGACCGCCGGAAAGTTCCCGGTAACAGCGTCGGGCAAGATGTGTAATCTCCAGTTTTTTCATCATATCAGAAGCAAGCTGTTTTTCCTGCTTGTTATAAAACGGCCGGAGTCCGCAGCGGTTCATACAGCCAGACTGTACAATTTCCTGTACCGAAGCCGGAAAATCTCTTTGTACAATCGTCTGCTGAGGCAGATAGCCGATTTCATTTTTTCCGATGGCTTCACTGAAGATAATTTCTCCGCTCAGCTGAGGTTTCAGACCGAGCAGAGCTTTGATCAGTGTACTTTTGCCGGAACCGTTTTCGCCTAAGATACAGAGATAATCTCCCTCGCTGATGATAAAATTCAGATCTTTGACAACAACGCCTGTTTCATAGCCCAGAGCCGCATTTTTACAAGTAATCTGCATGGTACTCATGTTAATTCAGAGCCTCTTTCAAAGTATTCAGATTTTCCTGCATAATTGTCAGATAGCTTGCACCGGCAGCGATCGCATCACCGCTGACAGACTGCATGGAATTCAGAGTTACAATCTGCTGATTTTTATTTTTTGTATTGGCAATAATCGCTTCTGCAATGGAAGTATCTGCATTTTCGATCACAAAAACAGTATCGAGCTGTAATTCATCAAGTTTTCCGGATAAGAATGCAACCGTTTCAAAGCTCGCCTTGGTTTCCGCAGAACAGCCGACAAAGGCAGCATAATAATCAAGATCATACTCATCCGTAAAATACCGGAACGGGAAACGGTCACCGAAAATCAGTGTCTTGACAGGAGCGGAAGCAGTCAAAGCATGAAACTCCTGATCGAGTGTATTTAAATTTTCAAGATAAGAATTTAAATTTGCCTGATAAGTTTCTTTCTGTTCCGGAATGACCTCGCAGAGTGTATTACAGATCGAAGTACAAAGCATTTCGGCATTCTTGACAGAAAGCCAGATATGCTCATCATATTCCGGTTCTTCTTCGTTTTCGTCTTCTTCTTCGGGTTCGGTTTCCATACCCTCTTTTACTTCCTCTTCTTTAGCGGCATCGCCGAGCACATCCATCAGACGAATGACTTTCATATCCGGATTGGAAGCGTTTTTCAGGGCATCATCTACCCAGCTTTCCGATTCGCCGCCGACATAGATAAAAACATCACAGTTCGAGATTGTCATCATATCTTTTGCACTCGGCTGATAAGTATGCAGTTCGAGACCGCTTTCCAGCAGATAAGTCAGATTAATATTTTCCGTCTGACCGCCTAAAATTTCCTTTGTCCAGTCGTATTCCGGAAAGAGCGTACAGACAATATCAATTTTATCATCATTCTGATTCTGAGCACTGGCAATCTGTCCGGAACTGCACCCGGTGAATAAAACAGCAGTCAGAGCCGTCAGAGCGAGTAATTTCCTGAACATAGAATCAAGTCCTTTCTGATTTAGAAATGAAAATCATTTTCAATTTATCGCTTAACTGATTATAGCATATTTTTTTTAAGTTGTCAAGCAAAATTTCTGTTTTTTTCGCTCTTGACTTTTTTTGTGATTTATGATATAATAATTATGCTTATTTATTATTTTTTTATCAGAAAGGACGAATCAACATGGAACATAAAATTCCGTATAAAATCTATCTCAGTGAGGACGAGCTTCCGAAACAGTGGTATAATGTCCGTGCAGACATGAAAATCAAGCCTGCTCCTCTGCTGAACCCCGGCACAGGCAAGCCCGTGACTCTCGAAGAATTAAGCCATATTTTCTGTACAGAGCTTGCTAAACAGGAACTGAATAACGATGATGCCTATATTGATATTCCGGAAGAAATTCTGAGTTTCTACAGAATGTACCGCCCGTCACCGCTGACAAGAGCTTATTTCTTAGAAAAAGCTCTGGAAACACCTGCCAAGATTTATTATAAATTCGAGGGCAATAACACTTCCGGAAGCCATAAGCTCAACAGTTCGATTGCTCAGGCATACTATGCAAAACAGCAGGGGCTGAAAGGCGTAACCACTGAAACCGGGGCCGGTCAGTGGGGTACTGCTCTTGCTATGGCCTGTGCGTATTTCGGCCTTGACTGCAAAGTTTTCATGGTAAAATGCTCTTATGAACAGAAGCCTTTCAGGCGGGAAGTCATGAGAACTTACGGTGCAGATGTCACTCCCTCTCCGTCAAATACGACAGAAGTCGGCAGAAAGATTCTGGAAGAATTCCCCGGCACAAGCGGTTCTCTCGGCTGTGCCATCTCCGAAGCAGTAGAAGCCGCTGTTTCTCATGAGGGCTATCGCTATGTATTGGGTTCCGTCTTGTCACAGGTATTACTGCATCAATCTATTATTGGTCTGGAATCCATGGCGGCTTGTGATAAATATGATATCAAGCCGGATATTATCATCGGCTGTGCAGGCGGCGGCTCGAATCTGGGCGGTCTGATTTCTCCGTTTATGGGCAGAAAACTCCGTGGCGAGGCAGATTATCAATTCATTGCTGTCGAACCGGCTTCCTGTCCGTCTCTGACCAGAGGCAAGTATGTCTATGATTTCTGTGATACCGGAAAAGTCTGCCCGCTTGCCAAAATGTACACCCTCGGAAGCGGCTTCATTCCATCTCCGAATCATGCCGGAGGCCTGCGTTATCACGGTATGAGCAGTGTTCTGTCTGAACTCTATGATGAAGGTCTGATGGAAGCAAGAAGCGTTGAACAGACAGCTGTCTTTGCAGCGGCTCAGCAGTTCGCAAGAATCGAAGGCACTCTGCCTGCTCCGGAGAGCAGTCATGCTATCAGAGTTGCCATTGATGAGGCTCTCAAATGCAAGGAAACCGGCGAAGAAAAGACAATCTTATTTGGTCTGACAGGTACAGGCTATTTCGATATGGTTGCTTATCAGAAATTCAATGACGGTCAGATGACTGACTATATCCCGACGGATGAAGATCTGGCAAAAGGCTTTGCCAATCTGCCGGAAGTAAAATAATAATATAGAAAAAAACAGACAGATACTTTTTGATAAAGTATCTGTCTGTTTCGTTTCACAGCTTGCTGTACAGGACATATAAACAGCAAGATTTTTTAATTCAGGAATAAAATTTATTTTGCTTCCGTTCTTTGGTTTTCCGGAACAGTTTTATGTCATATTCTTTCTCGATGAAAGAAAGCATTCTGATTGCTCTGGAACGGACATTCTGCTGACGGCATTTCCGTGACTTTCTGAACAGATAGTCCAGCGGTCTGCCGGCGGCATATTCCTGATAAATCGGCTGAGAGTGGTAATTGGTCGAGAACAGATAAATTTCCTGTGCATCTGCCATGAGATAGAAATTCAGCCTGTCCTGTTCCTGAGTACAAAACACTTTGGCGTTCACGTTTTTTCTCATCATAAAGCCCTCCTTGATGATAGAAAATATTCTTCGGATTGACAGAAAAAATGTAAATATTCTGTAAGAAACAGAGCTGTCCGGCGTGCCTGTATATCAGTAGATTTGTAATTTCAATTCAGTTTTCAAGATGAAGCAGTTTTTCTTTTTGTGAAAAATAGATAAAGTCTTAAAAAAATAGCTTATTTCTATTTTATCACAAATTCAAAAAAATGTCAAGAGATTTCTGAAAAAAGAATTATTTTTTTAAATCATGCTTAAAAATGAATTTTTTGTGAATTTTTCTTTTTTTGTGGAATCTTCCAAAAAATGCTTGACAAAATGTCAGGAACGTGATAGAATGATGATGTCATCAAAATTATCCGCAATCTGACAAAACTAAAACATGGAGGGATTTTTCATGGAAAAAATTATCGGAGGCATTAAGCGTGACTGTTATCCGCTGACACCTGCACAGATGGTACATATGTATACATTGCAGCTCAGCCCGTCTGACGAAATCGTCAATATCGGCACAGGACAGTTTTTCCAGTTTGAGATGAATATTGCCGCACTCAGAGAGGCTCTGAACCGGGCAATTGAACGCTGCGAATCTATGCGGCTGCATCTCTGGAGAGACCCGGAAACCGGCGAGCTGTGGCAGTATGTCATGCCGTACAAGAATCAGTATTTTGAATATTATGATTTTTCGGCATGGGATGAGGACAAGGCTCATGAAGTCATGCAGAAATGGACTTCCCAGCCGTTTGATACTTACAGGGGCGACCTTTCCAGAATTGTGATTGTCTCTATGCCGAACGGCTATAACGGCTATTATCTGAATGTCCATCATGTCTGCATGGATTCCGGCTCTGTGATTACGTTTACAAAAGATGTCATGGCAATTTACTGCTATCTCATGTATAACATGCCGTATCCGTCCCCGATGACTTCTTATATCGAATCTGTCAAGAAAGATATGACTTACGAGGGCAGCAAGAAGCAGGCACGTGATACAGCCTACTGGCACAGCAAATTCGCTGACCCCGAACCGATGTATACAGACTATACAGGTTTCGGCCGTTTACAGGAACTCCGTCAGAAAAGCGGCAATCCCGATCAGAGATGGGGGCTTCTGCCGACTCCCGATGCCAAGGGCAATACAATCGTCTATGAACTCAGCAAAGAATCTACAGATAAGATTCTGAATTTTGCCGAAGCAAATGATATTCCGGTCAGTGCCGTGATTTTACATGCCATCCGGACAGTATTGTCTAAATTCAATCATAATGAAAAAGATATTACGATCAAGAATTTTGTCAGCAGAAGATCTACAGTTCTGGACAAGAAATGCGGCGGTGTGCGTATGAACTGCTTCCCGTTGAGAACGATCGTAGAGCCGACTGCCACAGTTCTGGAATCTATGAGAATTATCAAGAAAGAACAGCAGGATATGTTCTTACATGCCGATTATCCGACATTAAGATGCTATTATGAACAGCGTGCTCACTACGGTGGTGCAGAGGGTGCTGTTTATGAAAGTGTTGCTTTCACCTATCAGCCGGCAAGTTCCAAGAGCCTTGTTCCCTATCTGAAAGATATCGGTTTCAAGAGCAGATGGTACACCAGCGGCCGTCAGCCTATGCCGATGTATATCACAGCTATGCACCGTCCGGGTGACGGCGGTCTGAATTTCTATTTCGGCTATCAGACGGCAGTTGCCACACCCGAAGAAATTGAATTTTTATATTATTTCACAGGCCGTGTATTATTCCGGAGTATCGAAAATCCGGACAAGACCGTACAGGAAATTATTGATATGACTTGATTGCAGGAGGTATTTTACTATGTTTGAAAATCTGAAAAATTTTATTTGTAATTATGTAGAAGCCGCTCCCGAAGAAATTACAGAAACTTCCCGTTTCTCTGAAGATCTGGGATTCAATTCCTATGATTTTGTTTCCATGCTCGGTGATGCCGAAGATGAATTTGGAATCGAAATTGATCAGGAAGAAGCCGCCAGGAAAAAAACAGTCGGTGAACTCACTGCTTATTTTGAGGAGATTTCTGCATGAATGAAATAAAAACACTGAAAGATCTGGTCTATTATGCCGATGAGACTTTTCATGATGAACTGTTCAGCCGTGAGATTGTCAAAAAAGAATTTCAGGACAGAAGTTTTCATCAATTTCGTCTGGATGCCGATGCTCTGGGGGTATGGCTTCAGGAGCAGTTCCCTGCACAAAGAATTCATGCGGCTCTGGTCGGTACGACAAGTTATGCTTATCTGACGGCATGGTTTGGCATTCAGTGCGGCAATCATGTATCTGTGCCGCTCGATGCCGCCAACAGTACGGAAAAAATTGCAGATGAAATCAACCGTTCCGACAGTGTGCTTGTTTTCCTGGATGACAAACATGCTAAAGAACTGGAGAATTTTAAACTTCTCTGTCCGGCGGTCAAGTATTTCATCAAGCTTTCTGAACTTCCGGAGCTGATTACCCCTTATCTTGGTCAGACTCCCTCCGGCGAGCCGAAAGCCTCTGATCTCGCTGCGATTTTATTTACCTCCGGTACAACCGGACTCAGCAAGGGTGTTATGCTCAGTCACGGCAATCTGATTGACAATACAACCTGTGAGCCGGATCATAATTACAGAGGCACAAAGCGAATGACAGTTCTGCCGATTCATCATGTCTTCTGTTTTACCTGTGATATTCTTTGTGCGTTCTGGTACGGCAGAGCTATCTGTATCAATGATTCCATGATGAGAATCGTCCGGAATCTGAAACTGTTCCAGCCGCACAGCGTGACATTTGTGCCTATGATTGCCGCTTCCGTGCTGAAACGGATGAATCAGATGGCCGAAACCAATCCGGATAAGCTTGCTGTCGGCAAAGAAGTTTTCGGTGAAAATTTTGATATTATCTACACAGGCGGAGCGTATCTGAGTCCGGAAATTATTCTCGGCTACCGGGAATTCGGCATTGAAATTGCACAGGGCTACGGCATGACGGAATGTTCTCCCCGTATCTGTACGGGTGTGAAAGGCTGTCCGCATCCGGAATCTGTCGGCAAGATTGTAGACCGCTGTCAGGTGAAAATCACAGACGAAAGTGAAATCTGGGTAAAAAGCCCGTCAGTTATGCAGGGTTATTATCATAATCCTGAAGAAACCGAAAAATCCCTGACCCCTGACGGCTGGCTCAGAACAGGCGACTTAGGCTATCAGGATGATGACGGCTATTTATATATCACAGGCCGCAAGAAAAATCTGATTATCTTATCCAACGGCGAGAACGTCTCTCCGGAAGAAATTGAAAATCAGTTTGCCTATTTCACACCTGTGAAAGAAATCGTTGTCTATGCCCTGGACGGAGCCATTGCAGCGGAAGTATTTCCGGATCCGGACTATGAATCTCAGGATATACAGGCTGAAATTCAGTCTAAAATTGATGAAGTCAATCTGAAATTCCCGCCTGCCAAGCGGATTGTCAAGCTGATTCTGCGTGAAACAGAATTTCCGAAAACGGCTTCCCGAAAAATCATCCGTGATAAAATTCATGAATCTTAAAAAAAAACAAAATCCTCCCCGGACTGCTCCGGAGAGGATTTTTTATTCAAATCAGGTTAAGAAAAATTCGCTTATGCTTTGGCAATCCATGCCAGAATCAGAGAATTCTTGCCCAGATGGGAAGTAATGGTACAGCCTGCACGGACAATATGAATATTCTCGAAATCGGCAATTTTCTCAATTTCTGTCTTGCAGTCCTGCAAAAAGGCATTACTCAGGCCGGTATGACCGATCATGATATGTTTCTTGTCTATATTCTTGCCGCCGTTGAGACTTTCTTCAATAAACTTAGGCACGATATTATCAAACTTGCCTCTGTATTTTTTTCCGGCTTTCAGCGTACCGTCACTCATATCTACATACAGACTGGGCTTGATACTGAACAATCCGGCCATGAAAGTAGCGAGCATAGAAGCTCTGCCGCCTTTGTAGAGAAATTCCATTTCGTCAATCAGGAACGGTTCCTGAGATTTCGGAATCATTCTTTTAATTTGTTCAATAATCTCCGATGCGGTTTTGCCTTCCTGGAGCATTTCTGCCGCTCTGATGACAAGCAGTCCGCCGCCGACAGAAGCCGTTTTGGTATCAATGACTGTAACTTTTCTGAATGTCTCCGCAGCAGCAACGGCATTTTCATAAGCCGAAGAAAGCCCTGAACTCAGGCATAAATGAATGACAGTATATCCCATATGTACCAGACGGGTAAAAAACTGGAACGTCTGCTACATTGTCGGAGCAGAAGTCACAGCCAGCTCCCCTGTTCTGTCATGATAGCCCAGAATATCATCCGGTGCTGCTTCTTCAATATCCAGATATTCCGCACCATCCATTTTGATCACCATCGACAGAACTTTGATATTATATTCTTTGATCAAATCCGGACTCAGATCCAGAGAACTGTCACAAGTAATTGCAATTTTTTCTTCCATAACATAAAACCCCTTTCAGGAATATACTTTTCATTAGATTTATTATAACATAGTTAAGATACATTGTCAAGGCTGTTATTTAAATTTTGTAAAATCTGCAAAAATACTTTCACGCTTTTATGCATTATATCCAAAAACTCCACACTTGTAGATTATTTATAATCTCTAAATAAATCCGTGACTATTTTTTGGTAAATAATGATAAAAAATTTTCCTCTTTCTGCGATCTGAAAGAGGAAGATAAGATAACACTTATTTTTTGCGAATCGTGAACAGCACCAGAAGCGGATAGATTTCGAGTCGGCCGAGCAGCATATCCAGACTGAGCAGAATCTTTGCCCAGGAAGAAAATCCGGCAAAGTTTCCGGACGGACTGATTTCACTCAGGCCGGGGCCTACATTGTTCAGACAGGTGATAACCGCCGTCACAGTTGTTCCGACATCATGCCCGTCCAGAGACAGCAGCAGCATGGAAACCGCTGCCAGCAGCATAAACAGGACGAAATAAAAGCTGACGCTGCGGACGATTTCTTTATCGACAGCTTTTCCGTCACATTTGACAGAAACAACCGCTCTCGGATTCAGAACACATTTGATTTCCCGGAATGCCGTTTTGCACAGCAGCAGGATTCTCATGACTTTCAGGCCGCCGCCTGTCGAGCCGGCACATCCGCCGACGAACATCAGCAAAAGCAGAATCATCTGTGAGAAGAACGGCCATTCTGTGAAATCTGCCGTTGCAAATCCGGCTGTAGAAATCATCGTCAGCACCTGAAAGGAAGAATACCGCAAAGCTTTGAAAAATCCTCCGTAGATTTTCATAATATCGAATGCGATCGCCACAGCAGAAACCGCAACAATACTGAGGAAAAACCGCAATTCTTCATTCTTGAAAGCCTGTGCGAATTTTTTGGTTAAAATCAGATAATACAATGTGAAATTCACAGAGAACAGCAGCATGAACAGTGTGACAATCACATCAATATACACACTGTCATAAGCGGCAATACTTGCATTTTTCAGAGCGAAGCCTCCGGTTCCTGCCGTGGAGAGAGCCGTATTCAAGGCTTCAAAAAAATTCATTCTATGTTCCGGAACCGGACTGAAATTGCTGAATAATAACAAAATCATTTCCAGTACAGTCAGGCCGATATAAATTCCATACAATGCCCTGACAGAAGAACTCATCTTTGCGGTCAGCTTTCCGGCAGTAGGGCCGGGAGATTCTGCACGCACGAGGTGCATTGTCCGGGTATCGGACTGCGGCAGAATCGCTAAGATCAGAATCAGCACTCCCATACCGCCTAAGAAATGCGAAAAACTTCGCCAGAATAAGCAGGCATTATCGACACTTTCAATATCATTCAGGATAGTTGCTCCGGTAGTCGTAAAGCCGGAAGCGGTTTCAAACACCGCATCCGCAAAATTGGGAATTGCTCCGGCCAGTGTGAACGGGACTGCTCCCAGCACCGAAACCAGAATCCAGGTAGCGGCCACAGTCGCCATACCGTCACGGGTATAGATATCTTTCTTTTCCGGTTTTTTGAGTGTCATAAGCGTTCCCATGATCACCAGTGCGGCAGCCATACCCAGAAATGCCCAGATACTCGCCGGCTCATGATAAATTATCCCGACAATCACCGGCAGCAGCATCAACAGACCCAATACCCGGATAATCTGTCCGAGCAGATAGCCTATCATTTTATAATTCATGAATTATCTTTCTGCCTCCTTAATCCTGAAATACATCATCCAGACTGGAGACTTTCTGACTTGTCGTGACAACAATCACACTGTCATTGAGTTTCAGGCAGTCATCACCGGCCGGAATAATTCTCTTGTTATTCCGGATAATGCCGGCAATCAGAGAATAACGGCTTGTTTTCAGCTGTTTCAGAGGCACACCGATATATTTTGCATTCTTGCGGATGATAAATTCAATCGCTTCCAGTTTCTCATCTGCCAGACGGTACAGTGAATTAATATCCGCAATGCTTTCAGAATTTTCTTTTGCTCTGATATACTGGAGAATCAAAGCGGCTGTTGTATTTTTCGGTGAAACGACATTTTCGAGGCCAACACTGTCAGAAATCGGCAGAAGTGAAGTTCTGTTGATTTTTGTTACGATCTTATCCACACCGAGTTTTTTGGCATAGAGCGATAAAATAATATTTTCCTCGTCAATGCCTGTGAGGGTAATGCAGGCATCGGCATCAGCAAGACCCTCTTCCAGCAGTACATTCTGATCAGTACCGTCAGCACAGATGACTTCGGCTTTGGAAAACCAGTCACTGAGCTGTTCACAGCGTTTCATATCCTGTTCAATAATTGTCACCTGCATACCGAGTTCCAGCAGCTGCCGCACAAGATAGAAACTGATTTTTCCGCCGCCGACGATCAGGACAGATCTGATTCTGTTCTTGACATCACCGAACTGTTTATAAAATTTAGAAAGATCGCTGTGAGCGGCTGTAATATAAATTCTGTCACCGCCGTGCAGGACGAAGCTGCCGTCAGGGATCAGGCATTCTTCACCTCTCATGACTGCACAGACAAGAAACCTCAGTTTCAGTTTAGTCGGCAGAGCAGACAGCATCAGACCATCCATAACACCGTCCGGCGTAACCCGCAGTTCTGCAAGTTCCATGCGGCCTCCGGCGAAACTTTCGACATGCAGGGCATTCGGATAGCGGAGCATTCTTGCAATTTCGTTTGCTGTCTGGTATTCCGGATTGATCATCATGCTGATGTCCAGTTCTTCACGCATAAAGACGATCTGTTCCGAGAACATGGGATTTCTGACACGGGCGATACTATGTCTGGCACCGAGTCTTCTTGCCATCATACAGCACATAATATTTGTTTCATCCGATTCTGTCATAGCGATGACGACATTGGCAGATTCGACCCCTGCTTCCAGCAGATTCTTGACGATCAGGCCGTTTCCCTCGATTGCCTGGGCATCGAAATTATCAATCACATTTGTTACGACTTCAGAATCAACATCCATGACAGTAATGTCATGGCCTTCTTTGCAGAGTGTCTGTGTCAGGATACTTCCGGCTTTTCCGCAGCCGATGATTAAAATATTCAAAAAAAAATCAGACTCCTTCTGGGTTTAAAATTTTACAGTTCTTATTATAGCATATCACCCGGAAAAAAGCAAGGGATTTCAGAAAAATCTTGACAAAATCTGTATTCTGGGATATAATAGAACTGAGGTGATATTTTATGGACGTTCGTATGGAATTAATCAAAATTTTTGAAGACACAATGGACTGGACAAAAAAAGATCTGCTTCTGAAAAAAGCGGTAAAATTTTCCGTCAGTCATACACAGCTGTATCAGGCCGAAGAATACCCCGATATGCCTGCACTTGTTCCCAGAAATACAAAAATTCATGTTTCCGGTGACAGATCATTTCAGGCGGCTCTGCGGCTCAGGAAAGAATATCCGGATGCAAAAATTGCCGTGCATAATTTCGCATCTGCCACGAATCCCGGAGGCGGTGTTACAAAAGGTGCACGGGCACAGGAAGAATGTCTCTGCCGATGCTCGACACTCTATCCCTGTCTGACAAGAAGCGATCTCTGGGAAAATTATTATTATTTCCACAGAAACCGGCATGATGTCAGATATACGGATGCCTGTATCTATTCACCGGATATTCTGATTATCAAAACAGATGACGATCTCCCGGAGCGTGTATCTGTCAGTGAATTCTGCAAAGTGGATATTCTGACAATTGCCGCCCCGAATCTCCGGCCGAATCCCTATAACATGATGAATCCCGGCAAAGGACAGGCCATTCAGCTGACGGATTCTGAACTTGCTGCTCTTCACAGAAGCCGTGCAAGGCATATGCTGACCATTGCAGCCGCCAATCATGATGATGTACTTGTATTGGGAGCGTTCGGCTGCGGTGCATTCCGGAACAATCCCCGAGTAGTCGCACAGGTCTACAGGGAAATTCTGAACGAGAAAGAATTCAAAGACAGGTTTTTACATGTCGAATTTGCTGTTTTCCATACCCCCAGAGAAACGGCCAATTTTGAGGCCTTTCAGAGAGTATTTGCTTAATCTGAAAAAATCGGACTCCCCTCTGCACACATGACAGAGGGGAGTTATTTTATTCTGCTTCCCGGGAAAGTTTCCGGAGCAGCTCGAATTTCGGCTTGCATTTATGATATAATTCTTTGACTTTCTGGCCGTCATGATATGTCCTTGCAAGACCGTTATTCAGATCGGTCAGTGTATCGGCACCGGCGATGATCTCACAGATATTTTTCACTGTTTTCTGATCGGCATTTTTCCCGAGCACTTCCCTGACCTGCTTCTGATAGCGGTTTTCTGCTTTTTCCGGATTCTGTTCCAGGATAGAAGCAACGGCTTCAAAATTTTCCTGTGCTATGCTTTCCCGCAGAGACGAGACAAAATTTTCATAAGCTTCCGGCACCTGTGAAGTTTCCTCCTGAAAAGAAGCTTCCACAGACGGACGGATTTTCAGTTTAACTTCATCATTCTGAATATAATTTTCATAGAATTCCAGGCCAAGGCGGAAATCTTTATCTTTGCTGATAATATAAATTTCATGGCTCTGCCTGGTACCGATGACATAGCCCAGAAACATCATCAGCTGAATATCAAGGGCATTTTTTACAGGGTCGTTATTTTTCAGGCTCATTGCCACTTCATTCAGATGAATTTCTGCTTTGCAGGAAATCAGCTGCTGATATAATCCGAATGTGAGGCCGCAGCGGTTCTGTGTATAAAAAATATGCACAGAATCCTGTTGTGTTAATTTTTCAATTCCCTGTAAGCCGTCTATATAGACATTTTCATAATCAATTAAATAAACTGCCATTTCTTCACCTGATTATTTTATTATTTTTCTGTCAGAATCTGATAACAATCCGGTCTTCTGTCACGGAACAAGCCCCATTCCAGACGGGCTTTCTGAATCTGAAGCAGATCAAATTCCGCTGTCAGAACGCAGTCACCGGCACGTTCGGCCTGAGTCAGAATTTCTCCGGTTTCATCTGTAATAAAAGACGAGCCATAGAAATGCAAAGCGGATTTCTGCCCTGCATTTTCCTCACAGGGGCTGACTTCTTCCAGACCATAGCGGTTTGCTGCAATGACCGGAATAATATTTGCTGCCGCATGACCCTGCATACATCTTCTCCAGTGCGGCATACTGTCACAATTCAGAATCGGTTCCGACCCGATAGCTGTCGGATAAAATAACAAATCCGCACCCTGCACGGCCATTGCACGGGCTGTTTCCGGGAACCACTGATCCCAGCAGATACCGACACCGATTCTGCCGTATACCGTATCCCAGACTTTAAATCCGGTATCACCGGGTGTAAAATAAAATTTTTCCTGATAAAAATGATCATCCGGAATATGTGTCTTTCTGTAGACTCCCAGAATTTCTCCGTCTGCATTGATGACAGCCACAGAATTATATAATACATTCTGATCTTTTTCATAGAAACTGATCGGCATGACGATTTTCAATTCTTTGCAGATTTTTGAAAAATACTGTACTGCTTCATTCTCGCTGACAGGCTTTGCATACTGATAATATTCATAACGGCGTTCCTGACAGAAATACTGACGCTCGAACAATTCCGGAAGCAGAATAACATTTGCCTGCTTTTCAGCGGCTTCCCGGACAAGCGTTTCCGCATGGGCAATATTCTCCTGTACATTTCGGGTACAATTCATCTGGATGGCAGATACGATCATAAAACATCACCTTTCTTTAAAGCCGGAATCTGCTGTGTCAGACAGTGAATATTTCCTCCGCCGAGCAGTAATTCTCTTGCCGGAACCGGTATGATCTTTCTGTCCGGGCAGAGTTCTGACATGATTCTGACGGCTCTCTGATCGCTTGCTGTATTTTCTCCGCCGAACTGCGGCAATAATACAGCATGATTGGTAAAATAAAAATTGACATAAGAAGCCGCTAAGCGTTCACCGGCTTCCCGGACATCCTCCCCGGCTTCAAAGACATAGCCTTTCAGGTCATGTTCTGTCACACAGACAGGCACATCCGGAACCGGAAGCTTATGGACTGTTAGTTTTTCATGTTCAAGAATTTCAAGACAGGAGGCCGAAAATGCATACTGCGGATCATTTTTATTATCCGTCCATGCGAGAACCACTTCATCCGGCCGGATAAACGCACAGATATTATCAACATGTTCGTTGGTTTCATCCTGATAAATCCCATGCGGCAGCCAGATCACATGTTCTGCATTCAGATACTCGCAGAGTATTTCTGTAATCTGTTTTTTAGAAAGTTCCGGATTTCTGCCCTGACTTAACAGGCAGGCTTCTGTTGTCATAAGAAGCCCCTGACCGTTGCTGTGAACCGAACCGCCCTCTAATACAAAATGCTGAGCGTTATAGCAATTCAGGCCTGTCTTTCTGCAAAATGCCGAAGCTAAGGCATTATCATCTTTCCAATCAGCATAGAGGCCGTCAAATGTTCCGCCCCATGCATTGAACTGCCAGTCGATTCCCCTGACTTCTCCGGATTCCGGATTTCTGACAAAGGTCGGAGCGGTATCTCTTGCCCAGGCATCGTCCTGAGCGATTTCCAGAATCTCGATATTTTTCAGATTTTTACAGAGTATTTCTGCTTTCTGACGGGTTTTCTGACTGGTAATTAAAAATAATTTTTCAGATTCAGAAATCTGTTTCCAGATTTCCAGAAAGCTCGGCAGAGCGGGTTCAGCACCGTAAGGCCATGACCCCGGACGCTCCGGAAAAATCATAATTGTTCCGGAATGGGGTTCAAATTCAGCAGGCATATAAAATCCGTCTTTTCTAGGAGTATTCATGACAGCCTCCTTTTGAAATCCTGATAATCAAATTTCTTAATCATTTCATAGCTGCCGTCCCTATGCAGAATGCCAATATCCGGCAGAGGCATACCGTTGAAAGTATTATTCTTGACCATTGAATAAATCATCATATCTTCAAAGCAGAGCCGGTCACCGATCTGTTTTTTAGTATCAAAGCTATAATCACCGATCACATCACCGGCCAGGCATGTACATGATGATAATTTATAATTATAATTTTTCTCATCCGGCTGACCGGATTCAAATAACGGCGGTCTGTAGGGCATTTCGAGCACATCCGGCATATGACAGGCTGCTGAAGCATCCAGAATTAAAATTTCCGTTCCGTGATTTTCGACAATATCAAGAATTTCCGTGACTAAATATCCGGCATTCAGGGCGATCGCCTCACCGGGTTCGAGATAGACTTCGACATCATATTTTTCTCTGAAATTTTTAATTAATCTGATTAATAAATCAAGATCATAATCATCTCTTGTAATATGATGACCGCCCCCGAAATTCACCCATTTGCATTGATACAGATATTTATCAAATTTTTCTTCAACAGCGTTCAGAGTGACTGCAAGCGAATCGGCATTCTGCTCACAGAGTGTATGAAAATGCAGACCCTCTATATCCGGAAATTCTGTTAATTTCCCGATTGTGACTCCTAATCTCGAACCCTCTGCACAGGGGTCATAAATTGCCGTATCCTGTGTGGAGCATTCCGGATTGATTCTCAGGCCGATACTTTTTCCGGCTTTTCTGCAAAGATCATGATATTTCTCAAGCTGATTCAGAGAATTAAATACAATATGATCAGCGATCTGTAGTAATTCCTGCATATCCTCCGGCTTGTAGGCCGGAGAAAAAACATGGACTTCTCCGGAAAATTCTTCTCTGCCGAGTTTTGCTTCATAGAGTCCGCTTGCAGTCGTACCGGAGAGATATTTTTCTATCATTTTATAAACTCTGAACATCGAAAAAGCTTTCTGAGCCAATAAAATCTTACATCCGGCCTGTTCCTGAACGGATTTTAAAATCTCCAGATTTTTTAATAATTTTTCTTCATCCAGTACATAGGCAGGTGTATGCTGTACACCTGCCATCGCTTTTTTCTGATTACTCATGATCAATCCACCAGAACCGGATTTTCATCCACTACCCACGGCAGACCGTACTGATTCAGCATATCCATATACGGGTCGGGGTCGAATTCTTCTACATTGAAGACACCTGCACCGCTCCACGTTCCGGAAGCAACCAGAGCCGTACCGATCATAGCCGGAACACCTGTAGTATAAGAAATTGCCTGTAAGCCGGTTTCTTTATAAGCTTCCTGATGATCGCAGATATTATAAATATAAATACTCTTTTTCTTACCGTCCTTGATACCTGTGAAGATACAGCCGATATTTGTCTTGCCGACTGTTCTCGGCCCTAAAGAAGCAGGGTCAGGCAGTAAGGCTCTCAGGAACTTGATCGGCACAATTTCATGACCCTCGAACTCGATCGGAGTCGTACCTAACATACCGACATTCTGCAAGCAGTTCATGTGAGTCAGATAGCTCTGACCGAATGTCATGAAAAAACGGATTCTCCTGACGTTCGGAATATTTTTCGCTAAAGATTCGATTTCTTCATGATGCAGTAAATACATATCTTTCTGACCGACACCATCGAAATTATATTCTCTCTTGATTTCCATCGGTTTTGTTTCTACCCAGTGGCCGTCTTCCCAGTAAGAGCCGTTTGCTGAAACTTCACGGAGATTAATTTCCGGATTGAAATTTGTTGCGAACGGATAGCCATGATCACCGCCGTTACAGTCAAGAATATCAATATAATGAATTTCATCGAAATAATGCTTTAATGCATAAGCTGTAAATACGCTTGTGACTCCGGGGTCGAAGCCTGTTCCTAACAGAGCAGTCAGACCGGCTTTCTTGAATTTTTCCTGATATGCCCACTGCCATGAATAATCAAAATATGCTGTGAAGCCCTTTTCCTGACAGCGTTTTTCGTAGATGGCTCTCCATTCGGGATCGTCAGTATCTTCGGCTTCATAGTTTGCTGTATCGACATAATTCGCACCGCATTCCAGACAAGCATCCATAATCGTCAAATCCTGATACGGCAGAGCGACATTCAGAACCGTATGCGGTTTGAACTCTTTCATCAGGGCGACTAAAGATTCTACGCTGTCAGCATTGACAGTCGCAGTGGTCAGCTTTGCATTTGTAGTCGGAGCGAGTTTTTCAGCTAAGGCTTCACATTTTGATACTGTTCTGCTTGCGATGCAGATTTCTGTAAATAACGGATTCTGACAGCATTTGTGAATAGCGACAGTTGCAACACCGCCGCAGCCGATAACTAATAATTTCATGATTCAAAAACTCCTTTTTTCATATATTCTATAAATTCTGATTTTAATCTGAGATTATATTTCTCAAAATAATAGATTTCATCTTCATACCAATGCCAGACACCATCGGAACGGGCATTATTTGCATCGAGAATCTGATCGCCTGTGATTTTGTCAATTGCCGGCTGACTGGTAAAGGCCACCCACGGAACAGATTTCAGATAGCATAAAATCTGTTCTTTATTTTCAATCGGCTGAATGTCAAAATATTTTTTCAGTTCTTCGGCTGACATCTGATGATTCATTTCAGAAATTCTGTTTATTTTTATCATAATTTTTATATATTTTTGTTTCTGTGTTCTTCTTCTTCGAGCAGATCTTCGACATATTTCGGAAGCATGAATGCTCCCATATGCAGATTTGTCGTATAATACCAGGTTTTGAGTTTTCTTGCTCTCCATCGCTGAGCATTCAGATCATGCACGGGATGATATTTCTTAGAAGCAAAGCCGAATAACCAGTAACCGGACGGACATGTCGGAATATGAGCCTGATAGACTCGGCTGATCGGAAAGCTCTTGTATGCCTTGCGGTGCATTGCCCGGCAGGTTTCTTCATCTTCATCGAAAAACGGACTCCCATGCTGATAGACCATAATGCCGTCATCATGCAGAGCTTTATAACAGCTTCCGTAAAATTCTTTTGTGAACAAGCCTGCTGTATGGCCTAACGGGTCAGTACTGTCATTGATGATTAAATCATATTCATCCTGCTTGCCTCTGAGAAAACGAAGGCCGTCACGATAATAGACTTTGACTCTGGGGTCATCGAGTCCCCTGGCATTATCAGGGAAAAACTCCTGACAGACTTTGACAAATAATTCATCCGGCTCGACAACATCAATTTCTTCGATTTCCTGATAATAAGACAATTCACGGGCGACACCGCCGTCACCGCCGCCGATTACCAACACTTTCCGGACGTTCGGATGTACAGCCATCGGCACATGGACAATCATTTCATCATAGGTAAATTCGTCTTTTTCTGAGAAAATCACACTGCCGTCAGAAGTGAGGAATCTGCCGAACTCTTCGGACTCGAAGACATCAATTCGCTGAAAGTCGCTGACTCCGGAGAACAACTGTTTTTCCACCCGGATGGACATTTTCACATTATGGGTATGCATTTCAGAAAACCAGAAATCCATAAAAATCGACCTCCTTTATTTTGTCAGTTCTTGATAAAAATTTTTTCTTTTCTGATGACGGATTCTGCCGTCATGTTTATGCTGATAATTTTCTCTTCTCCAGAGCTTGCGGGCTTCGGCATCATGAGGAATTTCTTCCAGAATCAAAGCTTCTTCGGGAGAATCCGGACGATTGGCACAGTAAGGGCAATCCGGGTCGGAGCATTTCGGAGCAAGCCAGAGATCACATTGCAGACAGGCTTCGGCATCATAGCGGAAATAGTAAAATAATTTCTGATTTCCGCACTCCGGACACAAGCCCTGATAAAAATTTCCATAAGCCCGGCATTTCCGGAATCTGATATATTTTTTTATATTTTTCAAGATTCATCACCTGCCGGGATTCTGATTTTATTTTCAGATTTTTTCCTGTGTTCCATGATAATATGATCAATCAGATGCAGAATCACAGCAATTATCAACGGTATTGAGACTGTTATGCTATAGAAAAAAGCATAGATAAAAGCGGCACTGCAATATGCTTCTGCTCCATAACACGGCATTGTATCGAACAGCTGAAATACACCATTGTCATGAAAGACCTGAAGAATTCCCTGTGTAACAGCTCCGGTCAGTCCGACAGCAAGCAGAAAATATAATATCCGATAGCTGTATTTTAAAATTTTCATTGATCAGTTACCTTCTCCGCCGAGCAGACTGGAATTTGCAGCATTGACAATCGCATCCGTATCGAGTTTTGTAATATCTTCTCTGATCGGTTTAAAATCAATCATATGATTCAGCCTTCTTTCAGGACGTTTAATTTTTCAAGTGTACCGTCTTCAGGGCCTTGCATGGAACAGCCTTTTTCTTTGGAATACAGAGTATAATCAATAATTTCTTTTGTGATCATCTCACCGGGGGCGAGAATCGGAATTCCCGGCGGATAGCACATCACGAATTCACCGCAGATTCTGCCGGCGGTTTCTCTGATGGGGATCAGCTCTTTTTCGGAATAAAAAGCTTTCTGAGGTGTAGTGGCTACGATCGGCGTAATATATTCTGCACTGTGCAGACCGGAAATATCATGAGAATATAATCTTTTAATATCTTCCAAAGCTCCGACCAGTCTTTCAATATCCTGAATTCTGTCTCCGATTGAGATATATGCCAGAATATTGCCAATATCACCGAACTCGATCTGAATATCATATTCATCCCGGAGCAGATCATAGACTTCGATTCCGGTCAGACCAATATCACGGGTATAGACAGATAATTTTGTCACATCATAATCATAGATACTGCTGCCGTTGACGAGTTCTTTTCCATAGGCATAATAACCGCCGATGGAATTGATTTCATCACGGGCATATTCTGCCATATTCGCTACTTTCTCGAATGACGGATGTCCTCGCAGAGCAAGATTTCTCCGGGAAATATCCAGACTGGATAACAACAAATAAGATGCACTTGTTGTCTGTGTTAAATTAATAATCTGCTCGACATAGCGGGTATTCATAGAATGATTTAACAATAGCAGAGAACTCTGCGTCAGACTTCCTCCGGATTTATGCATAGAAACTGCGGCCATATCTGCACCGGCTTCCATTGCCGAAACCGGAAGCTTTTCATGAAAATACAGGTGTGTGCCGTGGGCTTCATCTGCAAGCACTAACATGTTATGTTCATGAGCCAATTTTACAATAGAGCGAATATCAGAACAGATTCCGTAATATGTCGGATTATTCACAAATACAGCTTTGGCATCAGGATTGGCAAGAATGGTTTTTTCCACCTGAGAAAGTTCCATGCCGAGGGCAATGCCAATATGAGAATCCACATCCGGATTGACATACACAGGCTCTGCACCGCACAGGACAAGGGCATTGATCACACTTCTGTGAACATTCCGGGGGAGAATAATTTTATCTCCGGCTTTGCAGGCTGTCAGGATCATAGCCTGTACAGAAGAAGTGGTTCCGCCTACCATAAAATAAGCATATGCCGCACCGAAGGCATCAGCGGCGAGCTGTTCGGCTTCCATGATGACAGAGACCGGATGGCATAAATTATCCAGCGGTTTCATAGAATTGACATCCAGAGAAACGCACTGATCGCCTAATAATTTGACTAATTCCGGATTGCCACGGCCTCGTTTATGACCGGGGACATCGAACGGCACAACACGCTGTTTCCGGAAGCGTTCCAGAGCTTCATAGATCGGTGCGGATTTTTGTTTTTCGAGATTCATAGGGCAGTCTTCCAATCCTTGATTTTTTATTTCAATATAGCCTTATTATAGCATATCCGCCGGGCAATGTCAATAGTTATTCCAGGATAAAAAACTTTGCAGAAAAGCGGAATTTAATTTATTCCAGTTCCGGTTTTCGGCTTCCGGAGCAGAAGCAATTATTTGTTCTGTGATCTCAAACTGCTGATGAATCCAGTTATCCAGTTCCGGAATTTTATCGCCTGTACCCAGTTCGGAAGTCTGTGTCTTGATTTCTAAAAGGCTGTCAATCAGCGGTTCGATTTCCTGAGCCTGCGGCAGAATTCTCAGATCAGAAAACAGCATAGGCGGTGTTGTCTGATATTCCAGAATCCAGTAACAGGCCAGCAGCGGCCGGATGACATAGAAATATTTTTTTAATCTGACCTGCTCTTTCTCGCAGTAGGCATGATAATTATGACGTGCCGTACTCAGATAATGATATGCCCCTGTTTTGGGAGAAAAATACTCCGGAAGAAATTTTTTGAAATCCTGAAAATAAGCACTTGTCTGATAGACAATCGGTGAGGCTGACCATTCAAAAACAGTCGGATTGGATTTATATAATAATTTCAGTGTTTTCTGCAAATCCCAGCCGTTGACATCATAGACATCATCCAGCTGATATTCAATCACATCTCTTTCAGGATTCAATTTCAGATACCAGTCTTTTTCATGGATATAAATAAATCTGACATCGAAATCGCTGTCCGGAGAAGCGAACCCCCACGCCCGTGAACCGGACTCGACAGCATGTAAAATTCTCACATGTTCCTGTGTTTCGATTTCTGATAATTTCCGGATAATTTGATTTCTGATTTCTGTTTCATTCATAAAGTTCCACCTCTTTTATTAAAAATTTTATTAAAAAATTCAGAACAAAAGCCCTGCCGTAACTGACAGGGCTTTCCGGGCTGCATGATAATTATTATTTTTTATCAGGCACATGATAATTTTTATTAAAATCATTCTTGATTGCCTGTAAGCGGACTTTATCTTCTTCACGCTTCTTGTGGGCATCGACTTCAATCTGCTGTACTTCGGCAATACCGGATGTGATTGTTTTCCATGCATTTTCGAGTGTTTCGATCTGAATAGAGCTTCCGGAGGCCATTCTTGCGGTTGCCTTTGCCTGATCTACTGTATTCTGAGCATTTCTCATGAGCATTTCATTGGTTTTCTTATCCAGTTCGGACATCGCATCGGCCTGAATTTTCTGACGTTTCAATAACATTGCCTGTGCCAGAGCCTGCTTGAATACCGGAAGGGTGATAATAATTGCCGATTCCATTTTTCTGTATAAATTATAATTGGAAAATTCCATTGTTTTGAGCATGGGGATAGATTCCATTGCTACGATTTCGGCAGTTCTTAAATCCTGCACACGCTGTTCGAGCAGAGAAAGGGCATTCTGATAGGAAGTCAGCTGGAACTGTAAATCCTGATTTCCGGTAGAAGCCATTTCTTCCTGTGTCTGTTCAATAGCAGCCTGAATTTCTTTACAGCCCTGTTCACCGGCATAGATATAAGTTTCCAGATCGTGATAGAAATTCACATTGGCATCGAACATGGTACTAAGTTTCTTGTTGGAAGTTCTGATTTCTTCCTGATACTGACGGAGCTGTACATAAATTTTATCAATCTCCGAACCCATGTTATTATATTTCTTGAGAATTTTCTCAAGCTGAGCCTGAGCTTTATTAAATAATTTCTGTAAGCCCTTGGGTTCTTTGAGTTCATCAATATCGAACTGGTCCATAATTTTGGACAGAGCTTTCATGACTTCACCTGTTTCATTGAGCTGAGTCAGGCTCATGTTATTCAGAACCGTATCAGAAGCTTTGGAAATTTCTTCAGCGGCTTCCGAACCGAAAGAAACGATCGTACCCATATCAGAAATATCAATCTGACTGGTCAGTTCATCAATTTTCTGCATATCCATATTCTGGACGAGCTGTTCTTTATCCGCAACAATATCATACTGCTGAACGGGTTCGATACTGGTCACTTCCGTAGTGACTGCCTGAGTTGTGACAGGTGCTGCTGCTGTCGTGTCGTTTCCGTTTCTGGACGGATGTGATAAATTAATAGCCATAAGATTTTATCTCCTTTTTTTAAATAAATTACTGAATGGGCTTGCTTTTACCGTTTTTCCTGCATATTTCTGCAGATTCGGCACACGGACATCATACAGATATTCACCGATCTGATGTTCTTCTATCATAGGTTTCTGGAAAAATCTTTCTACAGCCTGATAGCCTGTCGGTACAAGAAACAGAATATCAAAGCCGACCAGATTCAGAAACGCTGTAATAATCGTATCTTCCAGCGAGATCATGCGTTCATCAGCGATAATATAAATCAGCTTCGGATTTTTTTTGGTAAAATCAAATTTCTGAATTTCACGGATCAGATGAATATCCAGGTTCAGAGCCACGGAAACAATCAGATATTCCGTGCCGTTTCCTTCATAAGTGCCTTTGATCATTCTATGATCAAGAAGTGTCTGGAGCTTGTCCAGCATATGTTCCTGAATTTCCTGCCGCAGAAAACCGTATTTATAATCTTTATGATTCCGGATTTTATCACGCTGCAACTGACCGTTCATCAGAAATTCTGTCGTGATATTCCGGAACGGATTCAGCATATTATTGCTGATATACGGAGCATGATGAATGACAAACGGACTTTCGGCCATGAGTTCTTTTGCCCATTGCCAGTAGCCGGAAATATCGCCGTCTTTTACGCCGGAGACTTTTGCGAAGATCACCGGAATTGTGACAGTATCATGCTGTGTTGAGAAATTCGGCCGGAAGCTGACTTCTTCTTTCCAGTAGAGAGCAATTTCTTCAAACGTTGTCCGGAGCGTGACAGCATTTGCTTTCTGGTACTGCTGATTCCGGTAAATGCCGGAATCCTGATACAGGAGTGTATCCAATTCCCGTTCTGCATGATATGCTGTTGTTCCCAGACGAAGTTCAGAAAGATCTGTCGGGAAATGTGCAATCTGAAGTGTACTGTCATAATGCACCGGATATAACAGCTCATCTTCCAGCACACAGTGCTGATTTTTATCCGGAGTCAGAATCAGGACATCCACCGGCAGACGGGACAGAAACCGGAAAAATAAAGCTTCTTTCTCATTCCGGCAGCCGCCCAGACAGATAAAACAGCTGATCTCCGGCATTTTCCAGTTGTGAAATAATACACTCTCATATTTTTTGAACCAGCAGAGCAGATAGATGGCACTGTTATTTAATTTATTCAGATTCATGCCGTCTTTCTGAGATTCTTCCAGCATGAGATCAACAAAGCTTTTTGTCAGCAGCCGTTCGAGCTGTGGATTGGCCGGATATTTCAGATTCCTGAGAAATTCCATAATCATATTTTCAATCTTGACGGGATTGGTTCTCTGAATCGCATTGACTTCCGGCGGAGTCGGTTCCGGCAGGGCAGTATCTGAAACAACTACCTTGCGGCCGGCTTCTTTGAGTTCCGTATATGTCTGATACAGCATATTCGGATAAGTCTGCATTTCCTCGACACCCTCAACACGGCAGAACAGATTATAGAACAGATGATCTGTATTGCCTCTGATCTCCGGATTGACACGGATTTTTTCAAATACATTTTCATCCGGATTAAGCCAGGCATTTGTGCAGTTCTGTACATCCGGCAGAACACCGTACAGACGTTTCCGGTTCAGTTCGTCCTGAATTTCCTGACGGACATTTTTCAGGCTGTAGCCTTCGGGAAAAGGCTGTATTCCCGGAGTCATGAACAGATTGGACAAATCCGAATGGGCATCATATTTCAGATAATTGGCATCGCCTTTATATTCCAGTAAAATCACATCACAGCCGGCATGTGCCAGGACAGAGATCAGCAGCAATTCATGATTAGAAATTTCTCCCTCGTAGAGAATTTTCGGCAGATCATCATTTCCGAGCAGACTTACGATTCTCTCAAATTTATAATACAGCCAGCACATGAATTTGATATATACGTTTTTGAGAACGCTTTCAGGCTTGCCGTTTTTCCGCAGGTCATCCAGTGTATGATAGATCGAAGCCGCAACAGCCTGTCTTTGTGTATCGTTCATACGGGGGAGCCATTTTTTCAGGCTGCTTTCCAGAAAGCCAAGGCTCATCTGGAAATTTGTTCCCATTTGTTCCTGATAATATGCCAGATTCTGATTTGTCGGATTAGGGATGCCCCCTTCCAGCACAACGCCGTTTTTCCGGGCGGCCTCATAATATTTCCGGACGAATGCACTGATTTCCGTATTTCGTCCGCTGAGGCGATAGAAATACACACCTTTTTCCGAACGGGAATTCAGCGGAGCAAAGAAATCGTCCAGTCGATTGATTTTTTTATGTTCGAGCATAAAAACAGCTTCTTTCTGTTTTTTGATAATATATTTATTTTATCATATTTCTGAGTATTTGTCAAGAAAAAATCAGCGATTATTTACAGACTCCGGATATAAATCATGATGGGTTAATCTTTCCCATGCGACCTGTTCCCATTTTGACCCGATACGGCCATAATTACAATACGGATCGATTGAAATGCCTCCTCTGGGAAGGAACTTTCCCCAGACTTCAATATATTTCGGATTCATGAGTTTGATTAAATCATTCATGATGATATTCACACAATCTTCATGAAAGTCTCCGTGATTCCGGAAACTGAACAAATATAATTTCAGTGATTTGCTTTCGACCATAATTTCATCCGGAACATAAGAAATATAGATGGTTGCAAAGTCCGGCTGACCCGTGATCGGACAAAGGCTTGTAAACTCCGGACAGTTGAATTTGACGAAATAATCCCTGTCCGGATGTTTATTCGGAAAAGTCTGGAGCACTTCGGGTTTATAATCAAATTCATAATTTGTATGCTGATCGCCTAATAGAGTAATATCACCGATTTCGTTTTCAGTACGCATAAATTAAAAGCTTCCTTTCTGATGATTATTTTTTCTCATAATGCAGCTGATAGGCTGAAATATTGTTATCCGGTCTTTTCATCAAGATTACAGGAATACCTTCTGAAAAACCCTGATCTCTTGCGTAGCAGTCCATACCTCCGGCATAAATTCTGCATACCTGAGGATGGCTGTGCTGTTGTGTCCCCTGTTTTATTTTGATCTTCTGTACTCCCTCACAGACCGCAACACCCCATAAAAACGGCGGATTGAGTTCTTCAGGCTTTTCCAGCATCAGTTTCAGAAAATCATCTTTCGCACCTAATCCGGCTTCTTTCGGAATCAATTTGATTTTTGCATATTCTCCGCCGAGTTCCATCCGGATTGCCTGCATCAGAACTTCTGTACAATCCTGTTTTAATTCCTCGCTGGTATGCCAGTTAAACTGCTGACTCCGTTCCGGATTCATGTCTTTATCACGGGTAATCAATCTGTAAGTAATTTTATCATCATCGGCTGACTTCCGGATAAAAACCACTTCATTCGTCAGTCTGAATACACCAGGATCATTTTTAATCGGAACTGATTTTATCCCGTTGATTATTTCCTCACAGATACTTCTGACTTCTTCTCTGGAGAAAACAAATTCACCGATTTCGAGCATTTTTCTGAGCTGTTTCTTTTTCAGAAAGTCATTAAAACAACTCACGCAAATCAAAGCCGGAATGATTACAATCGCAACTATTCCGAAAAAAGATTTCAGGTACAATATGCCTATGATCAGTAAAGCTGCTGCGAGTATTCCGGAAATGATACTGACAATCAGCAGTGAGTTGATTGCCGACTGACTGACCGTTTCTGCAATCTGATTCCGTTCCGATTCCGGGAGCACTTTTCCGTTTATCCAATCTCTTTTTTCTGACATGCCAACCCTCCACCTTAAAAAAATAGAAATAATTTTTAATTATTCTTCAAACATCAAAGGCCATATTTTTATGACTTCCATTCCTGATGCCCGTCGGATTAAAATTCCTATTTTTCCGACAGATACCGATGTCGGCGGACAGTTCAGGCCGGATGCATAGCTGTGAATCTGCACGGTTGTCGTACCATCATCATCAGATTCCTCGATATAATGCTTTCCTTCGATCACAGCAAATTTCCACTGAAAATCTTTAGGAAAATTCTTTTCTCTTTTTTTCTGATCGGCATAGTACCAGAAGACTGTATTTTTTCCGAATTTGATATGCTTTTCAAGATATTCTTTTGCTGAAAAAGCTTTCTTGCAGGCCGGAAGCCAGACACCATCTGTTTCCAGAAGTGTTTTTTTCAGAATTTCTTCCAGATAGATACCATCCGGCTTCTCGAAATCAAAGCCGTTATGCCAGTCCAGCGTATTGATTCTCTGCATATTTTTTGTGAGATTCCGTCCTGCATCAGCATTCTGAGCATGAATTGTGAAGCTATGCAATTGCTTGACGTGTTCTGACCGGATAAATATTACATCATCTGTGAGAGAAATACTGCCGTGATGCTCATTTTTTCTGCCGTTGATATGTTCCTCTTCATCAATATGACGGGCTTCTTCGATCATAAACTCAAACTGATTCTTTGTGACATCTTCCGCAAGCAGCTTCAGATTTTTTTTGTATCTGAGAATCAGAAAACCTGTTATCGCCAGCAGAACCAGAAAAATAATGCACATATGCCATACACCGCTCAGAAAAGAAATCAGGCTGACACCTGCAAATAAAACAAGTTCAATCCACTGAACAATATTTTTTTCAGAATATCCGGAACAAAGATTACATATCTGTATTTTCTGCTGTTCTGTAAGCTGATCGGCTTTCTGCCAGTTTTCCTGCATAAATCATCACCCCTGATTTTTATCTGAATTTCAATTCATATGCCTTTACTTTTTCATTTTCATTTTTTGAGTTACGAAGAAGCAAAACCGGAGCACCGCTGTGTATTTTATTTCCGGCACGGCATGACATACCGGAAGCATAGACATCAACTACATGTTTCGGGCTGGACTCACTATCCACATAATAAGATTCATATCCAATATCATAGCCCTCTGCAACAGACAGCATCCATTCAAAACCTTTCGGAATCTGTGCGGGTTCCGGTAAAAAGTCTTTATTGCTGTAATCTTTGGCAGAGAAAAATTTTTCTGTCTCCGGAAGCAGTACACCATCTGCCAGAAGCAGAGCATCTGCAAGAGCCTGTTTCCGGAAAGCCGTATCTTCCCATTCCAGGACAGAATGCCATTTCTGCTGACGGACTACAGTCTGATCAGCTCTGCTGATCAAGACCATAAAACTGTCTGTTTTCCGATATTTCGGATTCAGCGGCCGGACAAATAACACTTCATCTCCGAGCAAGCCTTCTGAAATAAAATATTTCCTGCCGTTTGCTGAACCGTGACGGAGTGTTTCAAGAATAAATTCAAACTGATTGTTTTTAATCTGATTATGAATTCTGATAGCCTGTCCCCCGTCCCTGCCGATGATATAACAGGGTGTGGCGATGATCATCAGAACAAGCGAACAGAGCAGAACCCATGCTGTACTTTGGATAACAAGCCAGACATATCCTGCCAGTACAATCAGGCCGGTCAGAACAGCAATTTTTAATTTTTTCAAATACTGTTCAGGATATTTTTTTGTGATAAAATTTACTAAAAGCTGCCGAGCCTCTTTCGGAAGCTGCTCTGCTCGCTTCCAGTCATCATACATGATTTTTCTCCCATGGGTCAGATACACCGTTCAGACGGAAAGCTTCGGCACGGTCACGGCATGTACCGCAGATACCGCAGGGCTTGTCTCCGCCCTCATAACAGCTCCATGTCATTTCATACGGAACGTTTAATTGCAGACCGGTTTTAACAACTTCGGCTTTTGTCATCTTCACGAACGGAGCATGAATTTTCAGCTGCTTTCCGCTGCCGAGGTAAACTGCCTGATTCATAGCGTTATTAAAATCATCAGAACAGTCCGGATAGGCATTCCCGGCGGCATCGTCGCTGTGTGCTCCGTAATAGATGATCTCACAGCCATGAGATAAGGCGATACTTGCCGCCGAGGATAAAAACAATCCGTTCCGGAACGGCACATATGTCGAAACGGGTTTGCCGTCTGTACCGGCAAGCTGATCGGCGTAAGATTCTTTTGGAATTTCTGCATCTGCATTCTGTGCCAGAAGTGAGCAGTCAGAATCTGCGAAGATGACAGACAAATCCAGTGTCTGAAATTTTACATGATAATAATCAGCAATTTTTTCAGAATATTCCAGTTCTTTCTTATGCTTCTGACCATAATAAACAGCTAAGGCGAGGACTTCTTCTGCTCCGTATGTTTTTACGGCGAGTGCCAGACAAGTGGCACTGTCCACACCGCCGCTTGTTAATACCAATGCTTTCATGTTATAAAACCAACTCCTGTAAATTTTTATCCGTTCTGAATCTGCCCTTGAATGTCTTAGTGACTGTCCGTGCAGAAGTATTCCGGATGCCTCTTGCCGTCATGCAGCTGTGAGAACCTGTAATCAGAACACCGACATCCAGAGAGCCTGTTGCTTCGGAAATAATTTCGGCAATATCATTTCCGAGACGTTCCTGCAATTGCAGACGCTTTGCGGCCATATCGCAGATACGGGCGATTTTGCTGAGGCCTAAAACTTTCCCTGCCGGCAGATAAGCGACATTGACATACATATCATACATCAGAGCCATATGATGTTCACAGTAACTGAATACCTGAATTTCTCTCATGACAACAGCAGAATCTGTATTTTCGGCTTCCTGGATGGAAAACGTTTTGCCGAATTTTTCAGCGATTTCGTGATTAGAATAATTGATACCCTCGAAAACTTCTGACATCATCCGGGCGACTCTGTCCGGTGTTTCGAGCAGGCCTTCACGATCGGGGTTTTCTCCGAGGGCTTCTAATAATCCCCGGATATGGTATCTGATTTTCTCCTGATCTATCATGTTTATACACCTCCCTGTTCCGGACTCCAGATAAATTTATGCAATTGCAGCTGCATTCTGACTTCGTTCAGATTTTTTTCTTTGAGGAAATCTACGATTTCGACCGGATCAATCTGACCGAACACCGGACTGAAATAAACCACAGCTTTAGAAATCAAATTATATTTTTTAATGATTTCATAAGCTTTTTCCAGATCTTTGCGATTTCCGGAAACGAATTTGATCACATCAAGATTTTTATTCAAATACTGATAATTTTCTGTCAGCATAAACTTTTCCATCCGGCTGAACGGCAGTTTATAATCCAGTGTAAATGCCGGCCGATATTTCTGCAAGGCCAGATTTTTAATATCCATACTGCCGTTTGTTTCGATTTCAATTTCATGATGATGTTTCATCAATTCTGTAATTAACTGATCAAGATGATTCTGTAACAACGGTTCTCCGCCTGTAAGAGTGATATTTTTAATTCCTGATTTTTCTGCGAAATCAACAAGCTGTTCCAAACTCAGGAATTCTGCCGGAGAGTTGTCCTGATTTGCCCACAGCGTATCACAGTAAGAACAGTTCAGATTACATTTCCGGAATCTGATAAACAAGGCTAATTCTCCGGCTTTTCTGCCCTCTCCGTTGATACTGATAAATTTTTCCGCTATCGGATAGAGAATCTCATTCATGCCGAATACACCGCACAGTTATCAGGCGTTTCCCAGACAGTCACCTGACTGACGGGAAGGCTCTGTTTCTGTAAGACTTCAAAAAAATATTCTGCAAAATGTTCGGCAGTCGGCCGGAACGGTACAGGAATCAGGCGGAAATTTTCTTCCTGCAATGCTTCTATTGTTTTTGTTTTCAGAGTATTTTCTTCATAGATCAAGGCATGATCGAAACTATCTGCCAGATTCCGGACAGCTTTTTTCAGATCGCCGAAATCTATTAACATACCTCTCTGCTGACCTGCATTCTGTAATGCATCGCCCTGAATACAGACTTCGATTTTCCAGTGATGGCCGTGCAGATTGGCACATTTGCCGTCATAACCGGATAAAAAATGTGCAGAATCAAAACTTGCTGATGTTTTTAACTGATACAAAATAAATCACCTCAATAAAAAATGCAGACCCGAAAAGAGCCTGCATAGAAAAATCCGTCAGATTTCCTTTTTTGATCAGGCAGGGTGCAGGTAACTGCCGTATATTACTTATTATAGCACAGTATCTCCGGATTGTCAAGAAATTTTCAGAAATTCCTGCTGTTCTGCATAATTATGATTTTCTTTGATAAAGTCTTGCAGGTCTGTGGCCAGCACCTGAAGTAAATTTTTCAGTTTCAGTGACATAATCTGAAATTTTTCTTCTGAAATTTGCTGTCAGAGCGGGAACGGCTGTAATTGCTTCCTGTACTTTCTGCAATTCTGTCAGTGTAAACTGCTCCGGCAGGAAATCAAACAGCAGATCGAACTGTTCAGCGGCCTGTCTGAGATATGTCAGAGCCGAAACAATAATTTTTGCATGATCAAATGCAAGACCGCCGTTTTCAAGTATTTCATATTCCCACATTGCAAACTGATTTTTTTTCTTTTTCAGTTCTGCTTTCAGCGTGAGGTCTCCGCTCTCGAGTGTCAGAATTTCTGTTTTATTTTTATGATACAATTCAATATCGAACCATCTGGCACAGGCGGCATCATCAGCACCCTGAATTTCCATATTTCCGAGTTTTTCTTCACTCAGCACAGACAAAAATGCATTGGAGATAATCCAGCCTCTGGGATCACGTTCCGGCTGGCTGAAAATTCCGATATGCCGCAATAAAGTCACATCTGCACAGGTTTCTTCTTTGAGTTCTCTTGCAGCACAGGTTTCGACTGTCTCATCCGGCTGCAAGAAGCCGCCCGGAAGTGCCCAGCAGTTCTGAAACGGCGGATTTCCTCTCTGTATCAGCAGAATGCAGAGTTTCTTTCCGGGTTCACGGCGATAGCCCGGCTGCTGTTCGTGATGCAGACTGAAGACGGCAGCATCTGCCGTAACAGACGGACGGGGGTATTTATCCAGACGATAATTTTTTAAAAATTCCTGTTCTTCCTGATTCATGAAAGCACTTCTCCTTTTTGATATTATTATTATGATTATATCATATATTTTCTCATTTGTCAAGCCCTGTTCTGATGAAAATCAGAAGAAAACAGATTGACATTTTATCAGATCTGTGCTATAATAATACCGGCTATCAAATTATTATTTACACTAAGGAGATTATTTATCATGGGCAGATATTTTGGTACAGATGGTTTCCGTGGGGAAGCCAATAAAAATCTTACAGCAGACCATGCTTATCAGATCGGCCGTTTTCTCGGCTGGTACTATGGCGAACTCAAAAAACAGAAAGGCGATTCCACACCGGCCAGAATTGTTATCGGCAAAGATACACGCCGTTCCAGCTATATGTTTGAATATTCTCTTGTCGGCGGTCTGACAGCTTCCGGAGCAGATGCTTATCTGCTTCATGTCACAACCACGCCTTCTGTAGCTTATGTCACAAAGACAGACGGTCTCGACTGCGGCATTATGATTTCTGCAAGTCATAATCCGTATTATGACAACGGAATTAAACTCATCAACGGCAGCGGTGAAAAAATGGATGAAGATACCATTTCTTTAGTAGAAGACTATCTGGACGGCAAACTGAATTTATTCGGTCAGACATGGAAAGAACTTCCCTTTGCTGAGGGTGAGCATATCGGCTGTACAGTCGATTATGTTTCCGGCAGAAACAGGTATCTCGGCTATCTGATTTCACTGGGCATGTATTCTTTCAAGGGCATCAAAGTCGGTCTGGACTGTGCCTTCGGTGCGGCGTGGAATCTGGCTAAATCTGTATTCGATGCCCTCGGAGCAGCAACTTATTTATTAAATGCCAGCCCGAACGGTCTGAATATCAATGAAAATGCAGGTTCGACCCATATTGAAGGCTTACAGAAATTTGTCAGAGAAAATCATCTCGATGTCGGCTTTGCCTATGACGGCGATGCAGACAGATGTCTGTGTGTGGATGAAAACGGCAATGTCCTGACCGGTGATCATATTTTGTATATCTACGGCAGATATATGAAAGAACGTGAAAAACTGGAAACCAATACAATCGTGACAACTGTCATGTCCAATTTCGGCTTATATAAAGCTCTGGATGAACTCGGAATTGGTTATGCAAAGACAGCTGTCGGTGATAAATACGTCTATGAATACATGTCGAAAAACGGCTGTCGTCTGGGCGGTGAGGACTCCGGTCATATTATTTTCTCAAAATATGCAACAACCGGTGACGGCTTATTAACCAGCCTCAAGATGATGGAAGTCATGCTCGCCAAGAAATGCAGGATGAGTGAACTTGCTGCTCCGCTGAAAATCTATCCTCAGGTGCTTGTAAATGTCAGAGTCAAAGACAAGGCCGAAGCTCAGAACGATCCTGATGTGCAGAATGCTGTCAAGGCCGCTGAAACCGCACTCGGCTCGACCGGCAGAATCTTAGTCCGGGAATCTGGTACAGAACCTGTCATCCGTGTGATGGCCGAAGCTCAGACCGAAGAAGAATGCCATAAACAGGTGAACAGTATTGTAGAAGTCATCAAGTCCAAAGGCCATACTGTTTAAATTCTATATTTTTCGCATTTTATTCTTGACATTTTCTATTTAATATGCTATAATAATAAAAAATCTGTCATGAATATTAAAAATATTCTCAGGAGGTATTATTATGGCAAACAGTGAAACAAGAGCATTCCGGCTTCCGGCTGAAATTTCCATGGAAACCGTTGTGCAGGCAGTAGAAACCTATTGTCAGTCCAAACAAATGCAGACTCAGTATAACCAGACCGCAGACGGCTATGTCTTTCAGGCTGCACAGGACAGTGTGATCAGGACGGCTCTGGGTATGAGGCTTGCAACGACTGTACAGTTTTCTCAGATAGATGATATTCTGAATGTCAGCATTGGTGCCGGTGAATGGGTTGATAAGATCGGTTCTTCCATAGCCGGCCTGTTTGTCGCATGGCCTTTGCTTGCGACTGCCGGATATGGTGCATATATGCAGAAAAAACTTCCGGGAGAAATTTTTGATGTAATCACCAGAGTTCTGAATGGCGGTCAGGCTGTTTATACAAATCCTGTGCCTAATTATGCAAGCCCTGCTATGCAGAGAACTGCGGCTCCGGCTATGCCGATGACTGCTTGTCCGAACTGCGGCGGTCAGAATCAGGCAGAAGCAAAATTCTGTTCTCAGTGCGGTACGCCTCTGAAGATTTCCTGTCCGAACTGCGGAAAGGGTCTTTCTGCCGGAACAAAATTCTGTCCGGAATGCGGTACAAAAATCGGTGAATAATCAGAAACTAAAAATCAAAACGCAGAGGAGAAATCCTCTGCGTTTCGTTTTTAATCATAGCGAAGTGCATCAATCGGGTTCATCTTAGCGGCCTTATTTGCCGGATAATATCCGAAGAAAACACCCGTTAGAATCGAGAAGCCTACAGAAATCAGAATTGCCGGTATTGACGGCTGAATGGTAATTGTGAATAATTCTGCATATTCTGCATAGAAATTCATAACAAGCTGTTTTGCAATGAATCCCAGTGCCATACCGCCTACAATTCCCAGTATGATTCCGATAATACCGCCGATCAGACAAAGCAGTATGGCTTCTACGACAAACTGCATTCTGATGGCAGAATTCTGTGCTCCCAGAGCTTTCCGGACACCGATTTCCTTAGTACGTTCGGTAATGCTGACCAGCATGATATTCATGACTCCGACACCGCCGACAATCAGCGAGATTGCAGCAATAATAGAAATCGCAATAGTCACAACATTGATGACTGTATTGATCATGCCGAGATAAGTCTGCATATTTTCAATTTCAACATGCATGTAAGGCTTTTCAGCATATTCTTCTGCAAAGAAATCCCGAAGCGTATTTTCAAGCATTTCGACATCGTATTCAGGATAATAATAAATAGATGCATAATAATCATAACTGCTTTCCTGATACGTCAGTTTCATGCCGGTATCATAAGGAATATACACAGGTGTGACTTTTTCAATATCTTTCTGACCGGGTTTGTAGATCTGCTTGGTATAAATCGCCGGAAGCTCAAACACGCCGACAATTACAAAATCTCCCAGTTCTGTAGTAATGGTCTGTCCGATCGGATCAGCATCCGGCGGAAGATACTGCTTGACAAACAGAGTCGAAACGTTGACAACCTGTTTTTTCAGATCACTGTCTGTCTTATTGATTCTTCTGCCTCTGATGAATTTAATATCATTATCGCCTTCAAAGCTCATCCGGCCGATGACACTTGCCTTGAAAGTCTGATCTTTCCAGTTTTTCAGCTCAAAGCCTCCGAAACTGTCTGACAGATTCAGATAGAAATAATCCGGATAAGTATCTACCAGTTTATCCAGCATCTGACGGGTAAGCAGATCTTCATCTGTATAATCAGCGATAATTTCATCGCCGTTTTCATCAAGCAATCCATAGGAAACCTGAGCATAGACATCAAAATAATTCATATTGCCGATTGAATTGAATGTATTTACAAGTGTTTTCTGAATCGAAGTGCCTATCGTAGTAATCATGATGACGGCACTGATACCGATGATAATTCCCAGCATTGTCAGAACCGAACGCATTTTGTTTGCGGCGATCGAAGTCAGGGCAAGACGGAGATTTTCAATAAACTGCATTATGCTTTCACCCCCGTATCTGAAATGACATTGCCGTCACTGATGGTAATAATTCTTTCTGTTTCGGCGGCGAGTTCGTTGCTGTGTGTGATTAATACAATGGTTGTGCCTTCTTCGTCATGAAGTTTATGGAATAAATCCATAATCATGCGGCCTGTTTTGGAATCAAGAGCACCGGTCGGCTCATCCGCAAGCAGAATCGAGGGCTTGTTTGCCATTGCTCTGGCGATGGCAACACGCTGTTTCTGACCGCCGGAGAGTTCATTCGGCTGATGATCGGCACGGTCAGCCATGCCGACAATTTCGAGCAGTTCCATTGCACGGGCAAGACGTTTTTTTCTCGGAATACCTGCATACATCATAGGCATTTCCACATTTTTGAGAGCATTGGTTCTGGAGATCAGATTAAACGTCTGGAACACAAAGCCGATTTCCTGATTTCTGATATGACTTAATTCATAATCATCCAGTGTACTGATATCCATACCGTTGAGCAGATACGTTCCCTCAGTCGGCCTGTCGAGAGCACCGATCATATTCATGAGCGTACTTTTGCCGGAACCGGACTGGCCGACAATTGATACAAATTCATGTTCATGAATATCCAGTGAAATGCCGTTGAGAATCTGCAATTCATTGGGCTGGCCGATATAGTATCTCTTGATGATATTTCTCATTTCGATGACTGTTTTATTCATCGGCTTCCGCCCCCTGTGCTGCCTGACTGGAATCAAATAACGGCAGAGTATCTCCGTCTTTGTATGCTCCCGGTGTCATAAGAATTTCGTCACCGTCTTTCAGGCCGCCGGAAGTAATTTCTGTATAATACGCACTTTCCATGCCGGTTTCTACGTTCACGGCCTTGGCAGTGGCTGTGCCGTCAGCATTTCTGACAACAGTCAGGACAGATTTTGTATCGTCATCTTCGTTAGTCAGAATCGATTCATAAGGCACAGCGAGCACATCTTTTTTCTCTTCCAGAATAATCTTAACTTTGGCGTTCATGCCGATCAGTAATTCTTTGCTGTCTTTGACGGTAATTTCAGCCGAATAGCCGCCGCCGGAAGAAACTCCCGTCATGGCATTCTGAGAACCGGCATTATAGATATTCACGACTCTGGAGACTTCGGCTTCAAATTCCTTGTCACCGGTTGCACTGGTCTTGACAACAGCGGGCTGACCTTCATGCACATTCAGAATATCCGCTTCGTTGATCTGCACCGTAATTTTCAGAGCACCGGAATCCTCGATTGTCATAAGAGCCTCGGTTGTCGGGATACTGCCTTCAGAAACATTCAGAGAAGTAATAATGCCGCTTTTGGGAGCTGTAACAACACAGTCTGCAATAGATTCGGCAAGTTTATCCAGATCTGTCTGAACATCATTATTCTGCTGGAACTGTTCGGCATCCAGAACATCCTGATAGCTCTGAATCACGCTGTCAGCGGAACGTTCTGCGGCAGCATAGGCATCCCGTGCGGACTGTACAGATTTCTCATAAGAACTGAACTGGTCACGGATTGCTTCGAGGGAAGCTTCTTTGCTCTGAACAAGGGCATCTGCTTCCTGATAAGTCTGCATAGCCTCCTGATATTCTTCCTGATCCTGAGCATTATTCATTTTATTTTTAGCATTGTCACGGCGGCTGATCTGTTCATTCAGTTCATCCACGATTTTAGCTTCTTTGTTATATGCCTCATTCTGAGCTTCAATGGCATCATCAATGGCTCTCTGAGCCTGCTGGAGATTGATTTCTTTATCTCTCTTTGCATTTTCCAGATTTCTTTCATTGATTTTATGCTGATTTGCTGTCTGATTCTGTGAATTGGACTGTGTTTTGCTGAGTGTATCATACTGCTGCTGCAAATCCGTGCTGTCAAATTCGCAGAGCACATCGCCTTCTTTGACATGACTGCCGACTTCGACATTTAATTTCTTAATTTTCGCATTGAGCTTGCTGGTAACTTTTACGATATTTTCGCTCTCGACAGTACCGGAAACGCTGATAACATTGGAAATATCCCGTTTTTCGGCCTTGACTGTTTCAAGTTCCATACCGGAAAGCCCCTCCATTGCGGCAGACATGCCTTTCATGCAGGAAGTGACTCCGACAGCTCCGCCGCCAAGCAGCAGGACAAGCACGACTGCAATAATAATCCCTTTTTTCTTTTTCTTTTTTCTTGCCTGTTCCATAGATAAGAAACTCCTTTCCCGATTCAGGTGTACTTGTTTGATAAGTACATTATAGCACAGATAAGTACACTTGTCAATAGGTTTTTTCTATATTTTCAGTGTATTATCTGAAATAGTACAGATGATATTATAGCATATTATATTCCGTTTGTCAAGAGCTTTTCTGCAAATTTAAAAAAGTAAATTTTATTTACTGTTCTAGTTATAACATATTTTGTATGTTCTGTCAATATTTCTGATACTTTTCAGCATTGGGAACAATATTTTATTCAGATTCTTGACTTTTCTGTAAAAATATGCTATAATAAAAACCGGAAAGGAGTGTGCCGCATGGAAACCAGAGTCGCAATTATCGGCATTATCATCACAAATCCGGAACAGATCGGCAGATTAAATTCTGTTCTGCATGAATACGGAGATTATATTATCGGCCGGATGGGAATCCCCTACCGGCAGAAAAATATTCATATTATCAGTGTCGCTGTAGATGCACCTCAGAATATTATCAATACATTATCCGGAAAAATCGGAAGACTGGACGGCATTTCTGCAAAGACTGCCTATTCTGATGTGATCAGCAAACCGGATACCTAAACAGATACCGCCGGAGTTTTCATGCTCCGGCGGTATTTGTTGATATAAAAATTATTACAATAAGGACTGATACAAAGCTTTGATTTCTTCTACAGAAGTTTCCCTCGGATTTCCGGGACGGCAGGCATCAGCATAAGCCGATTCCGACAGGAAATCCAGATCTTCCGGCTTGACGATTTCTTTCAGGTCAGCCGGAATGCCGACATCCTGAGACAGCTGACGAACCGCATCAACAGCGGCTTTCCGGTATTCTTCCACGGTCATGGATTCTGTTCCCTCAACCCCCATAGCGGCGGCGATATACTTGAATTTATCGCCTGTTTCCGGTGCATTGTATTCCATGACAGTCGGCAGAATAATGGCATTTGCCACACCGTGCGGCGTATCATACAGAGCACCGAGCGGATGTGCCATAGAATGTACAATTCCGAGGCCGACATTGGAAAAGCCCATGCCTGCGATATACTGACCGAGTGCCATGCCCTCACGGCCCTCCGGGTCATTGACAACGGCTTTTCTGAGAGATTTTGCAATAATTTCAATCGCTTTCAGATGAAACATGTCCGTCATTTCCCAAGCGGCTTTTGTTGTAAAGCCCTCGATCGCATGAGTCAGGGCATCCATACCGGTAGCGGCAGTCAGGCTCTTCGGCATAGTATTCATCATATCCGGGTCAACAAATGCAACAACCGGAATATCATGCACATCAACACAGACCATCTTTCTGTTTTTTTCTTCATCTGTAATCACATAATTAATCGTAACTTCTGCGGCAGTTCCGGCAGTTGTCGGCACGGCCAGAATCGGAACGCTTCTCTTTTCTGTCGGAGCGACACCCTCCAGACTCCGGACATCAGCGAAATCCGGATTCTTGATAATAATTCCGACAGCCTTTGCCGTATCCATAGAAGACCCGCCGCCGACAGCAATGATATAATCCGAACCGGATGCCTTATATGCCGCCACACCGTTCTGTACATTATCAATTGTCGGATTTGCCTTGATTTCTGAATAAATCTCATAAGGCATATCATTTTCTTCCAGAACTTTTGTCACTTTGGAAACGACACCGTACTTGATCAGATCAGGATCTGTACAGAGAAATGCTTTTTTAAAGCCTCTGCTTCTGACTTCGTTTGCAATTTCCACCACAGCACCCGAGCCATGATAAGAAATTTCATTCAATACAATTCGATTAGCCATAATAACTATCATCCTCCTGTAAGCATAAATTAAATTATGATATATTATACCATATTTATCATGATTTGTCAATAGCATTTTAGTGATTTATCACAAAGTGACAAAATTCCGGTCTGACAGAAAAAAAGACAAATATTTAAAATTTTCTCTTGCATTTTTTATGATTTTGTGCTATGATAGTAATTAAGCATAAATCTATACATGCCAAAAAATTTTTGTGCGTATGCACAGTCAGGAGAGTTACCATGCCAAAGAAACAGGATATTCACAAGATTATGATTATCGGCTCCGGCCCCATTATCATCGGACAGGCCTGCGAGTTTGACTATTCCGGCACACAAGCCTGCAAAGCTCTGCGAAAACTGGGATATGAAATCGTACTCGTCAATTCCAATCCGGCAACCATCATGACAGACCCCGATGTTGCTGATATTACTTACATCGAGCCGCTGAATCTGCACAGGCTGACCCAGATTATCGAAAAAGAAAAGCCTGATGCTCTGCTGCCGAACCTCGGCGGTCAGTCCGGTCTGAATCTTTGTTCCGAACTCGCCAAAGAAGGCGTTTTAGAAAAAAATCATGTTCAGGTCATCGGCGTTCAGGTTGATGCCATTGAACGTGGAGAAGACAGAATTGAATTCAAAAATACTATGAATCAGCTCGGCATTGAAATGCCCCGCAGTCATGAGGCATATTCTGTTGAAGAAGCAGTCAAAATTGCTGAAGAACTGCATTATCCTGTCGTTCTGCGTCCGGCTTACACCATGGGCGGTGCAGGCGGCGGCCTTGTCTATAACGTAGAAGAATTAAAAACCGTCTGTGCAAGAGGCTTGCAGGCTTCTCTGGTACATCAGGTACTTGTTGAAGAATGCATCAGCGGCTGGGAAGAACTGGAACTCGAAGTAGTCCGTGATGCGGAAAATAACATCATCACAGTCTGCTTTATCGAAAATATCGACCCGATCGGCGTACACACAGGCGATTCGTTCTGTTCTGCTCCGATGCTGACAATCTCTGAAGAAGTTCAGAAAAAATTACAGGAATATTCTTACAAGATTGTAGAAGCGATTCAGGTCATCGGCGGCTGTAACTGTCAGTTTGCTCATGATCCGGTTACCGGCAGAATTGTTGTCATTGAGATCAATCCGAGAACTTCCCGTTCTTCGGCACTGGCCTCCAAAGCAACAGGTTTCCCGATTGCACTGGTCTCTGCAATGCTGGCCTGCGGACTGACTCTGAAAGAAATCCCCTGCGGAAAATACGGCACTCTGGACAAATATGTCCCGGACGGCGATTATGTTGTCATCAAATTCGCAAGATGGGCATTCGAGAAATTCAAGGGTGCAGAAGACAAGCTCGGCACACAGATGAAAGCCGTCGGCGAAGTCATGAGCATTGGCAAAACTTATAAAGAAGCTTTCCAGAAAGCTATCAGAAGTCTGGAAACCGGCCGCTATGGTCTGGGTTTTGCAAAGGATTTCCATAACAAGTCCAAAGAAGAACTGCTCTCTATGCTGAATGTTCCGACCAGTGAACGGCAGTTCATTATCTATGAAGCTCTCAGAAAAGGGGCAACTGTAGAAGAAATTTTTGAATTGACCAAAATCAAGCATTATTTCCTGAATCAGATGCTCGAACTCGTACAGGAAGAAGAAGAACTTCTGAAGCTCAAAGGCTCTGTGCCGGAAACCGCTGTTCTCAGACAGGCAAAACTTGACGGCTTCAGTGACAGATATTTAAGCATGTTACTTGAACTTCCGGAAGAACAGATCAGAAATGCAAGATTAGCAGCCGGAATCCGTCAGGCATGGGAAGGCGTTCATGTCAGCGGTACACAGGACGCAGCATATTATTATTCTACTTATCATCTCAGCGAAGATAAAAGCCCCTGCAATACCGATAAGCCGAAGATCATGATTCTCGGCGGCGGTCCGAACAGAATCGGTCAGGGTATCGAATTTGACTACTGCTGTGTACATGCCGCATTAGCTCTGAAAAAACTCGGCTTTGAATCAATTATTGTCAACTGCAATCCCGAAACCGTTTCTACTGACTATGATACTTCTGATAAACTCTATTTCGAGCCTTTGACTCTTGAAGATGTTCTCAGCATTCATGAGAAAGAAAAGCCTGTCGGAGTTATTGCACAGTTCGGCGGTCAGACTCCTCTGAATCTTGCCAATGATCTGAAAAAATACGGTGTTAAAATCCTCGGTACTTCTCCGGAAACGATCGACCTCGCTGAAGACCGTGATCACTTCCGTGCAATGATGGAAAAATTAGAAATTCCGATGCCGGAATCCGGTATGGCTGTTACTGTCGAAGATGCTCTGGAAATCGCAAATAAGATCGGTTATCCGGTTATGGTTCGTCCCTCTTACGTCCTCGGCGGCAGAGGCATGGAAATCGTTCATGATGACGAAATGATGAGAGTCTACATGTCTGCCGCTGTCGGTGTGACTCCGGACAGACCTATCCTGATTGACAGATTTCTGAATCATGCAACTGAATGCGAAGCCGATGCGATCTCCGATGGTACAAATTGTTTCGTTCCTGCTGTGATGGAACATATCGAACTTGCCGGTGTGCATTCCGGTGACTCGGCTTGTATTCTGCCCTCTAAGAATCTCTCTGAAAAACAGATTGCAACTATCAAAGATTATACTAAGAAAATCGCTGTCGAAATGGGTGTCTGCGGTCTGATGAATATGCAGTATGCCATTGAAGACGATACTGTCTATGTCCTCGAAGCTAACCCCAGAGCTTCCAGAACAGTTCCGTTAGTATCGAAAGTATGCAGTATCAACATGGTCAAGATCGCTACAGAGATTATTACTTCCGAACTCACAGGCAAGCCCTCCCCTGTTCCGGAGCTGAAAGATCATGTGATCAAGCATTACGGTGTGAAAGAAGCTGTCTTCCCGTTCAATATGTTCCCGGAAGTCGATCCGCTCTTAGGTCCTGAAATGCGTTCCACCGGCGAAGTGCTCGGTATCTCCGAATCTTTCGGCGAAGCTTACTACAAAGCCGAAGAAGCCACACAGACAAGACTTCCCTCTGAAGGAACTGTTCTCCTGAGTGTCTGCGACAGAGACAAGCCAGAACTTCCGGAAATCGCAAAGGCATTCAACGAACTCGGCTTTAAAGTGATCGCTACTCACAAATGCTATAAATATCTCAAAGAAAGAGAAATCCCCTGCGAGCGTATCTACAAAATGTACGAGGGCGGCCGGCCGAATATCGGTGACGGTATCACAAACGGAGAAATTCAGCTGATTATCAATACTCCGATCGGCAAGGAAAGCCGTCATGATGACAGCTATATCCGTAAAGCTGCCATCAAGCACAGAATCCCCTATATCACCACTATGGCTGCGGCTAAGGCAAGTGTTGAGGGTATCCGTGCAATCAAAGAAAATCAGCATTTCGGCGTGAAGTCCTTACAGGCTCATCATGATGAAATCGAATAATTGAATTTATCACAGGGACTGCAAAGACAGTCCCTGTTTTTTTGAGAAATGCGAAACTTTTTTCTCTTGACAAGTCTCATATTTTGTGCTATGATAGAGTTATCAATAAAATCTATTTCATAAAGAGGACGATTTTTATGAAAAAAAGAAAAGCCGCTCTGACAGCGGCACTCTCTGCCGTAGCATTGAGTTTCACTGCCTGCGGTATGTATGGCTCTGAACCCGTCAGCAGTATTCCTCCGGAGACTGAACCATCTGTATCAGAAGATACTTCCGAACCGACTCAGAATATTTCTACGAAAATTGATAATCCAGATGATAACTCATAATGCAAATTAATCAGAAAGAAGTGATATTATGAAAAAAACGAAAAAAACCGCTCTGACTGCCGCCGCATTCGCCGCCGCTATGGGTGCGAATGTCTGTTCGAGTCTGCCCGTTTCTTCATTCGGCGATCTTTATTATGGCTTGAGAATCTCCAGTGCCGGCGATATTGACGGCGATGGAGAACTTGATCTGACAGATGTGATTTTTCTGTATAAGTATCTGACCAATAAACAGCCTATGACAGAAGAAGAATATTATCGTGCAGATGTCAATGAAGACGGCTATGTCAATATCTTCGATTTTGTCATGCAAAAACAGATTCTTCTGTTTGTTCCGGTGGTTCCTGTACCGCTCTATGGGCCTCCTCCGGAAGAAGATACGACTTATAATCCTGAAACAGATACAACTTATAACCCCGAAACGGATACAATTCCGGAAACTGTCTACGGCCCTCCCGTCTGGATGACTGATCTCACGGAAACAGAAACTTATGACCCTGAAACAGATATTCCGATCTGTGTCTATGGCCCGCCGGAGTATTTTGAAACCGACCAAACAGAACCCGAAACAACTACTTATGTTCCGGAATCTGATCTGCCTGTCTGTGTCTATGGCCCTCCCGAATATTTTGAAACCACCGAACCGGAAACCGATACCACCTATAATCCGGAAGATGAAGAGCCGCAGGATGTCTACGGCCCTCCGGAATACTTCGGAACTACAGAAAATTAAGGGGAATCCTCATGCTGAATGTTGATATTAAAAAACAGAATCTGCAAAAACTCAGAGAATACCGTGACGGTCTGCTTGTGAAACCTCAGCTGAGACATTTGTTTCTGGAACTGACAATGCGTTGCAATGAAAATTGTCTCCATTGCGGAAGCCGCTGTAATGATGTATTCTCTGATGAGCTGACTCCGGAACAGTATCGTGATTTTCTGACTCAGGTCAAAGCCGATATGGGAACAGATCATAAAATGCTCTGTATCACCGGCGGAGAACCTCTGCTCCGGAAAGATTTTTTCGAGATCATGCATTATGCCAAAGATTTGGGCTTCCGCTGGGGTATGACAAGCAATGCCACTCTGATTGATGATTCTGTTGCAAATGCATTGTATGAAGCCGGAATGGGTACGATTTCCGTCAGCATTGACGGTCTGCCGGAAACTCACGATAAATTCAGAAGAACCAAAAACGGCTGGAACAGAGCCATGAACGGTATTGAAGCTCTGCTCCGGGTGGGAAAATTCAGGAGTGTTCAGGTCACGACAGTTGTCACGCATGAGAATATTTCTCAGCTTGATGAGTTATATAAAATATTTGATAACATGCCTCTGGATTCCTGGAGAATCATCAATATTGAACCCATCGGCAGAGCACTCGAACATCCGGAATTGTTATTAACAAAAGAAGATTATCAGTATTTATTTGAATATATCCGTAACAAGAGAATCGCCGGAGAGCCTGTCTGCTATGGGTGCAGTCATTATTTAGGACTCGAATACGAACGGGAAGTCCGTGACTGGTATTTTCTCTGTATGGCCGGAATCTACACAGCGAGTATTACAGCGAACGGCGATATTATCGCCTGTCTGGATATTGAACGCCGTCCGGAGTTCGTACAGGGCAATATTCTGAAAGATAATTTCAATGATGTCTGGGAAAACAAATTCCAGATTTTCCGGAAGAATCTCTGTGACGAGAATCAGAAATGCTCTGACTGTTCTGAAAAAAATTTCTGTCACGGCGGAGCCTATCACAGCTGGAATTTCGATAAAAATGAACCTTATGTCTGTTTTAAAGATATTTTATTTTAATCATCATAAAAACCGCTTTTGCACTGACAAAAGCGGTTTTGTTATTTTTATTGCAGCATAGCCTTGACTTTCGGATCAGCAAGCCAGCCCGGATATTCATTCAGCAAATCCTGATACTCGATTGCTGAAGCTTTGGAAACAGAAAAGAAATCAGCATTATCCACATATCTGTTTTTCATGTCATCCAGTTTTTTCAGATAGTTGAATGATTCATTGCCTACACCGACAAACTGCCAGAAAATAGGATGTTCTGCGGCTTTTTTAATTATCTCATTTGTTTTGCCGTGATCGGCATTGTCACCGTCTGTGATGAAGACAATATAATCCGGAATTTTAGCGGGTTCTTCCTGAATATATCTCTTGAAAACATCCTGCATGACGGGAGCATAATTGGTTCCGCCCATCTGATATTTGCCTATGATTTCATTTTTGACATAGCCATAGAAATTATCAAGAGTAATATCCGGCAGTCTGTGAAAACCGCTCTCGAAAATCCATACTTCCATTGTACCGTTATCATCAAATTCCATTGCCAGAGGCAGAATCTTTTCAATCACTCCCTGCACTGTCCCGTCACGATAGAGCGAACTCATCGAACCGGAATAGTCCAGAACCAGTCCGACACGGGAAACCAGACCGTTCAGAGGCGATTTCGTCAGGCAGACTTTATGCACTTCTTCTTTGGCAAGATTGATCTTGTGAACGCTCTCTTCTTTGGAGAGGTTGATTTTTGACGGCTGAGACGGCTGTGCTGTACTGTCATTGCCGCCGAAAATTTTGTTGAATAAGCCCATGTTCAGAACTCCTTTTGTAAAAAATTTGTATTTTTATTATAGCACAGAGTTTTAAAAAAGTCAATCATTTTTTGGAATCTGCGGCAGATCTTCTTTCAGTGCCGAACGGCTCTTGATATGCTTTCCTACGATTTCGGAGACATCCGAAACTGCCATAAATGCCGAATAGTCATCTTTTTCGATAATCTTTCTCATAGTAGATAATTCGATTCTGGTAATCACACAGTATAAAACAATTTTTTCTCCGGTAATCAGACCGCTGCCCTCGATGAGCGTGACAGTTCTGCCGAGTGTCCGGTAAATATCCTCAGCGATAGCCTTTCCGTTATTGGTGATAATCATAACAGCTTTTCCCTGCTGCATACCGGTATTCACAAAATCTTCAATTTTAGAGACAATAATATAAGTCAGCATACTGTATAACGCTCTGTCGAATTCAAAAATAAAGCCGGCTGTAAGATAGATCAAAATATTAAATATTAAAATAATCTGTCCGACAGAGAGATGAAATTTCTTGCTGATCAGGATAGCAACGGCTTCCGTACCGTCCAGACAGCCGCCGTTCAGCAGAACCAGTCCGACTCCGAAGCCCAATAACAAACCGCCGAATACTGTTGCTAACAGCTTATCTTCCGTGATGACAATTTCCCTGAAAGCCTCTGTTCCGAACAGTTCCAGAGCTACGGAGAAAACCGCCATTGCTGTGATTGTTCTGGTAAAAAAAGATTTTTCCAATTTCTTACCGCCAATCCAGACCAGCGGCAGATTCAGACAGATCGTCAGAATACCGAGCGGTAATTTTGTCAGCGTACTGATGATCATTGCAATACCGACCATACCGCCGTCCATAATTCTGGAAGGCACTAAAATTTTCTCTAACGCAAATGCGGCGATGATACTGCCGAGAATCAGCAGACCATAATTTAAAATCACACTTTTTTTCTGCATAGATACTCCCCTTTCTGATTATATTATTTTATCTTATTCCAGCCGAATTCCGGATAGACTTGTTCGGTTTCACGCAGTAATTTTTCACCGAATATCCAGATTTCCTGTCTCCAGGGATGACCCAGATAACCGAACTGAAAATTCTGTTCAATAAAGAAATAATAATCTCCGTCCGGCAGGAATCCCGGAAAGAATGCAGAATCTTTCTGTTCTTCGGGATTTCCAGGGTCGAATAAAAATGCACTGTGATGCCAGTCAAGAGCATAGATTTTCCGCCCCGGCTCTGTGATAGAAATCAGAATTTCCGGCATTTTCTGATATAAGAAATCAATCTGACAATCTGTCATAGTATCAATTCCGTAGACGGCATAATCTCCCGGAATCTGAAACGGCAGAGGCACTTTCATAGAATGTCCGTGATAAGCATAGGACGGCGAAAACTTCAGTTTTTCATAGACCTGATTCCAGATTTTATCATATTCCGGAGTCTCATCAATCAGCATAATTCTGCAAGCCCTCTTTCTGGTAGATTTTATATTTCTATTTTACCAGAAAATTCTAATTTTGTCAAATCAGATAATTATCTAAAAAGGCAAAGACTTTCTGATTATATACTTCCGGATTCATATAGAGCGAAAGTGCATGGCCGGCATTTTCGCAGACATATAATTCTTTCTGTGTCGGGCAGGCATCATAAAGCTGATAGACCATTTCGGTATGTACAAAATTATCTGCCGAACCGTGAATGAACATCACCGGAACTTCTGTTTTGCGAATCTGTTCCAGAGCGGAAGCCTCGCTGAATGAATAGCCTGCTCTGAGCTTGGAAATCTTATCAGCCGTATAGAGAAACGGAAAATCCGGCAGCTGAAACAAATAATTCAGTTCATCAGAGAAAATATCCCATACTGACGTATAACCGCAGTCATCAATAACCGCCTTGATATTTTCAGGCAGTGTTTCTCCGGCGGTCATCATGACAGTTGCACCGCCCATGGAAACTCCGTGCAGAATAATTTCAGCCTGTGCATCCTGTTCGAGAATCAGGGCAATCCATTTCAGCAGATCTTTCCGGTCGAGCCAGCCCATCCCGATATAAGAGCCTTCACTTTCACCGTGACTTCTCATATCCGGAAGCAGAATATTAAAATTTTTTTCGGCATAGTAATAAGCATAATCATACATATAGCCTTTCTGAGCCTGATAGCCATGCACAAGAATTACCCATAAACGGGAATCTGTTTCGGAATTAATCATATCTCCTTTCAGGCACAGACCGTCATCAGACTGTATTTCTGCCGTTTTTACAGAAGCTGACTCCATCCAGATTTGTGTCTGTTCGGAGAGCAGTTTAATATTTTCCTCTTTGATTTTATCCGCTTCGCTGGTCATAGCCGATTCCGGAGCAACGGATTTTCCTTTATTGGCTTTCCGGACAATGGCAAAAGATACCAGATAATTGCCGATCAGAATATCTGTGATCAGCAAGACGGCCAGTATCACAGCAAGAATAATCATCAGTTTTTTTATTGAAATTCTCATGTTACAGCCTCCTGAAATTAAAATGAATCAAATAACAGTATAGCATATTTTTCGACAAATTGCAAGAGTTTTGTATTATTTTCTGCAATAAAAAAGCCGGAGCTTGTCCGGCCTTTTTATTATTTATATGAAAAATATTATCACTTGATTTCATGAATCCAGCCTTCAGGAGCTTCGAGTCTGCCCATCTGGATTCCGGTGAGTGTGTCATAGAGTTTCTGAATGGTCTCGCCCATTTTTTCCATACCGGACGGGAATTCGATAACTTCATCATGATTCACAATCTTGCCGACCGGAGAGATCACAGCCGCTGTTCCGCACAGACCGCATTCAGCAAAATCTTTTACTTCGCTGAACAATACCTCACGGGTTTCCACTTTCAGACCGAGAATATGTTCTGCAACATAAACCAGAGAACGTCTTGTGATAGACGGCAGAATGCTGTTGCTCTTCGGTGTTACGACTGTACCGTCTTTGGTAACAAACAGGAAGTTTGCACCGCCGGTTTCTTCTACTTTGGTATGTGTAGCCGGATCGAGGAACATATTTTCATCATAGCCGTTTCTGTGTGCATCCATCAGGGTATGCAGACTCATAGCATAGTTCAGACCGGCCTTGATATTGCCCGTTCCGTGAGGAGCGGCTCTGTCGAGATCGCTGACTCTGATTGTGATCGGCTTTGCACCGCCCTTGAAATACGGGCCTACCGGAGTACAGAATAATCTGAACTGATATTCCGTAGCAGGCTTAACGCCGATTACAGAGTTAATACCGAACATATACGGACGCAGATACAGTGTTGCCCCGCTTCCGTAAGGCGGAACCCATGCGGCATTGGCCTTGACTACCTGTTCTACGGCATCGATAAATCTGTCTTTCGGGAACACCGGCATTTCGAGTCTTTCGGCAGAAGATACCAGTCTGTCAGCATTCAGATCAGGACGGAATGTGACAATTCTGCCGTCCTGGGTAGTATAAGCTTTCAGACCCTCAAAGACAGTCTGTGCATACTGGAGTACACAGGCACATTCATTCATTGTGATATCGGCATCTGCTGTGAGAGTACCGGCATCCCATGCACCGTCTTTATAACTGGAAACATAACGCTTGTCTGTCTGTACATAAGCAAAACCAAGATTGCCCCAGTCAATGTCTTTCTTTTCCATGATAAAAAAGCCTTCTTTCTGATAGAATTAAATTTTATATGCGTTCTGCAATCAGAGTGCCCATTTCAGAGCAGGACACCTGTTTGCAGCCGTCGGACATAATATCACCCGTGCGGAAGCCTTCGGAAAGAACTTTCTGCACAGCTGCTTCGACAGCATCTGCTTCTTCCTGAAGATCAAGAGAATATCTGAGAAGCATAGCACCGGACAGAATTGCCGCAATCGGATTGGCAATATTCTTGCCGGCAATATCCGGAGCACTGCCGCCGCTGGGTTCATAGAGGCCGAATTTGGTTTCATTCAGGCTTGCCGAAGGCAGCATTCCGAGGGAACCTGTGACCATAGCGGCTTCATCAGAGAGAATATCACCGAACATGTTTTCTGTCACCATGACATCAAACTGAGCCGGATTTTTCACAATCTGCATGGCCGTGCTGTCCACGAGAGCATGTTCGAGGGTGACTTCCGGATAGTCTTTTGCGACTTCGTTTACGACTTTTCTCCAGAGTCTGGAAGAATCCAGAACATTGGCCTTATCGACACTGGTGACTTTTTTCTTACGCTTCATAGCGACTTCAAAAGCCTTGACAGCGATTCTTCTGATTTCGTTTTCGTTATAACTGAGCGTATCGACGGCAGTCATCACGCCGTCAATTTCTTCTGTTCTGCGTTCACCGAAGTAGAGGCCTCCGGTGAGTTCACGCATAATCAGCATATCAAAGCCCTGTTTGCTGATGTCTTCCCGGAGTGTGCAGGCCTGTCTTAATTCCGGATATAAGACACAGGGTCTTAAATTGGCAAATAATCCTAAAGATTTTCTTAATTTCAGTAAGCCTGCTTCGGGTCTGAGATTTGCCGGAAGCTGATACCATGGTGAAGTCGTTGTATTTCCGCCGATGGAACCCATCAGAACAGCATCACTGTCTTTACATGCCTGAATGGTCTCATCTGTGAGGGGCACACCGTTGGCATCGATCGAGCAGCCGCCCATTAATAACTGTGTATACACAAATGCATGATGATATTTTTCAGCGACCTGATCCAGGACTTTCATTGCTTCTGATACAATTTCAGGGCCTATGCCGTCGCCTTTGATGACTCCGATTTTATAATTCATGATATTTTAAAACCGCCTTTCAAAAAAATTGCTGTATTTATTATACTACTTCTGAGACAAAATGTCAATCTTTTTTTCAGCACATTTTTTTCTGAATTTTCTTGAAATTATCACAATAGTATGTTATAATAAAATTACTGTCATCCGGAACGAAAGGAGAAACGCACATGAAACGCTATATGACAATCTATCTGCAATGGCTCACACAGAAACTGCAAAATCCCGAATCTCTCACAGAACAGGAAATTTCTGCATTAAGAAAAGAAGTTCTGATTCAGATCGGATTCATGCAGCATGAACGTGCCGTGCATTTTCAGGTTGTGATTTTAGTCGGACTTGCTTTTTTCCTGAATATGGGTTTTTTCCTGTATTTTAAAATTACCGGGCTGGCATTGCTCTGTATTATCCTGCTGATTCTGCTGGCGGCTTACCTGGGGCATTATTATTTTCTGGAAAATACCACACAGAAAATTTATATTCTCTATAACCGCCTTGCGGCTCTGGATGATCAGGCCGACTATCCCAATACCGATAAAATTACGGATAAACTGGGACAGTTCTAATTTTATTTTACGAAAGGATGTATGCTTTCTATGGCAAACAATCAGACACCCGAAACCCCTGAAGAAGAAGATTATAAAGGCATTCTCGGCGATTATCAGGAATCTTCTGAACCGGAGGCTTCTGCTCCTGCACAGGTCTCCGCTCCGGAACAGGCTCCGAAAAAAGACAATACACTGAAAATTGTCGGTGCGGCGGTTGCCTCGGCTGCAATTTTAGGATGTCTCGGATTTCTGGGAGTCAAGCTCTGGAATAACCAGAGCAGGGAACTTCCGGAAACTTCACAGGCGGAATCTTCCGGCGAAGGCAGTGAAGAAACAACTGTCAATCCTGCCGAACTTCTGCCGGAAAATACAACAGCGGCTGTTTACTCTGAAAACGGTGAAATTTCTCCGGAGCTTCTGGACTGTTTTTATCATAGCTATGTCAATCAGTATGCTTCTGCTATGAGCTATTACGGCATAGATACTGCAACAACAGATCTGAAAACAACCAAACTCCCCGAAGAAGCCGGCGAAGACATGACCTGGTTTGAATATATCATGGATCAGGTGAAAAGTTCCACTTCACAGCTTCTGGTTTTCCAGGAGGCCGCCAATGCCGCAGGCTATACCATGACTGACGAAGACAAGCAGTCTGTTGAAGAACAGATGGCTTCTGCCGATCTGACAACTTACGGCGAAAATGCGACAGAAGAAAATGTCCGCACCATGTTTGAAATGCAGGTTCTTGCTTCTTCGTATTTTAATTATATCATGGAAAATATGGACATCAGTGACACAGACTTACAGGCCTATTATGAAGAAAATAAAAAAACTTTCGATACCTGCTCGCTGATGGGCTTCAATGTTTATTATCAGCAGGAAGACGAAACAACAGAAGCCGCTTCTTCTGATGACGAATCCGCTTCCGAAACCGAAGAAGAAACCCAGCTCTCCCAGGAAACTGCAAAAGAATTTACAGACAAGCTCCTGGCTGTGAAATCTCCGGAAGAATTTGAAACCATCGTCCGTGATATTCTGATCAATTATGAAGGCTATGAAGAATCCGAACTCGAAAATCTTTCTTCTCAGATCAGAAGCGACAGCTTCACCTATCAGGAAGGCTTTGAAGCTTCCGAATGGGCATTCGGCGATACTGCAAAGGCCGGCGATACTTATCTTGTCGAAAATGACGGCTATTATTCTGTCTATTATCTCCTCAGTGAACCGGCTCTGGATAACACTGCCACGGTTGATGTCCGCCATATTCTCTATATGACTTCCAATCATATGGAAGAATCTGACGAAGAAGATACAGATTCTGCTGATACGACAGAGGAAACAGCTTCCGAAGCAGAAACTTCTGAAGAAGATTCCAAAGCCGCTGAAGAAGCCGCTCTCAAAGAATGCTGGAAACTCGCCGAAAACACTCTTGCAGAATGGGAAAAAGGCGACAAGACCGAAGACAGCTTTGCAGAACTCGCTAACCAGTATTCCGAAGACCCCGGCTCGAATACCAACGGCGGCTTGTATGAACAGGTAACCCCCGGCCAGATGGTACAGACTTTCAATGACTGGTGCTTCGATTCTTCCAGAAAAGCTGGAGATACCGGCATTGTAGAAACCAATTACGGCGTGCATGTCATGTATTTCTCCGGCACCGGTGAACCGCTCTGGAAAGAAACTGCAAAGAGCAGCATTCAGACGGAAAGAATCGACACATGGTTTGACGAACAGGAAGCATTATATCCTGTTGCCTGCAATGATGACATTATCAATAATCTGGGATAATAACCCCCGACAATAAGGACGGTGATCTGCCATGACCAAACAGCAGAGGGTAAAAAAAGCCGTAGCAATCCTGAAAGAATTCTATCCGGAGGCGGCCTGTTCTCTTGTCTATGATGAACCCTATCAACTCATGATCGGAGCCAGACTTTCTGCACAGTGTACAGACGCAAGAGTCAATATTGTGACAAAAACGCTTTTCAAAAAATATCCGACTCTGGATGCATTTGCTGATGCAGATTTATCCGAACTGGAACAGGATATTAAACCCTGCGGCTTCTATCATCTCAAAGCCAAAAGCATTATAGAAGCCTGTCAGAGAATCCGGAGTGTCTATCACGGAAAACTTCCCGATACAATGGACGATCTGCTGACTCTCTCCGGAATCGGCAGAAAAACGGCAAATCTTCTCATGGGTGATGTCTATCATAAGCCTGCTGTTGTCACAGATACGCATTTTATCCGCATTACCGGAAAACTCGGTCTGACAAAAGAAACAGCTCCTCCGAAAGTAGAAGCCGATCTGAAAAAATTACTTCCTCCGGAGGAATCTTCGGCATTCTGTCACAGAATCGTACAATTCGGCCGTGATGTCTGCCGTGCAAGAAATCCGAAATGCAGTATCTGTCCGCTGGCGGAAATCTGTCCGTCAAAAACTATTGACAAAAACGCAAAAATAGGATAAAATAAATATATAAAAAATTTTTTAAAATAAGGCGGTATCGCAAATGGGTATTTTAACAGCAATTTTTGGCTCATACAGTGCAAAGGAACTGGAACGCATTAAGCCGATCAAAGATAAAGTTCTTGCACTTGAAGAAGAATATAAAGCTCTGTCCGATGCGGAGCTGAAAGAAAAAACAGTAGAATTCAGAGAAAGATTACAGGAAGGCACTGACACACTGGATTCCCTTCTGCCGGAAGCTCTTGCAGCTGTCCGGGAAGCCGGTGACAGAGTGCTCGGCAAACGTGCGTTTGAAGTACAGATTATCGGTGCGATTGTTCTGCATCAGGGACGTATTGCCGAAATGAAAACCGGTGAAGGTAAAACTTTAGTTGCATGTCTTGCTGCTTATGCCAATGCTCTCTCCGGAAAAGGTGTACATGTCGTTACAGTCAATGACTATCTGGCAAAAACGCAGTCCGAAGAAATGGGTAAAGTACACAGATTTTTAGGCTTGTCTGTCGGCTGTATTCTGCACGGTCTGACAAATGCTCAGAGACGTGCGGCCTATGCCTGTGATATTACTTACGGTACAAATAACGAATTCGGCTTTGACTATCTGCGTGACAACATGGTCACTTACAAAAAAGACATGGTACAGCGTGAACCGAATTTCGCTATTGTGGACGAAGTAGACTCGATTCTGATCGACGAAGCCAGAACCCCTCTGATTATTTCCGGTCAGGGCGATAAATCTACAGAATTATATACTCTGGTGGATAAATTTGTAAAAACGCTGACTCCCATCACATTCGTAGAAATGGACGATAAAGTCGATCAGGAAGAAATTTCCGAAGGTGCTGACTATATCATTGATGAAAAAGCGAAAACGGCTACCATTACAAAACAGGGTGTGGAAAAGGCAGAAAAGCATTTCCATGTAGATAACCTGATGGCTCAGGAAAATTTAACCCTTCTGCATCATATCAATCAGGCTCTGAAAGCTGTCGGCATTATGAAAAAAGATATTGACTATATCGTCGAAGAAGACGAAGTTGTTATTGTTGATGAATTTACCGGCCGTAAAATGCTCGGCAGACGTTTTAACGACGGTCTGCACCAGGCAATCGAAGCCAAAGAAGGTGTCAAAGTTCAGAGAGAATCCAAAACACTGGCTACTATCACATTCCAGAATTATTTCAGATTATATGCCAAACTCTCCGGCATGACAGGTACGGCTATGACCGAAGAAGACGAATTCAAAGAAATCTATAAATTAGACGTTATCGCCATTCCGACAAACAAGCCCGTTCAGCGTATTGATCATTCCGATCAGGTCTACCGCTCTGAAAAAGGCAAGTTCCTGGCCATTATCGAACAGATTGCAGAATGCAATAAAAAACAGCAGCCTGTTCTGGTCGGTACGGTTTCAATTGAAAAATCTGAATTATTATCCGCTCTGCTTAAAAAGCGTGGTATCAAGCACGAAGTTCTGAACGCAAAATATCATGCAAAAGAAGCTGAAATTGTCGCTCAGGCCGGAAAGCTCGGAGCTGTGACTATCGCCACCAACATGGCCGGACGTGGTACAGATATTATTCTCGGCGGTAACGCTGAATTTACCTCCCGTGCCGAACTCCGCAAACTCCAGAAAGAAAACGGCGAACAGCTCTATGATGATTCCATCATCAACGAAGCGATCGGCTTTGCAGATACGGATAATCAGGAAATTCTTGAAGCCCGTGAAGTTTACAGAAAGCTCTATAAAAAATATGACGAGAAAGTCAAAGAAGCCGCTGTTGCTGTCCGTGAAGCCGGAGGCCTGTTCATCATCGGTACGGAACGCCATGAATCCCGCCGTATTGATAACCAGCTCCGAGGCCGTGCCGGTCGTCAGGGTGACCCCGGTGAAAGCCGTTTCTTCCTGTCTGTCGAAGACGATCTGATGAGAATCTTTGCCGGCGACAGAATGGAAGCCGTTATGAAATCCCTCAATGTAGAAGAAACCCAGCCGATCGAAAGCAAATTCCTGACGAAAATCATCGCTTCTTCCCAGAAGAAAGTAGAAGGAAGAAACTTTAGTATCAGAAAAAATACGCTGAATTATGATGATGTTATGAACGCTCAGCGTGAAATTATCTATAAGCAGAGAGCACAGGTGCTCAACGGCGAAGATCTGCATGAATCAATTCTCAACATGATGGAAGAACTGGTCAAGAATATTACCAATCAGTATGTTGCCGAAGAAGAAGAACAGGATAACTGGAATCTGGTCGGCCTGAAAGATTATTTCTACGGCTGGCTTCTGGAAGACGGCGATCTGGTCTTCTCGGAAGAAGAACTCCCGAAACAGACAAAGTCCGGTATTACTGAATTTCTGATCAATAAGATGAAAGATAAATATTCCGAAAAAGAAAAGAATTACGGCGAAAAAATTATCCGTGAACTCGAACGTGTCGTCATGCTCCGTGTGGTAGATACCAAATGGATGGCTCATATTGATGATATGCAGGAACTCAAGAGAGGTATCAGCCTGAGAAGCTACGGTCAGAAAAATCCTGTCGTAGAATATCGTTATGAAGGTTTTGAGATGTTCGATGCCATGGTTGACAGCATTCGTGAAGAAACCGTCCGTATGCTGATGACAATTCAGATTCAGCAGCAGGAACAGGCTCCCCAGAGACAGCAGGTCATGAAGCCTTATGCTCCGAATGCCGGCACTCCGGAAGCAAAGAAAAATAATAATCAATCATAAAAAAACAGCTCTCTCCTGCACGGGAGAGGGCTGCTTCTGCCTGAAAGAAGGTGTCATATTTGGAATATCTCAATTTTGCGGAATTTTACGACACTCTGACACAGAATGTCGAATATCCGAAACGTGCCGGACGAATTGATTTCCTGATTCAGAAATATCTGCAAACCGATACCGAAGGCCGTCTGCTTCTGGATCTGGCCTGCGGAAGCGGTTCGCTCAGTGAGGAACTTGCAAAATTAAATTATGATGTGATCGGTGTGGATAACTCTCCGGCCATGCTCAATCAGGCCATGCTGAAAAAATTAAAAAGCAATCTGCCGATTCAGTATCTTTGTCAGGATATGAAAGAACTGGATATGTTCGGAACAATGGATATTACTGTCTGTATGCTGGATAGTCTGAATCATCTGAAAAATCCTGATGAAATTCAGCAGGTGATGAATAAAGTTTCTCTGTTCGCACAGCCGGGAGGATTGTTTATTTTCGATATGAATACACTGTATAAACATCATGAAATTTTAAATAATAAAATTTTTCTCTATGATACAGAACAGGTATTCTGCACCTGGGAAAACCGTCTTCACGGCGATACTGTGGAAATGCAGCTGACTTTCTTTGCTCATGATACAGAATCAGATTCTTATTACAGATCTGATGAATTTATCACAGAAACAGCTTATCCGGTTTCTGACATTGAAAGCATGATTCAGAAAGCCGGTCTGCATTTATTGGCTGAATTTGATGCGGATAAAAATCTTGCTGTGCCTGAGCTTCTTGCTCCTGTCTCGGAAACGACCGAGAGAATTTTATTTGTCACGCAGAAACCGCTGATATAAATTCTGATTTATTATCATAAGAAAGGAAAAAACGAATATGAGTATGATCAAAAGAGCCATCTCCGCTGACGGCAGTGTGATTGCTTCGGCCATTGATGCCACGGATATGGCAAATCAGATTGAAAAATTTCATCAGCCCTCGGCAGTTGTGACCGCTGCACTCGGACGGCTTTCCATTGCCGCTTCTCTGATGGGCTATAATCAGAAAAACGAAGACGATAAACTAACACTCAGAATTGACGGCGACGGACAGATCGGCAGTATGATCGCCGTTGCTGACAGTCATGGAAATGTCAAATGCTGTGCCGATCATTATATTGTCGAAATCCCTCTGAATGCAAAAAATAAACTCGATGTCGGCGGAGCAGTCGGGAACGGTACACTTTCCGTCATCAAAGATCTGGGTCTGAAAGAACCCTATGTCGGAACGATTCCGCTGGTCTCCGGAGAAATTGCCGAGGATATTGCCAGCTATTATGCCACTAGCGAGCAGATTCCGACCGTCCTGAGCTTAGGTGTTCTGGTTGCTCCCGATCTGAGCGTGAAACATGCCGGAGGCTTTCTGATTCAGCTTCTGCCGTTTGCTGACGAATCCTGCATTCCGGTACTGGAGAAAAATATTGCCTCTATGCCGAATGTCACAAAAATGCTGGAAGACGGCATGACGGCCGAACAGATTGTCCTGCAGTGTCTGGAAGGATTAGAACCGAATCTGCTTGACGAAGCCGAAGCCAATTATCTTTGTGACTGTTCCAGAGAAAGAACATCCCGTGTATTAATCAGCATTGGAAAAAAAGAATTGCAGAATTTAGCTGCTTCCAATGAAACTATTGAAGTCTGCTGTCATTTCTGCAATAAAAAATATGAGTTCACACCGGAAGAAATTCTGGATCTGATTAAAAAATAAGAAAACAAAAAGTCCGGAAATCCGGACTTTTTTTATTTGATTCTATTATGATTAGTTTGCGACATAATTGATGGCAGACTGTGTGAAATTCTCACCGCCGTAAGTATCCACAATTGTCATAGCAGATTTATCATACTGTACATCGAGTACGAATCCGCAGAAACCTGTATTATTTTTTATATCAATTGCGACTTTGACCGTATCGCCCTGCTTTGCAGAAACGCTGTTGACTTTCAGAGCAAAATCCTTATCCGGGAAATCTTCCTGCGGTTTCAGATCAGTATTGACAGCAACTTCACCGTTGATGATCTTAGGATTCAGAGAAACTAAATCCCAGCTTGCAATATCAGTCTTGCTGATGGTAACCGGATAGCTTCCGTCCGGAATATCCTGATTGATCTCAAATTCAAAAATCAGGAATTCGCCTTCAAAGACGAAATCGCTTTCCTGAGACATATCGAGCCAGTAAGCCTTGCAGGTATCATAAGACGGCGTATAGCTTGTCTGATTGCCGGGGTCTGCATTCGGACTGAGGGTAGCCGGACTTTCTGCCTTTTCTGTTACGATCACCGTTTCTGTTACGGGAACGACCTGTGTTTGTGTTTCACCTTTGTCATTGGTTTCCGGATTGCCCTTTGTATCGGTAACAACAGCCTGCTGTGTTGCTTTTACAATTTCTGTCTGCTGATTGCCTTTATCATCCGTAGCCGGCTGACCCTTATCATCTGTCACAGCAACGACTTCTGTAGCTTCTACGACAGAAACGCTTGTAGAAACTTCTTCGTTCTGACCGCCTGCAACAGTAGTTGCAGCACCTTCCTGTGCTTCCGGGTTGCCTTCTGTATTATCCACACCGTCGTCAATATCATGTACAAACGTCAGGGGCTGTTTGGTCTGACCGAGTGAAATGGTTTCCTGCGGAGCTGCACCGGTTTCGGCAGCGGAATTTTCAGCACTGCTGTCCTGACTGCTTTCCTGCTTGCTGCAGCCGAATGCGGAAACTGCCATAGAAGCCGTCAGGCAGATCAGTAAAATTTTCATGAGATTTTTTTTCATTGTTAATTCATACCTTCCTTTCAAAACAAAACGCATGTCTTAGCTTATTTTATTATACACTTTTTTGATATAATTGTCAAGGCCTTTTTGATTACCATAAAATGAAAATCCATTGACAGTTTGTAATTTTTACCGGAAACATATTGCAAAACGGTACAGAATATGTTATAATAAATACTCAGGAGGTGTTTTATTTTTATGATTCATATCAAAACATACAGAGGCCATATCCGCAACTGGGAGGCACTCGGCAAAGAGCTGGGGCTTGCTGTCGGGAATATGACCAGAGAAGCCCGTGAAGAAGCGATTCTGATCAAAGCTTATGAAACATGGGGAAAAAATCTTGCTGATCATCTTTACGGCATGTTTGCCTTTGCCCTCTGGGATGATGAAAAGCAGGAGCTGTTCTGTCTGCGTGACCAGTTCGGCACGAAGCCGTTTTATTATTATCTGACACAGGATAATCAATTATTATACGGCACTTTTATCAAAGATATTATCAGTCAGGACGGCTTTGTCAAGAAGCTGAATCAAGATATGCTTCAGATTTATCTGACTCTGACATATGTCGCCGGAGAAGATACTTTCTTTGCGGGCATCAAAAAATTAATGCCCGGTCACTGGCTGAGTTTCAAAGACGGCAAACTGGAAATTCACCGCTACTGGAAACCGGAATTCAAGCCGGATACTTCCAGAACTCTCGACGACTGGGCAGATGAGATTCACGAAACTGTCAAGCAGATGTTCCGGGAAATCAAGACCGATGACGAAACAGCAGAATCCTTCTTATCCGGCGGTGTCGATTCTTCTTATGTCTTAGCGATGTCCGATGCCAGGCGTGCCGATTCCTGCGGCTATGATGAAGAACGCTTCGATGAATCCCGTATTGCTGCAAAAACAGCGGAATTACTCAATGTTGAACATTCTGTTGCAAAGATCACACCGGAACAGTTCTTTGAAATTGTCCCCTATGTCATGTACAATATGGAACAGCCCCTCGGTGACGCTTCTGCCATTGTCTTCACACTCGGCTGTAATGCGACGGCAAAGCATACAAAGCTCTGCTATTCCGGCGAGGGTGCAGACGAATTCTTCGGCGGCTATAACATGTACCGCAATGCCGAACGCTATGGCGATAATCTGAAAAATTTCTATGTCGGCAATACGAATATCATGAAAGAAGAAGAAAAACAGAGAATTCTGAAATCTTATCATCCTGAAATTCTGCCGATCAATCTGGTAAAATATATCTATGACGAAACCGAAGGCCTTGACCCTCTGACCAAAATGTCAGATGTTGATATCCAGATCTGGCTTGAGGGCGATATTTATCTTAATGTTGACAAGATGAGTACAGCCGCCGGTCTGGAAATCCGTATGCCCCTCACGGACAGAAGAGTATTTGACATTGCTTCCCGTATGCCTTCGGAATACAAAGTCAATGCCGAACAGAATAAAGTTGCTTTCCGTACAGCGGCCGCTAAAGTTCTGCCGGAAGAAATTGCATTCCGGAAGAAGCTCGGCTTTATTGTTCCGGTCAGAATCTGGCTTGCAGATGAGAATTATAATCAGGATGTCCGTACAAAATTCCAGAGCGATTATGCAGCAGAATTCTTCAATCCGGATGAAATTCAGAAAATCTATCAGGAATATATCAGCGGCAATTCTGATCTCTGGCGGCAGGTCTGGACGATCTATACTTTCTTAGTCTGGTATGAAGAATATTTTATCAAGAGATAACATATTAAAATCCCTTTCCGGAACGCTCCGGAAAGGGAAATTTTTATTTGCTTACAGAGCAGTAACCAGACCGACGATAAATTTCATCAGTGTCAGTGAATCGGAAGAATCCGGAACACCGTCGCCACTGAAATCAGCGGCTGCATTCTGTGCAGGTGTGAGGGCTTCTTTGCCTAAGATTGCTCTGTTAATGCTGATGACATCCAGAATATTAATTGCATTATCCTGATTGACATCACCTTTTGTATATTCTGTGACGGGTTCTGTTTCAGTTGTGACAACAGTAGATTCTGTAGTTGTTTCGGGTTCAGTTGCTGTTGTAGTCGTTGTAGCTTCTGTGGTAGTCGTTTCAGGTTCAGTTGCTGTTGTAGTGGTTGTAGCTTTGGTTGTTGTCGTTGTGGTAGTCGTCGTAGTAGTTGTAGTCGTTGTTGTCGTTGTAGCAGCTGTGGTTGTTTCAGAACTGATATTCCATTTCTGACAGTTATTGCCGTTGGATTCATACTGCTGTACATTTGCACCATAATCCGCACTTGCATTGATCACTTCTACTCTTGCCTTATCGGAAGAAGCATGTGTCAGGATTCCGTAAGAGCCGTCCAGATTCTTAGTAAAACGGAACAGCATTGCACTGTCTTTGGTCGAATAGGTAACAATATCAATATTGCCGCCGTTATCGGAACTTTCTGCTTTCAGGACATAAGTCTGATCCTGTAATGAACGGATATAATAATAATTGCCTGAACCGAATGCTTTCAATACCCATTTCTGGCAGTCAAAGCCATTCGCACCCCACTGCTGAACATTAGAATTATCAGCCATTGCACCGTCAGCAATATCCATCACAAGGCCGCTGTTGACGTTCTCGAATGTATATGCAACAGCAGTATCCATTTCAATGCCTAAATCCGGAACGGATTCTAAAATCCAGTCCTGACAGTTGGCACCGTTGATCGTCCATTCCTGTACGTTAGCACCATAATCCATACTGCCGTTGATGACATCCAGAGCGGATTTCTCACCGGAAACTTTGGTTCTGATCTTATAAGAACCGTCAGCATTTTTGGTGAACATGAATTTCTGATTATCTGCACCCTTATACTGATAAATATCAATATTAGTACCGTCAGTCGTTTTCTTACCCTCAACATCAAGGACATACGTACCGCCGTCACCTACGGAAGAAGCAATATAATAATAGCCGTCTCCTGCACTGTAGAGCTTCCAGGTATTCCAGACACCGGAATTGTTTGTCCCCTCGCCGTTTGCACCCCACTGCTGAACGTTTGCACTGTTTTCAGCGGCATTGTCAGCGACTTCGAGATATAATCCGCTGTTGACGTTCTTGATCATGAAAGCCGAACCCTCTGCGAACGTTGCAGGTGTGTAAGTATCTTCTGTTACAGGTTCGGTTGTAGAAGAACTTCCGCCGCCGGAGGTATTCGGAATGCTCGGGCTTGTCTTCTGAGAAACACCGGAACTGAAATGATAGCCAATGCTCTTATAAGTACCCTTTGTTTCAGCGAAGCCGTTAAAATTCGGAGAACCGTCAGAATTACGGGCTTTCTTATGGAAATCCGTACCCATGCCGTCAATTGTCAGGGAAGTAAATTCAGAATCTGATACGGATACGCTTGAACCGGACTTGACAGCACTGCCGGAAGCCGTGAAAGAGCCGTAATAATAACCGCCGTTATAATACAGAGTATTTTTCATTGTGCCTTTGAATTTATCTGTTCCGGTGGCAATGCCTGCGGCTTTGGTTTTGGTTACTTTGGAAGTATTAAAATAAGATACCAATCCGGTCATTGTTGCAGAGCTGTTGCTTCTGTATACCAGATAATTGGCCTTGCTCTTACCGCCGAGGTTATTATTATAAGCTGTACAGTTTGTCATTTCACCGAATTCCGGATTGTTATTATCTGTAAAACCGCAGTTCAGATTTTCAAAAGCGAGACAGTTTTCAACAACATGACGAGTACCGACACCGCCGCCGCCGAGTTTAAAGCCGTTGCCGTCGCAGTCGCCGTAGCCTTTGCCGGCTTCTGTGAAGCCGTTACGGAATGCAACGCAGTTCCGGATAGTAACAACGCCGATTGCTCCGGTTTCAGTTTTAGCATATAAATCCCAGCCGTCATCGGAGTTATTATAAGAAAAACAGCCGTCAAAGACATTGCCCTTGCCGCAGGTCAGTTTAGCGGCAAAGCCGTCGGCATTTTCCATTGTAGCGTCATCGCAGTTATTTTTAGAAGTACAGTTCTTGACTAAGTTATTTGTCGGCCATGCGGAGATGGAACTTGCCTCGGAACGGTATCTTGAAATCTGCAGACCGGTGTCCTGATTGGCATTGAATGTCATCATTTCTACGATATTGTTATTACCGGAAAGCAGCATACCGTTATCGCCTGCCTTGGTGATCTCAAAGCCGTAGAAATGCCAGTAGGAACCGTCTAAGATCACACCGTAATTGGAACTTGATACGCTCTCACCGGAGAAGTCAAAGACGACATCCGCACCGTTATAGGCCGCAATGGTCTTGTATTTTCCGGAAGAACCGGAGTTATTCTGATCAATCTTGATCGGAGAAGAAAACTTATAAGTGCCTTCGAGCAGATAGATATAGCCGCCTGCCTGTACGGAGCTGATGGCCTTTGCGACGGTTGTCGGACTGGATGTACTGGAACCGTCACCGGAACCGTTCGGAGAGCAGTAAATAATATTACTTGCTGCCGAAGCTGTCAGCTGTTCCGGAAGTGTTCCGGCCGGGAGTGCAAAAGCACTCAGAGCCAGCAGTGAGGCTGTTATTTTCTTGAGCTTATTTCCATACATACAAATTTCCCCTTTTTTGTGTTTAAGTTATATTTTTTAATTTTTTTACATTACGGATATTATATCATATTTTTATCAAAATAACAATTGGTATCTTCACCAAAAGTTATACTATTTTTTAGTGGTTATTTATAAAAATTTAATTTTTGAGATAAAAAACAGCTCTCTGGACAAGTTTCCCGATTTGTGCTATAATAAAATCAGAAATCATATAAGGAGGTTTTCTGTTTGAAACAATATGATATTACCGGTATGAGCTGTGCAGCATGTTCGGCACGGGTTGAGAAAGCCGTTTCCGCTCTGGACGGAGTTACGGAATGCAGTGTCAGTCTGCTGACCAATTCCATGTCTGTAGAAGGTTCAGCCGATTCTGCAAAAATTATTCAGGCTGTTGAACAGGCCGGATACGGAGCAGCTGTAAAAAATGCAGAAAAATCAACATCTTCTGCTGATCCGCTCGAAGACAAAGAAACACCGAAATTAAAAAAACGCCTGCTCGCTTCCCTGATTTTTCTGCTCCCCTTGCTGTATGTTTCCATGGGGCACATGATGTTTAATTTTCCGCTTCCGGCATGGTTTGAGGGAAATCATGTCGCTATGGGTCTGCTTCAGCTGTTATTATCCGCAGTGATTATGATCATCAATCAGAAATTTTTTATTTCCGGCTTCAGAGGACTGGTTCATAAAGCTCCGAATATGGATACGCTGGTTGCCATGGGTTCAGGCGTTTCGTTTCTCTGGAGTGTAATCATATTATTCGATATGACAAAAGCTGTTCTTGATCAGAATCCGGAACAAGTCATGCAGGATATGCACCATTTTTATTTTGAATCTGCGGGCATGATTCTGACTTTGATCACAGTCGGAAAAATGCTGGAAGCCCGTTCCAAAGGCAAGACAACTGATGCTCTTAAAGCTCTGCTGCATTTATCTCCGGAAACTGCTGTTCTCGAGCGAAACGGCACAGAACTCACCGTTCCGGCAGATCAGGTCAAAAAAGGAGATATTTTTCTGCTCCGTGCCGGACAGCATATCCCTGTTGACGGCATTGTGCTTGACGGACAAAGTGCAGTAGATGAATCTGCACTGACCGGTGAAAGCATTCCGGTTGATAAATCTGCCGGTGATACGGTTTCTGCGGCAACAGTGAACCAATCCGGCTTTCTCCGCTGTCAGGCGACCAGAGTCGGAGAAGATACCGCACTTTCTCAGATTATCAAGCTTGTCAGTGAGGCGGCCTCGACAAAAGCCCCTGTTGCGAAAATCGCTGACAGAGTTTCCGGAATTTTTGTTCCTGTTGTTATGAGCATTTCCCTGCTGACTCTGATCATCTGGCTTATCATCGGCAAAGAATTCAGCTATGCTCTGGCAAGGGCAATTTCTGTCCTGGTGATCAGCTGTCCCTGTGCGTTAGGTCTGGCGACTCCGGTTTCTATCATGGTCGGAAACGGAGTCGGTGCCAAAAACGGTATTCTGTTCAAAACGGCCGTTTCTCTCGAAGAAACCGGAAAAATCCAGATTATCGCCCTTGATAAAACCGGAACTGTCACAAGCGGTCAGCCGGAAGTGACAGATATTATTTCTGATCAGGAATCTGTACTGCTCCGGATGGCCTATGCTCTGGAGAAAAAAAGCGAACATCCGCTTGCAGGGGCGATTGTCCGCTATGCAGAACAGAAACAGATTTCTGCTCCGGAGATCAGCGATTTTAAAACCGTTGCTGGAAACGGTCTGACTGCCGTATATCAAGAAACGGAACTCTGCGGAGGAAATCTGCATTTTATCCGGCAGAAAGCAGAAGTTCCCCCGGAACTTGAACAAACCGCCGAAGCTCTGGCTCAGGACGGAAAAACACCGCTGTATTTCGCATATCAAAAAAAAATACTGGGGATTATAGCCGTTGCCGATCAGATCAGACCCGATTCCGCCGAAGCTGTCCGGCAGTTTGCTCAAATGGGAATTCAGACCGTCATGCTGACAGGCGATAACGAACGAACAGCCAGAGCCATCGGCAGACAAGCCGGCATTTCTCATGTAATTGCCGATGTTCTGCCGGACGGAAAAGCTCAGGTCATCCGGGAACTCCGGAAACAAGGCAGAGTTGCGATGATCGGTGACGGCATAAATGACGCTCCTGCCCTGACCGGTGCGGATATCGGCATTGCCATCGGAGCCGGAACAGATGTTGCCGTTGACGCTGCTGATGTGGTACTGATGAAAAATTCTCTGGCCGATGCCGCCGCTGCCGTAAGACTAAGCCGGTATACACTGAAAAATATTCATCAGAATTTATTCTGGGCATTTATTTATAATTCGATCGGCATTCCGCTGGCTGCCGGCATGTTCATTGCTCTGACGGGATGGGAATTGAACCCCATGTTCGGAGCGGCGGCTATGAGCTTATCCAGTTTCTGTGTTGTGACAAATGCATTAAGATTAAATCTTCTGCATATTCATGAAAGCAAATCAGATAAAAAAAATAAAAATGCCCTGGCTTCTCTTGACCTCAGTCAGATTGCTGTCAGAAAACGGGAATATCTCATGCAGATCGAAGGCATGATGTGTCCGCACTGTGAAGCAACCGTCAAAAAAACGCTCGAAGCCTTTCCGGAAGTGGATTCCGTTACAGCAAGTCATGAAAAAAATCAGGCAGTTTTATATTTAAATTCTGATCTGAAACATCTTGCCGAAATGAAACAGGCTGTCACCGAAAAAGGCTATACTGTGATAAATTAATCAAAAACTCCCTGCTCCGGCATTCCGGAACAGGGAGATAGTTTCAGAAAATATAAAGGCCTGGTTACTGCATTTTATAAGAATCAATCATTTTCTTGACCATCTGGCCGCCGATCTTTCCGGCTTCTCTTGCAGTCAGGTCGCCGTTATCGCCGGGCTTCAGGTCTACGCCTACTTCATTTGCAGATTCCATTTTAAAACGTTCCAGAGCTTCTCTGCCCTTCTGAGTCATTTCGCCTTTCATAGTTCAATCTCCTTTAGTGATAGCTTATTTTAACAGGCGGCGTTTTCCTTGCCGCAACAGTAGTATCAGCATTTTTATGATAAATATCACAGGAAATTTCAGGAAGAAATTTTTTTCAGAATCCTAGTGACAAATGCAAAAAAATATGCTATAATAAAACTATCTCTCTGAAAGGATTCTGATGATTTATGATTTATACACTTACACTCAATCCGGCATTGGATTACCGGGTACAGGTACAGGATTTCCATACCGGACAGGTCAACCGGACAAGCTCGGAACAAATCTTTGCAGGCGGCAAGGGCATTAACGTTTCGACCATTCTGCACCGGTTAGGCACGGAAACACTCGCCCTCGGCTTTCTGGCCGGATTTACTGGAGCGGCTGTCTCGCTCCTGATGAAGCAGGACGGTGTACCACAGGATTTTATTATGCTCCCTGACGGCAATACCAGAATCAATATGAAACTGCTTGCTCAGGAAGAAACCGAAATCAACGGCCGGGGTGCCCGGATTTCTCAGGATTCCCTGCATTTATTATTTGAAAAATTAGATCATATGCAGGAACAGGATACCCTGGTACTGGCCGGAAGCATTCCGGATTCTCTTCCTGATACGATCTACTGCGATATTATGAAACGCTATCAGGAGAAACAGATCAATTTTGCCGTAGACGCTTCCGGAACGCTTCTGAAAAATGCCCTTGCCTATCATCCGTTTCTGATCAAGCCGAATCATCATGAACTTGGTGAATTATTCGGTGTGAAGCTGCACCGTCCGTCCGAAGCCGTCCGCTATGCTCAGAAATTGCAGGAATGGGGAGCGAGAAATATCCTTGTCTCGATGGCCGAAAAGGGTGCTGTTCTGATCTGCGAAGACGGAGAAGTCTATCAGCAGGCGGCATTCCGTGGAAACGTCATCAGCTCGACTGGTGCAGGAGATTCCATGCTTGCCGGATTCTTAGCGGCTTATGAGAAATCCCGGAATCCGTTACAGGCTCTGTATCTGGGCATTTCTGCCGGAAGTGCGAGTGCATTTTCGGAAAATCTGGCCTCGAAAGAACAGATTGCAGAATTATTTAAAAAATTAATCAAGAACTGAAAAAACCTCTCCTATTTTGGCATGAATGCATAATTCTGCCATAGAATCGGCGGGAGTTGCGTCACGATTGATAATTATTAAATGCTTTCCGTGGAAATATCTGATAAATCCGGCAGCCGGATAGACATTCAGAGACGTTCCGCCGATGATGAGCACATCTGCTTTGCTGATGGCCTCGACAGCCTTTTCGACAATTGCATTATCAAGACCCTCTTCATAAAGTACGACATCCGGCTTGATGATACCGCCGCAGTCGCATTCCGGAACACCGGAAGTCTGCATAATATACCTGACATCAAAAAATTTTCCGCATTTCTGACAATAATTTCTGTGTACACTTCCGTGCAGTTCATAGACAGTCTGACTGCCGGCCATCTGATGAAGTCCGTCAATATTCTGTGTGACAACGGCTTTTAAAATGCCTCTCTTTTCCCATTCGGCAAGTTTTTTATGAGCGGCATTCGGTTTCGCTTCAAGGCAGATCATCTTGTCACGGTAAAATTCATAAAATTCAGCCGTATGTCTGACAAAATAACTATGACTGATGATTTCTTCCGGCATAATATTATGATATTTCTGACTGTACAGGCCGTCTGTGCTCCGGAAATCCGGAATGCCGCTTTCTGTGGAAACACCTGCACCGCCGAAGAAAACCATAGATTTCGCTTCGGAAACGATCTCCTGTAATTTCATGTATAATCTTTCCTGTTCATGTCTGTTCATAGCAAATAAGCCTCCCGAAAATAAATTTATTATCTTGATTATAGCATATTTTCATAAAAAAAGCAAGCCGTTCTGAAAAAAATTCAGTCGGCTTGCTCTATATCATGCAGTTTTCAGTTTATGCAGAGCAGGTACTTTGCAAAGCAGATAAGCAATCATGACAGTCGGGATGAGTTCCGGAAGCATGTAAGTATTATACGCAAGAGAATAAATCCAGACATTATTGAAATTCTCCGGCATAAACACTCCGAACGCAACCGCTCCGGAAAAGACATGCGAAGCATATTTCAATAAAAATACGATTGTAATTCCGGCTCCGATTCCCCACACAGGCTTGTTCCGGAAGATTCCGGCCAATCCCAGAACTGTAAAAGCAACCAGATAATCAAATATAAAGCTGACCGCCAGAGCCTTTGCCGATAATCCCCAGCTCAGAGCCGCTGAAAAATCAATCGCAAGCTGTACCAGTGAGCAGGCGAACCCTGTACCGAGACCCCATCTGACTCCATAGATAATCGAAATCATACAGATCGGAAGCATACTGCACGGGGTCAATGCTCCGCCCTGCGGCATAGGGATTAACTTGATCATACTCAGAACTGTTGAGAGTGCGATCATGATTCCGCTTGCGGACAATCTGACGATCTTGTCATGCTGATTCATAATAAAAAAATTCCTCCTTGAAATTACAGGAACGCAAAGACAAGGAGAAATTTTGTGACATTGATGTCACAAAAAATTCTGAACGATTTCCCTACGGCGGCATTATCCGCATCAGGTAAAGGGTCGAAGTCAAACCTTCCTCTCAGCCTTTGCAAGCTCCCCATTTTAAATTATATTTCCGGATATTATTATAACACAGTTTCCGGATTTTGTCAAGTATTTTTTTATTCAAAAACCTGTTTGATACTGTCATAGTGCAGGAAAATTCCCTGTTTTGCGAATGCTTCGATCTGAGCTTTATCGGCCAGCATATAGCCCTGCATTTCGGCAAGCTGAGGCGTGACCTGTGTTTCATCGAAATCCAGAATAAATTTATAAATATCGACAAAATAGTTATCTCCGGGGGATTCCCTGTGATAGCTGAACTGATAGCCGCCCTCGGCATGGGAGACATCCAGGCCGGTTTCTTCGAGGACTTCTCTGATGACAGCTTGTTCGGAAGTTTCTCCGGCCATGACACCGCCGCCGGAGACTTCCCACCATCCGGCCGCCCAGTGTTTGTCAAGTGCTCGCTGGGTGATCAGAAATTTTCCGTCCGGACGGCAGATGACTCCCAGTACAGTCAGATGATAATCACCGTCTTTCATAGTAAAATCATTGCGTTTCATAGTTCTGCCGGTAAGATTCCGGTTTTTATCGTAAATATCCCAGTATTCCATACTATTTCAGCCTCCTGATTTAATTTAATAAAAAATCATCAAAATCATGTGTTCTGATAAAAGTCTGATCGCCGATCTGAGCGGTATCGCCGGAAATATAGCAATTGATTTCTGAATCTGTCAGTTTGAGAAGCTCGCCGTTATATTCATAAATCAAATTCAAATTATTATAAATATATACGATATTGCCCATAATCAGAACCTGATAGGCTTTTCCCTCAGCGTTATAGAGTCCGTCCAGCGTATCAAACACATGTGTCCCGGTCTGTGTCAGAGAAACGGGTTCTCCGTCGAGTGTCAGAGTCAGGGAAGTTTCTGTCATCTCGATAGGAATATCTTCCGGAAACGTTCCCATACAGATCATAGTAACATAGCTGTTATTTTCCTGAAACCAGTAAGCATGATTGGACTGCGGATTTTTCCAGATACCAATAATAGCCTCCGGTGAGGACGGAACAGCCGGAATTTCAGGAACTGTATTTTCTTCCGTGACGATCTCCGGAATATTTTGTTGAATTGATTCAACATTTTCATTTTGTGCAGTCGACTGCAAATTCTGTGTTTCTGCTGTTTCTGCATTTTTCTCTGCACAGCCCGTCAGAAGCAGACAGACTCCCGTCAGAGCTAAAATCAAACGATATTTCATAAATCATAAACCCTCCTGTTATGCAATTCTTATTATAGCATATCTTTCCGGATTTGTCAAATCTGAAAAAAATCCGGAAAAATCATTGCCGTTTCTCCGGATTTGTGCTATAATAGAATTATATTATTTAAACAGGAGTGAAATGCATGAAAATTCCATACAAAGAAAATCCTGATTTTCTGAATGAATATATTACCCATCTGTCAGTTGTCAAGGGTCTGGCTGACAGCACGGTTATGGGCTATTATCAGGACATCCGGCAGTTTTTAAGATTCTATCTCCTTGATCAGGCCGGAAATGCCCGGATTACAGAAGATATGCTCGCAGAAACGAAAATCCGGGATATGACAATTTCTGATATAAAAAAAATCACCCTGAAAGATATTTATAAATATTATAATTTTCTTTCCAGTGTCTGTGCCAACAAGGGGAAAATCCGCTGTCGGAAAGGTTCTTCTCTAAGAAGCTTTTTTCATTATCTGACCACACAGGCCAGAGAGCTGGATCATAATCCGACAGAAAATCTGGAGATTTCCAGTCCGAGAAATTCTCTGCCGAAGTATCTGAATCTCAATGAAAGCATGGATTTGCTGGAAACCAAGGCAGATTCTGAATCTCCGGCAGAAATCCGGGATTACTGCATTCTGACATTGTTTCTGAACTGCGGACTGCGTTTAGGCGAGCTGGTGGCACTGAATCTTTCTTCTCTGGATTTGCTGGAAGAAAAAATGCGGATTATGGGCAAAGGCAGTAAAGAGCGGATTATTTATTTAAATTCTGCCTGTCTGACGGCTCTGGAAGAATATCTGAAAATCCGGCGTGAAACCGAAACAGATGACCCTGCTCTGTTTCTGAGCAATCAGAAAAAGCGAATCAGCCGGAGACGGGTACAGCAGATTGTAGAAGATTCCCTGAAAAAAGCAGGACTTTCCGGCCGAGGCTTATCGACACACAAACTCCGGCATACGGCGGCGACTCTGATGTATCAGCAGGGCGGAACGGATATTCTGACATTAAAATCCATTCTGGGGCATGAGAGCATTGCCACAACGCAGATTTATACCCATCTTGGCGAGACAGCCGAACGGGAAGCCATGCACAATTCTCCGCTTGCCGGAACGAAACGGAAAAAATAGATTTTAATATAAATATATAAAAAGGGTAGTGTACAAGCCTCCCTGCCCTCCCCGTCTGTAAATTAAATTTTTTCCACTCGAGCGGCCATTTTCAGTCAGCGGTGGAAGGGTATAGGTTCAGCCGTCCACCCTTCCGCCTTATGCAGCTTAGTTTTATTCTTCTTCCGGAGCAATGACGACATCCCTGTGCGGTACAGGTGTCGAAAATACAATCTGTGTCGAAGTATTCCCGAAATGCTGTAACTGTCCGATAAATAAATCCAGTTCCTGCGTGCTGTGAAAAGCGACTTTGATCAGCATAGAATAATTCCCCGTTACGCAGTTGCATTCCAGTACATTCGGACATTCTGCGATAAACGGATAGAATTCCGGCTTCTGACGGGCACTTAACTCCAGGCTGATAAATGCCGTAATATGATAGCCTAATTTCTGCTGATCAATTTCGGCATGATAGCCCTGTATCAGCCGCTGAGCCTCGAGTTTCTCAATTCTGGCCGATACTGCCGGAGCAGATAAAAACACCTGCGAGGCAATGGCTTTCAGGGGCATTCTTGCGTTTTGCTGTAAAATAGAAATTAATTTCTGATCAATGGCATCCATAAAAAATCCTCCTTTGGAATCACAGGAAATATAAAAAAGAGCATACTTCTCCTGTCAAGAGAAATACGCTCCTTTGCGTTTGCTTTTTATATTTTTATACTATGTCTATTTTAGCATAAATTTATGAACATAGTATGAACAGACTTTAAAAAATAATTATTTTTTCGGTTTTTTATCTGTTTTCTTCTGTGTGATCTGTTCAAACTTTTTTTTGCGGCTCTGTACATCCAGCAGACCCTGATTAAAATACGCTTCCACTTCCTGAAAACGGCCTTTGACATAATCATCTGTAGCACTGCGGATAGCGTCCGATTCCTGCTTTGCCTTGGTGACTGCTTCAAGAGCACGTTTCTTGGCTTCTTTTACGATAGATTCTTCTTCGACCATAGATTTTGCACGTTCTTCTGCCTGATGAATCATTTTTTCGGCTTTGGCCTCAGCTTCCTTGATGATTCTGTCACGGTCGAATTCCACCATTTTGGCATGTTTGACCTCTTCGGGAACGTTCAGTCTTGCGTCATTGATCAGCTCTCTGAGGCGTTCTCCGTCGATTACGGATTTATGTGCGGCAAACGGAACGGTACTTGCCTTATCCAAAAGCTCGTCCATATCGTCCAGAATTTCTTCAATACTCATGAGTTACCCTCTCCTTGCTTGCTAAGTCTTTTTTGAATGGATTCCTGAATGCAGGCCGGGACAAACGGACTGATGTCACCGCCGAAATAGGCGATCTGCTTGACCACACTGGAGCTTAAATACATATTTTCCTGACTGGTTGTCAGAAACACCGTTTCCGCACCGGCATAGAGAACTTTATTAGTCAGAGCCATCTGAAATTCATACTCGAAATCGCTGACAGCCCGCAGACCCTTGACGATGGCGACAGCCTGCACACGTCTGACATAATCCACAAGCAGACCGTCAAGAATATCAATCACGACATTATCCAGATGAGCTGTAGCGGCGGCGATCATCATCATGCGTTCCGTTGTGGAGAAACTGGCCTGATTTTTAGCGGCATTGGTAGAAATCAGAACAATGACCTTATCAAACAAAGTCGAAGCTCTTGTGATAATATCCAGATGGCCGAGTGTCACGGGGTCGAAACTTCCGGGGCAGACTGCAATTCTTCTCATATTTCCGTCTCCTTTTCTGCAATTATTTTTTCAGAAAATACTGATACTACTATTTTACCATAAAAATAATTTTTTTGCAATATCAAATCAGAAATTTCTTCGGGGAGAGAGCAGTTTATTTCATGTTCAGCGATAATTTTTCCGTGAGGCTTTAAAATTCTGCCGATTTCCGGGAGAATTTTTTCAAGAATCTGATTCCGGTAAGGCGGATCAAGAAAAATCAGATCAAAGCTGTGATCGGGGCAGAGTCTGAGATACTGTTCTGCTGATTTCTGATATAATTCGGCATAGTCTGTCAGATTTGTTTTTTTAAGATTTTCCTTGACGATATGCAGAGATTCGGCAGACTGATCGACAAAAACGGCCTGTTTTGCCCCTCTGCTGAGGGCTTCAATGCCGAGCTGACCGCTTCCGGCGAACAAATCCAAAACTCTGGCCTGCGGAATCTGGAATTGAATTGCCGAGAACATCCCCTCTTTGACTCTGTCGGTAGTCGGACGGACATCAAGACCCTCCAATGTTTTCAGACGAATGCCCTTTGCTTTTCCTGTGATGACTCTCATAAATCAAAATGCTCCTTTTTATTCAAATTATTAATATTATAAATTTTACAGGCAAGATAAACCACGCCGGCCGTACCGAGCACTTCTCCTGCAAGACCGAGATACAGAGATAATAAATTTAACATGGCATGAATGATCACTGTCATGAAAAAATATATTTTCTTTTCATATCTGACAGATATGGCAATCAGCACCGAACAGGCAACATGCTGTATCATTCCGGTACAGTCATCAAAAATCATCACTTCCAGACTGTCCAGAAAGCTGATTTCTGAAATCATCTGCATTCTCTCCGGCGATTCTGAGAGGATTCCCAGAGAAGCAAAGAAAAATTCCCACGGATACTGCGATAATGCAAATAATTCCATCCCGCCGTGGCCTAAGCCGCAGCAGAATGCGTCTGTGATTTTCTGATTCTCTGTCAGAAACTATTTCATCAATAGGCGGCAGGATACCCCGACCTCTTAGGTCGGGGAGGAATGCCGCTCCCTCCTTTCGTTCTTGACAAATAAAAATAAATATGCTATACTATTATCAGACAGATTTGTGAGAAAACCGTTACTGACAGAAAAGGCACTCACATGCATCTTGAAAAGTTAAGATAGCAGGTTTTACTGTCTAATCGTACAGTATGTAAAATCTTAA
>JAFUWN010000015.1 GCA_017483465.1 Oscillospiraceae bacterium
ATCCGACGTATCATAGCCGACTTTGTTTATCCTGCATACTCTGATTTTTCCTTTCGGATAAAATCTATAAAATGGAAATTACGGCATCAATTAACTGCTTCTGTCTGTCATTGGAAATCTCACTTTTTACAACTGTAATAATAGCCTGTATTTTCTTAAAAATTTGTGAACAAAAATTTCCTGACATTCTGTGTAAAATATTATAAAAAAAGCTGTATCTTTTCTGATACAGCTTTTTCTGTTTATTCGCTTTCAAATTCAATTTCTGTAATAGCCGTGTCAGAATAGGTCGTTCCGGCATATACACTCAGAATCGTAAATGTCACCTGTGTAGTTTCGACAGGATTCGGAAACTCGATCACACAGGGCTGATAATCCAGGCCGTCAAGCAGTTCGGCACTGAACAGCGTACCGTCTCCGAGAGTAATCCGGCATTCTTTCACCCGGTTATGACGTTTGAAATCTTCTTCACTGCTGCATATGCCGTTATAAATGCAGATTCTTTTTATTTTCTGAGGGGTATCGGCATAAACAGTCAGTGTCTGATTAATACCGTCATCCACCTCGCCTTCTATCCAGGAAGTAGCGGCATCGCCGTCAAAGGCGGCGGCGGCTGTATGGGAATTATTCAGTGTACTGCTTGCACTCACACTGGTGAATCCGTCAGAACCTGCCGCAGCCGCAGAGGGTGCAGCTGTTTCCGGCGGAGCGGCTGTATTTGCCTGTGTTTCTGCTTCCGGAGGAGAAGTCGACTCCGGCTGCTGTATGAACCGTGTTTTAAATGACGGCAGTAAAATCGCCAGAGCGATCACCAATACTGACAGTATACTCACAACTGCAATCAGTTTCTTTTGCAGATGTTCTTCTGTTTTTTTATCTGCATTCTGCCCCGAAGGAGGATAATGATAATCCGCAGGTTTCACACGGGTATCCTGATAATAAGGATTATCTTCCGGCTGTCTGGGCGGAAGCACCTGTGTACCGGGTAGTTCCTGCCGTACAGGAGGAACTGCTTTTTCTTCCGGAACGGGCTGAACCGTTTCGATTTCTATCACAGACTCCGGATTTTTTATGATTTTCTGTTCCGGAATCTTTTTTTCAACCTTGCTTCCGACAAAGAAATCATTCAGATTTCTGATATTAATCAGACTGTTCAGAGCAGTATTGGAACTCTGGTTCGGCAGATTGCACATGTTATAAATATTCACACTGACAGCCTTCTGCTCCAGATTCCTGAGCCGTACAGAAAAGCCGTCCGTCACATCCGAAGAAAACGATTCTCCGTTTGTCAGCATCAGAATATTACAGCTGACTTCCGGCACAGGAACACCGGGAATATAGATTTTTTCAAAATCTTCAAATATCGTCCTGACGGGGTCACTCCGGTGAATCTGATAATAAGATTCTTTGATTTCAGCGATTTTCTTTCCGACAGCTTCTGTCGAACTGCTGATTTTTCTGCCCTGGATTGTCTCATATCTTTCCGTATTTCCGCCGAATGTCATGATACTGAAAAACACATCCGGCATATTCTGATAATAATTTTTGAGAATCTCGTTTTTCAGTTTATCCCGCTGTCTGACAAACTGTGTCATTTCTGTTCTGGTATCGAGCAGAATCCAGATCAGCGACAATTTTTCCTGTATTTCACCGAAATCCTGCCAGCTGTTTTTAATTTTCCATTCATCCGGCTGAAACGCCTTTACTGTGACATTCTCATCCGGAACGGCTTCTTCGGCGGTCAGGAAATTCTTTGTCAGATAGATCTGTATATCTCCCTCCGGCTTTTTATAATCCACATGCAGTTTCAGCAAAGTATAATGCCCCGGGAACATCTGCACATTCCGGATGATGATTTTATAAAACAGTTTCTGATGATCTTCCTGCTCCAGACGCAGCACAAAAGAAACCGTTTTTTCCGGAGCCGGATGCGGAATCATCAGCCAGCTGTCACCAGAAGACCGGAATGCAGACAGCAACTCTTCATACTGCGGTGCCTGATTCTGAAATCTGATCAGTTCCAGAGAAAGAATCCGCACGTTTTTTATAATTGTAAGCATGTCTCCTCCTGACTGGAATTATCTGTTTTCTGTCCAGATACGGCCTTTTACGTGGGTCTTGTCCGGACGGATCACACAGGGCTGAATGCAGGTATCTTCTGTCATGCCGGCATTGTCATACTCGAAATACACTGCCTTGGCAGGAGAGAAATCGAAAGTATCTTCATCGCATACGGGATAGAAAATATAGGTTCCTTCCGGTGTGATTTCCATGAGCACTTCAGGTTCCTGGCTTTCCGGAGCAGATGAGAGTTTCATTGCTTTTATTTCGCCGTCCGGCTGGACATAGAGGCCGAATGTCGATTCTTTCTGTACCAGTTCCCGGATTTTCCGGTTCAGGGTCAGCAGAGTATATACGGGAATTTCTTCAGAAGAATCCTGATTTTTTTCTTCTTCCAGCTGCTGAATCAGAGCATCATTTTCAGAAACCGGTTTTTCTTCCTGCGGCTCGGGGTCTGTTTCTATGGGAGTTTCCGCACGAACAGGGCGGACTCTGACGGGTGTGGCTGTCCGGACAGGTTCTGAAACGGGTGTTTCCTGTGCGGCTGTCTGCTGTTCCTGCAGCAGAGTCAGCTGATTCTGCAATTTGCCGTTCTGTTCCAGAAACGTCTGATTCTGTGCAGTAAGCATGGAAATCTGATCTTTCTGACTCTGGATTGTCTGTTTCAGCGTTTTATTTTCAGAATTGATTTCTGTCAGCTGTTCCTGCAAAGCCGTTTCGTTGCCGGAAGGCAGTGAGCCGATCGCCTCCAGATTGCCGGCAGCTGTCCGGAGATTGCCGATCTGTTCTTCCAGAGCTTTATATTTTTTCTTTAAAGACTTGCATTCCTGTTCCAGATTTTTGATTGTTCCCTTTCCGGTAAATTCGGCATTTGTTTTCAGGGCCTGTGCAGTGCTTTCCGTTTCGTTGAGTCTGGTACGGAACTTGCCGAGAGTTTTGGCGACTTCGCCTGATTTTCCGGCTTCTTTCTTTCGTCTGGCTTCTGACGAGGCAAATGCCAGGCCGAACCCGCCGAGCATACCGGCTGCCAGTATCAGCACCCATGCCAGGACATTCGGTGTTCCGGCGGATGTTTCTTTCTCATTGTCCAGGGCATTTCCTGTCGGTTCGGTTACAGTAATTTTTCCGGCTTCTGCATGACCGGAAACAGCTTTCTCCTGTCCGTCCATAGCTTCAAAGGCATCCTGTGCGAATGCAACTGTATACACCGTATCAGGCCGGGCTTCTTCCGGCACTGTGACGACGACAGTAAAAAACGCATCATTTGTCTCTGTATAGGGAAATCCCCCCTTGCTGACAAGGGCAGTATCTGCCGCAGACGACAGGGCTTCCTTACCGTTTCCGCTTCCCCAGATGACAGTCAGTGTATTTCCGGAAATATCATAAACAATATCATTGGCCTGTTCCCGGAGATAGCCGCCGATCATCGGAACACTGAACGAAACTGCCGCATCGGTCTGAATCACGGCTTTAAAATACGACAGACCATCAGGATTCTGTGTTAATTTCACAGGAATTTCCACTGTTTTTCCGGGTTCTGCACTGACTTCTCCGATCTGCATGGTCAGTCCGGAAGCTTCTGCTTCTGCCGCCGGAGCGGACTCCGGTTTTGATTCTGATTCTGTCAGACCGGTTTCACGTTCGGAAGAGGCTGTTATTTCTTCTCTGGGGGTAATCAGCCCTTCTGCACCGGCCGGAAGTGCCGTCAGCATTCCGGAGAGTACCGAAAAGGTACAGCATAATAGAATCCATTTCTTCATAATTGATAAACCGCCTTTCTGCGAAAATCATTCATAACGCAAGTTCCGGGTCTCAGCACAGGAAATTCCCGGAAATTTTTCCGAAACGTGCCGAAAGAAGCCGGCTGGTTTCCAGCAGATATGCTGTATGCCGTATCATTTCCGGATAAATATCCGATTTTGCCGCAAGCCGGAACGCATTTCTTTTCGTATCGGAATACAGCTGTTTCTGAATTTCTTCCTGTGTCTGCGGTGAGGCCGCATCTGCAAAGCTTCTGACAAAACAGGCTTCTGCGTCTGTACCGGAAAGGAAATTTTCAAAAATCTCCTGTTTCAGGTACTTACTGTATGCAGGATACACATCTGCTTCAGAATCTGCAATACAGCTGGAGGGAGCCTGCCGCCGCCCGGCATTATAGACTACATCATCCACCGAGTTCACAGGCCGGAATGCAAAGCCGCTGCACAGTTCCGAACGTCCTGTCTGCAATACAGCAATCAGTTCATGCGGATCGGTTTCACGCAGATTCACTTGCAGTTCTGCCAGTTCCGGATAAGAATCCAGCACATAGGCACCGTCAGGATTCTGATGGGCAGAAAGTCTGGAAATCGCTTTCAGAAGCTGTTTTTTGGAATTTTCTTTCTGTACGGAGACATAGCAGGACGTAAAATCACGGCCGAGATATTGCTGTGCCTGTTTCAGAAAATTCTTTTCTCCGGCGGTAAGCTGATCGGCAAGCAGGAAATTCCGGGCACCGCCGCCGCAGAAATTCAGATTCAGAGCTGTAGATTCTTCTTTTCCGCACATCATAGCCGCTGCCGCTGTAAAATCCCGTATCACAGGCAGCAGAACGGCACAGCGTATCAGCAGCAGAGCGGCCGCTTTTTCCGGCATACGATTGGGAGATTCTGTATTTATTCTGGTACGTCTCAGCAGATTGAGCACCAGCTGTTCCCATACGGCATCTTTGGGAATCCCCCGCCATTTTTTGCCTGTCATGAATTTCTGACAGAGCTGTCGGCCGATGATTTCCGCATCATTGTTTTTCTGCTCCGGAATCAGAAACGGATGCTGTCCGTTCCGGCCGAATAAGAAGCTTTCTGCCTCATCCAGACTGGAAACATTCCGGAAGACATCAAAAATGGTTTTCATCAGGATTTCTTTTCCGGCATACGGTACGGACGAAAATCCGCAGAGTTTTTTATTGCCGAGCTTATCCGCAAACACAGCAGACAATTCCGTTGCGGCATCGCCGATATCAACCGTCACAGTAAGAACATCCGTACTGTTTCGCCGCACATCGGCAGAAAGGGCAAGCGTTTCCCAGAGCAGCCAGCGTTTTTCGGCATGAAGCAGATGTTCTGTGCGGATTTTCAGTATCAGCCGTATTTCAGCAAGAATTTCATCCAGAAGTCCGGCCAGTACATCCGCCGCCTGACGGCCGGGAACTGCCGGAAAGAATAACAATTCTGTACAGCCCATATTCACCGCATGGCAGGCCGCCGCAAAGCAGATCTGGAACAGAAAAGCCCTTACACCGCTGACCATGGGAGCGAATGTCTCGCCGGAGAGTACTGCTGTTTTTTTAACCGGATCCGGATGCAGACGCATACTCTCAAACAAAGGCGACAGATCAGAAAACGGAATAAAAATCTGATGACCCGGCAGCCAGTCCTGCAATGCATTGGAATCATACCGGACAAATACGGACGGAATCTGCTGTTCCGGGTCTGTTTCGGGAAGATTGACCAGACATGCATAACCTTCTCTGTCATACTCTGCCAGCAGACTCCGGACAGCAGGAGAAGAACCGGAAATGCCTCCGGTTTCGGTCTTTCCGCCGCAGCGATAGCTGATGGCTGTCGTACTGTTGCCGAAATCGAGATAGGCCTGCATAGAAACTTCCGTTTCGGGCAGTGCGGTTCTTTGCAGAGAGATCGGCTTCTGTTCTCCCTGAAACAGCAGAGGCAGATAATTTCCCTCTTTGGTGCGAAGATTCAGCAAAGCCCCTGCCCAGGCATGTTCCGGGGTATGTACGCCGATCAGATGTTTCGGCTGTGAGGAAACAGACCATACAAACCGAACCGGCTCATTGGCAGCCGGAAACTGTACTGCTGCCGGATTCTGAAACACTTCTTCAAAACAGCTGAGTTCAGTCAGGTCAAGCATTTCCTGCATTGGCACAGTCGGACGGGAATGAAACAGAAACGAATTGTCTTTTGACAGATACGTATAGACCTGACATTTTTCCTCCTGAGCAAACAGAATATCCGGATACATGCAGAATGTCCGCATACGGGCGATCTGCCGGATGTTCCGGGCAGAATAAGAAATTTCTTCCGAAAAGCTGTAAGGCACGGTCTGCGGCTGATTCTCCTCATCCAGAAATGTCAGCTGATAACAGAACCCTGCTTTGATCTGCACCGAATCCAGCAGTTTCTGATCTGCCAGAATACTGCCGACAGAAGTTTCTGTCACGGTCATGGAAAGCGTTTCCACACGGCAGATACCGGATTCAATATCCTGTGCGGTTTTCTGTGTGAACGGGTACAGAGCGGCATATTGATTCTCTGTATACAGCAGACAGATTTTCTCCGTAAAGAACACTTCCGGCAGAAGATGATAATCCGTTGAAAAAAATGTCAGACTTCCGATCTGTTTTCCCCGGATATTGGTCACAAACGGTTCTTTCAGACTGATATAATATCTGAGAATTTCCCGTATCATCTGGACAGGCTTGTGATCCTGTCCGGTATTGGCCGACAACAGCAGAAGCATTTTCTGCATAACATTGGTTTCTGCCTCCAGAAAAGCCATAATACCGGAAGGGTACTGCATCATACGCAGATAAAAATTTTTCCATTTTGTATCATCAGGGATAACAGCTTTCGGAGGAATCACAAAAAAATAATCGGAAACACATCCGGCGAGAGATTGCAGATCATCCGGAGCAAAGGCATAGACATGCAGAGCTTCCTGATCAGCGGCCTCTGAAACGGCATTGTCATCACGGGAAGTAAAAAAGAATTTATTTTTCCATACTTTCAGATACGGGTGTTCCTGCACCGGAACACTGACAATCTGCAGAGCATTGCCGTCATTCCTGCCGAACAGTATCATGCAGACGATCATGGAAAACCAGCTTTTCAGACAGTAAGTCCGATTGATTTTCTCTGTCGTTTCCGGAATTCCGGCGGTCTGCCAGTTACTCCAGAGCCGGGAAATTTCACGCATGGTACTGGTAAAATGGTCATTTTCGCCCTGTCCGTCTTCCGAGGCACAGAGCGGCTCGACAGTTTCGGCATATTTATGAAGCGTTTCCGAAACCAGATAAAAACTCCCCGGTTTGTCGGGCAGTGCACGCTGACTGTCATAGAGATTAGAAATAATCATCCGTTTTGCTCCTTTTGGGTTCTTTACAGAAGTTCCGAAATTTTCTGCATGGTATAGCCGAAGATCTGATCGGCATACAGATCGGCGGCGGTTTCGGCGTGTTGTTCTGACAGGGAGAAAGTCTGTGCCGGCAGAGGAAGATCAGCAAGATAAGACTGCATAAAGCCGGCCGCACGCACCCGGACGGTATCTGCCGGAAGAAAGCCGCTTTCTTCGAGTACGGAAATCAGTTTTTCCGCTGTATCTTCCAGAAACGGGCGGTTGCTGGAAGAATGCTTGATATTTTCTTCTATGGCAGAAATCAGAATTTCCCGGATGATATGTCCGGTTTTATCGGGGAACAGATCGGCCTGTGAAGAAATCTCGTCAATTTCCGTCAGACAGGAAAGCACCGGACAAATCATATCCAGCACACACGCATTGAGCGACTGCAGCATTTTTTTCGCAAAGCTGAGATTGAATACACCCTCCGGCTCTGCGGCATTCATGACGGCCTGCGGTTCGCTCCGGGAAAAGAGCGAAGAATAATTCTTCATCTTTGCCCATTTTTTCGTGACCGGGAGTGCATGGGGCGAAGAAACCAGGACAAAGCAGTCATGCATATAATAATTCAAGATAACTGCAAATAACACAAATCTCCAGAACGAAGCCGCACACTCTTTCGGAAAGAGCGTAAAGCAAGTATACTTATCCCCTGCCGAAGTTCCGAACGCATAGACATTTCCGCCGCTGTACTGGTCGCCGTGCAGACAGATTTCCCTGACAGACAGGGCATTGAGCAGATTCGTAATATGCAGTTTATGCGACTGGGTATCCGGCTCGAACCGGTCGGAAGAAACATCATAGGGCAGAATTTTTTCTCCGTCCGTCTTGATATGCAGAAATACTGCCGAAACTGGCGTGCAGTCGGAATAAATCCTGTCCAGAAACCGGGCGGCATAATATTTCGGGTTCAGATTGGCATATTCTTTCCCCTCCGGCCAGAGTGTATGATACTGTTCCTCCAGCGAGGCAAGATTCTGGTTATGCTTCTGCTGATGTTCCGGTGATACGATCCTGTCATAGAGATCCATAATCACATCTGCAAGCTCAAAAATGCTGATTTTCTCCTGATATTCCGGAAAATAGATTTCCGGGTGCGGCATGGAAACCAGATGCATGAACCGGGCGGCAGGGCCTGTCACAACCGTAAAGCGTTTCGTCACCAGTCCGGGCGGAGCATACAGCGTCTCCAGAGGAATAAAAGTCGTGGCAGTCCCGCCTCCACGATAACCGCCACAGTTTATAATCATCACTTCTGTACCGTGAGGAATATTCTCATAAAGTTTTTTAAAATCGGCATCGGCATGATAGACCTCTCCCAGCCACGGTTTGCCGTAGAGACCTTTTCTGATATCCAGATTCATGTCCTGAACCGAACAGCCTAAAGACAGCAGAGGGGCAGAACGGAATTTCTCCAGCACAGTGCCTTTGTATTTCACAAGATCGGTAATCGAGACGGTTTCATATACAAACCCGGGTTCTTTTC
>JAFUWN010000043.1 GCA_017483465.1 Oscillospiraceae bacterium
TAATTTCTTCTTCAGCATTTGCAGAGAGCAGAGCACGCTCCGGAACAGATCGTTCTGTAAACGGCATCACCGCTCCCATCATGCAAAGGGCAGAAATAACAGCTAAAATTTTTTTGAATTTCACAAAAATCTCCTTTCAGGCTTTTTGCCGGATTTTTTGAAAGATTTACAAACTGATCGTATCAGTTTGGTTGTTATAATTATAACTGATCAGCGATTCTCAGAATCAGGTCATGTGTCTTGTCCCAGCCGAGACAGGGGTCTGTGATGGATTTTCCATAGATGCCCTCACCGACTTTCTGAGCACCGTCTTCGAGATAGCTTTCAATCATGAAGCCTTTGACCATTTTTTTAATATCGGCATTATGACGGCAGGCATGAAGCACTTCACTGGCAATTCTGGGCTGTTCATACCAGCATTTATTGGAATTGCAGTGATTTGTATCAACGATCACAGCAGGATTTTCAAGTTTTTTCTCAATATAATGCTGATAAGTCAATAATAAATCTTCATAGTGATAATTCGGCTGTGATTCGCCGTGCTTGTTGACAAAGCCTCTCAGAATCGCATGAGCGAGCGGATTTCCGGAAGTATGCACTTCCCAGCCTCTGTACAGGAAGGTATGCTTCGACTGAGCTGCATAGATTGAATTGAACATAACAGACAAATCACCACTTGTCGGATTTTTCATACCGGCCGGAATATCCATGCCGCTGACAGTTAATCTGTGCTGCTGGTCTTCGACGCTTCTGGCACCGACTGCAACATAAGATAATAAATCAGACAAATATCTGTAATTTTCCGGATACAGCATTTCATCAGCACAGGTGAAGCCGGTTTCTTCGATGGCTCTTCTGTGGAGTTTCCGGATAGAAATCAGACCTTCGAGCATATCTTCGGCCTTAGTCGGGTCAGGCTGGTGCACCATGCCTTTATAGCCCGTGCCGTTAGTTCTGGGCTTATTGGTATAGATTCTGGGGATAATCTGGATTTTATCCTGTACTTCTTCCTGAACTTTGGCGAGGCGGTGGATATATTCCATCACAGCATCTTCTCTGTCAGCAGAACAGGGGCCTATAATCAAAATCAGTTTCTCTGATTCGCCTTTAAAAATTTTAGCTGTCTCCTCATCACGCTGTTTTTTGAGCGTTTCAAAGGCGACAGAAAGCGGATATTCTTTTTTGATTTCCTGCGGAATCGGTAATTTTCTGATAAATTCCATACTCATAGCATTCAAAACTCCTTAAAAAATAATAAACCTATCTCATTATACATTATTTTAAAAAATCTGTCAAGAGGGATTTAATTTTTTTTCATGTGCCATATAATCATGGAAAAAATTTCCAGATGTCTGTCAGCGATGGCATATTATTTCAGTAATATAGTAATAAACTGCCGAATGCCAAAAAAATATCAAAAATCCGGATATCTATATCTTGTGGTTTAGAACATTTGTTCTTTCACGTGAAAGAAACGCTGCTTTTTACTGATTCTTTGCGAAAAACTGATAAATCAGATATGAAATTATAAAACATGCCCAAATGTAACATGTGTTTATTGTGCATTTTCACAGCTTGACTTTTTGGGAAATATACGCTATACTAATATATAGCACTTTATCTGGTACACCAGATATTGTATTTTTTATACTTACAGGAAAAGGAGCTTTCATCACTATGTTAATGTATATAATCAAGCGTGACGGCCGGAAAGTGCCGTTTAATGTAGAAAAAATCAGCAATGCAGTATTCCGGGCAGCACAGGCAGTCGGCGGTTCTGATTACAATGAGGCGAATGCTGTCGCTGAGGAAGTGTGCAGAATCTGTGAAGTACAGTGCGGCGATAATCCTCCTACTGTAGAACAGATTCAGGATCTGGTTGAAAAAGTCCTGATCGAAAGAGGTCATGCACATACTGCAAAAGCTTATATTCTCTATCGCTATGACCGCAGCCGGGCAAGAGAAATGAAAACCAATCTGATGAAAGTCCTGAATGAACTGACATTCCATTCTGCCAAGGACAGCGATATCAAGAGAGAAAATGCCAATATCGACGGCGATACGGCAATGGGAACAATGCTCAAGTACGGCAGCGTTTCGGCCAAAGAGTTCTATGAATTATATGTCCTCAAGCCTGAACATGCCCGTGCTCATAAAGAAGGCGATATTCATATTCATGACCTGGATTTCCTGACACTGACAACTACCTGTTGTCAGATTGATCTGGTCAAGCTGTTCAAGGGCGGTTTCTCTACCGGACACGGATTTTTAAGAGAACCCAATGACATTGCAAGTTATTCCGCACTGGCCTGTATTGCAATCCAGTCGAACCAGAACGATCAGCACGGCGGTCAGAGTGTTCCGAATTTTGATTATGCTATGGCTGACGGCATCCGCAAGACCTATGCGGCAAGATACCGGCAGAATCTTGGCAGAGCACTCGAACTGCTGACAGAAAAGGAAAATATTTCCGAATATGTTTTGCAGCTCTGTGACCAGATCAGAAAAGAAAATGATCTGATTCCGGTGCTTGCCAATGATAACGGCTTTGAAGAAAAAGCAAGGAAACTTCTGGAAAAAGAGTTTTCTCCGGAAATTGTAAATAAAATTCTGAAATTCACAGCATCTCATGCTTATCAGGAAACTGACAGAGCTGCTTATCAGGCCATGGAAGCTCTTGTGCATAATCTTAACACCATGAACAGCCGTGCCGGAGCACAGACACCGTTTTCTTCCATCAATTACGGTACGGATATTTCTCCAGAAGGCCGTATGGTTACAAAAAATATTCTGCTTGCCAATGAAGCAGGACTCGGCAACGGCGAAACACCGATCTTCCCGATTCATATTTTTAAAATCAAAGAAGGGATTAATTATAATCCCGAAGATCCTAACTATGATTTATTCAAGCTTGCCTGCCGGGTATCTGCAAAAAGATTATTCCCGAACTTCTCGTTTATCGATGCTCCCTATAATCTCCAGTATTATAAAGAAGGCGATTACAGAACCGAAATTGCCTATATGGGCTGCCGTACCAGAGTAATCGGCAACGTTCATGACCCAAGCCGTGAAATTGTCACCGGAAGAGGAAATTTAAGTTTCACTTCTGTTAATCTCCCCAGACTCGCCATTGAAGCCGATCATGACAAAGAACAGTTCTTCCGGAGCCTTGATCATATTATGGATCTGGCTATTGATCAGCTCAAACACAGATTTGCAATCCAGTGTCAGAAAAAAGTCCGTAACTTCCCGTTCCTGATGGGACAGGGCATCTGGATTGATTCTGAAAATCTTTCTCCTGATGACAGCGTGGAAGAAGTCCTGAAACACGGTACACTGTCAGTCGGCTTTATCGGTCTTGCCGAAACACTCAAAGCTCTGATCGGCACACATCACGGAGAAAGCGAAGAAGCCCGTGAACTCGGCCTGGAAATCATCGGCCGGATGAGAAAGCGGCTTGATAAAGAAGCTCAGAAAACAGGACTGAATTTCTCTCTTCTGGCAACTCCGGCAGAAGGCCTCTCCGGAAGATTCGTCCGGATGGATGCCAAAAAATACGGTATTATTCCGGGTGTAACGGACAGAAGCTATTATACAAATTCGTTCCATGTGCCGGTTTACTATCCGATCAGTGCATTTGAAAAAATCCAGATCGAAGCTCCTTATCATGCTCTGACCAATGCCGGACATATCAGTTATGTCGAGCTTGACGGCGATCCGCTGAAAAATCTCCCTGCATTTGAGAAAGTCATCAGATGTATGAAAGAATCCGGCATCGGCTATGGTTCCATCAATCACCCTGTCGATCGTGACCCGATATGCGGCTATACTGGTATTATCAATGATGTCTGCCCTCAATGCGGACGGCCTGAAAAAGATCATAACAGAATCGGTTTCGAGCGTATCCGCAGAATTACAGGCTATCTTGTCGGAACTCTCGACAGATTCAATGATGCTAAGAGAAGCGAAGTCGAAGACAGAGTAAAACATGATATTACAGAATAAAAATAATTTTCAAAGGAGTTGAATTTTTATCATGTCTGACAGAAAACAGCAGATTCAGGATTCTTATAAGAATCTCGGCGGAGGTTTTGCCGGATTTTATGACGGCTTGGTCAGCTATTCGACCACAGCCGGAAAAATTGCCAATAAAATCATGTGGGGATTTGATGATTTTACCACTTCACAATGGCTGAATTCTGCATTATCGGGTATTCCGGAGAATTTCTCCGGAAAACTGCTGGAAGTTCCGGTAGGAACAGGCGTTCTGACAATGCCTTTATATCAGACTCTGCCTGATGCAGAAATCACTTGTCTTGACTATTCTGCCGATATGATGGAAAATGCCCGTAAACGTGCGGAATATATGAATATTAAAAATATTGATTTCCGTCAGGGCGATGCCGGTGCACTGCCTTTTCCGGATGAAAGTTTTGATATTGTCCTGTCTCTGAACGGATTTCATGCATTTCCGGATAAAGATGCGGCTTTTAAAGAAACTTACAGAGTGCTCAAAAAAGGCGGTATCTTCTGCGGCTGCTTCTATATTCAGGGTGAAAAGAAAAGAACTGATTTCGCTGTGAAACATCTTCTTGTTCCGAATCACTCTTTTACGCCTCCGTTCGAGACAAGCGATTCTCTTAAAGAACGGCTCGGAAATATGTATCGTGCCGTCAAGTTCAGAACTGTTTATGCCGAGGGCATTTTCAAATGCAAAAAATAAGTATTTTCTAATCACGGAAAGGATGATCTGTTATGTTGCTTCGTATTTCAGGGACAGTCAATGATTCTATTGTAGACGGCCCCGGTTTCAGATATACTATTTTTACGCAGGGCTGTCCGCATCACTGCCCCGGCTGTCAGAATCCTCAGACCCATGCATTTGAAGGCGGCAAAGTTGTCAGCACAAGTGAACTGCTTGCTAATATCCGGAAAAATCCGCTTCTTGACGGTGTGACTTTCAGCGGCGGTGAGCCTTTCTGTCAGGCCGAAGCTCTCGCTGAACTCGGCAGAGAAATCAAGAAACTGAATTTAAATATTATGACTTATACAGGCTTTGAACTGGAATATTTAATCAAAAATCAGAATCAGAAAAATCATTACGGCGATCTGCTTGCTGTGACAGACTGGCTTGTGGACGGTGAATTTATCGAATCTAAAAAAAGTCTGAATTTACTGTTCCGGGGTAGCTCCAACCAGAGAATTCTGGATCTTCACAAAAGCATGACGGCTCATAAACCTGTAACAACTAATTTCGGAATGGATTATGCCTGATTATGTTTATATTGCCGAATGTGCTGACGGTACGCTCTATACCGGATGGACAACCGATCCGGAAAAGCGTATCCGCACACATAACGCCGGAAAAGGTGCAAAATACACCCGCTCCCGAAGACCTGTAAAACTTGTCTATCTGGAAAAATTTGAAAATAAATCTGATGCACTCCGGAGAGAATATGAAATCAAACGGCTCTCCAGAGTGCAGAAATTATTATTGATCAATCATGAATAAACTGTGAATTTGTTTTGCTGTTTTATGAAGTGAGATAAAAATTCAAGAATTCAGAAAAGAAATCAGCGAAAACGTTATAAATTTAAGATTAAAAATCAGTTTTAAATATATATAGTCATTGCTTTTCTGTAAAATTTCAGGTAAAATATACAATAAAGACATGAAACGTTCATAAATTATTTTCCCGGATGTATGATTTTTTAACTGACATAAGGAGGTCTTTCATGAAAAATTTCAAAACAAAATTATTGAGTGCCCTGCTTGCCTGTGCCATGGCAATTCCGGCAGTTCCGGCAGGTATCACCAGTACTATGACAGCATCTGCTGCCACAGCAAACTGGAAATTCGATTTCGGTAACGGCGGTGTTTCTTCCGGATATACCGGAGTAACGGCCTCAACCGGCTACAGCAGTTCGCTCGGCTATGGCTTCGCCCAGACCGGAAATGTTTCCGATGTCAGTGCCGGCGGAATCGGTGCCGGAAGTGATGCTGTGCAGTTTACTTCTGATGATGCCGCCAATACTTTCAATGTCGATCTGCCGAATGGCCTGTATGAAGTCACGGTTACAGTCGGCAATGCTCCCAGATGTTCCATCAAGATGGAAGGCATGATGCAGATCATGAATCTGACTCGTCTCAATGCAACGGAAACTATTCAGCTTCCGGTTACTGACGGTCAGCTGAATATCCAGGCTGTAACAGGCATTGCAAACGGACAGCGTTCGATTTCAGCCATTGAAATCAAACAGCTGAATACAACAGGCGAGATGAATCCGCATCTTTGGATTTGCGGTGACTCGACCGTAGCAAATTATTATAATCAGGGTGATACTGCTCAGCACGGCTGGGGACAGATTATCAAGAATTATTTATCCGGAACGCCTGCCGCAAATTATGTAGTCAGAAATATGGCGACTTCCGGACAGTATGCGAAAGGCTTTGTTGACGGCGGTCAGTTTGTTCCGATCGAGACTTACGGCAAACCCGGAGATTATTATATTATCTCCATCGGCATCAATGATACGAA
>JAFUWN010000044.1 GCA_017483465.1 Oscillospiraceae bacterium
CTGTTGACAGTATCTACTTCGGAGGCGGAACCCCTTCTTTGCTGAGTATTCAGGCAGTTTCTGATATTTTGGAAACCTGCGATAAGAATTTTAAATTAGTCAGTCCGGAAATCACATTGGAATATAATCCATCCAGAACCAGTTTCAGACATCTGCATGATCTGAAACTTGCCGGTGTGAATCGCCTTTCAATCGGAACACAGAGCTTTTCTGATTCGCAGCTGAAAGTATTAGGCCGTACTCACACGGCAAAACAGAACCTGGAAACCGTTCAGAATGCATATCAGGCAGGTTTCCGGAATCTCTCCTGTGATCTGATGTTAGCTCTGCCGTATCAGTCAGAACAGGTATTATTACAGACTCTTGAAATTCTGACATCTCTGCCGATTCAGCATGTTTCAGCTTATCTGCTCCAGATGGAGGAAAATACACCGTTTTATACCAATCCTGAAATTCTGGACAATCTTCCGGATGATGATATTTCTGCTGACAGGTATCTGCAAACCGTCCGGATGCTGGAAGAATCCGGTTTTCATCAGTATGAAGTTTCCAGTTTTGCGAAATCAGGCTTTGAGAGCCGGCATAATCTGAAATACTGGTTCTGTGAAGATTATCTGGGAATCGGTGCAGGAGCACACTCGTGTGTGAATCACAGAAGATTTTATGTTCCGAAAGATATTACAAAATTCTGTCAGGAAAACCGTCAGGAAGAAATCATCATCTCAGAAAATGCCTGTGATCCGGAAGAAAAATTGATGCTCGCACTCCGGACGAGCAGGGGAGTGCCGGAAACTGCTCTTTCTCCGGAAGCCAGAAAAAAATTACCGATATTAATCAAAAATAATTATATAAAAATTAAGCCTGATCATTATATTGCTCTGACTCCGGAGGGCTTTGCCGTCTCGAATGCAGTGATTTCTATGTTGCTGTAAATATAAAAAATCCCTGATTTCTCAGGGATTTTTATTTATACTGTCAGATCTGCGAATGTAAAAGCAATGACGTTTTTCAGATCTTCCGGAGAAACTTCTACCTGATGACCAATTTTTCCGGCACTGAATATGATAGTATCAAACAGCTGTGCTGTTTCGTCAATGACTGTCGTAAAAAATTTTTTCATTCCGATCGGAGAACATCCGCCGTGAATATATCCGGTCAGAGGGAGTAATTCTTTGGATTTCAGCATAGCAATGCTTTTTTCTCCCACAGCTTTTGCAGCTTTTTTGAGATCAAGTTCTTCAGCAACCGGAATCACAAATACATAATGCATTCCTGTTCCGGAGACAGTTACGAGTGTCTTGAAAACCTGTTCCGGATTCTGATCTAAGGCTTTAGCAACTTCCACACCGCTCACAGCAGAAGTATTATCATAACAATAATGCTGATAATTAATTTTCTTCTGATCAAGAATCCGCATGACATTAGTTTTATCCGGTTTTGCCATATTATTTCTTTCCGCCGAGTAATTTATCTTTTACGCCCTTGATTGCCGCATTGATCTGCTCGTCAGGGAAATCAATTCCGGTAATATCTTCCACAGCCTTGACCGGATTTTCTTTGAGCTTCCTGGAAAATTCAGGATCGCTCTTTGCTCTGGAAACGACATCCGGAGCTTTGGTTTTCACATCGGAAATAATTTTATTAATCTGCTCATCAGGCAGATCAACACCGACTACATCTTCTACGGCCTTGACTGGATTGGATGTGAATTTCTTCATAAATTCCGGATCGTTTTTTGTCTTGCTGATAATCTCGTCAATTTTTGCTTTCATATCCATGAGAAACACCTCCAAATTAATATATTTTTATTATAACATAGATTCTCAGAAATTGCAAGCAGTTTCAGATTTTTTTCCCAAACAGATGAAAGATTCCCTCAGCGGCCGGATAGTACATTACTAAAATTTCATCCTGTTTTTTGATTTTATCAGCATGTTGATCTAAAAGATAGATATTCCGGACAGCATGTATTTTATCAATCTGAACAGTAATATAATGTTCGTAGAGCGTTTCGGAATATTCTCCGGAATCCTGATAGCGGACTCTGACTTCATCACTCAGAAATTTTCCGATAAAACTAACATGCTTATGACATTGCTTTTTTAATTTGATACAGGCTTTTATGCCGTCAATTGTAGTAAACATATCGGCAATGCTGAAAAGTATGGAAAACAAGATTTCAGTCAGAGAATTTTCATCCGGCATTTCTGACCGGATTCTGATCACATGCAGATCATATAACAGAATCATGATAAATAATATGATTCCAAGAATAACCTGACCTGTCTTAAACATAATTTCTGATTTTACAGAACTGATAAATTGTTTATGAAGATCGGATTCGATACGCTGTTCCCATTCAGTCAGAACCGGAGCTGTTTCGCTTGCCTGCAATGCGTTGATATATTCATAATCATTCATGAATTACATTCCGCAGAGTTCCGTCATCGCAAGAGCCATCATTTCTGCATCGAGCAGCAGATGCTTTAATTTAATAAATTCATCTGCTCCGTGCATATGCACATCCGTATCGGGGAACGTTGCTCCGAATGCAACACCGCCCTCAATATGATGGACATACGTACCTCCGCCGATTGCAAGGCATTCGCCTTTGAGTCCGGTGGTATTCTCATAGATTTTTAACAGTGTCTGGACAAAATCAGAATTTTCATCTGTATGATGCGGTTCGTCACAGAGAATCGCTTCGCATGTCACAGGGGAAAGAGTTTCCTGCATTTTCTTTATGAGTTCTGCACCCGTACAGCAGACAGGGAAACGGATGTCATTATATGCAGTTAATTTATTTGCATCCATTTCCATTACACTGCATACACATGTCAGACTGCCGGATAATTCATCACTTGCCGAGATTCCGCAGGATTTGCCGTCTGTTTCACCATAGGGATATAATTCAGAAAGCTGATGAATCACTTCACCCTGCTGACCCTCGAAGTGCAGAGAATCCAGTATTTCTAGTAAAAATGTCAATGCGTTTTTTCCCTTTTCAGGAGTAGAAGCATGAGCCGATTCTCCATTGACTGAAATCGTCACAAAGCCGTGATCGAGACCGACTTCTGTTTCAGGAATTCCGATCGGATAACATTTCTGCAAATCATGAACAGTCTGCTGTACATCCTCGAATCGGATATTTTGCAGAATCACATCTGCATGAGCAGGAACGGCATTGATGACATCACCGGCTTTCAGCTTGATCACATGTGTCTGATGATCTGTGAATTCCGCAGATAATTTCAGACGGCACATGCCTTTTTCGAGATTGATTACCGGATAATCTCCGTCAGGAGTAAAGACCATAGGCGGCAGAGTTCTGTGTTTCATGTAATATTCCAGATCTTCGGAGCCGTTTTCTTCATTTGTACCGAAAATCAGACGGACTCCGGCTTTCATAGGAATTTGCAGATCTTTGACTGCTCTCATGGCAAACAGAGCAGCGACAGCAGGGCCTTTATCATCAGAAGTGCCCCGGCCGTAGAGTTTATCTGTTTCCGGCTCGTATGTCATCTGATAGGGATGATGTGTCCAGCCGTCACCTTCCGGAACGACATCAAGATGTGCTAAAATTGCCAGTTCCGGTTTTTGCTGATTCAAATCAGCACTGCCTGCGTAGTACTCCAGATTTTCTGTAGAAAAGCCATATTTTTTACAGTACTCCAGCATTTTTTCAAGAGCCTTTGCCGGTTCTGTTCCGAACGGAGCATGTTCCTGTGCATCGCCCTGAACACTGCGGACAGCAATCAGTTCTGACAGGACTGTAAGCATTTCCTGCTGATGTTTTTCCAGATAGTCATGAATTTGTTTCTGATAGTTCATTCTGAATCCTCCATAGTAAATACCGGTTTCTGTAATATATGATTTTATTTGATCGGGAAATCAGCAGCTTTCATAATTCCGACAATGAGTTTCAGAATATTCAGCGAATCGGTAGAATCGGGAGTGTTGTCCTGATCGACATCTGCATTGATTTTTCCCTGTGCAGTCAGGGATTCTTTGCCGAGAATGGCTTTATTCAGTGTAATGACATCGAGAATATTGACAATGCCGTTGCAGTCGGCATCACCCCAGAGCGTGTCAGAAACCGGAGTTTCTTCGCTTCCTTCAGGAGGAGTACCCCAGACAAGCTGCTGATCAATATACATAGTAATGCCGTCAGTAAATTCCGGAGCTTCGTTGAGTTCCTTGCCGATTTCATCAGCTGTCCGGATTGCCTTACGGCTGTAGTCGTTGGAAGAATCCCAGACAAATTTATAATCTGCATTCTGTGTGGTATCCATCAGGGCAAACTGTACTTGCAGATCACCATAGAACTGATAATTTTCCCATGTCAGTTCCAGATAGCAGTCACCGTTATCATTATATTGTACAAGATTATAATCTACAACATGTTTTCCGTCTGTACTGGATTTCATCTCGTCATAGTCCGGACGGATTTCGATATTATCAAGTGTCTGTCCGTTTTTGAGCAGTTCAGAAATATTGAAATAATATCTGACTCTGACATCATCCAGATACCTCGGCGGCTGAGAGGAAAGATTTGCAATTTCAATCAGAATCTGTGTTGCCATGTTATCTTCCTGACCAACAGCGGCTTTGAGAGTAAATTCTGTAATTTCCCCTTTCATGCTTTCTTCGGACGGCGGGAAATTTTCTTCCGGCTGATCGCCGTTTGCCTTGCCGTAATACTGATAGAGGCCGGCACATGCACCGACAAATCCGGCATTGTAGTCAACAGCAACTTCGTTATAAATATAATCTTTTGTCAGATCTCTGTGCCAGTCATCGGCATCAGGGCCGCCGACCAGTGCTCCCCATAATACATGTGTCTGATCAACAGGATCATCCATATTCAGAGTAGTTGAGCCGTGAGCCGCTCTGTGATGCGGATGGGAAGCACCCTTTTCAAGATCATAGCCGACAATATAAGAACGGTTCATCGGGTTATTGCCCATGATATATTCCATCTGTCCTTTAGACCAGTCGGCAAAAGTCATATCTCCGGTTTCCTTGGCATAGACCAGGGCTTCGAGCTGAGCGGCGGTATCATAACGGGCAGAGCCGTAATCATTCAGCATACTGAATCCGGCAGGAGTCTTTTTCAGCCATGCTCCGTCTGTTTCGGGGAGATCTTTGATTTTATCGGCTGTAATGGTAGTATTCCAGACTGCGTCATCTGTACCGAAATTTTTATGTGCTGTGACTGCGGCCGGAAGTCCGGTAGCTTTAGCGGCATCTTCCGGAGTCATACCCGACCAGAATTCCAGATTCCATCTGAAAATATACCAGTCACGGGAGCAGTTTGTAATCGGTGCAAGTTTTGCGAAAACTCCGCCCCAGACTGTGTCCCAGCAGTGAACCCAGATATTCTGCCAGCAGTTGCCGGTGTCTTTGATGATTCTCTTGAGATAGCCTGTATAGGGATGTGCTCCCATATCGCCTGTGACAGTTTCATCCACATGGATAATATCATCAATATAATCCCATTTGCCTGTGCATTCGTAGAGCCAGACTGCTGCCCATGCCAGTTCGTCATAGTCATAACTGGAAGTATAAAAGCCGCCGTCATAGCCTAAAGAAGTGACGGTCAGGTCAGTATTTTCACGATCTTTATTGATTTCATCCGGATTTTCTTCTGTAGGGTCAGTATTTTGTTTTTCTTTATCTTTCTGTTCCTGAGTTTTTGTGCCCTCTGTGTGCGTTTTGACTGCGAATTCATAGAGTTTTAATGCACCTGTCAGGCATTCCTGTGCATATTCAGGTTCTGTATCTTTGAAATTCAGATAGCTGACAGCCAGAGAAGCCGCTACACCGGCACACATATCAGAAGCCGGGGTTTCTTCTGTAGCGAAATAAGCAGGACGGGCAAAATCAAGAAGATTTTCATTCTGAAGTTCCGGAGTCAGCCAGTAGTTATGGTCGATATTTCCTTCACCGACCTGATAACAGAATGCTAAGACATCGCCGTTTTCATCATAATACAGGCATTTGAGATAATAATCATTGAACCAGTGCAGAATATCTTCTACATGCCACTGCTGACCGGCATCGATATAGGCATCACGGAATTCATAATAGCCCCATCCGAGTGTAGAAGCCGCATAGCTTCCGGGAAGACAGAATTTCACGCAGTCGCCGGCATCATGCATACCGCCGGCAACATCAATTGTTCCGTCACCGTCAGGGTCAAGAATCTCTTTGTGAGCATCGATAAATTCCTGAGAAAGATTTGTTCCTTTTTTCTGAGCAGTCATAGGAATCAGCGGAACTTTGGCATCTTCGGTATGGCAGTCGCCGCGCCATTCAAGATTGCCGCCTGTGATACCGCAGCCGCATTTATTCGCATCATAGAAGTACAGCGATAATTGCAGAGCTTTTGCGAAATTGACATCAACAGGCTCGACAGTTTCCGGAAAAATTTTTTCTTCCGGGTCGGCATCCGCAGCAGTGACAGGCAGAGCAGATGTCAGCAAAACAGCCATACTTGCAAGCGAAGCAAGAAGCCGTCTGCCGAATGCAGTTTTTTTCATACAATAAATTCCTCCTTCAGAATTTTTCCGGATTATGTATAAATTTATCCGGAGTTCACAGATTGTAATATCTTATATTTCTATTGTAGTAGATTTTAAAATAATTGTCAAGAGGATTTTCACAAAAATTACAAAAAAATAAATCTGACAAAACATCAGCCTGAAATACTTACGGCCTGTAATATTTTCAGAATTCAAGACGGCTTTTCTTATTGTATATTACTGAAAGTATTTTCTGCTTGTGATATTCCTGTGAAAATTGTGCATGTTGTATGATTTTTGTAAAAAACAAAAGAAAAAATCACAGATTTATAAAACTTTAAGATTTCTTTAAGCTTTTAATTTTATAATATAACTGTAATCAAACAACGGATGGGTTTAACAAAACCTAAACAAATCCGAAATCTTTTGAAAACATCACAGGTGTATCCTGAATACAACGAAATTTTTAAATCTATAGTAAAGGAGTCTTGATTATGGCAATCAGTACATTTATGAGAAAAGAGCTTAAATACATGCTCGATATGAATCAGTATGAAGCACTTCTGGAAGAGATTCATAAATATATGAACCCTGACAAATTCTGTGTCGGCGGTAAGGATTACGGTATCTATAATTTATATTATGATACACCCGATGACTTCCTGATCCGCAATTCTCTCGAAAAACCTTATTACAAGGAAAAAATCCGTCTGAGAAGTTATTATTCTCCTGCAAATCCCGATGATAAAGTATTCCTGGAAATCAAGAAAAAGGTCAACGGCATTGTAACTAAGAGAAGAGTAACTCTGACACTTGCAGAATCGGATGCTTATATGCTCCATCGTCAGAAGCCGGTTGATATGAGCAAATATATCCAGAAACAGATTTTCAGTGAACTGGATGTGTTTATGAATTCTTATAATGACATCAAGCCGAAACAGTATATCAGCTATCAGAGAAGTGCTTTCTTCGGAAAAGAAGATTCCAATTTCCGCCTGACTTTTGACCGTCAGCTGACAGAACGCAGATATGATCTTTCTCTTGGCCTGCCGAGCTACGGAGCACAGATTATTGCTCCCAATCAAAGACTGATGGAAGTCAAGATTGTCGGTGCAATGCCCCTCTGGCTTGCCGATGCAATGGCAAGACTTCAGATCAGAAGAATCAGCTTTTCCAAATACGGCACAGCTTATAAGAGATATATCCGTCAGAAACTCTATGCAGAAGGCAAGCTAAAACAGACAACTGCCTGCTCACCGCTGAATCTGCACCCCAATATTATTCAGACCGCTAATAACAATGCTATGATGTATCAGAAAGGAAGTATGTAATTATGAATATTTTTGAATCTATTATCCAGTATGACTCCCTGACAGGCCATACAGAATTAACGCTCGGAACTTTTTTAGGTGTATTTATTGCTTCGCTTGTGATCGGCTTCGGTATCAGTGCAATTTATATGCTGACTCATAAGAAAGAGGGCTTTGCACAGAGCTATGCAATTACTCTGATCATGCTTCCGCCGATTGTAGCCGTACTGCTGATGCTGATTGATACAGTAGAAGGCGGGCTTGCCTTAGCCGGTGTCTTCACACTTACGAGATTCAGAAGCATTGCCGCTGACCCGAAAGATGTCTGCTATGTCTTCATGGCAATGGCAAGCGGTGTTATCATAGGCAAAGGCTATATTGCAGTTGCAATTATCTTCTTTATCGTCATGGCTGTTGTCATGTATGTTCTGAACATGATGAACTATGCAGCTCCGAAAGCCAGTGACATGACTCTGAAAGTCACTGTTCCGGAAGATCTTAACTATGAACATCTTTTTGATTCTATCCTGAACAAATACACAACCAGCTGGAAACTCCGCAGAGTAAAGACTACAAACTTCGGTTCTCTGTTCGATTGTATCTACAGCATTCAGCTTCCTGATAACGTAGATCAGAAAAAATTCCTGGATGAACTCCGCACTCTGAACGGCAACATGACTATTCAGCTGACACTGTTCCGTTATGAAGACAGAATTTATGAAAAATAATTAAAATAATTCTTCTCTCTCTTAAATCCCTATCTGGACTGCCTGCCGGAAAATTTCCGACAGGCAGTTTTCCTATTTTTTCTGATTATGAATAAAATATGAATTAAAATCAGAATATTTAAATTTCATTATTTATTCATAAAAATGAACCTTAAAAATAAAAAATCCATAAAAAAATTCGTTTTTTAGATATGATCAGTCAGTTAAAAATATAAATAGCTATTGTAATAGAGCAAAAAATCAAGTAAAATAATAGAAACAGTTGAGTTTGCAACTGCCTTTTACAAAGTGGTTCAAAGATGTCCCCCCCTCTCAAACGTTTTTGAATCCGGAAGTTTATTCCTTTTGCAGAAATTGCAGACTGACTGTAGAAAAATTAAATTTTTTAACTTAGCGCAGTGAGAGTAATTCTCTCAGTTAAGAGATTCGATTTTTCACTACAGCTTGCAGTGCAGACGAATGTTCCTCATTCGTATTTTAAAAAGCTGTATCATAACATTTTACCTTCCTCTTTATGAAAGCGTCCGGCAGTCAGGTCGGGCGTTTTTATTTTTTTGCAAAAAATTTTAATAAACCTATTGACAAATTATAAGATCTGTGCTATAATAAAAATTACAAAGAAAATTAATAATCCGGATTTCAATTTCCGGATTTGCAGAAAGGAAGTTCAGATCTATGTCAAAAAGTATCTACAGCCTGGTGCTTTCAGATGAAGTGGTCGAAAAAGCAGATGCACTTGCTTATCAGATGCATACCAGCCGTTCCAATATCATCAATCAGCTTTTAGCAGAACGGCTCTCCTGTGTCACACCGGAAATGAAAATGCAGTCCGTCTTTTCCGGTATGGAGTCCCTGAAAGAAACTTTCCGGATGCTCGAACAGACTTCGGCTCATATCCTCTCTATGCAGAGCCAGCTGAATTATAAATATAAGCCGACAGTACAGTATTCTGTTGATCTGTTCCGGATTCCGCAGGACGGACAGGCCGGAAAGCTCCGGATTCAGCTCCGGACACAGAATCAGGCTCTTCTGCTTTCGCTGGAAGATTTTTTCCGGCTCTGGGTTCTGCTGGAACAGAATTATCTGAATACCAATGCGGAATATCAGATTTCTCCCGGCAAACTGGAACGTTCTGTCAGCAATCCGGCAGAAAATGAAGCCGAGTTCGGCAGAATGCTCAGTGCATATGTACAGAGATTTGATAAATATCTCCGTGCATGGTTCAGCGGAATTTCTCCCGAAACTCTCGAACGGGCTTTCCAGCAGGAAGCCGAAATAATTCAGAAATCTGTCTGAATGATTATTTTTGAAATTTTATGATCAGGAGGTAATTTTATGAATGCTCAGAAATTTACACAAAAATCTATGGAAGCAATTCAGAACGCTCAGAGTATTGCACTTTCTGCACAGAATATGCATATCGAACAGCTGCACCTGTTTCTGGCTCTGATTCAGCAGGAAGGCGGTCTGATCGGTCAGCTCCTGCAAAAGCTGAATATTGATCTGAATCAGCTTCAGAATGCCGTACAGACAGCAGTCAGTCAGATGCCTGCCGTCACCGGCAGCGGCCGTCAGCCCGGACAAATCCTGATTTCTCAGGATGTCGATAAAGTTTTAAATCAGGCTGAACAGCAGGCTTCCAAAATGAAAGACGAATTTGTTTCTGTCGAGCATATTTTTCTTTCCCTGCTGGAAAATCCTGACCGTGATCTGCAAAAAATCCTGAATCAGTTCCGGATTGACAAGAATCAGTTCTTACAGGTATTAATGCAGGTTCGAGGCAATACCAGAGTCACCAGCGAAAATCCCGAAGAAACTTATGATGTCTTGACAAAATACGGTCAGAATCTGACAGACCTCGCCAGAAAAAGCAAGCTTGACCCTGTGATCGGCAGAGACAGCGAAATCCGGAATGTGATCAGAATTTTATCCAGAAAGTCGAAAAATAATCCTGTTCTGATCGGTGAACCCGGTGTCGGCAAAACTGCTATTGCAGAAGGTCTTGCTCTGCGTATCGTCAGAGGCGATGTGCCGGATAATCTGAAAGAAAGAACAATTTTTTCACTTGATCTGGGGGCACTCATTGCCGGTGCAAAATACAGAGGCGAGTTTGAAGAACGTCTCAAAGCGGTTCTGAATGAAATCAAGAAGAGCGACGGACAGATTATTCTATTTATTGATGAACTGCATACAATCGTAGGAGCAGGCAAAACAGACGGTGCAATGGATGCCGGAAATCTCCTCAAGCCGATGCTCGCCAGAGGGGAACTGCACTGCATCGGTGCAACAACTCTGAATGAATACCGGCAGTATATCGAAAAAGATCAGGCTCTGGAAAGACGTTTCCAGCCGGTGCTTGTTCCGGAACCTACTGTGGAAGATACTGTTTCTATTCTGCGCGGCCTGAAAGAACGCTATGAAGTCTTCCACGGTGTAAAAATCCATGATGCCGCTCTGCTTGCTGCGGCGACACTCTCAGACAGATATATTTCTGACAGATTCCTGCCGGATAAGGCAATTGATTTAGTAGATGAAGCATGTGCTATGATCCGGACGGAAATGGACTCTATGCCGCAGGAACTGGATGATATTTCCCGTCAGATGATCCGCCTCGAAATTGAAGAAACTGCCCTCAAAAAAGAAACAGACAAGCTCTCTCAGGAGCATTTGCAGGAAATTCAGAAAGAACTTGCGGATTTAAAAGAAAAATTCAACGAAATGAAAGCACGCTGGGAAAATGAAAAATCCGGTATCTCCCGTGTGCAGAAACTTCGTGAAGAAATCGAACAGGTCAGTGCAGAAATGGAACGTGCAGAACGTGATTATAATCTGAACCGTGCCGCTGAACTCAAATACGGCAAACTCCCTGAACTCCAGAAACAGCTTGCCGAACAGGAGAAACTTGCCTCTGAATCCGGTGCACAGCAAAGTCTGCTTCGTGATGAAGTGACCGCCGAAGAAATTGCTAAAATCATCTGCCGCTGGACGGGCATTCCTGTTTCTAAACTGATGGAAGGCGAACGTGAAAAGCTCCTCCGTATGGAAGATATTCTGCATCAGCGTGTGATCGGTCAGGATGAGGCTGTCAGAAAAGTCAGCGAAGCAATTCTCCGTTCCCGTGCCGGAATCCAGAATCCCGATAAGCCGATTGGTTCGTTCTTATTCCTGGGGCCTACCGGTGTCGGCAAGACGGAACTCGC
>JAFUWN010000045.1 GCA_017483465.1 Oscillospiraceae bacterium
GAAGAATTCTCCTACGCACTGGAAAGCAATATCGGTCTGCTGATTTTAGGAAGCATCGGCACAGGAAAATCATTTCTTGCTGCCTGCATTGGAAACAGTGTTGTTGAACAGGGATATTCCTGCCTGATGACGAGTTTTTTCAGAATTTCAGATGGTGCATGGAAAGCAGAAGATAAAGAAGCATATTTTGACAGCTTTTCGTTCTATGACCTGCTGATTGTAGATGACCTTGGTGTAGAGAGAAAAACAGGATATGTAGATGAAATTGTCGCAAAAGTAATCCAGTACCGCTATAACAGCGGAAAACCAATCATTGTGACAACCAATCTGACAATTGCCGATATGACAAATGAGAAAGTCAGAATCGAAGAAGACCGTGTATACAGCCGTCTGTTTGAGATGACAAAGCAGATACAGGTAAAAGGCAGTGACCTGCGTGGAATGCTCAATGTGGAAAAAAACAAAAAATCAAAAGAAATTTTTGGATTCTGAGTGCATAATATATGGATTCACTGCCGAAAAGCAGCAATTAACAGTATCTGAAAAATACATCCTAAATCTATTATTTATGATGTATTTTGGAATAAATTGGTAAAAGAGGGCGGAAACAATGCAGATCACAGTCGGACAACTCGGACGGAATATTTTTCAGCAGCAGGAAATTCATATCAGAGCAATCGAATCCGGTCTCGGCGTACATGACAGAATTGAAATTCCGGACAGCCTGCTGCTGTTCCCTTCTCAGCGGCTGCCGGAAGCAAGCGGCATTCCCATGCTGAAAGAGTATGCCGGAACATTCCTGAACCATAAAAAAGAAATTACCCGTGCCGGAACTTATAATTTATATGTCGGCTATCTGCAAAACGGACTTCTGCCGCTGTTCGGAACAACACCGCTGAACCGTATCAGCGAAAGCAGAATTCAGGATTTTGTCAGCCTGTCTGTCCGAAAAGGCTGGAAAGCAGCCTATATCAAGGCACATGTCACGCTTCTGAAAAGTATTCTCCGGAGTGCAGAACGTGACGGCATTCTGAAAGCTCCGTCTGTGCAGATTGTTTTCCCGAAACAAGCCGGAACAGAAATCACCGTTCTGACAGATGAAGAATCAGAACGGCTTAACGATTATCTTATGCAGGATAAAAAAGCAATTTCAGCGGCTTTGCTGATTGCACTGCATACCGGTATCAGAGCTGGTGAAATGTGCGGCCTGCGATGGTCTGATATTGATTTCCGGCGAAAGTGCATTCATATTCAGCGGAGTGTCAAAAATTATTATCTTCCGTCAGAACGGCGTACTGTCCGGGAAATCGGGGACACCAAAACACCAAAAAGCAACCGCCTGATTTATCTGACGGATGACTTTGCTGCTGTTCTGAAAGAACGGCAGGGCATGGGCTTTATTTATACCGGAACAGAAAATTTTATTGATACCTGCTCCGCACGGCAGGCATTAAACAGAAGACTTGACAGGCTGGATATTCCGCATATCCGGTTTCATGCTCTGCGGCACGGCCTTGCAACACGGATGATCCGCCGTGGAGTTGACCCGAAAACTGTAGCTGCTATCCTGGGACATGAAAAATGTGATATTACTCTTGATATTTACACATCCTGTACTGCTGATATGCAGAGGGAGGCTATGCAGCAGCTTGAACGGAAAGCGAGGTGAATGCTGTGAATCAGAACAAAAACTATCAGCTGATTGACATTGCCGGCCATGAAACAAGAATTGCCGGTTACTTTGATACAATGACAGAACTGAAAAGATTTGCTGACGGATACAGAGCCGGAAAGAAAAACTGCAAACTGATTATACAGAAATGGAATCCCCAAAAAGGAAAATACGCCCTGCTCAGTGCATTGATAAAATAAAAAGCAGCTCCGGCTGATGTGCAGTAAGCCGGAACTGTGTGAAAAGAACATATGAAATGCAGATAGAAGCTATGAACAGAATTGAAAAGAGGAGCTGATAACTTTGTTAAGCAAAGCAGAACTGAAACGATTCGAAACTTA
>JAFUWN010000046.1 GCA_017483465.1 Oscillospiraceae bacterium
CAGCTCAATTACGATTCGCTCGCAATTACTGTTCGTTTTATAGTCTTGTCTGACTACTCTTATTAATTAATTCAAAGAATTAACTAAGGGTTCAGTTCTTTTTCTTGCCTTTAGTATTGTTCATTTTTCAAGATGCAGTGCCGATTTCTGATCTCTTTCATCGTCAACCGACTTATTTATTATACCACATTTCCTTTCGTTTGTCAAGTCTTTTTTCAAACTTTTTGAAAAACTTTTTTCAGAAGCTTTTCTGAAAATGTGATTTAATCCTGATCTCCGAAGCTCTGTGACTCCCGTCCAGCTTGCGGCGACTTATCTATTATATCACATTTTGTTTTGTTTGTCAAGACTTTTTTCAAACTTTTTTTGAAAATTTTCTTGGTATTTTTTGCTTTCGGACTTCCGTCCGACAGCTTTATTATTATAACACGTTTTTCCGGTTTTGTCAAGCAAAAGAATCTTAATTATTCAATCTTCTTTTTGTGAATTTTCACCATCAGAAATTACTTTTTCTTCCGATTTCCGCATGATCATTTGAATGTGTAAAACCATTTTTTTCAGTTTTTCTTCAATATCCGCAAGTTCAGCTTGTGATTCATAGTATAATTCTTTATAATCCGGCATAACAGCACCTCCTTGTACAAATATATTGTATCATAGTATTAAACGAATGTCAAGTAATATTTTACAATAGTATTAAGGAAATGGTTTCAGGAGGCTTTCTATGTTTTACGAGCGTGTTAAAGAATTACGATTATCGCATAAAATGAGTCAGGTTGAATTTAGTCACAAAATATCCACTTCTAAGCAAGTAATCAGCAATTGGGAAAACGACTACGCTACACCGGCTCTTGATATGTTTCAAAAAATTTGTGAAACTTTCTCCGTCAGTGCAGATTATCTGCTTGGCATAGAATCTCAGAATTTTCTGGATGTTTCCGGTCTGAGCATGGAGCAGATTGCTCATCTTCAGAATATCGTCAATGACTTGAAAGCTGTTAATTCCGAAAAATAAAAAAGCAAGCCGTTTTCAGCTTGCTTTTCTTAATCATCATAACAGTCATAGCCTTCTTCACGGCTGATGACTCTTAAAGCTAATTTGATTTTCCCGAGTTCTGTCACTTTTATGATTTCAATTGCATCAGATACACTGATGTTCTCTTTTTTTGCCAGCTCTTTGGCAACCTGACAAACCGCCTTTGCATCATTCAGATTTACCATAAAAATTATCCTCCTTTCTGACCGATTATGACTATTGTCTTACTTATTATATCATAGAAAAATGAATAAACTATGATTTTTTTATAAATTCACAATAAAAAATAGGCCCTATCATTTTATATAAAATCTTCACACAATTTTCATTCATTTTGCTGTGATATGCCGTTTTTGGCTTAAAATAAGCATATTTTATTACAATATTGTGTAAATATTGTAAAAATTTGAAAAAAATCTTATTTACCCCCTTTTCAAATTTTACTTTTTATGTTATAATAGAGTATAAGAATATCCGGTGTGTGCCGGATGAGATTTTTTAGGAGGTTTCTGTATGTCTGTAAAGGAACTCTACACCACTTGGTGTCAGAAAGCAGTTGATGATCCGGATTTACTCCCCGAACTGCTGGAAGTTGAAGGTAATGAAGAAGAAATCCGTGACCGTTTCTATCGTGATCTGGAATTCGGCACAGGCGGTCTGCGAGGTGTACTCGGTGCCGGTACGAACCGTATGAATGTCTATACTGTCCGCCGTGCAACACAGGGTCTGGCAAACTATGTCAAGGCTTCGTTCGAGCAGCCCAGTGTGGCAATCTCTTATGACAGCCGTATCAAATCTACAAAATTTGCAGAGGCTGCCGCTTCGGTGCTTGCTGCAAACGGAATCAAAGTCCATATCTATCGTGAACTGATGCCGACTCCCTGTCTGTCATGGGCTGTCCGTGCTCTGAAATGCAGTGCCGGTATCATGGTAACAGCAAGCCATAATCCGTCCAAGTATAACGGCTATAAAGCTTATGGTGCTGACGGCTGTCAGATTACACTGGAAGTCGCTGAACAGGTCATCAACGAGATCAATTCTCTGGATATGTTCAATGATGTCAAGTACTGCGATTTTGAACAGGCTGTTGCTGACGGCATGGTTTCTTATATTGATCAGGATGTAATTGAAGAATATTATACAAATGTTCTCTCTCAGGGGATTCATACAGATCTCTGTGCACAGAGCGGTTTAAAAATTGTCTATACTCCTCTGAACGGTACAGGCAATAAGCCGGTTCGTGAGATTCTGTCCAGAATCGGCATTAAAGATGTTACAGTTGTAAAAGAGCAGGAAAATCCTGACGGTCATTTCCCGACCTGTCCGTATCCGAATCCGGAAATCCGTGAGGCTCTCGAACTCGGTCTGAAATACTGTGATCAGGTCAAGCCGGATTTACTGCTTGCGACTGACCCTGATGCTGACCGTGTCGGAATCGCTGTTCCGGATGGTGATGACTATGCTTTGTTCTCCGGCAACGAAGTCGGAGCTATGCTGCTCGAATATATTTGCAGTCAGAGAAAGGCCAACGGCACTCTGCCGGAAAATCCGATCTGTGTCAAGACGATTGTTACTACTGATTTAGTTAAGGCAATCGCTAAAGAATACGGTGTAGAAGTCATTGAAGTTCTGACAGGATTCAAATTCATCGGTGAACAGATCGGTCTGCTCGAAGAAAAAGGTGAAGAAAACCGCTATGTCTTCGGCTATGAAGAAAGCTACGGCTATCTGTCCGGTACGTATGTACGTGATAAAGATGCGGTTGTTGCTTCTATGCTGATCTGCGAAATGGCTGCTTATTATCGTACTCAAGGTATCTCTATGTTACAGGCCCGTGAGAATATGTATAAAAAATACGGTGTATTCCGTCATTCTCTCCAGAGTTTCGCTTTCGAGGGCGAATCCGGTATGAATAAGATGAACTCTCTCATGCAGGAACTCCGTGACAATCGTCCGGCTGAAATCGGCGGTCTGAAAGTCGTTTCCGTATCTGACTACAAGACCAGTGAAACTCTTGATGTCGCAACAGGCGAAAAGACTGCAATCACACTTCCGAAATCGAATGTACTTGTATTCGATCTCGAACAGGGTGCAAAAGTTGTGATTCGTCCGTCCGGTACAGAACCGAAGATCAAGAGCTATTATACTGCTACTGGTGATACCATGGCTGATGCTGTCGCTACCGAAGAAAAACTCAAAGCGGATTTCGGTAAAATTTTTGAATAATCAATCATATTTTGATTTATAAAACAATCAGCACACTGTTTTGATACAGTGTGCTGTTTTTTATAGCAATTCTTCAAATTCTGCAATGATTTCAGCCGGCCAGCCCTGATTTCTGAAAATCTGCCGGATTTTTTTTGCAAGCTGAATCTGTTCTTCCAGACAAATTTCCTGACTTGTTCTGAAAACATCTAAAAATGTCTGATAATACAGAAAATCATCTGTGATCAGTTTATTATCCTCTTCATAATCTTCATTATGATAAATTTCAGCAGTATAATTTGAAATTTTATAATATACAGAAGATTCTTTCATTGTCCGAAAATGCATTTTCAGAATTGAAATCACTTCTTCATGAGAGGCATTGACGGCAATCCGAAACACGTAATTTCCCTTCTTTCTGATTACTGCATGATACCATGCATGAACAATTTTTTCAAGTTCAGCCGTTTCTATTTCTTCACGATCGCAGATGTCAGGAATCGGATCATTCATGAAATCATATTCCTGATAATTTTCATCATAGTTATACCCGGAAAGCATATCCACAGCAAGGCTTTTCTCCTGATTCACATAAATAGCATAAAATTCTCCGCAGTCTTTGAAATCTTTTTCTTCTCCGTTCAGAACCGCTCTGATATGATGTAAAATTTCAGCTAACCATTTAGATTGTACACATGAAACTTCTGTCGTAAAAAAGCCATTAACTATTTCAAGTGCTTTTCCGTCTTTTTTAGCGATTAGCATTAAAGACGGCAGAGGACTTTTATTATCTGTTTTTATCATATATTCATAATTGCTCATGCGATTCTCCTTACTGAAAAATATCCTGCCAGTTTCTGACACTGCATAAAAACATTGCCTGCGTGTATTCTGACGGGTCTGTAACCGACTGGAACTCACATCCGGTCTGTTTCAGATTGATGACACAGATTTCACTGTAATGCTGAACTAAGAACGGTATCATACAATCTGCATAGTCATCTTTATATAATAATAATTTTTTATCGTTATCTAGATCAGTCCTGATGATCATTTTCTGACAGGGTTCACCGGTATAGAAACGATACATATCTTCTGATTCCAGAGCCGATTTGTCATAAATATCCGAACGTCTTCTGATTGTTCCGTTCTGAAAAATCATCTGTACATCTGTGATCTTACTGCCTTTTTCATAAGTATAGCAATCGAGCACATCAGATTTGACCGTATCATATAAAGTTTTCTGATACAAGTCGCCTCTGAAATCGGTGCTCAGATGAGAAATCACATAATTCTGATACGATACCGGAGTAAATCCCATTTTCTGTATCGCTGACTGATAGACATAATACGCTCCGTAGCTTGTCCAGTGAGAGTCAGTCCGATAATAAATATAACTGTCTTTGAGCGAACTCAGAATATGATAGGCATCCACACAGCGGATTCCGGTTTCAGTATCAGCATAGACGGCTTTGATTAATTTTTCCTGATTGGTATTCAAGGCATTTGCCGGAAGTGTACTTTCATAAATTTCTGATGCAGACGGTACTAAAATCAGATATGTCGGAATTGCATATTTCTGATAGAAATCATTCACCGGATCAGCATTGCTTTCCTGATAAGAAAACTGTTTTTCAATCAGACGTTCATCAGTGATATAGACTCCCTGAATCATTTTTTCTCCAATCATCAGATCAGACCGGCTTTTCAGCTGAAATAACACATCATGAAAGCCCAGATTCTGCCGGAGATATTCTTCTAATTCTTCTGCAAACTGACTGCTTGGCACCGGAAATTCTGTATGATTAAAAATCCGGATTGTTCCGATCAGGACAGTCAGATAGACAGCAAATAATAATATAACTGTCATATGTGCCATCCGGTTTTTTTTACTGATTTTCTTCATAAAATTCTTCTTTCTGCTTACATCCATAGCCAGAGATGTTCATGCTGTCCGTCATACAGCATGGAAGCCAGACATAATATCAATAATGCTCCATGAAACAGCGGCATAAAATTCATGATTTTCTGTCCGAAATCCGAGACACTCATTCTTTCTGTGATATTCCGGAACAAATCTGTTGCGATATAGAAGCCTGACAGAATCAGGGCAATATAAGATACTAAGAAATAGATTCCCGTCTGATCAAGAATCCCGTTTCCGAAGCCGAACATTGCTTTCCAGTATATTCCGGCCTCTGTCAGATTGCTGCTGAAAAACAAAACCCATAAAAGCTGCGATGTCAGAGCCGTATAGACAATTCCGGCGATATACTGCTTTTTTATGATTTTCTCCAAAAATAATTTTTCATTCAATAATAATATGCCGATCAAAAATCCCCACAGAATAAATTTTATCCGGACTCCGTACCATGCTCCGATAAATACCCATGTCAGAATAAAGCCTGTATGATAAGCATATTTATCTGAATATTTCCGGAATAACAATCTTCTGAAATTCGTCTCAAACCAGAGTACTAACGTAATATTATAGCTTTTCATGAATGCTGTCATACTGGGTGTAAAAAACGGATGACTGAAATTTTTCGGCAGTTCATAGCCGAAACAGCGGCCTAAGCCACGAGCCATTTCTGAATAGCCTAATAATTCAAAATATAAATACATTGAAAAAATAATTGTTGTCAGCCATGCGGTCAGCATACTCATATTTTCCGGAGCGATCTGCTGTAATTCTCTGAAAATATATCCGAACGTATCAGCCAGCACGACTTTTTCAGCCAGTCCCCTGATAAACAAGCTTAATCCGTCACTTAATGAAATAATATTCAGATGTTTATTCTGCTTCTGTTTTGTAAAGTCCGTATAAGAAAACAGTCCTCCTGCGAACAGAGACGGAAAAAATAATAAATACAGAGCAAGTTCGATAAAATTCACCGCCGGAGCATGATGTCTTCTATAGACTCCGATCAGATAGCCTAATCCCTGCAATGTATAAATTGCAATCCCAAACGGGAAAAATTCATTTTCCTGAGCCGTATTCCGGATATATGACATAGAGGCAATCTGAATCAGGACGGAAAAGCATACTATTCCGGTAGAAGCAATCCTGTTCTTCCGGACTTTCTCCAATAATAAGCCTGTTCCGTAATCATAGCATAAAAATGCTGACGGATAAAGCACCCTGACAGGATTGCCATAGCTGTATAATAAAAAGCAGCTCAGGACAAGAAAGCCTTGTCTGGCCTTATCCGGTATCAGATAATAGATCAGAAGCAATGCCGGCAGTACCAGCATTACAAATGTCAGTGAAGCAATCTGCATATCAGACATCCTCTTTCTGATCAGCTGTCCGGTTTAAAAATTCTTCTCTGGTCATCATATGATTCAGCACTTCCAGCAAGGCAGAAGCTGACAGATTTGCCGGAAGATTCAATTTTTTCTGAAAAGCCCGGCGTTTTTCGGCACTTTCCGGACGGCCGCTCATTCCTGCGAAATATAAATCTGTTTTAGTAATCGGCTCTGAAATCGGCATTTCTTCTGTCAGAATCCCGGCTTTCCGGAAAGCTTCCCGAAGGATTTCGGCATCAATCCCCTCGACTCCTAATTTTCCATCTGCCGAGGGCTTGACTTTTCTTCTTTCTTTGCCGAATACATCAGGAATATAAATATTTTTAATTTCTCCCTCCGGTACAGCACCACGGATATAATTTCTGATCTGGAATCCCGCCCGGTCGGAATCTGTTAAAATTAAAATTCCCGTTGTTTTCGCATAGTATCTGATTAATTCTAAAAGCTCCTGATTCTTATAAATTCCGAAACCGTTTGTCTGGATGATCACAGCTTTTACCAGCGAAGCCAATTTTATTTTATCATATTTGCCTTCTACAATAATTGCCTGTTTAATCTGGAGCATATTCTTTCTCCCCTCTCCTGCGGATTTTATTCATAATAGCTGACGATTTCTGCATAATACATTTCTTTCTGCTGTTCAAATTTAATCATAAACCGGAATCTTTTATCCATACTGTCTTTACTATCAGGCCACGGCTCACATTTGTACTGTGCGAAAGTCTGATTTTTCTCTTCGGAATTTGTCAGAATTTTTCCGAAATAATGCTGTTCCATAAATTCATGATAATCTTCCGTATAGAATGAAAACAGGTCATGCGTATCCTGTGCCATTGCAACATGCCAATAACGTACCGGCTCGGAAGTGTGCAAATCAATATGATATTCCTGTTCGAGTTCAGCAATGCGTTCCGGTGTAAATTTCGTCTCGTTTACGGGTATCAGGATTTTCCGAAGTCCGCACAGAAAAAGCACCGGAATGACTATCACAATAATAATTGCTATCAGACATCCTTTGTTTTTCTTTTTCTGTTCTGAAATTTCAGAATCTTCATACATAAGATCTTCTCCCTTGCTGTATTCATCGTTTTCAATAATTCATCCGGTGTATTGCATTCATAGACAGCAAGCGGATGTTCCCAGTCATATTCTGCAATCACATAAATTTTAAATCTGTCCTGATAATATCCGGCATCAAGCAGAAGATTGTCGGGATATTCCGCCTGAAACATATCTTCTTTCAGAATATTATCTGTATATGTCACAATTCCGCCGGAACTGTCAAACCGACTCCAGAAATTTTCTTCCAGATTTTCCATTTTTCTGATTCGCCTTTCTCAATTATAGCATGATTATGATGATCTGTCAATCACAATGCCACAGCACTTCTGCATGAAAATCAGAAATGCTATGGCAGATTTTTTTTAAATTATTCTGTTTCAGAAGTCTGTATTTTTTCGGAATTCATCTCCAGCAGATCAATCATCTTTTCATGATAGGTCAGCACACCGGAAGTTCCGGATAAAGCTCTTCGGCGGACAATTTTTCCGGTATATTCGCCGTCAAGGAATGCCTGATAATACGTATCATCTACCGGAACAAGCGTAAGTTCCGTTTCGGTGCCGTCTGTGAGCGTGTAATGGAAAATCACAGAGGGTTCGGCTGTCTGGTCAATTTCGGCATCAACATCCAGAGAATCATAAGTCAGATTAGAAACAGACAGGAATAACTGATTATAATTTTTCTGAATTTCATCTGTATTGCCGGAAATCTCGATTTCATCAGCAGTATCGTCAGATTGGAAATATGCCTTGCTTTCTTCGTGATTCATATTCATTGTGAAATGCAGATCGTCAACCGTGACATCCAGAACGGAAACTTCTGCGATTTCCGGAGAATAAATCTTATCTGTCATAATTTCAGAAGCCTGTGTCTGTAAAAACGAAACGCTGTTGACTGTCATAGAGGCAATCTGTCCGGATTCTTCATAGACCAGATAGGCACTTGTATCAGATTTATCAAAAGCGGCAAAATCAATCGTCATGGTTTCACCGGAATCTGTTTTCAGTGCAAACTGATAAGCCGGATTATCCAGATGATAGTCAACTAAATCCTGCGGAGATTCTGCCATTTTGATGAATCTTTCAATTTGCAGTCTTGTGACGGAAGTCAGCATGGAATTGATATTCGCTGCATTCAGAGGAGAATGTTTCAGCGGTTCTTCCATCTGCCATTTGCCGGAGTCATCTTTTTCGATTTCAAAAACAGTATTATTTTTATTTGTCAGTCTGATATAGCTGATATTGACATCCATCCATGTAATCATATAAGGGTCTTTCAGATAGTCCAGACCGCCTTTGAGTATCTGTCCTTTGGTGAAATCAATTGCATAAACCGTGGAATCATCCGGAAGCATGATATAATAATATTCTTCTGTTGCCGAGGGATTCCCCATATAAATTGTATATTCTTCAGAACCCTGCCGGCAGGTCAGCTTCTGAGGTGTATCCAGACCATAGCCGGAAAGCTCATCCGTACTGATACTGAGCTTTTTCAGAGCGGTCAGATCGCTCATATAAGAACAGATCGTATTGATATAATAGGCATTCAGAGAAATGTCATATTGATAATCTGTATCTGTGATCGCCCAGCCGTCAGCAGTATCTTCAATTGTGAAATTCCCTTCCGGAATGCTGATTTCTACTTTGTCGATACTGTCAGAATTGAAATCAAATAACGAAAGAGATTTCTGTTCTTCCAGAGCTGCCTGCTCTTCACGGGATTTCAGAGTATCTACCGCAATATACCCGCAGACAGCAATAATCAGCATGACAACAAGTGCAATGACAAGAGCTTTCATTTTTTTTGTGCTCATAATCAGGAGTACCTCCTTTTGAGCCATACGCCTGCCCCGGCAAGCCCGACTATAACCGGAACAGCAATGAAGATAATCATAGTTGTATTAGCAGCCGTTTCAGAATTCAGATTCATGGAATCATAATCACGTTCTTTATCGGCAATGCCCATATCCAGCACCAATTCACTGTCATGCATCCAGCTCATGGCAGAAAGCATTAAATAGACCGGAATAATCATATAATCCTGTGAAACATTGACATCATCAATAAATTCCGCATTGCCCATCACCAGAATCTTTGCATTATTGCGGGAAGTACTGGTGGAGTACATTGCTAAATCCAGCGGATAGCCTGTAATTTCTTCGGCATCGGGGTCAGTGCCGCCGTAGATTTCTCCGACAGCAGTCGAAACAGAATCGCCGTATTCATCTGTTGCGGAAACAGTCTGCAATAACGAACCGACTTCAAGAGAATAATCATCCGCTCCGAAATACTGATAGAAGCTTCTGGAATCGCTCATGAATGCATAATAGCCGTTATCGGTCATATCGGCAAGTTCGCTTGTCAGATCGACATTATAATTTTCCGTATCGGAACGCACTATGCTGACCTGATAGGTATACGGGTCGCCGCTGACATAACGGCTGGAATCCGTTTCTTTTACAATATCATAATCCATATGAATGCCGAACGAATCCATGATAGATTCTATATTTTTATAAGCAATCTTATCTTTATTCGGAGACATCAGAAAGCAGACGTTGCCGCCGTTGTTAAGATATTCGTTAATCATGCGGGTTTCGTCATTGGTTAAATCCGATTTCGGAGCGGCAAGAATCAGCATGGCCGTATCTTCCGGAACGGCTGTTTCTGTTGCTAAATTCAGTTCCTGTGCATTGTAGTTCTGATTTTTCATATTGGAATTAAATGTCGTATAATCTCCGGATAATGTCTTTTCTCCGTGACCTGTCAGGAAATAAACAGAAGCTTCTTTTCCGGAAGCGACTGCACTGATCGCACCGGTGATGTAATTTTCTCCGGTGAAATAAGCAGCTTCGACAGTACGGTTATTATTATCATCATAAGATACATCATACTGATACATGCTTGTCCCTGAGATATGCTTGCTTCTGTCCTCACAGCACATAACCATATCACCTACGGAAAGCGAATAGCCTTTCTCTTTGAGTTCGTTTACAAGCTCCGGCTTCTGATCAGGATCGAAATCAATAAAATTAATATTATCATAATCTGCATATTGCCTTAATGTATAATATAAAGCCATGCTGTTGTCATCTGTGGAGAGATAATCCATATCCATCAGGAAATAAAAATCAACTTGCTTATCAAGATTTTCAAGATAATTTTTAGTCGTATCTGATAATTCATAAAGCTTTGCCGGAGTCATATCCCAGACAATATTTAATCTGCTTGCCAGCAGATTCACAGGAATCGCCACTGCTAAGGCAAGAGCCGAAAGTACTGCTGCATAAGCTGTGAATTTCCTGTTTTTCAGATTCTTGAACGGCTTCTGATTTGTAGTGTTATCCATGATACATTTCCTCCCTTAGCTGTGACTCCAGCGGCGTTTTTCAATTGCAATGATATTCCAGCAGATTACGACAGCAGTCGCACTCAGGAAGAAAATAAGATCTTCCAGACGGAACATACCCTGCGAAAAGAATACAAATCGTCTCTGCATGGAAATCCAGCTGATGGCCGAATTTAAATTAGGATAGGCATTCACAAGAGCCGTACCGCCGATCTGATCGACAAGAAGTGTGCCTTCCATGATGATTTCACCTAAGATCGCCGCTATAATTGCATTTCCCGTCAGCGAAGAAAGCAGCATTCCGACTGCAATACAAACCATTCCCCACAGGAAAAAGCCTAAATATGCACAGATCAGCGGTGACCACATCACCTGACCACTAAAAGAAGTATAAATCGGGAAAAATAAAGTTGCTATCATCATGACAGCAAAGACTGTCAGAATCGAGAGGAATTTTGCAAGTACAATCCTGCCGACACTCAGAGGACTCGTCAGAAGCAGGACTTCCGTACCGCCTTTGCGTTCGTCAGCAAAAGAACGCATGGTCAGAATCGGAATAATAAAAATGAAGAAAAAGAAATTGTCATAGAAAATATTCGGAAATGAAAATTTCAGTGTATTCGAGTCAATCGAAGCAATCGAAGTGATAAACGCAAAGCTGAAAATCAGCATAAACAATGCAGTCAGAACATAGGCAAACGGCGAGAAGAAGAAAGACTGCAATTCTTTTTTATATAATGAAAACATGGGTCAGACCTCCTCGTCATAGGGATTGGAATTTTTTGTCTCGTCAATGAGTTCTTCCAGACTGGATTTTTTCTTTTCCTGAATGATTTTCATGAATACCTGTTCCAGATTCAGTTTTGCAAGATTCATCTCGACAATACTGCATTGATTATTCAGTAATACAGACATGATTTCATTCCGGACGGATTCTTCTTTCAGTTCGATCTGATAAAGATTCCGGTTTTCGGAAATTTCTTTGACTTCCGAAACAGCATTCACACCCCGGATGTCTTTCAGCAGACGGATGATTTTATCTTTATCGCCGTCAGCGGTCAGATTCAGAACCGTATCTGCTGTCATATTTTTCTCAAGATTCTCGATCGTATCAATGGCCATGATCTCGCCTTTATTAATAATCACAACCCGTTCACATACAGCACTGACTTCTGCTAAGATATGCGAACTGAAAATCACAGAATGATCTTTGCCCAGTTCGAGAATCAGATTTCTGACCTCCATGACCTGAGAAGGGTCAAGGCCGACAGTGGGTTCATCCAGAATTAAAATCTTCGGATTCCCCAGCAGAGCCTGTGCAAAGCCGACACGCTGTTTATATCCCTTGGAAAGATTCCGGATTAATCTCCGGCACATATCCGTAATGTGCAGTTTTTCCATGGAATCTTCGACCTGTTTTTTGCGTTCGGCACGGGGTACCCCCTTCAGACCGGCAACAAAATTCAGATATTCTTCCACACGCATATCCGGATAGACCGGCGGAATTTCCGGCAGATAGCCAATGCATTTTTTGGCTTCCGAAGCCTGTTCGGTAATATCAAAGCCGTTGACTGTCACCGTTCCCCCCGTGGACGGCAGATAGCCGGCAATGATATTCATTGTCGTGGATTTTCCGGCACCGTTAGGCCCCAGAAAACCCAGAATTTCGTTATCCCGGATTTCAAAGTCAATGCCTTTGACTGCGGGATTTCTGCCGTAGTATTTCGACAGATTCTTGATCTCGACCATAAATAAAATTTTCCTTTCTCTTTATGAAATTTTATAAAATTTTGATACGGACATACATATTTTTATTATCGCATAAAAACATTAATAAAATATGAATAAAATATTTGCAAATTATGAATTTCAAAATTTACACGTTTACTGTTCTATTATAAGATAGTTCTGTGTGTGATGCGTGAAAAATTCTTGCATAATATTTGAAAATTTGTTGTTAAAATATACAAACTATGTGTTCATCTCATGTGAATAGTGCCGAAATCATGAAAAAATTGTTTCGGATTTTCGTGAAAGCCTTGACAAAATTGCGGGAATTGACTATAATAAAACTATGAAAGTCTGTTCCCGTCTGCACTGAACGGGAACTGACTGTCAGAATTGGTGCGATATTTTTTAAAATCTTAACAAAATCCAAATTAAAACGAGAGGGGAAATTTAGAATGCTTTTTAAAAAGAGCAAAGCAGTAATTGCGGCTGTTCTGTCCGCAGCTACACTGACAAGCACTATGGCTGCAACAGTAGCCAATGCTGCTACAAACATTGGCGGTACACCCGGCCAGAGATCCAAGCCGAACGCTTTCGGTGATTCTACTTATGCAGAACGTTTTCTGTCCCTGTACGACGACGTCGTAACAAACGGCCAGCAGAACGGCTATCTGAGTTCCAATGACGGCGGTGCCGGTTCTTTCGGAATTCCGTACCATGCTGTAGAAGAAGTTATCATCGAAGCTCCTGACTATGGTCATGAAACAACTTCCGAAGCTATGTCCTATCTGGTATGGGCTGCTGCAATGAGAGACAACATTGCCAAGAACCATGCTGACCAGGTAAAGACCGGTAATGTACAGTACACAAACGATCTTGCCAAGGCTTGGAAAACTATGGAAGTTATGATTCCTGATGTTCAGGATAATTTCTGGACTGCCGGCAACGTAAGTGCCCAGTACTGCGGCGAATATGATCTGCCGAACCAGTGCCCGGATGAATGGGCTTCCGAACCGGACAAGACAGCTTCCAACCCGATTTACAACTATTTCACAAGCGTATACAAGGGCAAGAGCAACGGCGGTCTGTACCTGATGCACTGGCTGGCTGACGTTGATAACTGGTACGGTTACGGCACAGGCACAAACTTTACTTTCATCAATACATTCCAGCGTGGTGAACAGGAATCCTGCTGGGAAACTGTTCCGCATCCCTGCGTTGAAGAACTGAAATACGGTAATTCTCAGAGAGGTCTGAAGGGTATCTTCAACAGAGATGCTCAGGTAACTCCTCAGTATGCTTATACCAACGCTCCTGACGCTGAAGACCGTGCAATCCAGGGTGTATTTGATGCAAATCAGTGGGGCGTAGAAGATACAAACGTATCTGCTAAGGCTGCTGAAATGGGCGACGAACTCCGTAACAACATGTATGATAAATATTATCAGACAATCGGTGAGAACACAAGCTGGAACAACGGCAATGCCGGTGCAGACTCTGCTCACTATCTGATGAACTGGTACACATCCTGGGGCGGTGCTTTACAGTCTTCCGGCCAGAACTGGTGCTGGCAGATCGGCTGCTCTCACTGCCATGAATTCTATCAGAACCCGCTGGCTGCATTCGCTCTGATTCAGGATTCCAGCCTGAAGAGCGGCATGAAGGCTCAGGGTGCTGTAGAAGATTATACCAAGTCTCTCGAAAGACAGATGGAATTCTATCTGTGGCTGCAGTCCGCAAACGGCCCGATCGCCGGCGGTGCTACCAACTCCTGGAAGGGTCGTTATGAAGCATATCCTTCCGGCAAGTCCACATTCTACGGCATGGCTTACTGGGATCACCCGGTATACGGCGACCCGGTTTCCAACAACTGGATTGGTAACCAGGTATGGGCTGTACAGCGTCTGTCCGAACTGTATTACTGGGTAAAGACCAACGGTGATACAACCGGCGTTAAACCCGGCGGCATGACTCTGGAAGCTGCTCTGGAACAGATTCTGGACAAGTGGTGTGCTTGGTTCATCAACAATTCTGTTCTGACTGACGACGGCGATTATTATATCCCGACAGGTCTGACATGGTCTGGTCAGCCGGATACATGGGACGGTGCTCCGACAGGCAATACCGGCCTGACATGCGAAGTAAACGGCTACGGCAACGGCGACTTCGGCTGCGTATCTTCTCTTGCCAATACTCTGATCTATTATGCAAAGGCTAAGGGTGTTACTGCTGCTGACGTACAGGGCAAGACATATGATGTCGGCGGTGCATATCCGTCCAGCTCTGTGACAATCACTGGCAATGCCCAGATCACAAAGGGTTCCAAGTCTTATTCTGCCGGCGATGCAGATACTGCCAAGGCTGGTCTGTATCTTGCTCAGCAGCTGCTTGACCGTGAATGGAAAATCGGCCGTGATGACATTGGTCTGACAAGACTGGATCACAACGGTTCTCTCGCACGTTTCTTCTCTCAGGAAGTATGGGTATCCCCGAGCTACACCGGCACAATGCCGAACGGCGACACAATTGCAAACGGTGCAACCTTCCTGAGCCTGCGTACTATGTATGAAGGCAACTGTGCAGGTGCAAAGACTTCTTCCGAAGCACTCGCAATTGTAGAAGAACTCAGAGAAGCTTACAAGAAGGACGTTGCTAACGGTGCTGACTGGTCCGGTGCTACCAGTGAACTGTCTGCATCCAGTGCTGAAGGTGCTGCTGCTCTCGCTAAGTTCGAGAACGTTGGTGCTGTTGATCTGTATTATCACAGATTCTGGCATGCTGGTGACATCATGATGGCTCTCGGTGACATGGCTACTCTGTATCCGGAACTCACACCTACTACTGGTGAAGAAACTCCTACAGAATCTGAAACAGAATCCGAAACAACCGGCGATATCCTCTGGGGTGACGCTGACTGCAACGGTATTGTAAATATTCTGGACGTTATCACTCTGAACAAGAGCGTTATGGGTAAAGAATCCCTGACTACACAGGGCAAGCTCAATGCTGACGTTGACCAGAGCGGTACACCGGATTCTACTGACTCCCTGAATATTCTGAAGCTGATCGTTGGTCTGTATACACAGGCTAACTTCCCGATCAAGTAATCAGGAGAAGCAATCAAAAAAATCAAGCAGGACGGCGAAAAGCTGTCCTGCTTTTTTATGTCTGATTTAAATACTGTTCCAGTTCCTGAACATATAGCTTTGCAAGATTGCTCATGACAACATTTTTTCTCGTGATATAGCCAATTTCCATTATACTGTCATCATCCAGGGGAACGGCGGCATAATCCGAACCGTTGAGCGTATCGCAGATAATGCCGGAGCAGAATGTATATCCGTCAAGGCCTTTCATCAGATTCAGCATAGTAGACCGGTCAGAAGCTTTAATCACTCTGGCATAATCGCTGGTGCTGAAAATTTCTTCGGCAAAGTAAAACGAGCTTCGGTCGCCCTGCTCAAACGTCAGACAAGGAAATTTTTCCAGTTCTTCAAAGCAGATTTTCTGATTTTTCGCAAGAGGATGGCCTTTCCAGAGATAAACATAAACTCCGCACCTGATCAGCGGATGAAATTCCAGATGATTGGTCTGAAAAAGTTTCTGCATGATCTGTCTGTTGAAATCGCTGAGATATAAAATTCCGATCTCGCTTTTCATCGTATTGACATCGGAAATGACTTCGGCTGTTTTGGTCTCACGGATGGCGAATTCATATTCACAGGTATCAAACTGCTTGACCAGCTCGACAAAGGCCTTGACCGCAAAAGAATAATGCTGGGCAGAAACGCCGAATTTTCTCCGGACAGCACCGCCGGTATATTTCTCCTGCAATGCTTCATACTGCTGATACACCTGACGGGCATATGTCAGAAATTCCGTGCCGTCAGCAGTCAGAGAAACTCCTTTTCCGCTGCGATTGAAAATTGTAATACCGGTTTCCTTTTCGAGTTCTTTCATTGCACTGGTAAGAGATGGCTGAGCGATATAGAGAATTTCGGCGGCTTTGTTCATCGAACCTGTTTCAGAAATCACGATCGCATAATGCAGCTGCTGTAATGTCATGTGAATTCCTCCTTGATAATAATACCAGTATATATATAGGCTTTATAGATAATATTATAGCATAAAATCAGGATTTTGTCAATCCTGATTTTCTTCTCCCTGCCAGCGTGTATAGGGAATCTGCGTACTGCCGTCATCATCAACAGTCAGACAGCTTTCCCATTGATTGAATAACTCTGTTGTCACATGTTCGGCAAGTGTGATTTCCAGAATATGATGAAATACATAAATATCCTCGTCACGAAGAGTCAGAATTTCTTCGGCAAGGAATTCGTCACAATCCGGAAGCAGCAGAAGCTGTTCTTTTGTGGCGGTATTGAGATTGATCACAGGAATTTCCGGCGGCTCAGTTTCTTCCGGCGGTTCTGTCGGATCCGGTTCGGGAACTTCCGGAACTTCCGAAACATCCGGTTCAGACTCCGGCATGGGGTATTCTGTTTCCAGATAAAGATATGGCAGAATCTGCTGATAAACTGTTTCACCGATACCGGATACTTCCAGCAATTGCTGTAAATTCAGAAATCCGCCGTGTATTTCACGATATTCTATGATATTCTGTGCCTTGACTGTGCCGATTCCCGGAACTGCACATAATTCTTCAAAGCCGGCCTGATTCAGCTCCAGAGGGAATTGTATTTCCGGAACGGGTTCTGTTTCCGGAATCGTGTTATTTTCTGTAATCTGTTCTGTTTCGGCCGGAACTGTTTCCGGCAGAGTTTCCGTTTCTGTCACAGCAGCTGCGGGAACAGTTTCCGCAGTCGTCTCTTCCGGCTCTGTCACGGTATGACTTTCCCGGACAGATTCCGTTTCGGATTCTGACTCTGATTCTGTAGTTTCATAATAATGCGAATATGTCTGGATTTCCTCAAAAGATGTCCGATATTCATGAAACTGATTCATACAGAATCCTGTCACAGCCAGTCCGTACAGGCCAAACAAAAGCAGTTTCCGGATATGCATATTATCTGTATTTATAAATCGTCACACCCTCGAAACCATCCAGCAGATTATTGATCTTCTGAAAGGCCATGCCTGTGCCTTTGGCAACACAGTGCATTGTATCCCGTGCGAGTACACAATTCACATTCAATGTTCTGTGAATCAGTTCCCGCAGACCTCCCAGCAAAGCCCCTCCGCCGGTCAGCAGGATTCCGTTTTCCTGAATATCACCGACAAGCTCCGGCGGTGTTTCTTCCAGAACTTTCTTGATTGCTTCCATGATAGCAAAAATCTCATCTTCAATCGCATCAAACAATTCCATTTCATTGATCTCAATCACATCCGGCAGACCCCGGAGAATATTCCGGCCTTTGACGGGCATTGTGATTTCTGCACTCGGGTCATAGAGATTGGTAAGTGTTTTCTTGACATGCTCGGCAGTCTGCTCACCGATCAGGAGCTTATAATGATTCATCATATATCTGATAATGGCACGGTCAATCTGATTTCCGGCACTCTTGACAGAATGAGAAGTTACAATGCCGTTCATAGAGACAATTGCAACATCTGTTGTACCGCCGCCGATATCCACAACCATATGGCCTTTTGCCCTGCCGATATTGATTCCGGCACCCAGCATAGCGGCAATCGGTTCATCAATCAGATAGGCTTTCCGGCATCCGGCACTCATGACCGCATCACCGACCGCACGTTTTTCCAGATCGGTAATAAATGCCGGCACACAGATGATAATCCTCGGCTTGACAAGCTGATGACCGCAGACTTTCTGTAAAAATTCACGGATCATGCACTGTGTCAGCATATCGTCAGAAATGACACCCTCAGCAACAGGATGAACCACATCAACATAAGGCGGATTCTTGCCAATCATCCGATAGGCCTCTTTTCCGACCGCAAGAATTCTCTGTGTACATTTATTATAGGCAATCACAGACGGCTCGGAGAGCACAACACCTTTCCGGCCGTAAGTCATGACCAGATTTGCCGTACCGAGATCAATGCCAATATCGGGAATACTCATAGTTCAATTGCCTCCTGACAGGTTAGTTTCAGTTTCTTTCTCTTGTTCTTTTTCTCTGGGGACAGTAGAAGAGGCCGCCGCCGCTGTGACAAAAACAGCATGATTCTGTTTCAGCAATTCCGCACAGCGGTTCATAGTGCTGCCTGTTGTCAGTACATCATCACAAAGCAGAATCCGGCAGTTTTCGAGGGAAACTTCACGAATGCCGAAGCTTTCGACATTCTGTTCCCGTTCTGCGGCAGAATGCAGTTTATGCTGTTCGATACCGGATTTTTCTTTATACAGCACATCATCACGATACGGCAGGTGCAGAATTTCAGATAGTTCCTTTGCAATCAGTCCGGCCTGATTATAGCCTCTTCTGCGTTGTTTTGACTTATGCATCGGCACAGGCATGATATAATCAAATTTTTCTGTTTCATAATAAGACCCGTGCCGAAGCCGCTCCGCAAGAATACGGGCGGCAAAATATGCAAAATTTGTATTTCTGGATTCTTTGAGCTGATAGACCGCCGGAGCTGTCCGGGAATCATACCGGCAGGCAACCACAGCCCTGTCATAAGCAAGCGGTTTATACTTGCACAGACAATTTGTTTTTCCGCAGGCATGGCAATAGCCGTCCTGTTCGATCAGAATTTCTTCCGCACAGGCTTCACAGAGCAGTTCTTCCGCAAACAGGAAAGCTCCGCATTTCGGACAGCGATTCGGATAGAAGAAATTAAACAGTTTCCGGATTGTCTGATGCAAACGGCTTGTCCTCCTCTCTGAGCATAAATTCCAGACAGGAAAAACGGCGTTTTTTCGGATTATTTCTCACCATCTCCCCTACTTTCTCAGGAGTGCCGATGAGAATCATCATTTTTTTGGCTCTGGTTACCGCTGTATAGAATAAATTCCGGTATGTCAGTTTTTCCAGTTTGCCGAGCAGAGGCATGATGACAATATCAAATTCACTGCCCTGACTCTTATGCACTGTAATTGCATAGGCAAGATCAAGCTGTTCTGTCATGGTAAGCGGATAGATCGTCTTTCTGCCATCAAAATCAATGACAGCTTCCCCCTGTTTCCGGTTGACAGACAGGATTTTCCCAATATCGCCGTTGAATATGCCTTTGCCGTTTTCGTCGTCTTTGACCCATATGAGATCATAATTATTTTTTGTCTGCATTACTTTATCACCGACACGGAAATCATAGACAGGAGATTTGAACTGCGGTTTCTGGACATCCGGCGGATTCAGCCGGGCCTGTAAATCTTTGTTGAGCTGTACTGTTCCGATCGGCCCTTGCTTTGACGGACAGATAATCTGAATTTCTTTCATCACTGAACAGGAATAGGCTTTCGGAAGCCGGCGACAAGTCAGATCAATCAGAAGTTCGGAAACTCCTTCATATTTCGGTCTGTGAAAGAAAAAGAAATCATTGTCTTTTCTGAATAAATCCGGCATTTCACCGCTGACGATTTTATGAGCATTCATGACAATACAGCTCTGCTGTGCCTGACGGAAAATTTCTTTCAGCGTAACTACGGGCATACACTTGCTTTCCAGCAGATGTTCCAGCAGACTTCCGGCACCTACAGAGGGGAGCTGATCGGAATCTCCGACAAGAATCAATTTGCAGTCGGCTCTTAATGCCCTGAGCAGACTGGAAAATAACAGAACATCTACCATAGACATCTCATCAATAATAATCACATCACAAGACAGAGGATTATTTTCATCATGAACGAATTTTTGCAGACCTGCGGCATCAAACTGCACTTCGAGCAGTCTGTGAATCGTTTTGGCCGGATAGCCTGTCAGATCAGAAATCCGCTGGGCAGCCCGTCCGGTCGGAGCGGCTATCAGAACTTCCTGATTCTGTTTCTGAAAACAAGAGATAATCGCATTGAGTGTAGTCGTCTTGCCTGTACCGGGGCCGCCTGTCAGAATCAGCATTCCTTCGGTCATTGCTGAAAGAATCGCCTGTTTCTGGAGAGCTGCATAATGCATACCGGAATTTTGTTCGGCTTCGGCGATCATAGCTTCATAATCCGGTTTTTGTTCGGCTTCCGGCGGATGGTATCTCCGGAGCAGCTGAATCCGCTCAGCAATATAGCGTTCTGCAAAGAAATATTCCGGCAGATAAACAAATTCCCGATGATTCAGAATATATTCTGCAATCAGATCTTCTTCTTTGGCCTGCTGATAATACTGATAAAACAGCGATTCATTGATTTCCAGAAATTCGACCGCTTTTTGTGCAAGCCTGTCCAGCGGCAGACAGGTATGTCCGTCATTCGCTGCATTGTATTGCAGAATATAAACTATCCCTGCAGAAACACGGCAATATGCATCTTTCGGAATCCGCAGATCATGAGCATAATTTTCTACATTGAGAAAATCCATGCCGACTGCTTCCTGACAAAGCAGATAAGGATTTTTTTCGACAGTATCACGGCATTCTGTACCCCACAGCCGGAATGCCCGCATTGCATATCTGGCCTTGATGCCGAATGTTTCAAAATAAGACATTACACTTTTCAAGGCAAAAATATGCTTGGCTTCGCTTACGATTTCCCTGCATTTGGCTTTTGACATGCCCCGGATTTCCATCAGCCGTTCCGGTTCATGTTCAATTATCTCCAGTGTCTGGTCACCAAACGCATTGACAATTTTAGAAGCAAGTGTCTTTCCTATGCCTTTGATCACGCCGGAAAGCAGATAGCGTTCTATATCGGCAGAAGTGGAAGGCAGTTTATGTTCACAGGCTTCGGCCTGAAACTGTTCTCCATAGCGGGGGTGAGTAACATACTTTCCCCACAGAGAGAGCACCTCGCCTTCATCTGCTTCGCCGATTTCACCTGTTACAGTAATCAGAGTCCCGGAAGCATTCAGCTCCAGTACCAGATAGCCGTTAGCTTCGTTCCGGAACAGAATATGCTCCACTGTTCCTTGAATATGCAAAGTTTCCGTCATAGATGACAATCCCCTTTCTGTATCATAAAAAAGCATACTATTATATTATACAGCATTTTCAGGGAAATTGCAACAGGTTTCAGAAGATTTCTTTTTTCAGTCTGTTTGCAAGAAGTTCCTGAGCCTGTGAAAGACAGACAGGCGTAAAAAAATCATACTGCCGGCTGATTTCTATACAGAGCTGTTCTGCCTGGGGAGCATTTTCCGGATAGATCAATAACACTGTCGTTAAGATTTCACTGTCCATCCAGGCAATCTGAGAAGCATAGAATTCCAGAAACGCTTTCGTAGAAGGCAGAGCATCCGGAACAGGCAGAACCGCAAACGGAAGCAGTTTCCGTTCCGGTTCCGGAAGAGATCTGCTAAAGAATGCAGCTGCCGTCAGACTCCCGGCAAGCAGCAGCAGAAACAGCAACACAGTGAACAGCATAGAAAAAACCCCCTGTTTCAAGAACTAATTTACTTATTATTTTATGCAGATAGTACAAAAATGTGAAAAAAATATTTTTTTTGTTCAGGCTATGGAAAAAATTCTGATTCTATGCTATAATGTAACTATGCGGAATCCGCATGGAAAGTGAGGGGAAAATTTTGCTTCTGACGGATTGTCATACTCATACGAAAATTTCACCGGACAGCAGTGCGGCTTTGTCCGACATGTGCCGGAAAGCTCAGGAATTACATCTCCAGGCCTATGCCGTGACAGATCATATTGAATTATGCCGGTACTATCCGCAGGGATATTATCAGACTCAGCCCAGAAATGAAGAGGATTTCTTTGATTATGCTGCCAGATGGGAGCAGTCTATGAATCAGAATCTGCTTGCCAGAGATTTATTATCTGATCAGCTGAATTTTATCAGCGGAATCGAACTCGGTGAACCAAATTCCGATTTTGATCTTGCTAAAAGTCTGTATCAGGATCAGAGACTTGATTTTGTCATTGCCTCTCTGCATGAACTTCCGGATAAATTGGATTTCTATTTTCTGGATTATCAGCAGGAAGATATTAATGCTTTACTAGAAAATTATTTTACGATTTTATTGGAAATCAGCCGTCAGGATTGTTTCGATGTCCTGGGACATGTCACCTATCCGCTGAGATATATCGCCGGCGATGCCGGAATTGCAGTCGATTTCTCATGCTATCGTGATATGCTCGCTGAATGCTTTAAAGCCGTGATTCAGAATCATAAAGGCATTGAGCTGAATACTTCCGGCTATCGGCAGCCATACGGCAAACCTTTTCCCGATGCCGATTTATTGAAATTATATTATGATCTCGGCGGCAGAATCCTGACACTCGGTTCGGATGCCCATAAACCCGAAGATCTCGGCGGCGGTATCGAAACCGGAACAGAACTGGCCAAAGCCTGCGGATTTGAAAAAATATGCTATTTCTTGCGGCATGAACCGCATTTTATCAATCTATAATACAGGAGGATTTTATTTATGAATGAATTATTACATCTTCTGAAAGCCAATGCCAGACTTACAAATGCTCAGCTGGCAGATATGCTCGGCAAGACAGAACAGGAAATTGCTGATGAAATCCATGCTCTTGAAGTCAAAGGTGTCATCCGTGGCTATACTGCCATCATCAACGAAGAACTCGCTAAAAGCACCGAAGTCGAAGCTCTGATCGAACTCAGAGTCACCCCGAAGCGTGACTGCGGTTTTGATGATATTGCTAAGACAATCATGATGTATGACGAAGTAGAAACCGTTTCCCTGATGTCCGGTATGTATGACCTGGCACTGACAGTCAAGGGCGAAAGCCTCAAGGAAGTAGCTATGTTTGTTTCTCAGCGGCTTTCTGCTATGGAAGGCGTACTCGCCACAGCCACACATTTTGTACTCAAGAGATACAAAGAAAAGGGAATCCTGATCGAAGAAGAAGAAAAAGACGAGAGGAGCATGATTTTTCCGTGTTGAATTATGAATCTATTTTATCCAATGTCGTACAGGAAATGAAACCTTCCGGCATCCGGAGATTTTTTGATCTCGCCGCTACGATGGATGATGTCATCAGCTTAGGTGTCGGCGAACCGGATTTCTCTACGCCATGGAGTATCCGCAAAGAAGCAATTGATGTCCTGGAACGCCGTAAAATCGTCTACACCGCCAATGCCGGACTTGCTCAGCTCCGTGAGGAAGTATCTGCTTATCAAGAAAGAAAAATTCATACACACTATGACCCGGAACATGAAATTGTTATCACCGTCGGCGGTTCGGAAGCTATTGACATCTCCGTCAGAGGTTTGGTCAATCCGGGAGATGAAGTCCTGATTGTCGAGCCGAGTTTCGTATGCTATGCCCCGATTGTCCAGATGGCCGGCGGTATTCCTGTTCCGATTCCGACTAAACAGGAAAATCATTTTAAATTAACCGCTCAGGAACTCAGAGAAAAAATCACTGATAAAACAAAACTCTTAGTTCTGCCTTTTCCGAACAATCCGACCGGAGCTATCATGACCCGTGAAGATCTCGAACAGATCGCCGAAGTTCTCAGAGATACCAATATCATGATATTATCAGATGAAATTTATTCTGCAATGACTTACGGAAAGAAACATTGCTCAATTGTAGAAATCGACGGCATGAAAGAAAGAACTGTTGTTGTTGACGGCTTCTCCAAAGCATTCGCCATGACTGGCTGGAGATTAGGCTATTTATGTGCTCCCGAACCGGTTGCAAAACAGCTCGTCAAGATACATCAGTATATTATCATGAGTTCTCCCACAGTCAGCCAGTATGCTGCGATTACGGCTCTGAAAGAATGTGAACATGATGTCGAACGCATGGTGAAAGAATATAATATCCGGAGAAGATATTTAGTCGAAGCATTCAACCGCATCGGCATGACCTGCTTTTCTCCGGAAGGAGCTTTCTATGTATTCCCCAGTATTCAGAATACAGGCATGTCCAGCGAGGAATTCTGCGAAAAATTACTCGAAGAAGAAAGAGTCGCTGTCGTACCCGGAAATGCATTCGGTGAGAGCGGAGAGGGCTTTGTCAGAGTTTCTTATGCCTATTCACTCCGCCATCTGATGGAAGCCGTCAGCAGAATGACAAGATTCCTGGAAAAACACGGAGGAAATCATGAATAAAAAAATTACTCTGCTCTGTGCGGCAAAGATTAACCTGTCTCTGGATGTCACCGGAAAACGGCCTGATCACTATCATACACTGGACAGCATTTTTCAGACAGTTTCTGTATATGATAGATTAGAAATCTTTCTTACGGACGGCGAGGGTATTTCTCTCGAATGCGATACCCCCTCTGTTCCCTGCGATGAAAAAAATCTTGCTTACAGAGCGGCTCAGGCATTTGTTAAAAAATCCGGTCTGAAAGCCAATATCAAAATCAAACTGGAAAAACATATTCCGTCCGGTGCAGGCATGGGCGGCGGAAGTGCCGATGCCGCTGGTGTGCTGTATGCTCTGAATCTTCTGACAGAGGAACACTATTCCAATCAGGAATTAAGAGAACTCGGCCTGACACTCGGTGCAGATGTTCCGTTTTTACTGCTCGGCGGAACCGCCAGAGCACAGGGAATCGGTGAAGAACTGACGGCTCTGAAGCCTCTGCCGGAATGGTCGCTTGTGATTCTGAAAGGTACGGAAAGCATTTCTACTCCGGCGGCTTATCAGGCAATTGATTTGCTGGAACATCCCGAACATCCGGATACAGATTCCATACTGAAAGCCGTCGAAAATCAGGATTTCGATTTGTTATGCCGGAATTGCAGCAATCTGTTTGAAGCTGTTACTGACTGTCAGGATGTTGTCCGGGCTGAAAAAGCATTGCTGAAATATGGTGCTGAATGTGCTGTCATGACCGGAAGCGGTGCGGCAGTCTTCGGTATATTCAGAAATCCGGAAACCGCTCAGGCCTGTGCAGATTTGCTCAGAGAAACATTTGCTTTTGTACAGACCTGCCATATCACAGAACAGGCCTTTCTGCTATTGGAATAACAACAGGGGGGATTTTGTGAAAAGACAGCTGTTTGCAGTCTGCAATCTGACGGCCGTGATACTGAATGCCCTGCATTCTGTTCCGGTCTGTGCAGAAGATTCCGGACTGCATTCCGGACATTTTGAAAATTATACACAATATGAAAATGCTGCTGCTTCGGGTCGCATGACAGCTGTCAATGAATCTCTTGCAGAGAATGTCACCGAACAGCTTCCGGCTGCATTCGACCTGAGATCGCAGGGGCTTGTTTCTTCTGTGAAAGATCAGACTTCCTATGGGATGTGCTGGAGTTTTGCGGCAATGAATGCCATTGAAAATCAGGTAATCGACAGAAATCCGGATGTCGATCTTTCTGAATGGCAGTTTGCTTATTACATGTATTCACCGCTATTCGGCTATCCTCTGAAAGCCAATACCGATATGGATGATGTCTTTCAGCAGGGTGGAAATTATTATATGACTGCTCCCATGCTGACAAACTGGACTGCTCCGGTTTCCGAAAAATTTTTCCCGTTTCAAGATATGTCTGTTCTGAATCCTGATCTTACATGGGAAGAAATAAAAGCTCAGACAGAATATCATGTTTCTGATATTAATTCTTTTGCCTATTCTGTCGGTGACGAGAATTTCCAGAATCAGACAGCTGCCGTCAAACAGGCAGTCTTTCAGGGAAATACAGTTTCTGTAAGCTATTATAATAAAAACAGTTATTTTAATTATAATAAATCTTGCTATTATAACGGCGAGAATAAAAAAACCGGCGGCAATTATCATGCTGTTTCCATTGTCGGATGGGATGACGATTACCCGGCAGGAAACTTTCTGATCGAACCGGAACAGAACGGGGCATGGCTCGTAAAAAACAGCTGGGGGGCTGACTGGGGTGACTGCGGCTATTTCTGGATGTCTTATTATGATCCGAGTATGCTGGAATTTTATTATCTGCATACAGAACCACTTACCAAACATGATAAAATCTATCAGCATGATGATTACGGCTATTGGATGGCCTTTTCTCTGGATGAAACAGACGATTCCGCTTATATGGCAAATGTCTTTACTGCCGAAGAAGATACCTGGCTGACTTCTGTTATGCTCTGCACGGTTCTGCCGGAAGAACAGTATACTATCCGGATTTATACCAATCCGACAAAAGAAGATAATCCCGCTTCCGGAACTGCATCGGGTTATACAGTCGGTTCGCTCCCTTCGACAGGCTATCACACAATAGATCTGGATGCCCCTGTAGAGCTTCACGCCGGAGATAAATTTTCTGTAGTCGTGAAACTATCCGGAACTCCCGGACAGCATATCACCAGTGAAGCCTATGTCGAAAATATCGTAAAAAATCCGGACGGTACAATCTCATCAGATGCCAGTATGCTGACAGAAGATATGATCCGCAGAAATTTTCATGCCGGAGAAAGCTTCTATAGTCAGAACGGACGGTTCTGGTATGATCTCTATGAGGAAGAACCGATTCAGGAAAATTATACTACAGAAGACGGCTCCGAATTTTCTTCTTATTCTATGATCGGAAATCTCTGTGTACGTGCCCTGACAAAAAATGCCGGAACTGTTATTTTCTCAGAAGATGCCGAAGCTTTGCCGTCCGGAACTGAAATTGCATTGTCCTGTGCCGGAAATACTCCGATTTATTACAGTATCAACGGCGGAGAAAAGCTGTTATATACAGAACCGATTATCATGCCGGAAGAAGAAATTATAATTTCGGCCTATACTGTTCTGAACCGGAAAACTCAGCCTGTCTGTGAAAAAAAATATGCTCCGCAGGAAGCAAAAATCTCCAGTCTGTTCACCATGCAGGGAAATCAAAAATATTATGCACAGTTTGAAAAAACAGGAGAACAGGAATATTCCGCTTACTGCGAAGAACTGACAGCCGGTCAGAAACCGGCCTTTATGCCGATCTCTACCGGGACAGTTTCCTGTGCAGGAGAACCGCTCCCGTCCGGAGTGCTGACTTCTGTCGTACCGGATGAGAATCATATTGTAACATTATCCGTCTCACAGGAAAACCGCAAAGATACGGTTTATTATATCTATTTCGGAAATACTGTTTTATACGGCGATGCAGATCATAATCAGACAATCGATGCCGCTGATGCGGCACTCATTCTGACCTATGCCGCCGAAGCAGGTTCGGGACAGAATCCGGAACTTCCGGACGAAGAATTTCTGCTCCGTGCCGATTATAATCATGATCAGACAGTCGATGCCGCAGATGCGGCGGATATTCTGGTCTATGCCGCAGAAAACGGTGTTTCCGGCGAATAAGAGTATTATCACAAGGAGAATAAGGATTTATGATTTTTGATTTATTAGAGAGTAAAAATCTGATACTGCTGGCTGCGGCAGTACTGGCATTCGGACTGACACTGTTCGGAATCTTAGGATTTACAAAATATCTTCCCAAAGATCACGGACGGGAATTTGCTGTCAATGGTGCGTTATCCAAAGGCAAGGCAAGAGGGGCAGGCATTATTCTGATCAGTGCTCTGATTGTTGCCTGTGTGGTCTGCATTCCGCTGAATATTGAAATGATCGTCCTGTTAGCGGCAATTTTTATCGAAATGATGAGCGGTTTCTTAGACGATGCCGCCAAAGTTCCGTGGGGAGAACTCAAAAAAGGTCTGATTGATTTAGTCGTCTCAATAGCAGTTTCTTTCGCAGCATACCGGCTGACAGACGGCATTGTCATGCTTCCGGTTCTGCATATGAATCTCGTGATTTCTATGCCAATTTATATGATCTTAGGAACAGTCTTAGTCTGGGCGAGTATCAATGTCACAAACTGTTCGGACGGTGTAGACGGTCTCTGTACGAGCATGTCTTTGATTACATTAATTTCTGTCTTGTTCCTGATGCACCATGCTTCCTCTGTTACCGGTCAGAACGGCGGCTCTATGCTCGTCTGGATGACGATCTTTATGCTGATTGCCTATCTCTGGTTTAACTGTTCTCCGAGCAGTATTCTGATGGGCGATGCCGGTTCGAGAGCACTCGGCCTGATTATCGCAGTCGCCTTTATGCTTTCGGATATGCCTTTCCTGTTTATTCCGTGTGCTCTGATGCTGCTGATTGACGGCGGTTTAGGCTTAGTGAAATTAACAATTCTGAGACTGACCAAATCCAAGACTTTCATGAAAAATATCAGAACTCCCATTCATGACCATGCCAGAAAAAATAAGGGCTGGAGTGATACACAGGTTGTCATCCGGTTTACACTGATTCAAATGCTGATTTCTGCCGTATTTGTTCTGCTTGCACTGGGCTATGCAGTACCGGAACCTATTTTGGATTAACTCAATTTTCGTTCATGATTTTATCAGCAATATCTTTAAAAACAGGGGCTGCGGCAGTATTGCCGTAGCCTCCGTCTTCTATTAAGACAGTCACGGCATACTGAGGATGATCAATCGGAAAATAGCCTGTAATCCAGGCATGACAGTATTCAGAACCGGATTCATCAAAACGTCCCGTCTGAGCTGTAGAAGTCTTTCCGGCGGCAAATACAGAATCCGGAACTGCATTGGAATTCTCATTCTCATTAATCGCCGCAATCATGAGATTCTGAAGATAATAAGCGGCTTCTTTCTTGATCGCTCTTGCATAAATCGGAGAGCGTTCCGGTTCGGAGATTGTCCGTCCGTCCTGTGTGATGCCGAGCATTAATCTGGCGATCGGCATTTGTCCGTTATTGGCAATTCCGCATGTCATCTGTGTGATTTGTAAGGGAGTTGCCGTCAGAAGCCCCTGTCCAAAACAGAAATTCGCCATCTCTGCCGGATAGTTCAGATCCCGGATTGTCGGCAGAGTACCGCTTTCTGAAATGATACTGTGTGTCAATGGAATCTGTGTGCCGAAGCCGAAATTCTGAGCCGTTTCCCGCATCAGAGCCGGCTGTAATAACTGACTGAGCTGAATAAAATAACTGTTACAGGAAAGAATCACAGCTTGTTTCATATCTAAACTTCCATGGCCGGAAAGATTATGACACCGGAACAGCTGGTTTTTAATCGCAAAGCTTCCGGTGCAGTTGGCACGATACTCCTGAAGATTCTGTGTATATGCCGCTGCACAGGTCATGAGCTTGAAAATTGAGCCGACATTGTAGGCATACAGACATCTGTTAATCAGAGGGCTGTCCGGACTGCTGATCGCATCCCCGATATGATCAGGCGTATAATCCGGAAAACTGGCCATAGCGAGAACATCTCCGGTCTGAATCTCCATGACAACAACCGCACCTTTTTCAATCTCCTGAGATTCGCAGATTTTCTGGATTCTGCTGTCAAGGGTCGTGACAATGCCGGAATTGAGATATTCCACAGGAGAAACCAGTACTTCCGCACCGGAAAGAACATGCCCGAGAGCGTCTGTCATATAGCTGACAGAAGCGGTATCTTCTCTGGCTCTGAGAACAGAATCATAATCAGATTCTAGGCCGGTAATGCCGGTATGTTCAAGCGTATAGCCCAGTATATGCTGTGCAGACGGATTTTCAGAATAGCGTTGCGGCACTTCCAGAATTTTAATTTCCGGACTGGAAAACTGATTTGTATCAACCTGACAGAGAAAAGGCTTTCCTGTCCGGACAGCTCGCAGAACCGGAGAAATTTCCTGTATATGCGGAAAGAGTTCTTTCATCGCCGCCGGTGTGGGATTGACAGCAGCATAATAATTTATATTCTGATTCACAAGGCTGATAAAATTCCGGTCATAGATTGTTCCCTCGGCAGAACCGGCTGTCAGTGTGTACTGACTTTGCCGGAGTGCTGTTTCCAGATAAGCAGAATCTTTCATCTGAAAAGCCAGATACATTGCCAGAAACGAACCGCATATCACAAAACCGGAACTGACCGCAAGCATTCTCTGATAGATATTATGACATAATTTCATAAAAAAAGCCCTCCCATATTTCAGCATACTGAAAGTATGGGAAGACTGTATTAAAATATTCAGAAATCAGAGCCAGCTTGACAGACTGGGATTCAGCCAGCGTTCATAGACAAGAGCCGTAATCTCTTCTGTAATCTGCCGGACACTGCTTCCGTGCCAGTAGATGATGACATGCTGATTACCCTTTGGATGATACGGCCGGAACACAGAACGGTGATAGGCTTTTAAATATGCACTTTTTGCATTATACTCGCTTTTTTTCCGGAAAATCTCCACTCTTGCCGGAACGTTCTGTTTTTTGCGGAAAATAAATTTCGCAACATACTCCGGCATAGTCTCCCAGGGCTGCTTCCAGACAGCAAATTTTGAAAAAGCAATTTTCTTTGCTTTTTCCAGATCAACAACATTTCCCATCGGGATATAATACAAATGCTGATCTTCGCCGTTGCCCCGCTTGTGGACTTCCGGCTGTGTGATTGCCTGCCGCAGAGCAGACAGATAGACCGGCAGAGAGTCATAACCGTGCTCTTTCTCCGGATTGACAGTATCAGCACGGTACACCCAATAATTGGTATATTTTCCGTGTGTAATATTAATCACAACAATATTCTGATACTGATCCATTTGCATAGAAATTCCCCCTTTTGAATTGCATTCTGAAAGCGTTTTCAGGCTTCCAGCAGAACGGTAAAAGGGCCGTCATTACATAAGCGAACCTGCATATCCGCACCGAATATGCCGTGTTGTACAGAGGAAATCTGTGTTTTCAGCCGTGCAATAAAAAATTCATAAAGCTGTTCTGCAAGGACAGGATTCCCGGCATGTGAAAAGCTGGGTCTGTTTTTCTTACAGTCTGCATAGAGTGTAAATTGTGAAATGACTAAAACCGCTCCGCTGACATCTTTGAGAGAAAGATTGGTTTTCCCCTCGGAATCTGAAAAAATGCGGATTTTGAGTAATTTATCGGCTAATTTTGCAGCAGTTTCTTCGGAATCCTGTTCCCCTACGCCAAGGAACACCACATAGCCAAGGCCAATCTGTCCGACCGTATTTCCGTCCACGGAGACAGAAGCTTCTGTGACACGCTGTACAACAAGTTTCATGATCAACGACACCTTTTGGAATAAAAACAAAATTCAAATACTTAAATTTATTATAACATATTCTGGAACATATTGCAAGTGATTTTTGAAAAAATTTCAAAATCTGTCAATAAAATGTAAAAAAATTTGTCAGATCGGATAATGCTTGCTTTTTTCCGGAAAATGTGCTATAATCAAGAAGTAAATCCAACATGCTGAAAGGAGTATGCTTATGCCGCATATTACAATTAAAATGCTGAAAGGCAGAACCGAAGAACAGAAAAAAACAGCTGCTGAAAAATTAGCCGCTGCTCTTACCGAGGCGATCGGCTGTAACCCGACACATATCTCTGTATCTGTCGAAGATTTCACACCGGAAGAATGGCAGGAACAATACAGAATCGAAGTTGCCGAGAATCAGAATCTTGTGCTGACTCCGGATTATGACCCAAAGGATGTGCTGAAAAAATGAGTAAAATAATTTTAGCATCCGGTTCTCCCAGACGACAGGAATTATTAAAACTGATCACAGAAGACTTTGAAATCTGTCCTGTCGATGCCGATGAAACCATTCCGGACGGAATGCCTGTCGAAATGGCCGCCGCTTTTTTGGCTGACCTGAAAGCAAGTTCCTGTGCGAAGCTGTTTCCGGATAAGATAATCATCGGCTGTGATACGGTCGTGATTCATGATGATGAAATTATGGGTAAGCCTCGGAATCATGAAGATGCTTTCCGTATGCTCCGGAAACTCTCCGGTGAAGTGCATTCCGTCCTGACGGGGGTTTCACTGTATTATAATACACAGACAACTGTCTTTACAACAGAAACCAAAGTCGAATTTTATCTGCTCTCTGATGAGGAAATCAATGCGTATCTCGCTACTGGTGAGCCGTTCGACAAGGCCGGAGCTTATGGCATTCAGGGCAAAGGTTCCCTCTTAGTCAGAGCGATCGAGGGCGATTATTTTAATGTAGTCGGTCTTCCGGTCGCTTCTCTGGCCAGAAATCTGAAACAGTTTGAAACTCTCATCAGAAAACCAAAAATTACTTTGCACAGACCCGGAACAATATCATGAAAAAAATAGTATTTCTCTCTCTGCTTGCAGTCTGTGTCAGTTTTTCAGCCTGTTCAGAAACAAAAACAGAAATAAGAACAGAACCCGAAACAGATGGCTGGTACTGTGAAGAACTTCTGCATAATACGTTCAGTGATACCCCCTATATTACTGATGTTTCCTACACACTGGAACATCTGAACCCTATGAAAGCATATCCGCTGAATCTGACAGATGATTATATTCTCACCGGTTTCTTTTTACAGGATGTTTCTCTTGCTCCGGAACATGCTGTCGGCTGGAGCAGTGAAGACCTTAAAAATAAACCCTATGCAGAGGCCGTCTATAACGACAGCTGGTATTTCGATCTTGATCATCCGGCAGAATATATTTCTCTTCCTGATGATCTTATGCCGGATTTTATCCGGATTACTTATTCTCCATGCGGAAATATCGCAGTCAATGAGCGTGAATCTGTCATCATCAGCTTTTCTTATCAGAATGCAGAAAAAACATTTGCCTCCGATGCAATGGCATTTACTTGGTTCAACGGCCCCGATACCACTGGAGGTACCTGGAATTGGAATGACAATTCCGGAGCAGGCTGATTTTTGAAAAAATTACGGCAAATCATTGACTTTTTGCCGGAAATTTGCTATACTATATTTGTATTTGTTTATTATCAAATTTAAAATTGGAGTGATTTTTTATTATGGAATGGCGTGGATTAAACGACCTTCGTGAACAGTTTTTAACTTTCTTTGAAAGCAAGAATCATACCAGAATGGCCAGTGCTTCTCTGATTCCGCAGGGAGACAAGAGCCTGCTGTTGATCAATTCCGGTATGGCACCTCTGAAAAAATTCTTCTTAGGACAGGCTGTACCGCCTAACGTTCGTGTCACAACCTGTCAGAAATGTATCAGAACTCCTGATATTGAAAATGTCGGCAAGACTGCCCGTCATGGTACGTATTTCGAGATGCTCGGAAATTTCTCGTTCGGTGATTATTTCAAGCGTGAAGCCATCCAGTGGGCTTGGGAATTCTTTACCGAAGTCCTCAAAATGCCGAAAGAATTACTGCACTGCTCTGTCTTCGAGAACGATGACGAAGCCTATGACATCTGGACAAAAGAAATCGGCGTTGACCCGTCCCATATGGTAAGAATGGGCAGAGAAGACAATTTCTGGGAACACGGTACAGGTCCGTGCGGTCCGTGCTCGGAAATCTATTTCGACCGTGGTCCGGAGAAAGGCTGCGGAAAGCCTGACTGCCATGTCGGCTGTGAATGTGACCGCTATGTCGAAGTATGGAATTTAGTATTCAGTCAGTTCGATTCCGACGGCAACGGCCATTATGCTGAAATGGAGCATAAAAATATTGATACCGGTATGGGTCTGGAACGTCTCGCCTGTGTCATGCAGGGTGTGGATAACCTGTTTGAAGTCGATACGGTTCAGAATATCATGAAGCATATCTCTAAAATCGCCGGTGTGAATTATCATGAAAATCATGATACGGATGTCTCTCTGAGAGTCATCACTGACCATATCAGAAGTACGACTTTCATGGTCGGTGACGGTGTGCTTCCATCCAACGAGGGCAGAGGCTATGTATTAAGAAGATTATTAAGAAGAGCTGCCCGGCATGGCCGTATGATCGGTATCAAAGGCACTTTCCTGCATGAAGTCTGTGATACTGTCATTGATGAAAATAAAATTGCTTATCCGGAACTTGAGGAAAAAAGAACCTATATCAAGAAAATCATCAAAGTCGAAGAAGAAGCCTTCGCTAAGACAATTGACAAGGGTATGGAACTCCTAACAGATATTATGAATCAGGCAGAAAATAAAATCCTCTCCGGTGAGGATGTATTCAAATTAAGCGATACTTACGGCTTCCCGTTTGATCTGACTGCTGAAATCGCCGCTGAAAAAGGCTTTACTGTCGATGAAGCAGGCTATCGGGAACTCGTCAAGAAACAGCGTGATACTGCCAAAGCTGACCATGCTACAAAAGCAAGTTCCTCCTGGGCTGATAATTCCATTAAGCTGAATCTCCAGAAAACTGAATTTGTCGGCTATCAGACTCTGACAGAAGATGCCGAAATCTTAGCGATTCTCAAAAATAAAGAAAATGCCGATTCCGTCAGCGAGGGTGAAGAAGCTGTGATCGTACTGGATACTACTCCATTCTATGCTGAAAGCGGCGGTCAGGTGACCGATCATGGTAAGATTTTCACAGATACTGCCAAATTCAAAGTCACAGCCGTGACCAAAGACGAAGACGGCCATTATCTGCATTTTGGTATTATGAAATCCGGTGTTCTGCGTGTCGGTGATGATGTCGAAACAAAAGTCTGCCCGAAATTCAGAAATAAAGTCATGAGAAATCATACAGCGGCTCATCTTCTGCAAGCGGCTCTCCGTGAAGTGCTTGGTGATCATGTTCATCAGGCCGGACAGCTTGTCAATGAAAAAGCATGTCGTTTTGACTTCTCGCATTTCAGTGCTATGACAACAGAAGAAATTCAGAAAGTGGAAGCTCTGGTCAATACCTGGATTCTCGAGGCTATGCCCGTAGAAGTCAACGAAATGCCGATCGAACAGGCCAGAAAACTCGGTGCTATGGCTCTGTTCGGTGAAAAATACGGCGATGTCGTCAGAGTTGTCAAAGCCGGAGATGTTTCTATCGAATTCTGCGGCGGTACACATGTCAAGAATACTTCCAATATCGGCTTATTCAGAATCGTTTCTGAAAGTTCGGTTGCTTCCGGAGTCAGAAGAATCGAAGCTGTTACCGGTGAAGGCGTTCTGGAATTAATCCAGTCTCTTCAGAATACGATCAATGAAAGTGCCAAGGCATTGAAATTAAATAATCCTGCCGAACTTCCGGCAAAATGCGTATCTCTGACCGCTCAGCTGAAAGAAACCGAAAAGACTGTCGAATCTCTCCGGCAGAAAATGGCCGGAAATGCTCTGGATGATATTCTGAAATCTGCTAAGATCGTAAGCGGCGTGGAAGTTGTCGGTGCAGCGGTACAGAATGCCAATGCTGATCTTCTCAGAAAAATGGGCGATCAGATCAAGAGTACCGATAAGCCCATGATTGCTGTCCTGGCCGGAGTCGGCGGCGAAAAGGGTCAGTTATACTGTGTCTGCACGAAATCCGCACTCGCAAAGGGAGCACATGCCGGAAATATCGTCAAGAAAGTATCGGCTCTGACCGAGGGCAAGGGCGGCGGCCGTCCTGACAGTGCTATGGCAGGTATCGGCAATATGGCTCTTGTCGATCAGGCCTTATCTGAATTAGAAGCAATTGTTGCTGAATTTGTAAAATAATCAGCAGGAGGGCTTTGCAATGGCTTTACTCACGTATCTGGAATATGACGGTCAGAAGCCTCTGACAAAAGAAGAAATCAAAGCGTTTGAAGAAAAATATCAGTTCCGGTTTCCGCCGGAGCTGAAAGCCCTCTATCTGAAACAAAACGGCGGTCTGCTGGATGAATGCGGTATCTCTGAAGATGATTGTATGCTTGCGGAACTCTATCCGTTATTCAGTCATGATGATGATACTGACGAGATACTGACGGTCAAAAAACTGCTCAAATGGCAGAAGCAGGATAAACTGATCCCGATGGAGTATATTCCGTTCTGTGCCGATGAAGCCGGAGACAGTTATTATTTTCATACTAAAAATCAGGGAATTTATTATATCTGTCATGAATTTTTTGATGAGTTTGAAGAAAATCCTGAAAACTGCAAAATTGCAGATTCATTCAGCGAATTTGATCGTATGATTATCGACCTGGAAGAAGAATAAAAAATATTATAAAGGAGAATTTTATCATGGATAAAGATTGCTTATTCTGTAAGATTATCGCAGGAGAAATTCCTTCTGCAAAAGTGTATGAAGATGAATTTGTATTTGCATTTAAAGACATCAGTCCGATTGCTCCGGTACATTATCTGTTTGTGCCGAAAACACATATCTGCTGTGCAAAGAAAATTAATTCTGAAAATTCGCAGTATGTCGCTAAGATTTTCGAGGCAATGGCCGAAGTTTCCAAACAGGAAAATATTGAAAGCTATCGTATTATCAATAACTGCGGTGAAGAAGCCGGTCAGAGCGTCATGCACCTGCATTTCCATCTGGCAGCAGGCAGAAAAATGGGCTGGGGCGAACAGTCTCTCGGTTAAATTTAAAATAAGGAGAATCCTCAAATGGCTGAATATTATGAAATGAACATTGCCGGTCTGGACAGAAAACTGAAAAAATGCCCTGTCAGTGATAAGCTCGATATTGCGGCTTTTATCATGTTCTCTGATGTCGAAGTGACCGTAAAATCTGCCGAACTGCTTCTTGCAAAGGCTCCGGAATTTGATGTGCTTTTGACAGCAGAATCCAAAGGCATTCCGCTGGCTTATGAAATGGCTCGTCAGAGCGGTAAAACTTATGTCGTTGCAAGAAAATCCGTCAAGCTCTATATGCAGGATGTTGTCTCTGTCAATGTAAATTCCATCACAACTAAAAATGAACAGGTTCTTCATCTGGACGGCGAAAAAGCAGGATTATTGAAAAACAAGAGAGTCCTTGTCGTGGATGATGTCATCAGTACGGGAGAATCCCTTAAAGCTCTGGAATATCTCGTTGAAAAAGCCGGCGGTACTGTCGCCGGACGTGCCGCTGTACTCGCCGAAGGCGAGGCCGCTGACAGAACAGATATTATTTATCTCGAAAAACTGCCGCTGTTCTTTAAAGACTAAACATGAAACGACCGGCATTATATATCGGTCTGCCCTATATTATGGGCTTGCTGATCGCCTCAAGATTTGATATTCTGTCATGGAGTGTGGTTCTTCTGACAGCAGTCGGAGTGATTCTGTATCGCCGGTCTGTCTGGAAATATGTGGTACTCAGCACGCTGTCATGTCTGATAGCGTGCTGTAGTTATTGGCAGCATACCGATCTGACAGAGAAAAATCAGAAACAGCTTGCTGGCCTGGAACTGACTTTCACCGGACAGATTACCGAAAAAACTGTCTATCCGAGCGGAAATGCAGATTATCTTCTGAAAGGCAAAACTGATCGGAATTCTCTGCCTGTCATGATAGAATTGTTTATTGACAACAGCGATTTTGATTATGGAGACAGTCTGACAATCTCCGGCAGACCAAAACAAATCACATCAAATTTTTTATTCGATCAGGAAAATTATGCAAAATCCAGAAATTTATTTTTATGTTTTGATCTGACAACCGAACAGGAAATTCTTGAAATAAAGCCGGCTGAAACACAGACTCTCTCCGGAATCCTGTTTCACTGGAGAACCCGCATGACAGAACGGATTCAAAACTTTATGCCGGAAGATACCGGAGCTATGCTGACAGGCATGTTATTCGGTGATAAATCCAATCTGCGGCATAGTCTGAAAACGTCTCTCTACAGGACTGGTATCGGACATATCTTAGCTGTTTCCGGTCTGCATTTGGATTTTTTAGCGTTATGTATCAGCTGGCTGACGGAGAAATTAAAAGCCGGAAGATATACCCGTTTTTTATGTATCATGCTGCTGTGCAGTGTATTCGCCGTCTGTACCGGAGAAACCGTTTCTGTCAAAAGAGCTTTGATCATGATTCTGCTCTCGCAGAGTGCAAAATTATTTTTCCGTCAGGCAGATTCCTTCAATTCTCTGGCAATTGCTATGCTGTTGCTGGGGCTTGAAAATCCGTTTGTGATACATAATTCCGCATTCTGGCTCTCCTGTACGGGAGCATTCGGTATCGGCGTTGTCAGTCAGTATATGACTGAAACTTTTCCGGAGAAAGAATTTTATCACCTGTTTCTGAAAGATCTGACCGCTTTTCTGTGGGTATCTGTGAGCATTCTTCCGGTGAGTGTCTTATATTTCAAGGAATTTTCCCTGATTTCTCCGCTGAGTAATATCATTCTGGTACCGTTCTGTATGCTTTCTATGCTTATGGGAATGTTTGCCGTCATAGCTGGCTGCAGCGGAACAATTGCAGAACTGCTCCTGCATGGATGTGATAAGCTCAACAGAATGATACTGGAATTATCCGGTTTCTTTGCCGGTCAGTCATGGAGTCATGCTTCCGCAGACAGTGAAATTTTGATTTTTACCGTCTATGCCGGAACCGTTCTGGTGATTCTCTGTCAGGTTATTTACAGAAGCCGGAAGCTGACTTCCCTGTCGGCAGTGATTGCAATTGCCGTTACTTGTCTGACTGTAAATCTGGAAAGACTTTCACAGGAAAAAGATCTGAAAATCGCAGTCCTCGGAGATGAGGCACAGTGTCTGCTTGCTGTCCGGTACGGTCAGGAAGCTGTTTTATTCGATCTCACTGGTTCTTATTATGCTCCGGATTATGCAGAACGTTATCTGGAAATGACAGGAGTCCGGCATTTAGAAAGCCTGTTTCTGCACAGGCCGAAAGAAAAGACAATCCGGAAATATCAGGAATCTCTTGCTTTTCTGCCTCCGGAAGAAGTCTGGAGCATGAGAAAATTAAAAAATTCTCCCTGGACAGGCTATCCCCTGCATGTGACAGAACAGAAAGAAATGCTGTTCCATGGAGCAAAAATTACTATTTCACAGAAGCAGATCAGAATTGCATATGCAGATAAAATTTATATCTGCAAGAACGATAAGGCAGAAATTGCAGAAACACCGGATATTCTGACAATCTACGGCAAAAGTAAAACCATTCAGCCGGACTGCGGCTATTTATTGTTTTTAGATGAAAATGAAAGGTATCTTCCGGATTCGCATACTTTTCAGAAACAGAATAATCTGGAAATTACCGTTTCAGAACAAGGCAAATGCCGGATAAGGAGTTTATATGGCACAACTGGATGAAAAGAGCTTGCAGAATCAGATAAAATCAGGACAGCTGTCTAATTTATATTATTTCTGCGGAAGTGATCTTGTCGCAGTCGAAAACTGTGTCAGGAGAATGATCAAGGCGGTCGGCGGTGCTGAGAATGTCACACGGCTCGACGGTCAGAATCTGGATCTGAATCAGCTGGCAGAAGAAATTGAACTCTGTCCGATGTTCGCAGAATATAACTGCATTCAGATTCATGACTGCAATGCCGAAACCCTCAGAGAAAATGACAGGAAATTTTTACTTGAAATTATAAAACAGGTCTCCGGTCAGACGATTCTGATTTTTGATGTCACCGGTTTTGATATCTACGGCGGTAAAACCGGAAAAAATAAAAAACCAACTGCGAAAAACAAGAAACTAATAGATTATATCCTGAAAGCCGGAACTGTCTGCTTCTGCGAGCCGAAATCTGTCTCGCAGATCGCTACGGAAATTATCTCCGGAGCGAAAAAACAAGGCTGTATGATCGAACGTCCGGCGGCAATGGCTCTGGCTATGCAGTGTAACAGTCAGACTCTCATGATTCAGAATGAATTAAATAAACTCTGTGCCTATGTCAACGGCGGTGTGATTACGGAACAGCTGATCTATGATATGGTAACGCCTCAGCTGGAAACTACTGTCTATGCTCTGACCACAGCAATCCTGAAACGAAAAGCTTCTGATGCTCTCAAAGTAGTAGAAGAATTACTCGCTTTACGAGTCGAAATGCCCTATCTGATGGCAGTTGTCTCAGGCTGTCTGATTGATATACAGCGTGCCTCTGCCGCAAGAAAAGCCGGAAAAACAGTACAGGATGTCATGAGCGATTTCAATTATCAATTCAGTTTCGCTGTAGAGCGTTCGTTTCGTGACAGTATGGGTGAAACTCCGGAACATATTACCGAATGCCTCAATCTTCTTTGTGAGGCCGAAAAGAAAATGCATTCCGGTACGGTTGACGAACGTGTCCTGTTTGAAAAAACTGTGATCGAAATGCTGAGAAAATAACCACGTCCGGAAACGGTTTTTATCTTCCGTTTCCGGACTGTATTTTTTTTAAAATCCTTGTCACATTTCCGGCTTGTCTCTTGTTATATATTACAGAAGCTTCTGAAATTTCACTCCGGAGGTGAAACCATGCCGAAAAATATCAAACTTGAAAAACTCTACCAGCTCTATGAAAAACCGTTCTATCATATTGCCTATTCTGTATTACATCACCATCAGCAAGCGGAAGATGCTGTTTCTGATGCCTTTTATCAGGTCATGACTCATCTTGATAAAATCGGCGAACCTGATTCCCCTGCTACTAAAAATTATATGATTAAAATTATTAAAAATACTGCTATTAATCAATACCGGAAAAATATCCGGCAGAATCAGTACTGTACTGATCTGGATGATTCTGTTCCGGATTCTGAAAATGAAATCGAAAATACAATTAAAAAATCCACACTCCGGCAGACTCTTTCCGAACTTTTCTCGCTTGTCAGCGAAACAGACAAGAAAATTATTCTGCTTCACTGTCAGGAAAATCAGACATTCAAGCAGATTGCCGATACGCTCGGTATGAAAGAAACTGCCGTCCGGAAACGCTTTGAACGTGCCCGGAAACGCATGTCAGCTCAGAAAGGAAAGGAGAATTTCTATGCATAAACTCAATCAGAAACAATGGGATAAAATTATCCGTGATGCGTTTTCTCCTGATTCTCCTGAGCCGGATTTCTCTCAGAATTATTATCGCAGAAAACAGGAAATTCTGAATCAGGCGGAGGATTCCGCAGAAAGGAGTTTTATCATGAAAAAATCAAGAATCGGCTTTGCTGTGATCTGTACGGCAAGCCTTGCCCTCACCGGACTTGCGGTCTGGGGCGGTATCAATATCCGGAAAATCGGGAGAACCGTTCCGGTTCAGAATCAGCAGGAGGATTTCAGTCCGGCAAATGCCATTGAACTCGCTGAAACCGAACCCGAAACGGAACTTATTACCGAAACAGAAGCCCTCACTGATGAATACGGCATTTCTGTCGATCAGACCGGCGATATTGTCAGACTCTCGATTCCGGTACAGGAAAATGATACACTCTATGAAGTCAAATTCGGCTGGGTGCCGGATGGTCTGGAATGCCGTGATGACGGCCCCTACGGATTCAAATATCATAACTATGAAAATGAAGATGATGAACATGCCATTACACCTGACTTCTGCCGTGTCGCTGACCCTTCTGAACCTTATACAGCAGAATATGATACAGTCTATGAAGTCGATAAATTCAAGACTTCTTCTGGAAACAGTGCTGTTTTCCTGAAAAAAAGCCGTGGCTGGGATATGCTTTTTGTACAGTTTGAGGGTACACCTTATATTGAATGCTGTTATCTTCAAGGATTCAGCTATGCAGAAATGCACCAGCTCGCTGATGAAATGTATCTCGAAGAAACCGATAAAGAAATCGGCGGCCTCTGGAAAGGTGAACCCGATGATTCAGAGAATTTTGATTATGATGTGATCTTCCAGTGTGAGGACGGCTCTGACAGTATGGGAGATTATAAACTCGCATTCGGCTGGACTCCTGAAGATTTAAGCTATCAGACAGAAAATCACGGTGATGGTGCATGGAATGAAATCTGCATTCCCGGCGAAAATACAGAAGATACGATCAATACCAGAAGAAATGTCGGTTATGTGCTGTACCGTATCGAGGACGTTTCCAAGCCGTTCTCATATACAGAACTCAACATCACAGACGCTCAGAAAATGACAACCAGTTCTGGCAATGATGTGATTTATGTCACTTATGACAGCAGCTCGGCTGTTGATGCAAGATTCTATGTGCATTTCAAAAATTCTCCTTATATTGCTGAACTCGTTACCAGAAAGCTGACGGATGAAGAAATGTTCAATGTCGTTGATTCACTCTATCTAACCGAAACTACAGAAGAAGATTTCACAATTTATCAGGTACAGGAAGAAATTACAAATGATTCTACAGCAAGAGGATATTGTGACACTACTCTGATGAATCTGGTTCATGTTGGTGATACTGTCAATATTGATTACACCGTTCCGTGTGAATCTGATCATGCTGTTCAGCTGACAATCAATTCTGCTGCACTCCAGAAAGATTTCACCGGAATCACAACCGATTGTATCGGTCTGGAGGCAGATTACAGCCAGTATCTTGACGAAAACGGACTTCTGATTGTTCACAGAAAAGAATACACGACCGACAGTCAAGGACTGCAAGCTGAAATCATCCGTGATGAAGATATTCAGCAGTATATCCTGAAACTGGATGTCACTCTGTCAAGAAATGATGAAGATACCGAAATAGAATGGCCCTGGAATGGTTTTTGCTTCCATGGCGGAACATTCAGCCTTGAAGAAGATAATTCTATCAGAGACAGTCTCTATAATATCGGACACGGTACGGAAATTGTTCATGAACCGAAGTTACAGAGCGAAGCACATTTCGCATTCTATACCGAACATGAACATGAAAAGAACGGTGTCTACGATTTACAGCCCCATGAATCCGCAGATGTAACGTTATATTATACCGTCGATTCCGATCAGATCGGAAATCTGTATGTTACGCTTCTGGATGAAGCCGGTGCTACAAGCGATTATATCAATATTGGAAAACCCGTGCTTGATCTCTGTGATCTTACAAGACCTGAATAAAAATATAAAATCTATCTATTTGTCTGAAAACCCTCTGCATATCCGCAGAGGGTTTTTATTTTATCATTAGAACAAATTGTCACTCCTGCTAATTTGCACCAACAATCCGAAATGCTATAATAAAGCTATATTTTATACAAAGGGTGATAGTTTTGAAAGAACACAGACGAAGTTCCATGAGAAAAAATCTTGTTATTGCTCTGCTGCTGCTCGTGGCAGCAAATATTATCATGGGTTCCGTGATGGCATGGCAGTCAAAAAAGCTATGCTGACCCTGATTCAGCAGAGAATGCTGGATATTTCCAATTCTGCTGCGGATATGCTCGACGGTGATTCTATGAAAACACTCCGGCCTGATGATGTCGGTAAAGACGGTAATTTCACTTTCTCCGTTGACCTGACTGTGGAAGACCCCGGCGAGTTCGGTGCTCCGATCGTGAAAACAGAAGCTCTTGTTCAGGCTTCAAAAAACAGCCCTATGAAGATGAATGGGGAAAATTCTATTCTGCCTATAGTCCGGTTTATGACTCGAATTTTAATGGCTCTGGGGTTATGGCTGGCATTGTTTATTTTTCGTGCGTAGGGTATATAAACCCGTCACGGCCGTCATTATCTCCAAAACTGACTGATTATATACAAATATCTGTATGTACATTCTGATTTATTCCAGAAATAAAAAATCCTCTGCCGGAACAGAGGATTTTTTTCTGTTGTTATTCTGTCAGGAAATCTGCCATTGTGATCTGAACACGGGGATTTCCGTTTTCATCAGGGTCGAGCATTTTTACTTCCTGCATGGTGATCGGACTGGTCGGAACGGAAAGTTCTCCCGTCGCAGACATCACACGCTGTACATTCAGGAAATTATCTACGACTTCCATACCCTGTGTGACTTCACCGAATGCGGCATAGCTTCCGTCAAGGAACGAACAGTCTGCATAGCAGATAAAGAACTGACAGGAAGCACTGTCCGGATCGCCGCTTCTGGCCATAGAGACAATGCCTCTCTGATGAGACAGGTCATTATCTACCCCATTGGTAGAAAATTCGCCCTTGATTGTCTGACCGCTGCCGCCTGCTCCTGTACCGGTCGGGTCACCGCCCTGAGCCATAAAGTCATCAATGACTCTGTGAAAGGTCAGGCCGTTATAGAATCCCTTAGAAACCAGATTTTCAAAATTCTCGCAAGTGATCGGTGCTTTGTCCGGATAGAGCGTAATCACAATAACATTACTGTCAGAAGCAGAAATATTATTATCAACCGCCGGGGTTTCGGCATCAGCGGCCGGAGCGATACTGCTGTCTGCCGAAGCATTAGAAGCTGTTGTTTCTGTCTGCCGGCCACATCCGGTCAGCAGAGTCAGTCCCAGAAGCATACAAATCCATAATTTTTTCTTCATGATCATAAAACTCCTTTTCAGGTACGATTGGCACGCTTGAGCCATGCAAGAGCCACATCCAGTGCTTCATAGAGATTATCACGCTCGGCATTCTGCACCGGAAGCGGATTGTTGAAATCTGTAGAAAGCTGATAAAATTTAATGCTCTTGGAGACAACAATATCCTGCTGTTTCTGGGAGTTTTCCACTTTGAGATATACCACATACGGGTCACTCATATAGCCGAAATACATTTCATTGCCCTTACGGACGAGGGGGTAATTCTTATACATCATAACAAAAAAACTCCTTTCTGTGCGACACAGCAGAGTGTTACTGCCATGTCATAGTAAATTCTTCATCGGGGTTATCAAAAATATCAATATTGTGCAGAACTGTATCTACACAGGAAGAACGGATTTTATAAGTCGGCACGCCGTTGACGGCAATCATGGCATTCAGACCGCCCATTTTATAGAATGCGATTGTATAATCTTCTCTGCCGTCCTGTGAAACGAGATGAATTTCTGCATCCGGAGCAGAAGCAGGCAGTTCGGCTTCAAGATATAACTCTTCACCGTAGATATATAATAAAAATTTATAGAACTGTCTGAAACGTTCGGTATCGCATTCCTGATTATTTTTTGTGACTGCATAATCATTCTGATCAGTTCCGGAACCGCTGAACAGTAATTTTTTATCTCCGGCAGTCACATCAAGAGTGGCAATATCCCAGACATATGTGCCGAAAATATTTGCCGAAGTAATATCACCTGCCTGTACTGTTGCCCATACTGCACGGGTATCTGCAATGCCGTATAAAATATCCGTACCGTCCAGCACGGCATAATAAGCCGACGAACCGGCTTCTGTCTGGTATTGATTTCCGAGTTTTAAAATATAAGTGTTTCCGTCATCGCAAATCATGGTTACTGTACAGAACGGGTCATTGATTCCGGCATTTTCCAGCTCTTCAGCAGACGGATGTGTCTTTACAATCTCAGCAGCCGTCAGGCCGAACATACCGTTTGTGACATCCACGGATTTTTCTACATTCAGATATGCAAATACCGGTTCACGGAGCACATGGGTTGCTGCTGTTCCGCCGACAGAATCATCTTCTGCGACATCATAGGCATATTCCATATATAAATCCGTATCAAGATCTTTTCTCTGAATGCGGAGAGATTCTACAATCGGATACACATCATCAGCAGGCTTTTCGAGAATTGTCTTGGAGAAGAAAAATTTAATTTCCTGCTGATAATTATTCATCAGCGAAGATTTCACAAGATACACATTGCTGTCAACAGCACAGTATATCTGTGAACTGTTCATGGGTGAAACGCTTCCGACAGAAAAGGCAAAATCCGTCCCGTCCTGATAGCTCATGACTACCTGGGAAACCGGCTCGCTTAACCCGTATTTTTCCAGATCAGAAGCATTTTCTTCAACAAGCTGATCTGCCGAAAGCTCACTTGCATTTTTCACCAGCGTTGAAATATAGCCTGTATCTAACGGAATATCTTCATAGCCTTCGATTGTATAGCCTGCATTGTCTTCACTGGTTTTTTCTGCATTTTTATAAACTCTGAACTGATCGGCATTGGAAATTTTAATTTCTTTGAGATCATCCGCAGATTCCGGATTCAGCATGACCGCATTTTTTTCATCTTCATCAAGAAGCCCCTCGGCCAAAGAACTGACATCAAGAGAGCTTTCATCCTGTTCAGAATTTTTGCCTGTCAGCAATATGACAGTCAATGCACCGCCTACGACGACCAGAGCCGCTATCGCAGCAATCAGCAGTCTGACATTTTTTGACATGCCTTTCTTTTCCGGATTCTGTATCACCGGAGCAGGAGTATCGGAAAAAAATGTATCCATACCGGCCTGAGATTCTTCGGTTTCCTGCTGAGAATTTTTTTCTTCGCTCATTTATTTCTTCTCCTTAAAAATACCAGTACACCGGCTGCGACAACAAGGGACGGAATCGCAAAGATAAACACTGTAATTGCCTGCATTTCTCCGGTTTTGATTGTGATTGTCTCGTTGGTCAGATTTTTGGAGGCAATGACAAGATTATCGCCTTTGCCTGCGAGGTTATTCATCACTGTCACAAGATACTGTGCATTATTATAAGAGGCATCCTGCATCAGACTGGAATCACAAAGCATAGCAGAACCCAGTACTAAAATATTACTGTCATGCGTGATATTATTTTCTGTATTTTTTCTGGTTGTCAGAGCCGCAATTGTCTGCGAGCCGACAGGTGTTTTATCTGCCTGATCGGTAGTTTTGCCCATTTCGCTGAGATATACAGAGTCTGAAGTTTTCAGAAGCTGTGCTGTGATACCGCCGGTTTTGGAATCCCATAACAAATTAATCGCTCTGCATAAAGGGGCAGCAATCGGCAGTGAAGTATTGGGCAGACCGGCACTGTAAGTTTCTTCTGCGATTACCGCAACCGGAACAGAAACTGCTCCTGTACTGATGGATAAGGCTACCTGCTGAGCTGCATTGGTATCGCTTTCCAGTACGAGATGATTCGTCACTTCAATGCCCCATGTTGCAAGAAATTCATCCAGATTCGGCGTATCTGACTGCGTAAAGCTGGCAATATAAATTAAATCTTTATCATAATTGCCGTCATTATAGAGAAATGCAGAAAGCTTGTCAATGCCGTTCGCTGTCAGGTCATTGACCGGAGCAGGAAGCATGAGCATATCATATTTTTCAGCATCAAATTCATCTGTATATAAATCCAGTTCTTCGTAACTATAGCCATTCTTATAGAGCGTATTCACAAAGGCATTCAGAGCCGAACCGCTGAACTGCGGATTATACAGAGCCTGACCGTTCGCCATGGAGACCACTCCGATGGTCACCGGATTGGCATCGGTAACGTTCATGAGGGCAGAAGTCAGATTCTGTTCGCCGGAGAAACCTGTAATGGCATCTTCCAGAGACCCCTGACCGTAATAATAAGCCATATATTTCTGCTGATCATAATCAAATAAATTGCCGATCTTGACTACTCTTAATTTCGATTCATCCGAAGCGTTGGAGACTACAATATCGCCCTCTGTGAGCGAAGCGGAATAATTCGCCTGATATTTATTGACTACATCCGGATTGGCAGACGGGTCAACATAGCTCAGATGAATTTTATCTGTATACTGTGTATATCTGGATAAAATTTCCGAAACCATTTTGAGCGACTCGCCGCTTGTCTGGAATTTGCTTTCTGCCATCAGGACAGTGAAATTGACTTCCTGACTCAAATTTTTCAGATATTCGATACTCTCGTCAGAGATTTCATATTTTGCATCTTCGGTCAAATCTAATTTGAGCGGATATTTTTCTACCAGCACATTCACGAGGATATTCAGCAGGACGACCAGAGCAACAACGACACAGGTAATTGCCGTAGCGATTCCGCCGTATTTTAATTTCTTCTGTGCGGCAGCACTTAATTTTTTCTTTTCTTTCTTTGGTTTTTCAGATGTTTCAGGTTTTTGTGATTCGGTTTCCTGATTTTTTTCTAAATCAGCCATGACTGCAATACCTCCTTAACTCCAGCGTCTTTTCTCGAATACTCTCACAGTGAAAAAATTGAACAGCACCGCTGTACTCAGATAAAACAGCACACTGGAAAGATTGAAGATACCACATGTAAATTCATAATATCTTGTATAGAACGATAAATCATATAACAGGCTCTGAAGCCAGCCGATCTTGACAAACGAGGCAATCACATCAATCAGGAACAGCATAGCAAGTGCCACAATGCCTCCGACAGCAGCGGCTACCTGATTCTCTGTCAGAGAAGAGACAAATAACCCGATCGCAATAAATGCCGCACCGACCAGCAGGACGGCCAGATAATTGGAAATCAGCGTCAGCCATGCTACTGTGCCGAATAAACTCAGAATCAAGCCATAAATAAACACAATGCTGACGGCAATCACAAACATGGTCAGAGCAGCAAAATATTTACCCAGTACAATCCCTGTCAGTGATACCGGAGCAGTCAGCAGACCTTGTTCGGTTCTCTGCTTTTTTTCTTCGCTGAACAGTCTCATAGTCAGAATCGGAATCAGAAAAATACTGATAAAAAATAATGTCGAGAAGACTCCGGATAAATTTGTTGAGCCGACTGTCAGATTATCCAGAGAAAAAAACAGTCCTGCAAAGACATAAAATACAGCTAAGAAAATATAAGCAATACTCGACGAAAAAAATGCACCGATTTCTCTGCGGTAAATAGCACCCATTATTTTTCGTCTCCTTTCTGTTTCTGACCAAGCTGGATATTTTCACCCATTGTAATTTTTAAGAAAATATCCTCCAGGGTCATTTCCATTGTTTTCAGAGTCAGAATATCCCATTCATGTTCTCTTGCAATTTTATTAATATCACGGCGGATGTCAATTCCCGGCTCTGCTTCGATTTCATATTCATAAATACCGGGTTCCCGTTCCATATCGGCACGGATATACTTGATTCCCGGAAGTGCCCGGACAGCCTGAAGAATCTCGGCACGCTCGCCGTCGATTCTGGCCAGAATCCTGTGATCTGTCGTGACTTTATTGGATAAATTCGCTGCCGTATCGTCCGCCGCTACGGCACCATGATTGATAATAATCACTCTGTCGCAGACCGCCTGAATTTCAGACAGAATATGCGAAGATAAAATTACAGTATGATTTTTTCCTAATCTTTTAATCAGCGTTCTGATTTCGACCATCTGTTTCGGGTCGAGGCCGACCGTCGGTTCATCCAGAATCAGCACGGGCGGATTTCCGATCAGAGCCTGAGCCAGTCCGACTCTCTGCTTATAGCCTTTGGATAAATTCTTGATAATTCTGTTTTCGACATCTGCAATCTTGCAGAGTGTCAGCACATCTTTGAGATGTGAACGTCTCGGAAGTTTGCATTTTTTCAGATCAAATACAAAATTCAGATACGAATGCACCGTCATATCTATATATAACGGCGGAATTTCCGGCAGATAGCCGATATACGATTTTGCTTTCACGGGGTCTTCCAGAATATCCACGCCGTTGATTAGTGCCTGACCGGATGTGGAAGAAATATACCCGGTGAGCATATTCATCGTTGTGGATTTTCCTGCACCGTTAGGCCCCAGAAAGCCTAAAATTTCACCGTCATGAACTGTAAAACTGATGTCATTGACGGCTTTTTTGTCTCCATAATGTTTTGTCAGATTTCTGACTTCAATCATGAGGAATTCTCCTCTCCTTATTATTTCTGAATTTTACTATACTACAGATATGTGTCAGTTATGTGACAGAATGCAGAAAATTCAGGATTGTAAATCTTTTGTCATTTGTTCTGTTAACGCTTTTACAGAAGCAAATTTCATTTCCGGCCGGATGAATCTCAATAACCTGACAGTCAGAAATTTTCCGTACAAATCACCGGAAAAATCTTCTATATACGTTTCTGCCAGCGGCAGACCCTGATAATTCACAGTCGGTTTCATACCGATATTGGTTAAAGATTTAAATTTCTGACCGTTGGAAAATTCCGTTTCAGAGGCATAGACTCCGAATTTCGGAACAAGCTGATTTTCACAGAACAGCTGATTGATTGTCGGAAAGCCGATTGTTCTGCCGAGCTGTGCCCCGTGGGTGACTTCCTGCCAGATCTGATAGGGCTGTCCTAAATATTGATTTGCTTTTTCAATTTCGCCGTTCTGTAACAAGCTCCGGATTTCCGTAGAGGAAATTTTGATTTCATCTATGATAACATCATCAATCACATGCACCCGAAAACCGAACCATTTCCCGAACTGCTCCAGATCATGAATATCACAGGAAGCATTCTTCCCGAACCGGAAATTTTTACCACAGCAGACATCTTTTGCATACAATTTCTGATACAGAATTTCTTCTGCAAACGTTCTGCCGTCCATACTCCTGATATCGGAAAACACCGGAGCATAGACATGCTGTATTCCGGCCTGATACAGAATCCTTCTCCGGACAGCGGACGGATACACATAACCGGAACTGCTTTTTACTGAAATCATATCTTCCGTCCGGAATGCCAATGCACAGGCAAGCCGGCCTTTTTTTCTATATAATTCACAGACAGCATTCAGAACGGCTCTGTGTCCGAGATGTACACCGTCAAACACACCTAATGCAACGGCAGCCGGCCTTGTGTATTCTCTCATGATTCTGCTCCTCTCGGTTCACAGAGATTGCGTTCGATTCTGAGACAATTCTCTGTTCTGTCAAGCAAGGCCGTCCCTAAAAAGCCATCCGGTGTTCCGTATATCGCATAGCGATTCTGATTCTCTGCAATCTGATGTTTCAACTGCGATAAGCCTAATTTAACTCCATGTCTGTAATAATTCGTCTGTTCGGGATTTAATCTTATTTCCGGCAGAACAGAAAAGGCTTTTTCGACCGGAATCAGGATTTCAGAAATCCGGTTCTGATCGGCAAGATTCTGTATTTCTTCGAGTGTATGGCAATCTGCAAGTCCGAAACCGGAAGCCTGTATTCTTCTCAGACCGGCCATCACTGCACCGCACCCCAGAACCTGACCCATATCATGAATCAAAGTCCGGACATACGTACCTTTTCCGCAGCAGACTCTTATGATACCTTTTCCGGATTCTGGATGATACACATCACATCTGCAATCTAAAATTCTGACAGGTCTTGCCTGCCGTTCGATTTCTTTGCCCTCACGAGCCAGTTCATAGAGCCTTTTGCCGTTTACCGAAACAGCCGAATACATCGGCGGAATCTGCATAATATCGCCTTGCGGACAAACTGCCTGAATCTGCTCTCTTGTCAGAATATGCGAAAAATCATGAGTTTCCAGAATATTTCCGGTACTGTCCTGGGTATTGCTGACCTGACCGAGCTGAAATTCTGCCATATAAATTTTACTTTCATCCGGCAGAATTCCGCAGGCTTTCGTAGCACAGCCGGCAAACACCGGGAGGACTCCGGTCGCCATGGGGTCAAGCGTTCCGGCATGACCCAGACGACGCATTTTCAGTATGCCTCTTAATTTTGCAATGACATCAAATGACGTAAATCCGGCAGGCTTATCAATACAAATAATACCGTTCATGACTGCAAAGCCTCGGCAACAGCATTCAGAAGCACTTGTCTGACTTCATCCGGAGTTCCCTGGAGCTGACAGCCTGCGGCCTTGACGTGACCGCCGCCGCCGAATTTTACACAGATTTCCGAAACGTTGATTCTGTCCGCCGAACGGAGCGAAATTCTGTACCAATTATCATCCTGTTCCCGGAGTGTAATGCCGATTTCCACGCCCTCCGGCTGGAGAGGCAGACTGGTCAGACCTTCCATATCTTTGGGATTGATCTGATTTTCCTCGCAGATTTCCTTAGTTTCCCAGATCATGGTGCATTTGCCGTCAAGATGATATTCCATCTGACTGAGCATAATCATTTCTGCCTTGATTCTTGCCGGACTCTTGACAACAAACATATTCCGGTTGATCAGGTCATAGCGGATTTCAGGAAATTCCCGCATAATTTCCGAAACGATCAAATGCGTATCTGCTCCGGCACAGCTGAACTTGAAACAGCCTGTATCTGTTGCAATGCCTGTATAGAGGCATTCTGCAATCTGTTTTGTAAATTTCACACCTAGCTGACGATAAATTTTATACAGCACTTCACAGGCGGAAGAGGCATCCGGCTCGACATGTGCATATTCTGCATAGCCGTCATTCGAGATATGATGATCTATACAAAGCTGTACTTTTCCGGCATACGTTTCTTTCAGCGAACCGAAACGGCTTTCATCGGCACAGTCAACAGAAACAATATTCTTTGCCGGGAATTCTTCTTCCGGTTCTTCCGGCAGAAGAAAATGAAACCGTTCCGGAATGGGATCCGCACAGATGACTTTCGACCGCTTTCCGAGCAGTTTCAGCACAGCCTGGAGCGAATATCCCGAGCCGATACAGTCGCCGTCCGGATTCATATGAATTAAAATATACACATCTTCGCAGCTGCGGAGAAAATCGGCAGCTGCCGGAATATCAATCAGGTTTGACATCGGCATCCTCCTCAGGGGTTTCTATCTGGCTGAGTTTTCTTGTGACTTCTGCACCCCTTGCAATAGAATCATCAGCAATAAACGTCAGTTCGGGGCTTTTCCGCATTTTAAGACGTGCGAACAGTTCCCGCCGGATGAATCCGGCAGCACTTTTCAGGCCTTTTACCGACTGTCTGGTATCTTCCATACCGAGCAGACTGGAGACATAGACTTTACAATGTGAACCGTCTCCGGCGAGTTCCACACGGACAACAGAAAGCATACTGCTGACACGGGGGTCTTTGACCTGACGGAGAATATCCGTCAGTTCTCTGTGAATATCTTCGGACATGCGGCTGTTTTTAAAACTTGGCATTTATTCTTCTTCCTTTCCGTCGGGAGTTTTCTCCTCCTGTACCTCCGCACCGGAGGCAGAATCCGTCATGGTATAATCCGAACTGCCGGATTCAAAAAATGTTTCTCCTGCAACGGCTTCCTGCAATTCTTCGTTACTTTGTTCATAACTGAGCATTTCTTCTGCCGGAATCGGAACAGCTACATCAGCCAGTTCATCCGGTTCGTCCGGTTCTGCGGGCATTTCCACAGCGGAGCACTGACCGAGCAGAATTCTTTTGACAGATTCAAAAAAGAAAATATCCACAGGGCCGAACTCTTCCCAGGCGAGTGCTTCGTCACAATACTGAAGCATATCTTTTGTGCTCATTCTTGTATATTCCATGCTATATCTCCCTTCATGGGCTTGTTATTCCGGCTGATATTCTTCCATAATATAGGCTTCAAAAATATCTCCGGCTTTGATATCGTTAAATTTTTCGAGGCTGATGCCGCATTCATAACCGCTGGAAACTTCCTTGACAGCATCTTTGAATCTCTGTAATCCTGCAACATGATCATCAGCAATGATAATACCGTCACGGACGATTCTGATCTGGCACTGTCTGGTCAGCTTGCCTTCGAGAATATAGCTTCCGGCAACCGTGCCGACACTGGAAATTTTGAATACTTCACGCACTTCGGCTTTACCGAGAATGACTTCACGGAATTTCGGAGCAAGCATACCTTTCATAGCAGTAGAAATTTCTTCGATGGCATCATAAATAATTCTGTAGAGTCTGATATCCACACCGTCTCTTGCGGCACTTTCGGCAGCACCGTTATCGGGTCTGACGTTAAAGCCGACAATAATCGCATTGGAAGCATTGGCAAGCATAACGTCGCTTTCTTTTACCGCACCGACTGCACTGTGAATGACTCTGACACGGACTTCATCATTTGAGAGCTTTTCCAGAGAAGTCTTGACAGCTTCGGCACTTCCCTGCACATCGGCTTTGACGATGATCGGGAGTTCTTTTGTTTCTCCTTCAGCGATCTGACTGAACAGATTATCAAGTGTCAGTTTATTGGAACTGTTCTGGAACAGAGCTTCCTTTGCTTCATGTTTTCTCTGTTCTACGAGTTCTTTTGCAAGACGTTCGTCTTCTACGGCATCGAAAATATCGCCTGCACTGGGCACTTCATCCAGGCCGGTAATTTCCACAGGCACGGAGGGGCCTGCTTCTTTCACGACAGAGCCTTTATAATTCGTCATGACACGGACTTTTCCGACAGAAGTACCGGCAATGATAATATCCCCTGTATGCAGTGTACCTTTCTGGACTAACAGCGTTGCGATCGGGCCTCTGCCCTTGTCGAGTCTGGCTTCGATGACCGTACCTTTGGCGAGTCTGTCCGGATTGGCTGTCAGTTCTTTTACTTCGGATACTAACAGAATATTTTCGAGTAAATCTTCAATACCGTCGCCGGTCTTGGCAGAAACCGGAATACAGATCGTATCACCGCCCCACTGTTCGCACACAAGGCCGTATTCCGTGAGCTGCTGCAGCACTCTGTCCGGATCGGCGGCTTCTTTATCCATCTTGTTAATCGCAACAATGACCGAAACACCTGCGGCTTTGGCATGATTGATAGATTCGACTGTCTGCGGCATGATACCGTCATCTGCGGCGACAACCAGAACGGCAATATCTGTAATATTTGCACCTCTGGCTCTCATGGAAGTAAAGGCTTCATGACCGGGGGTATCTAAGAACGTAATCACCTGACCGCTGTGCTTTACCTGATAGGCACCGATATGCTGTGTAATGCCGCCTGCTTCGGAAGCTGTAACATTGGCATGTCTGATTCTGTCCAGAATAGAAGTCTTACCGTGATCGACATGACCCATGACAACGACCACCGGCGGACGGGGCTGCTGATTTTCTTCGTCAGCTTCTTCGGATTCGATCAGACGTTCTTCAATTGTCATGATGACTTCTTTTTCTACCTTTGCACCGAGTTCTTCGGAAACCAGACTTGCAGTATCGAAATCAATTTCTTCGTTGATACTTGCCATCACACCAAGACCCATCAGTTTTCCGATGACTTTGGAAACATTGACTTTCAGACGGCTTGCGAGTTCCCCGACCTGAATCATATCCGGAATCTTGACTCTGAGCTGCTGTTTTCTGGCACGTTCAAGCTCCAGACGGTTGAGTCTCTGAGCCTCTGTCTCCTGTTTTCTGCCGCCGGATTTTTTGCCTTTCTGAGCGGATTTCTGATTGATTTTCTGCTTTTTTGTAGAATAATTATCTTTTCTTCTGTCAGCAGGAGCAATTTGTTCATAACGTTCGTTATATTTATCCAGTTCGATATAACTGCCTCTGGTATCGACAGTACGGCGTTTATCGTTTGTTTCGGTACGCTGTTCGGTGCTGACAACGCTGTTTCCGGTGCTCATGACACCGCCGAGACGGGTCTTTTCACCGTGCTGATTTTTATTTCTCTTTTTCTCATCACGATTTTTAGGACGAGATTCTGTATTCTGTGTCTGTTCCGGCTTAGGTGCTGTTTCCTGTTTTACAGGAGCTTTTTCTTCGGGAGCGGGCTTTTCCTGTTTGGGAGCAGGCTTATTCTGTGTTTTTTCAGATTTCTTATCAGCCTTATCAGATTTCACATTTTTCTCAGAATGGCTTTTTTTACTGGGAGTATGTGTTTTTTTCTCTTCTTTGATTTCCGGCTTCGGCTGATTTTTCGTTGCAAAATATTCATCAAAGCTGGTGACATTTGCTTTCTGACTGTAATACTCCAGAGCGAGATTCATTTCCTGCTCGGTGATCGAAGAACCGGAAGATTTCTTTTCACCGGTATGATCTTCGATAAAAGCAGCAAGTTCTTTCGGAGATACCTGTAAATCTCTTGCAGCATCGGTCAGTTTGATTTTATTCTTGTTTGCCATAGGCAGATTCCCTCCTCTAATCTATCGGCGGCTGTTCCGTTTCCGGAGCAGTATCTGTTTGATTGATTCTGTCAGAAGTTTCACACAGCTGATTGATCTTTCTGAAAAAGCCCTGATCCAGTACTGCAATCACAGCGGCTTTCCGGCCGACTGTACTGCCGATTTCAAACATTGTCAGCGGAACAGAACGGACAGGAATCTTTTTTTTCTGACAGAAATAACATACTTCTTTATAAGTTTTGGGTGAAATATCCGAAGCCGTCAGCACACCGGAAACGTTTTTCTTTTCCAGAGCCTCTTTCATCGGGTCGAAGCCGAGGGCGAGTTTTCCGGCTTTGCGGCAGATACTAAGAATTCCGGTCAGTTTCTGATAGGGCATTCTTCATCACCTCGTAGACTTCCGGACTGACTTTACAGGAGAAACTTTTTTCAATCTTGTGCTGTTTCCTGGCAAGTTCCAGACAGGCGGGATTCTGACAGAGATACGCACCTCTTCCGGCTTTTTTGCCTGTAAAGTCAAGAGAAATTTCCCCTTCCGGAGATTTCACAATCCGGATGAGTTCTTTTTTCGGCTTGTTTTCGTGACAGCCGATACACATCCGCATGGGGATTTTTTTCTGCATAAAATTATTCCTCAGTTGTTTCAGGAACTTCTGCTGTTTCCGGAGCGGATTCGGGTGTTTCTGCCGGTTCCGGAGCAGATTCGTCGGCATCGGATTTAATATCAATCTTGAAATTGGTTAATTTTGCGGCAAGCTTGGCATTCTGGCCTTTATTGCCGATGGCAAGTGAAAGCTGATCGCTCGGCACGACAGCAACACAAGTGCGTTCTTCTTCGTCAAGAATATCGACTTTGAGCACTTTTGCCGGAGAAAGGGCATTTGCAATAAACTCAGCCGGATTTTCACTATAGGGAATAATATCAATTTTTTCGCCGTTCAATTCTTTTACAATCGCAGAAATTCTGGAATGCTTTGCACCGATACAGGAGCCTATGGCATCCACATTCGGGTCATGGGAAACGACTGCAATCTTGGAACGGGAGCCGGCTTCACGGGAGATAGCCTTGACTTCGACAGTACCGTCAAAAATTTCAGGCACTTCGAGTTCAAACAGTCTCTTGACCAGATCTCTGTGAATTCTGGAAAGCTTGATAATCGGCTTTTTATTCCGGTTGACAATGCCTGTGACATAGACTTTGATCTGCATTCCCTCTTTGAGTTCTTCACCGGGGATTTGTTCCTGACGGAGCAGATATAATTCTGTCTTGTCATACATCAGAGTTGCAGAACCTCTGCCCGGTTCTACCTGCATGACAGTAGCAGTGATAATATCATTTTCTTTGCATAAAAACTTATCCAGAATTCTGTCTCTGTTAATATCCCGCAGATCGCCCTTGATGGACTGCTTGGCAGACTGTGCGGAAGCACGGCTGAATTTGGAAATATCCAGTCTGTGTTCCAGAACCGCCCCTACATAAGTATCGGGATCGATTGCCTTTGCTTCATCAATATTGATTTCCGTATGATTGATCGGCTCGTCATCTACGACATGCTGAAGCAGAAATACATCAAAAATTTTTCTTTCCGGGTCAATATCCACACGAATGGATTCTTTACATTCCGGGTACATACGCTGTACAGACTTCTGCATGGCAGATTTTACGGTTTCAATCATGACATCCGTATCAAGGCTGTTCTCTGTGCCGAGAGCAGCGAGGGTTTCAAAGAACTTGCTGTCCATTTTTTCTGATTCCTCCAATAAAATAAATAATTAATTTTCAAATGCAAAATAGAGCTTGACAAACGTAATTGCTGAAAACGGAAGTTCGAGGGTCTGTTCAGGAGTCTGCAAAGTAATGAACTCTTTGTTCCAGTCTGTCAGGATTCCGACGATTTCACGGCTGCCGTTCTCAAAATTCCGGAAACCCTTGACACGGACTTCGCACCCGAGACAAGCATCAAAATGGCTTTCTCTGATCAGATCGGCCTCAAGTCCGGGGGAGCTGACTTCGAGAATATAGCTCTGAGCGATCGGGTCTTTTTCATCGAGCAGATCACTGACCGGAGCTGTTACTTTTTCGCAGTCGTTAATGCTGACGGTTTCGGTTTCACTGTCAATGAAGATACGCAGATACCATGCGGCACCTTCTTTTTCATAGCGGACATCCCAGATCAGATACCCCAGCTCTGTAACTACGGGAGCAATCAGATCATAGACTTTCTGTTCGGTACTGCCGAATTTTTTCAGTTTCAAATTATCATTACCTGCCTTTCCTGCCTACCTGCTGCAAAACGAAAGACCGGAGTTTTGTTTCCGGCCTTTTGACATCTTCAGCATATTAGCATAATGTTATTATAGCACATTTCTTTTCAGAAATCAAGCTTTTTTTGAAATTTTTTCAAAAAAATTGAAATTTATTATCTGATTCTTCTGCATTCCATGTAATATCTTTTATCTTCGGCATGGCCGGTTGAGAATGTTTTTCTCGGCAGAACGCCGTCTTTCTCCACACTGGAGAACAGCAGATTCTTATCCATATCCGGCAGAATAAAACCGATACTGCCGTCTTTTTCTGCGAGCTGCGACAAGGTTTCTGTTCCGTGGATATAATCAATTTTTCCGGCATGATTTTTCAGATACTCATCCAGTGCATTCTGGAGACTGCCGACCGTCAGCGAAGACAGAGGCTTATGAATATAATATTTCTGCTTTTGATTTTTCTGTATCACAGTGAAACACTGTTCCGCTTCTGTTCCGGAAAGTGCCAGAGTTTCTGTGAGATACTGCATAAGTTCTTCCGGATTTGTTTCTGTAATAATTCTGTGAATCGCTTCAAATTCCAGAGCCGGACTATGCAGATTAACCAGCTCTACAAGGGCATATCTTGCAGGATGATCAGAAAAATCCTGTTCCGGATGTTTCTGTTTTAATTTTTCATAGCAGGCTTTTGCAGTAGCAAGCGAATGATTGCCGTCGCCCATGGCAAATTTTAAATCTCCGGCAGATTCCAATAAAGCATTCAGACGGTTCTGAAATTCTTCCTGCTGTGCCGGATTCATCAGATACCCTGTCAGATGACCGCCGCCGAGCATCAGATCTGTATCATAGAGTTTCTGCATATCGTCTTTCTGAGCGGCACAGCTTTCTATGACAGATTTTTCTTCATCATTGATTAAAATCATAATATGCGGCAGTTCCAGCAAAGCATGTTCCCTGACCTGCATTCTGGGGGGAATACGTTCGAGTACAGTCGCCTCTGTAGCTCTGACGGGCGAAGTACTGCCTTTATGATAATCATAAGCTTCCAGATCAATCTTGCCGACCACACCGGCTCTTAAAATTCCGTTGCTCTGGATACGCTCTGTATAAATCATGGCATTTTCATAAACATGAAACAGAAAACAATCCCAGTAATCCAGCATTGTATCATGAATTTTCTGAATCCTGTCTTTCAGGCCGGGCTGTTCCAGATAAATTTCCGGCAGAATCAAATCCAGAGTCGAGGGTGAATTGTAATTGTTTGTTATCTCCTCGGCCTGTTTCCAATACTCGGGTTCACTGGTGAACTGATCGCAGGCAATCACACTCCATGCTTCCTGACAGACATCTTCCCACCAGGGCAGAACAATTTCAGCAGAAGAAAAAATAGGCTGAATCATAAATTATTTCAGCTCCTTTCGTTTTTTTCAGTATAGCATATTTTATAAAAAATGTCAATTCTTTGTACAGTAAAATATATATTTTTTCCCGAAATTCAAAAAGTATCAAAAACACAACAGATTGTTACTAAACTGTAACTTATTATTCATTTCTTTGTGCCGAAGAATGTGGTATACTAAAAGATAGACAAATAGATACAGAACCGCCGTGAAAAAAATACGGCTTGCAAGATAAGAAAGGAATGAGGCATTTTGCAAAATCAGGACAACAAGGAGCAGAAAAAAAATTCTGCCGAAACATTAGATGCATCCAAAATGTCAGGAGCTGAAGTGTTAGAAGCTGTCGGCGTATCCGGCTCTTTAGCTGATACTATCGTTAAGGAAAGTGATGAGAAACAGTCTGCCGCTTCTGAACCGGAAACAGATATTCAGGCAAGAATTGCAGAAATACAGAAACAGAAAATGGCAAAAATCCGTCAGGCTCTTGCTGCCCAGCAGGAAGAAACCACAGATTCTGCCGAGACTCCTGCCGTGCCTCCCGCAGCTGCCCCGGTGACACAGCCGGAAAATTCACAGACTAAAAAAGTAAAAGTCAAGGCTGTTTCAGCCGTTGCCGTTGCCGAGCGTCCTGCTCCGGAACCGATAGAATTTCCTGAACCTCTGCCGAAATCAGAGCCTGTTCCCGAAGAAACTGTCTCCGAACCGGAAACAGAACCGGTATTGATCGAAGAAACTCCGGCAGAACCTAAAAAAGCAAAGCCGAAAAAATCTTCCAAGAAAAAACAGGCAAAGAAAAACGCTCAGAGCGGAGCAAAAATAGGAATGCTCATCGGTGCAGGCTGTGCCGGTGCGATCATTGCGGCATATTTTATCGGAGCACTCAGCTATCAGGGAAAATTCCTGCCGAGAACTTATATTAATTCTCTTTCCGTTGCCGGCATGACGACAGAAGAAGCTCATGATGCTCTGATCGAAGAAAAAGAATTGAAAGACCTGACACTGATTACCCCGAAAGGCGAGCAGGCTGTTTTCTCTGCTGCCGATTTCAAAGCTGCTTATTCTCTGCCCTCCGGTGCTCTGAATGAAGCCGCCAGTGAAGGCAATTTCAACTGGGTTTCCAAATTATTCAAGAGTTCGGAATATGCTGTCAAGTATGATTATTCTTATTCCGAAGAAGATCTCAGAAAACTGATTCAGGACTATGACTGGGGCAGCGAAGTTTCTACCAATGCGAAGATTGTCCGCAATGATTCCGGCAAATTTGAAATTCAGCCGGAAACCCTCGGTGACAGATTCGATACCAATACCCTTTTGAGCTATGTCATGGAACAGCTCAATGCCGGAAAAAATACTGTCAATATGGAAGACTCCGGCTGTTATGAAAATTACCGTGCCAAAGTCAAAGCGACAGATCTTCAGGATGATCTGGAAGTTTATAACCGATATGCCAACTGTACGATCACGTTCGATTTCGATGACAGAAAGAAATTACTCGATAATGATACTATCATCAGCTGGCTGCTCAAAAAAGAAGACGGTTCTTTTGTCACCACATCCGGCCATGACATTCCTCTGAATCAGGATGCAATTGCAGAATTCGTTGCGGAAATGGCAAACGAAACAGATACTTATGGCAAAGACCATGAGTTCTATGCAACACTTGACGGCTGGATTACTGTTCCGTGGACAGATGCCAGCTGCTACGGATGGCAGATCGACCGGAAAGAAACTGTCAGCCAGATTATCGAACTGATAGAAAAAGGCGATCCTGTCGTTGTCGAACCGATCTATACTGCATGGGGCACAGGCTATACCCGTCAGACGGATGACATCGGCACGACTTATATCGAAGTTGATATTTCTGCACAGCATTTCTGGTATTATCGCAATAACGAGCTGATCATGGATTATGATGTCGTATCCGGTACGGAAACCATGTCCAGCCGCAGAACGCCCCGTGGTGTCTGCAAGATTGTCGGCCATGCAGCAGGTGTTGTCCTTGGCACGTATGCCGTTCAGGGCTATGAACAGTGGGTAGATTACTGGATGCCGTTCAATTATGTGGGCTGCGGATTCCATGACCTTTCCAGAGGTGCCTACGGCGGCAGTATCTATATGTACAACGGCTCACACGGCTGTCTGAACATGCGCTGGTCGGAAGCGAAAAATCTTTATGAAAATATTGAAGACGGTCTTCCGGTTATCGTTCATGACTAAAATAAAATATGCAGTTTTCAGCAGAGTATGCATTGCATACTCTGCTTTTGTTATTTATCTACAAAAATAAATCATAAATTTTGTATATAATTTTCCGTAATTTTTTGCACCCTCAGACGTACTAACTAACAAATCCAAACTCAAAAGGAGGAATCGTTATGAATCAGAACGATCATTTCAATCAGCCGAATGATTATTCACGTCTGTACGGAAATTCCAATGCAAATCAAAATTACACTTCACCTCCGGTCCCCCCTCCGTCTTATCAGACTGCCTATCAGCAGCCTGTTTCTGATTACAAGAATTATTACCGTTCTTCACAGCCTGTTATGACTGCTCCCCCGAAAGAAAAAAAGCCGAAACAGCCTTTCAGCCCGATTTCTTTGTTACTAGTCGCCGGTGTCATCTTTCTGTTTTTAGGCGGCGTGATTTTCTTAACCAAAACATGGGGAATGCTCTCTGATACTGTCAGAGCACTGAGCCTGTTATCGGCAAGTTTAATCGCCTTCGGCATGAACGTTCTGGCCGAACGCATTTTCCGGCTCCGGAAAACCGGACTTGCTTTTTATATCTTAGGCTGTATCTTTCTGCCGTTAGCATTAGGCGGTATTGGTATCTTTCAGCTTCTGGGAGAATGGTTTTCTTTCAAGGGTGACGGAGCGGCTCTGCTCTGGACTGTCATTTTTCTGTGCATTACCGGCTCGACATTCTTAGGCCAGAAAAATTATAAAAATACGGTCTTAGTCTGGATGTCGCTTTCCGGCACAGCAGGTTCCTGGGCCTCGCTTTGTTTCTTCATTACGGCACAGCTGTTCCGTGAGATTCCGGCAGCAAGATTCAGTTTATTAGGCGTTTTTATTACTGCCTATGCAGTCGGAGCGGCTGTTGTCTATGAACGCTATCTCAAACTTCATAAAGATTCTTATATTACCAGAGCAATTCCCAGTTCTCTGTATATTATCAATCTCATGACAGCCATTTTCATGTTCGTGATTGCTCCTCATGCCCGGATTGCAGCAGGTATTCTCTCTGTAGTCACCGCTGTTTTATTCTGCAATTACCGGTTTATTGAAAAAAATATTCACACAGGCATTTTAGGTTCTGTTGTCTGCCTGATGACAGGCTTATATCAAGTGAAATATCTCTTTCCGGCCTCTCCGGGAACTGATCCGACTGAAGCACAGGTGATTGTTTTCTGCTTTATGTTTTTCGTTTCCTCTGTAATTCTCATGAGTTTACAGCAGATGCCGAAACTCCGGACAGAATTCACAAAAATATACAGTTATGCCGGAATGCTGCTTGCAATTCCTGTTTGTATGTATGCAGGCGGTCTGACCCTGTCAGAGTGGGTATCCGCTAACGGTCATCTGACCTCACTGTTATATGCACTTCTGATTCTGGGAATCATCTTCTTTTCCAAAACTGAAAAAAATGCTTTCTCCGAAGATACCCGTTTCTTTGTGATTCATGCTGCACTGCTGTTTCTGATCATCCAGCAGAGTATGATTGAGGAAAGTGATCTGTTAACAGCGGGTCTTGTAATTGCCGCTCTTATTTTGTTAATTCAGGCGGTTATCAGAAAAAAAATCTGGATGCTGACACTGGCTATTATCACAAGCGGTTCTGCTTTCATCACAATTTTGGAACATTCCAGACTTCTTTTCTTCTGGCTGTGTGCAGCAGGAATGCTCGGCGGTCTGATCTATGCCAACAGAACATGGCGTTTCCTGCTGGAACGCTCCTGTGCATGGGGATTTCTGGCTTTTCTGACTCCGGCAGTACAGTCCACACTTGTTTTGATTACTGATGATTCTACCATTGCATGGACAATGACCCTCGCAGTCTGCGGCTTGTTATATCTCCTTGAAACATTTGTATTCTCAAAAGATCTGAGACCGAATGCTACAAGACCGTATCTGGAGCTTGAATCGCTTCTGCTTTCTCTGGTTGCAGTCGGAAGCTATTTCATGAATTATAATGCTTCCCGTGGAATTGCTTTTCTGTTATGCCTTCTGCTTCTGGTATTTGCAGGCGGATTTCTTCAGAAAAATATCAATGCCATTTCGATTCCTCAGCTGATTATGGCATTTGCTGTCGTAGTCTCCATGCTCGAAGAAGAAAATTCTTCTGTATTCAAATTTACAGTATATCTTGTATTACTGATTCTCTATGCTGCTATGGGCAGATTCCTGCTTCCGAACGGATTTTATTATCATGATGAAAATAAAATCCAGATCGACTGGGCTTTACTTGCCGGAATTCTGCCGGTATTCGGAGCGGCTTCTACAATCGACTGGTATCCGTCTATTCTGATCTGTCTTTTCATGGCTGTCTATTCTCTGCTTTATATCGGCAGAGTTGAGAATAAATTTATCCCGACTCTGATGGCATCCGCTTTCAGCTGTCTGACAGTATTATTTCATAATATCAACGACCCGTTTGATCTGTTTCTCGGACTCCGTGAAAGCAATATGGAAACACCGCAGGTATTATTATACGTTCTGCCGATTCACATGTTTATTCTGTCGCTTTTATGGATTCTTCCGGAAAAATATAAGAAAGATGTTCATAATGCAAGATTTGCCATGTACTGTGTCACCATGCTGATTCTGCTCTGCGTGAGCCTGAATTTCAATGTTGCTGCCGATGCAATTTTATTAATGGTCTTCAGTTTCCTGATCTTAGCCGGAAGTTTTACCGTCAGAAAACTCCGCTGGTTTACACTCGGATTCTCGATTCTGTTCCTGACAACAATCAGATTAACATGGAGATTCTGGACTTCTCTGCACTGGGGCATTTACCTGTTCTTAGCAGGCATTATTCTGATCGGAATCGCTTCTTATACGGAATATAAAAACAGATACTATGCCGAACATCCTGATGAGCCTAAGAAAAAATTAGATTTCTTCAAGGCCTGGACATGGTAAGCTATGAAACAGAATCATAAAAAAATTCTGTCCGGTGTACTGACGGCGATTCTCTTTATCGCCGTCATGTACCTGACAGAACAGATACTCAGGCCGGGTTATCTGATCAAAGCCCTGATCAAACTCAGCAGTATTGTATTGATTTTACTGATCAATTCTAAAATTCATCAGGAAAAACTTAAAAATTTAATTTATTTCCGGAATATGAAACCTGCTAAGAAATTATATCTTGCTATGGCAGTTGTATTTTTCGGCGTTCTGATTATTTTCTGTCTGATCAGGAATTCTCTTGATCTGGCTTCTATCCGTCAGAATCTCGTCACGAAAGAACAGCTCACAAAACAAAATTGCTTATTTGTCTTCGCCTATATTGCAATTATCAATTCTTTCCTGGAAGAAGCTCTGTTCCGAGGTTTTTTATATCATATTTTTGAACATTCCAAAACAGGTATGATTTTCAGTGCCTGTGCATTTTCGCTCTATCATCTGGGTATTATTGATAACTGGCTGAATCCGGCAATTCTGATTTTCTGTATGATCGGCTTAGTCGCTGTCGGAATCTTTTTACAGATGATCTGTAATCACTATGAAAGCTTAAAAGCAAGCTGGCTTGTACATGGCTGTGCGAATCTGGCGATTAATACGATCGGCTTTATCCTGATCTGTTTTTATTGAGGATGGTGACGGGGCATGTATCTCTTTTCAAATTTTATCGTTCTGATGGGCTTTTTAGTCTGGCTTGCATTAGGCTTTCAGCTGAATGATATTCTGTTTTTTCTGCCTTTCCTCTGTATGGGAGCGTTCTCCGGAGTTCTGACATCAGTTTTAACTATTGATCTGACTTTTTATTTTAAGATCAGAAAAATTTTTCTGATCTTAATTCAGATTTTCTTTACGCTGCCTCTGCTTCTGTCTCTCATATTCGGAACGACTGAAATTTTATTTTATTTATATATGAATTCTCCGTTTGTCCTGATGATACTGGAATCTGTCTGCTTCTTAAAAATGAAACTCTGGAAGAATCCAAAGGCATTATTTATAATTCTGATTTCTGACCCGTGTCTTGCTTCACTGTCAGCTATTGTGCTGATTTCCGTGCTGGCTTCTGCACGTATATAAAAAATCTTCCGCATTCCCCTCTTGAATGCAGAAGATTTTTTATTATATGGAGGTATTTGTTTTTCCTTACTTGTTCAGAAGCTGTTTTTTGAGCAGAACAAAATCATAGATATTCACTTTATAATCAGAATTTATATCTGCATAAACAAAGCCTTCTTCACTTAATGTTTCTCTGCCGAGCAGATATTTCTGTAATAAGATAATATCTGTAATTGTGCAGTAGCCGTCAAGATTCACATCACCCGGAACAGGGAACGGTTTCGGTTCTGGTTCTGTTTCGGATTCCGCAGGAAGTTCAGCACCGGCTTTCGGAACAGCATAGACACCGTAAACGGTCAGCGATTCCGCAGTCGCACTCATATAGAGATTATCTTCCTCTTCAAGTGCAATAACACCATCAATCGCAGAAAGCAGATCATCATAAGTAAATCTTGCTACAAACGGCGTATCTGTATCGGAAGCATAGACATAATTCCATGTTTCCTGAGCTTCGTTCTGGAGTACGAGAGTCGGATCTCCGGCTGTATCATAAATCATGACAAAATCATAATTTTCATTGGCATACTGTTTCCACTGTCCTAAGATAGACGGCTTCCATGCTTCAAGTTCCAGACCATTTTTCGCTCTATAGAGTTCTTTCCAGTCCTCGCCGATTTCGATCTTATCCCATGAGAATTCCGGAGATACATATTCTTCATATGCCGGAAGTGTCGGAGTAATGCCATAGACACTCATCATGGCTTCGATTACCGGAGCAGACTGCGGATACCATGTATTTGTTAATCTGTATACATAGCCGTGAGCCTCGCCGTTACTGATGGAAACTACGTTGTTATCCCATAATACGCATGGAATCCCGGCATCTTTTGCCTTAGAGAGATAGCTCTTTGCCCAGTTGCATCTGGATTCTGTATTATCAAAATCAGAAGCACTGAATTCACCGATGATAACAGGGGTATTCTTCTCAGCAGAAATTTGCTTCAGGTTATTGAAGAATGTTGTCAGAGAATATTCATAATCCTCACCCCAGCCGCTTTTTCCGGGGAATTCATGAACAGCTTTGTTATCTGTAGCCATTGTGAAATAATACGGCAGATAAGCATGTACAGACAGTGCGACATTTCCGGCATTATCCGGAATGGCGATATTTCTGATTGCAGTCGCATCAGAAGAAGCACAATAACCCGGGAGCATTAATACTCTTTCCTGATTTTCTGCCGAACCCTGATTTCTGACTGTATTCACAAATACAGAATTCAGATTATTGATATACTGTGTTGTATAGCCATTATCTTCTGTACCGTTGCCCCATTCATTCACACTGGGATTTCCGGTCTGGCGAGGTTCGTTCATACCCTCGAAAATCAGATGCTGATCATAATCAGCGAACGTATCAGCAACCTGAGTCCAGATGTCACCTAATTTCTTAGCGGCTACCGCATAAGTTTCATCTGTGAAAACTTTCTCGTTAATAAAATCTTCATGATGAACATTCAGAATAACAAACATATCCTGATTATAGGCATAATCGACAGTTTTCTTGACATAATCCATCCATTCGCTGTTGACAACATACATTTGACTGGATTCATCATATTCCAGATGTTCATACCAGGTTGTCGGAATTCTGACAGTATTGAAGCCTCCGGCCTTGACAGTATCAAACAATTCCTGAGTCGGTTCGGGATTCCCCCACTTTGTCACGAACTTCCCGGGAGCAGTTGTACTTTTCAGGCCTGTTGTAGCAACATCGAGTGTATTGCCGAGATTCCAGCCGATTGTCATCTGAGATGTAATTTGCTGTGCACTCTGCCCCGTCAGAGCCGCAGCATTTGTTTCGATTGCGGATTCCGGCAGAATGCTGAAACCGGTGACTGTCAGTGCAGCGACAGCAGCGATTGCAGTAAATCTGCCTTTCTTGTTAAAATTCTTCATAATAAATTCCCCCAGAATTTAAATTATTTTACCTCTTTATGAAAACGATGTTTTCTGTTTGTGATTTAATTATATAATTAAATTGTCAGAATGTCAAGAGATTTTATGTATTTTTTGCACAAAAATTATGTAAATTTTTTATAAACAAAAAGTTTTTAGAATTAATTCATAATTTATTAAAAAATGCAGTCCGGAACACCGGACTGCTGTGATCATTTACATTCTTTTTTTACGGATTCCGGCAATGATGACGACTCCGCCGATCAGGAACATTCCGATACATAATCCTGCTGATGAAAGACGAGTCTTAGTAGTATCAATCGCATACCAGGAAACAGAAATCCCCTCAGCTTCGAGGTCTACATCTTCAAAATATTCCTGTAAATAGCCCATCATTTCTGAATTATTAGAGCCTAAATATCCGGTAAGTTCCATTGAGCCATAAAAATCATCAGAAGCATAGAAATCATCTGTCAGTTGTTCCATTTCCTGAATCTTATTTTTATTGCCGATTTCTGCGGAAATTATCATATTATTTTCAGTCAGCACGGCAAATTCCTGCGTTTTGAACGGAAGCGGAATAAAGCCGTTTAAATATTCCTGTGTTTCGGCATAATTTCCGAGAGGAACATAACAGGTGTATGTGACATATTTTCCGTTTGGAATTTCTTCACCGTTTTCGAGCACTTCATTGAGATCAATTGTATTGCCTGTGAAAATATATTCCGCATCGTGTATGAATAAGGCAGCAGCAGCAATGCTGAGTAATAAGCCAAGTATAATTGTAAAAACGGGTCTCATAAATTTCTCCTATATTATATATTTATTATAATAATTTTTTAAGAAAATTCTTTGCTTCTGTCAGACTTGCGAATTTCTTCCAGCTCAGAGCAATTGTCTCCTGATTTTCGGGCTGAATATCCGGAATATGAATCGGATAAGTCTTTGCTCTGTAAGCACTCCGGATACCGTTGACAGAATCTTCAAAAGCAAGACAGGATTCCGGAGGGAGTTCCAGAGCTTCGCAGGCTTTTATAAAAATTTCCGGATGGGGCTTGCCGTTCTGCACCATATCGCCAGTGATAACCTGATCGAAATATTGCAGCAATCCGGCTTTTTCGAGCTGCTCTCTGACAGTGACTTCACGGGTGGAGCTTGCTACGGCCAATTTTATATTTTTTGATTTCAGATATTGCAGAATTTCTTCTGCTCCCTGCTTGACGGGAATTTCTTCCGCAAGTGCTTTTTTAGTAAGTTTCCGGGCAGTATCCAGAAAATTCTGATAATCAAAATTCTGATAATTTTTTTCAAAAAATTCGATCGTTCCGGCACGATTCAGACCCATACAGGCATTTTTCGCACGATCGACATCAGCAAAGCCGAGCAGTTCCGCTGTTTTATCCCATGATTCAGCACAGACACGCTCTGTATCAAGCAGCAGACCATCCATATCAAAGACGGCTCCTCTGATTTCCGCCGGACTGCCGAACGGAAAAATTCTGGTTCCGGGGAAATGCTTTTCATAGAGTTCAAACAATGTCCATTGGAACATATACGGAATAACCTGATGTGTATGCAATAATTGCTCCCATTCCGGTTTTGTGACCCATTTTGCTTCTGCGACTTCTTCCGGCTGAAGTTTTAATTCCAGATTTTCAGAATCAATCTGAGCAATCCAGTAATCATCCCAGATATTATAATTCCGGAAAGAGAAAATCGGCTCTGTATCAGTAAAATCAAGATGCAGTCCGAGTTCTTCTTCGGCTTCACGGGTCACAGCGGAACGGCTGTCATCCCCGGACTGGGCAATGCCTCCGAGCGAAATATCCCACATATCCGGCCAGCTTGCTTTATTTCTGACACGTTTCTGGACTAAAAATCTTCCCTGCTGATCGAATAGAAGCAAGTGAATCACTAAAATATACTCATCCGCTTTTCTGGGCTTGCCTCGCTGGACTGTTCTGCCTGTCAGATTTCTGTGAATGTCATAAATATCCTGATATTCCGGCATAAATAAAACTCCTTTTTTAATTTTTATTTATTATAAAGCTTTTTGCTTCAAAAGTCAAGCGATATGCAGAAATCTATAAAAAATTCATAATTTTTTCAGAAAATCTTCTTGATTTCTATGAAAAATCTGCTATAATAAATAGTAATATTTTTTAATTTCAAGAGGAGGAATTTCAGATGACGGAAAATAATTTAACAGAACTGGTGTTTATTCTCGACCGAAGCGGTTCTATGCACGGACTCGAAAAAGATACCATCGGCGGTTTCAACGGCATGATCGACAAGCAGAAAAAAGAAGAAGGCAAAGCCTTTGTTACAACACTCCTGTTTGATGACAAAATTGAAACTCTGCATGACCGTCTGGATTTACAGAAAATTCAGACTCTGACCGATAAAGACTATACCGTCAGAGGCAGAACGGCTCTGCTGGATGCAGTCGGCTATGCAATCAATCATATCAGCAATATTCATAAATATGCCCGTCCGGAAGATGTGCCGGAACATACCATGTTTATCATTACGACTGACGGTATGGAAAATGCAAGCCGGGAATTCGATTATTCCAAAATCAAAGCCATGATCGAAGAAAAGAAAGCTCTCGGCTGGGAATTTCTCTTTATCGGTGCCAATATCGATGCCGTTACAGAGGGTGCAAAGATGGGCATTTCCGCAGAGCGTTCCGTTGGCTATGTTTCTGACAGTGTGGGTACAAAAGTCCTGTATGAAAATATTTCCGCTCCGATCTCGCAGATGAGAAACCGTCAGAAAATTTCTGATGTATGGCGGAAAAATCTCGAAAATGACAAGAAAAAACGTGGATAATACTGCAATCCCCTGCTCGGACAGGGGATTGTTTTTTTAAAGCTTCAATTTTTTGCTGATCTGTTTTTCAATGGATTCTGCTTTTATATTTTCATGTTTCCAGTTCATCAGTAAAATCTGCATTTCATGCTTTTTCTTCTCCAGAGCATAGTTAATCAATTCATCAATATTTTTCTTGGTCACATAGCCGGTTGAAAGCAAATTCCGAATCGTTTCAGAATCCTGACCGTCAATCAGCATTTTTATATATTTCTTGATATTCCTCTTGACATAAGCCTGGTATACTTCTTGTTCAGGATGATACTGCATCATGAAATTCGCAAGCAGAAGCTTATAATTTCCTTTCTTGATCTGCTGAAAATCATTTTCCCTGTATTCCGGATAATTCAGGAATTTTAAAACTAATTTTTCATCTTTATGATTCTCCCAGTTTCCGAACTGCATCGTAAATATGCCGTCAGATGTCCGGATATGCAGAATTACATCCGGATCAAATGCTCTTTCATACAGACAGCTCACCTGCGGAAGATTCATTTCTTTCAATGCACATTTCTCAAAAGCTCCGATATCAATCCAGAGCTTGTCCCCTGCTAAGATTTCAACTGTTTGCAGATTTTTGCATCCGCCAAATACGAAAGAACTCAGACAAGTCACTCTCGCAGGAATTTCCACAGAAACAAGGCTTTCACATCCTGAAAATGCACCGCCTCCAATCATTTCCACAGTATCCGGAAATATAATTTCTTTCAGATTTTTACATCTCGAAAATGCCAGCCTGTCTATTTCTTGCAAAGTTTCCGGAAGCTGAACTTTCTCCAGTGCAGAGCATTCTCTGCAAAAATTCTGCGAAATTTCTCTCATACCAGACGGCAGAACCACTTCTTTCAGATTTCTGCAATATTCCAGAATATGCCAGCTGAATTTTTTAGTACTGTCCGGAAATTTAATAAATTCCAGATTAGTACACTCTGAAAAAGCATACATTTCTACTTCTTCCAGACCATCCGGAATGCTGATTTCTTTCATTCCGCATCTCTGAAACGAACAGTAGCCGATTTTTTTGATTCCATCCGGCAGAATGATTTTTTCAATCTCAGAACATCTTTCAAAAGCAAGGTCTCCGATTTCTGTGATACCCTCAGGGACAGCAACGATTTTTTCGTCATCTTCGGGAATATATTTTTTCAGAATATTCTTTTCAATTTCAAATGCCATGACTGCTCTCCTCTCAAAGCTTGAATTTCTTCTGAACCTGTTTTTCAATGGATTCTGTTTTTATATTTTCATGTTTCCAGTTCATCAGTAAAATCTGCATTTCATGCTTCTGATTTTCCAGAGCATAGTTAATAAATTCATCAATATTTTTCTTCGTAATATAGCCGGTATCTAATATATTCTGAACCGCTCCGGAATCCTGTGTATCAATCAATAATTTCATAATCTTCTTGATATTTCTCTTGACATAAGCCTGATACAGCTCTGATTCTGGATGATACTGCATCATAAATACTGCAAGCAGAAATTTATAATTTCCTTTCTTAATCGCCTGAAAGATCTCCTCTCTGCTTTTCAGGATATCCATACTTGATGTATAAACACTGTCGTCACAGAGAAACGCAAGAAGATACTCTTCATCCTGACGATCTTTCCAGTCACTGATATTAAACCGGATGTTGAAATTTCCCTCCGGCAGCCGGAAATGCAGCAATGTTCCGTCCGGGAAGGCATAATCCCATATCTGATTTGTATTCTGGGGAAGCGTGATTTCTTTCAGAGGTGTGTAATAAAAACAAGCATGTCCGATACTGGAAATTTTTTTGCTTTGCACTTCGACCGTTTCGAGCTGATTACAGTGATAAAACGACCGCACTCCTATCCGATTCAGATTTTTAGAGAATACTATCTTTTTCAGAGATTCACAGCCGGAGAAAGCATAATCATAAACAGCTTCTAATTTTTCAGGCATTTTAAAATTTTTCAGATTTTTACAGCCTGAAAATGCAGATTTTCCGATTCCCACTACAGAATCCGGAATACTGACAGATTCTATTTTTTCACATTCCCTCATAAACTCCTGCGGAATGATTTTCATATCACTCGGAAGAACCGCTTCTTTCAGGCTGATACATCCTGAAAGAGTGCTCCAGTTCAGAGAACAGCCTTTTTCCGGGAATTGAATATACTCTAAATTTCTGCAATCTTTGAAAGCACCCTGTTCAATTTTCTTCACATTCTCCGGAATTGTCATTCTTCTGATACTGCTTCCGTTAAAAGCCCAGTTATCGATTAATTTCAGACTTTCCGGAAGAATCACTTCTTCGAGTTCAGCATCTTCAAAAAACAAATTTCCGAACGCATGTTCTGCGATTTTCGTGACACTCTCCGGAACAGTGACGATTTTTTCACCGTCTTCCGGCGTATATTTGACCAGTGTATTTCTCTTGATTTCCAAAGCCATAGATTTTCTCCTTTCTGATTAAAGCCTGAATTTCCTGCTGATCTGCTTTTCAATTGATTCTGATTTTATATGTTTCTGTTTCCAGTTCATTAGTAAAATCTGCATTTCATGCTTCTGCTTGTCCAGAGCATAAATAATCAGTTCATCAATATTTTTCTTCGTAATATAGCCAGTTTCTAACAGATTCTGAATGCTGTCAGAAGCCTGCTGATCAATGAATAATTTCATGATCTTCCTGATATTTCTTTTCACATACTTCTGATAGAATTCCTGTTCCGGATGGTATTTCAGCATATACTGTGCGAGCAGAATTTTATATCTTGTTTTCCGGATATTCTGGAAAATTTCTTCTGAGGGCGATTCTAAAAATTGGATAAAATATGTTTCATCCTGATTTCCTGCCCAGTCATCAAACGGCATGGTCAGTATGCCGTCATTGGTTCTGATATGCAGAATCACATTGCGATCAAATGCAAATGCAGCCATCTGAATCGGCAGAGAGAGTGTTACTTCTTTCAGACCGCAGCAGCAGAATGCCCAGCCCTCCAGATGAAGCCGCTGTTCCGGAAATTCCACAGAATTTAAATTCTGACAGTAGAAAAATGCACTTTTGCTGATAGTCCGCAAATTGTCCGAGAACCGCACACGCTGTAGATTTCTGCAATATTGAAAGGCCTCTCTATCAATAAAACGCAGATTTACGGGAAAATCAATTTCTTTCAGGCTTTCGCAGTGCGTAAACGCTTCCTGTCCGATTTTTTCTACTGTACTCGGAAGCTGAATCTGCTCCAAAGCCCTGCACTCATAGAAAAAATAAGGCACAATGCTTTGCAGATTTGCCGGCAGAACGACTTCTTTCAGACTGGTACAATATTCCAAGACATGCCCTGTAAAATGTTTTATGCTGTCCGGAAATTCTACCCGTTCAATTTTCCTGCATTCCCGATCTATCGTTCCGGAAAGTGCATAAGTATCAATATATTCTGCTTCTTCCGGAACGATCACAGAAGTTTCCCCCTCTTCCGGATGATATTTTCTCAGGTGTGTTCCGATCATAACAAATCCCATAATTTTCTCCTGCTATAATATGATATATAATATTTATGTACAAAAACAGCACAGCAGTAAACCGCTGTGCTGTAATTTATCATAATCTCAATCAGTCAACCAGCTTGATGATTGCCATTTCAGCAGCATCACCACGGCGGGGGCCTGTCTTGATAATCTGTGTATAACCGCCCTTGCGGTCAGCATATTTCGGAGAAATCTCGTCAAACAGCTTCTTGGCAACGGCCTCTTTTGTTACATAAGAATACACCTGTCTTTTGCTGTGCAGGTCTGTATTCTTACCCAGCGTAATCATCTTTTCAGCCACGCTGCGAACTTCCTTTGCTCTTGTTACAGTCGTTTCTACCTGACCGTTCTCCAGCAGGAATGTTACCATTGCTCTCAGCATTGCTGTTCTGTGTGCAGTAGTTCTGCCCAGTTTTCTTGTACCCGGCATTGTATTCAACTCCTTTGCGAAAATTCAATTGGCGCCGGCTCAGTCTTCTTCCGAAGATAAATCAAAACCCAGTGACTGGAGCTTTTCTTTTACTTCGTCAAACGACTTTTTGCCCAGATTGCGCACTTTCATCATTTCTTCCTCGGACTTGTTGATCAAGTCATCTACCGTATTGATGCCGGCACGTTTCAGGCAATTGAAAGAACGTACCGACAAGTCAAGTTCCTCAATGGTCATCTCAAGGATTTTTTCCTTGCCCTTGTCGTCTTTCTCTACGAGAACTTCGGGAATGCAC
>JAFUWN010000047.1 GCA_017483465.1 Oscillospiraceae bacterium
CAATGCCGTTTAAACGCTCTGAGAGCCGTTTCTAGCCCCGTCTCGATCTGGGGGTATAGTTTCATGATTTTTATGCCCAAACGCATGTACGGGGCTGCCAGGGGCTTCTATGACGATTCCAGGAATTGTTTTTCAAATTCTGCCCTGTTTGTTTCTGCCGGAGTCAGATTTCCTCGAAGTAGTTGAATGCCGGATAATATTTAAGCTCTATCTTCTTTCCGGTTTCACCGTTCCGGTTTTTGAGTATGACAAGTTGAATCTCACGGGGATTTTGGGCTTTTGCCTTATCGACATCAAAAATTTTTTCTCCTGCTCTCCTGAGCTGTAGGCCGATAAGGACATCAGAGCTGTATTCGATTGCTCCGGATTCTTTGAAGCTTGCATAACTCACAGCAGTTTTGTAATTTTCACGGTTGAAAATTTTCACGGTTGAAAGAAGATACCGCAAGAACAGGGATTTTAAAATCCCGGCTGATTCGTTTCAGTTCAATTACCGACTTGTCTGTATTTTGCTTGTCAGTTGCTTTCACATCCTGAGGGGCTAAGATTTGCAGGTAATCAATCAGCACGACCGGTTTTTTTCCTGTAATACGGATATGATTTTCAACTGTTTCCCTGATCTGCCATGTTCCTATATCGCCGATTCCCTCGTAAATATAAATATTTCCTGCATATTTCCCATAATTTTCAGAAGCACGGTGTATCAGATCTTTTTCAGTTTGTGAATATCCGGCATAACGTGAACCTGTGGTAATGCCTCTGGCTGTCTTTGCATTTTTGACATCACCGCCGTTCCGGAGAATATCAAGCAGGGTCAGGCGTGAAATGCTTTTCGCCATCAGTTCAGAGCGTGCCATCTCGAGTGAGAACACAAGCACGTCATTTCCGTTGTCTGCGATATTATCACAAATCTGCATTGCAAGTGTTGTTTTTCCTAGAGAAGAGATAGCTCCGATGATATACAGGCCTTCGTAAAAACCGCCGTCAAGTACGCTGTCAAGCTGTCTGAAGCCTGTTGAAATGCACAGTGTGTTCACACTGGCAGAAATTCCGTATAAAAATTCCTGTAAATGGGAAGAAACGTTGTTTTCAGCATAGACGGCACGCTCCGGATTCAGATTGACAGCATGCACTTTCTCGGTTAATCTTTGTCTGTCCTGTAAGAGAAAATCATTTGCATCTTTGTACGGACTGGCAATATTATACGCAAAATAGGGAATATTCAAGATTTTAAGTCCTTCTGAAAGCTTTAATGCTGCCTCATGACCGGCTTTGTCGCTGTCGAGTGCGACAATCAGAGGCTGAACCGGTTTTTTTTCTGAATTCTGGATTGTTTCAAGCAGTTTGCTGACCATGGAAGTGCTTCCGATCCCCACCGCCTCGCCGCCGGCATCGCAGATGGACATTGCATCGAACTCGCCCTCGACAATGAAAACAGGCTTGTCAGACGTCCAGAGAGCCTGAATGTTGAAAATATGCACATTTCCGACCTTGCTCTTGCTGTATTTTTTCTGAATTTCTGTCAGATCAAGTCTTGTATCTCTTGCAAGATAGCTGTTTTGACTTGTTGGAACAATCAGGCGGGGGCTTGTCGGCACACTGTCAGGAGCTTTCGGATGTCTCCAGTCCGGAACGAATCCGACCTGAAACCGCTGCAGTGTAGCAATGCTGATTCCCCTGTGATATTCTGTCTGCATGAGATTCTGACAAGCCTGTAAGAAGAAATTTGAATAATCCGTTTGGGGGTCATTTTCCACAATGCCGTTTAAATCGCTCTGAGAGCCGTTTCTAGCCCCGTCTTGATTTGGGGGTATAGTTTCATGATTTTTTTGCCCAAACGCATGTACGGGCCTGCCAGTGGCTCCTATGGCGATGTTGTTGATATCATATCCGCATCGTCTGAAAATTTCCGGTTCATTACAGTTCCAAATGATTTTCAACGCTCCGAGCGTATCTTCCCCCTTATCGGTGAAACAACCGCCTGAAAAGCAAATAACACGCTTGCTGTCCGGATACAGGTGCAATGCTCCGGTAGGCTTATGTTCTGGGGAATGATTTCCTGTTCCGCTTCCGCATATTGGACAAACGAATTTATTTGGCTGTTTGTCGGGACTTGGTGTCAAAGAAACGTATGTTGTCAAGGGCTGGCTGTTAATTTCTTTTCTCATTTGCTCAAGTGTCATAATATCAAACCTTTCATTTTGATCAAAATTTTTTGGGAACAGCTGAATTTCCACTCCCTTATAGGCGAGGAATTTCGCAGGCTGAAGTTTTTTTCGGAGCCATCAGAAGTTTCCTCTCCCTTATAGGCGAGGAATTTTACAGACTGAAATTTTTTGGGGGCATCTGAAATTTCCTTTCCCTTATAGGCGAGGAATTTTACAGACTGAAATTTTTTGGGGGCATCTGAAATTTCCTTTCCCTTATAG
>JAFUWN010000016.1 GCA_017483465.1 Oscillospiraceae bacterium
CAGGAATCTGAAACTCGAATACTCTTGCTTTCAGTCCGTTGTTGTTCAAAGTCTGTTCCAAAAGTCCCATTTCACCAGTGCTTAGAATCTGTGTCAGCCATTGCCTTGTATTCACAGGAGTTACATCTTTATTCAGCCGTTGTCTGTTGATGCCTTGCGAAATATTGTAGATTGCTGATGTTAAGTCGAATTTGCAGATTGATGATTCATCCAGTGCCACAGGAAGAGCAAAATTATTCGCCAGTCTGTTATTCATGAGAAAATTTTCTGTTGCATTCCATGTTGACATCATTCCATTCTCCGGAACAGGCTTTCCCCAGACAGAAACGGCAAATTGTAAAGCTGTTGTCTTGCCCTGACTTGTATTGCCCCAGAAGTGAATGATTGGTGTACTAAGCGGAATTTTCTGTCCCAAATAGCCTTGTAGACAAGTACTTGCACCTACTACCAGACTGAATTGCAGTGCATACGCTTCTTTCAGAAGTTCAGCAAGCTTTTCATAGTCGTAGTTCTTACTTTTTTTCAGAAGCAGACTTCCGGTATAGTTCCAGTTGTCTGTATTTCTGCCGAAAAAATGATTTTGTTTCCAACCTACGAACGAACTTTCCGTTATCAGCTTGGCATTTACTTCACTCACAAAGATGTATTCCATGATTTCTGTGATATGCCTTTCGTCCATGTTCATGCCGATTCTGGACAGTTCCGAAAAGTTTCTTCTTGTGATGGTTGATTTACTGATTCTTGTGGAAACAGTTTTCAGCAGTCCAGATACTTCAAATTCATACGCATACTCGTTTGTATCGACCTGCCGAAATACTTTTGTGACTTCAAAAAAAGTACAGAGCCATCTAAGTGACATTGCACCGTTTTCATCTTCTTCCAGTATTGCAAGCTGTTTATTTTCAGTTTTCAGGTACTTGCCATACAGAAGCGAAAGTGAAGCAACTTTAGTGGGAGAAATATCAACTTCTTCAAATGGTTTGATTTCCATTTGTTACCACATTCCTTTCTAAATACTTGAAACAGTTTTCTGTTTCTGTGCTTTTATTATACTGCAACAAAACTACGCAGTCAAGGCATTTTTAGCAAAATCGGAACATTGCCGACAGCTTATTTTTTACCGACCGTTATTCCGGTTTTCAACCAGCCGAAAACGGTATTTTATTTTTCAACACAGGTTTTCCGCCTGTTTCAATCAGCGATTAAGGGTCATTTATGATTCTGCCATTCGTCATTCTGCACAAAATTTTCTTTACGCTCGCATGGTGAACGGATTTTTGCCGCCCACGAAAAAATACGCCCCCCTGCAAGAAAAAAGCCAACGGATGGAGAGGCGGCAAAAATACCGTCCCCCATGCTCGCTGACTTAACCGCTTCATGATTTCTCTGTAGATTGGATTTTTTCAGTTTTTACAGTTTTTTCAGCAGTCAGATTTGTCAAAAGTTCTTTTATGTTTACTTCCGTCAGAAAGAAGTCATTCCGCACACTCGGTGTCAGAATGTGAATATTTGTTTTGCCGTTCTTATCCGAAACAGCAGTTACTTTCTTCTTGCTTGCTTTCAGGATTTTCAGTACTGCCTTTTCACGTTCTTTCAGGCTGTTTTTCGTGATAGTTCCCCATGACAGGATGATTTCAGAAGCTTTCTTAGCATATTCAGCAATGATTTTATCAGTTTCTTCGTCAGAAAGTTCCTCACTCCGGTTATAGATTCCAGAACAGAGGTTGACTGCATAGTAACCGCCATAGCCCATTTTATACAGGTTATTGGTAATCAGCATACTTGTTAATTCAAGGAAGATTCCATCTGCTTCACCTGCACATTTTGAAACAAACAGAGGTATCGGCTTGGATTCATCCCAGATTCTTGCCATCAGATAGCGATGTTTGCCGTCCTCGCTGAACAGCATGGTATTTGTGATTATATTCTTTACTTCAAGCATAGTTTATCATACTCCTTTTCTTAGTACTCTTCTGCCAAAAGCATGGTTGAGTATTCTCCGCTGTCAATAATATAGATTTTTTCAGTTTTTACAGTTTCCCCTGCTGTCAGAGTGTAGGTTCTTGTATAGGGCGGTACTTCCTGAGAATGGGTAATCTTTAATACTCCGTTTTTCCACTCCAACCGGAAAATCTGTAAGTAATCTTTCCTGACTGGCATTTCATCTGCCATCTGCCACAGCAGAAGCTGGACAAGCACAGGGATTCTTTCGGAAATGCCCTTTGTCAAATATCTTGGGTTTTCAAACATTGCTTTCCTCCTTAAAGCACAAAAAAGCCCTCTGCACTTGGCAAAGGGCTTTCTTAACTGCGGCTTATTTCGTGTCACTCTGAACGCTGTTTCGGGAAAAAGCTGATTCTTATTTTCATTCAGAGTTTTATTTAGTTCTTATTCGTTGTGATTTGTTTCTGTTGTTTCAGTTCTCTGCGTCGTCGCACCGTCGTCACAAAAGGTCTTTTAGGCATATTTGATTCAGGAACTTCCAGACAGAAAAGAACTCCCAAAACCACATAGTTCTGGGAGTTCTCAGCGGACAGAGAGGGATTCGAACCCTCGAAGCAGTATTAGTGCTTACACGATTTCCAGTCGTGCGCCTTAGACCAGCTCAGCCATCTGTCCATTACTAAAAAATATTAAAAATCAAAAGAAACTGGTGCGAGCGACGGGACTTGAACCCACACGTCGTTTCCAACACTAGCACCTCAAGCTAGCCTGTCTGCCAATTCCAGCACGCTCGCATATTTCCTGATCACAGCCGTTCTCTCGACTGCTTTATTATTATAGCATATTCCGGAAGATTTGTCAAGCATTTTTCAATCAAAACAATTCAAAAAAATATTGTTGAAATTTGTATAATCTGATCATATCTCTGATAGAAAAGCGTTCCTATGATCAAACACAGGAACGCTCTGCAAGTTATTCATCAATATCCAGACTCTTGATTTCGCTGAGAATATCAATCTGTCTCTGATGGAATAATAATTCTTTGTCATGAATAAAATATTCTTCAACTCTGTACTGACTGATAAATCTTGCACTATAGGGATTGACGGTAAGTTCTGTCACAAGAATTGTCAGTTCCTGTCCGTTCGGGAAGACTTCATCTCCGAAGCGGAACATATTGGCGGTTTCGGCAGAGATTTTCTGAGCCGATTGTTTGAATGTTTCTACACGGGCATTGAAATCCCGGCGGATGACATCAAACGGATCATTGGAAAGGGATTTCTGTACAAGAGAAGCCTCTTTCTGGATCAGAGACATGATTTTAATCAGCCGTGTCTGATGATCACGTGACAGACTCTTGGAAGTCATGCCGTTTTCATAGTCCTGTTTTACTTTGAGATATAATTCATGAAGGGCAGCAACAGCGGCTTCTTTGGTCGTCATGACATCTTTCTTTTCTTTCAGAAGCTTGAGCAGATCAGCAAGAACATCTTCTGTGTCCACAGCCTGTTTCATTTCGTTCATGACGGCATCCAGCAGAAGTCCGAGCAGAGCATAGCGTTCATCAAATTTTGCTCTTTGTGCTCTGGCCTTGATTTCTCTGGAAGCCTTGCCGTCAAGAATTTCCTGAATCTGATAGTCGCTTTTATATTTCAGATATAAATCATAATATACAGAGAAATCCTGAGCAACCTGTTTATTCTGGAGATACTGGCGGATGAGTTTTTCATCTACCATGATTTTATGTTTTTCATAGAGCTGAATCATCTGACTCAGATCGTCCCAGCCTCTTGCGGTCACAAAGCTCTTGCCGTCAACAGTGGTTTCGACTTTGTAGAAATTGTTTTTCTTGATTTCCAGATATGTCATAATTGCACTGTGTACACCGCTGACATAGGCAAATTCTTTCCAGGCGTCAAAATCCGGTTCAATATCCACACGCTTTAATCTGTCCCATGTAGCAATATCGAATTCACGGACAGAGTGGTTATATTCCGGTGGATTTCCGGCAGTTACGACAATCCATCCGGCAGGGACTTCATGTTTGCCGAAGACTTTATATTGCAGGAACTGGAGCATGATCGGTGTCAGCGTTTCGGAAACGCAGTTGATTTCATCCAGGAATAAAATACCGTTTTTAATGCCGGATGTTTCCATCAGTTCATAGACAGAGGCGATAATTTCGCTCATGGTATATTCTGAGACATCATATTCTTTTCCCTGATAGGTTGCATGTTTAATCAGCGGCAGACCAAGGGCGGACTGTCTGGTATGATGTGTCATAGAATATGACAGCAGACCGATTCCCAGTTCAGAAGCAATTTGTTCCATAATGGCAGTCTTGCCGATTCCGGGAGGCCCCATCAGAAAGACAGGTCTCTGCTTGTGGGGCGGGATGATATATCTGCCGAGTTCATCCTGTGTCAGATAGGCTGTCACAGCATTTTTAATCTGTTCTTTTGCATCTTTGATATTCATAAAAACACTTCTCCTTATTACTGATTATTATAATTTTAATTTTTTTGCCGGATCCTGATAGCCAATGTGCTGGTTCTTGTATTCCAGCAGCAGCAGATAACTTTCATGATATTTATGAGAAATCGCATATTCCAGCAGTTTTTCTATATTGGCTTTTGTAACGAATCCTGTCGCAAACAGTTCCTGAAGGCCTTCTGTTTCCTGATACTCCATATAGAATTTCGCTGTTTTCGTGATATTTCTCCTGGCATATTTCCGGATTTCATCATCTGCCTGACTGCACTGTATCAGATAATATGCCATTGCCGATCTGTATTTTGTATCCCCTGTCATCGCAAACAGGTGTTTCCGCTTGACCGGATTTTTTTCGCACAAAAACTCTTTCAGCAAATCTGTATCATTCTGTTTCTGATAAATGTCCTGCATACACACTCTGAAAATGCCGTCTGCAAGACGAAATTTCATAAGCCGTTCTGAGCCGTAAAAGGCATATGAATCAATTGCTTCTAAATTTTCCGGAAGTGTGATTTCTTTCAGGGCTTCACAGCCGGAAAAAGCCCCTTCTCCTATCCGGACAACTGTTTCCGGAATCCGGATTCTTCGCAGGTTTTTGCAGTTTTTAAATGCCCGGTACGGAATTTCCGTGATACTGTCCGGCAGAATGACAGAAGCAATCTGCTGACAGCCGAGAAAGCATTCTCTTCCGAGGGCTTTGATCTCTTCCAGAACAATGATTTCTGTCACGCCGGGTTCTTCTGTATATCCTGTCAGAGTCACCTGCTTGTATTTTTTAGGTGTCGGCTGCTGAATCTGGAACGGCATGATTATTTCTCCATGATGTCATCCGTTGTAAGTATCACACGGATTGCCCAGACAGGAACGTTATAATTATTATAATCATCATCCAGAAAGACAAACGCTGTTTTATAATCCGGCTCACGTTCGGGGAATACGCCATAACCGTCTGTAAAATACAGCATACCTTTCAGGTTGGTAAATTCTTTTTCCTGAATCAGCTTATCCACATACTGAAACACCGGACGGAAATCCGTACCGCCGAACCCTTTGAGCTGCATATGTTTGAGATAATCATCAAACTCGTCCTGATTTGTGATTTTCTTATCTTCCTGAATGACAGTATCACATTGTATAATATGAATATTGACTTTTGAGAAAAAGCTTTCCTGCTCTTTCAGAATATTATATGTCTTCTCAATAAATTTCTGTACTGTCTTTCCGGCAACAGAACCGGATGTATCAATGGCAATGACAAACTCCCGGATTCTGTTCACTTCTTTGTATTCCAGCGGCTCGATCAGAGCGGCTTCTTCATAGATTGAACGGCCATAGCAATAGAAATTATAATCAAAAGAATCCGTATCAATTTTCATAGCCTCGCCACGGACGGAAAATTTTCTTAAAAAATTCTCATAATTGCATTTTTCTCTGTTGATGGCCCGAAGATTCTGCATTAGATTTCCGGCTTCAGAGCCTGCCTGTTTTGAGAATGTTTCCAGATCGGTCTGCATTTGCTGAGCGAGTTTCTGCCACATTTTGCGGGTTTCTTCCTGTTCGGAAAAAGAATCGTTTTCCGAATCAGGATTTGTCATTTTCCGCTTCATTTTGCTGATAAAGGCCTGACCGCTGGAGAGGGAGCCTAAAATATCCGGTGCTCCGTACCAGACATCATGATTGTCTTCCTCAAACAATTTCCCGATTTCCATAGCACGTTCTTCTGAAAGATTCTGATTTAAGAAATAGTCATAAATTTTCTCTGCCGTCATATACTTGACATTTTTCTGAAGCTCCCGGAGAATCTGTGTCTGTCCGGATTCAGAAGATTTATCAATGCTGTCCAGATTCAGTTCATGAATCATATTTTCCACAGCAACATCACAGGCAAGATTCCACAAAGGCCGCCGGATATAGGGACTTATAAACTGGTGCTGGAAAATACAGTGCAGAATCATATGCAGATATGTCCTTGTAATCCGGTTCTGATTCTGCTCAAACTGTTTGAGAATATACGGCGGATAATAATAAAAGCAGGTAGCATCGGCGGCAACCGTACCCATATAAGGCACCAGTTCACACCGGCCGAGGGCATTTTTCATAAATCTCAGATTCATGAACAGCGTATTTCTGGCATATTCCAGAATCTGGCGTGCAAGCTTATCTGCTTTTTCAAGTTTTTCCTTCTGTTCCGATGTCAGTTCCGCATTCGGGTTCTTGGCTTCCGGGAACAGACCGGAAAGATTCTGTTCAGATTCCAAACTAATCCCTTCTTTCTGATATCAATAATTTTATTATAGCACAATCTGACAGACTCGTCAATATCTGTCCGGAATTTTATTTCATTCCGTTTTTTCACAAAGTATCATTTTTTTGTGAAATGTTACGAAAAATCCTGAAAGCTATTGACAAATCCTGAATTTTATAGTAAGATAACATTGTTACGTAACAATGTTATGTAGCTTATAACAATGCTAAAAATCACAGCGAGGTTGCCTGCCATGAATGACAACAAAGAAAAACTGCTTGCCTGTGCCAGAAAAGAATTTCTTGAAAAAGGCTTTGAAAAAGCTTCTCTCCGGAAAATCTGCACAGAAGCCGGACTGACTACCGGAGCGGTCTATTTTTTCTTTCAGGATAAGAACGGCCTGTTCGGAGCCGTTGTGGAAGAACCTGTCAGAAAAATCAAAGAAATTCTGCTGCGGCATTTTGAATCTGAAAATCAGGCAGAATTTGCAGAATATCAGCATACAGACGGCGATCACGATGCCTTTGCCGAAGAACTGATTCCGGTATTATATCAGCATTATGAAGCTGTTCTGATTCTGCTTACCAAAGCACAGGGTTCGGAATATGAAAATTTTATTGATTCCCTGATTGCTGTCATGGAACAGCAGTATCAGAAAATTGCTGAAATCTATGCTTCTCTCCAGCCGGACAAGATTGTCAATGAATACATGCTGCACTGGTTTGTACATCTGCATTTGAATGCCTTTACCCACCTGATTACACATGAACCGGATGAACAGAAAGCACTGACACTCATCAAACCGATTCTGAATTATCTGATACAAGGCTGGCTGGATCTGATTCTGACAAACCGGTCTGAACTCTAATTTTAATTTTTTATGAAAGGATACTGATTATGGATTTTTCAAACACAGACATGACCAAGGAATTTGAAGAATATCAAAAACTTCTGCCGGTTAAAAAATTAAATATTTCCGGAAAAAATTTTAAATACCGATATTATAAAAATCCGGAAGCAAAAGCAACGCTTGTGATTCTGGCAGGCGGCTCCGGCATGGCAGACGGCTTTTTTATTATGGCTAAAAAATTTATCAGAAACTATTCACTTCTGATTTTTAATTATCCGATAGATTTTAAAACTAATAATCAGACAGCTGATGCCATTGCACAGTTAGTCAAGTATCTGAAAGCCAAAAATATTTATTACTGGGGACAGTCCTACGGCGGCATTATCGCTCAGATACTTGCCAAACGACATCCGGAGGCCGTGCAGGGATTAATACTGACTTCTACGGCTTCGCTCTCGAATGATCTCAGCTTTGAAGGGATGGAATGCTTCGTCAATATGCTGAATGCCAAAAAAGAACAGAAACGCTGTCAGTTATATCAGAGCTTTCCTATGCCGCTGCTGCCTGTCGTTATGAATCTTGCATTCAAAAAATATCTGAAAGATATGCCGGAAGCTTATGAAAATGTAAAAGACATGATGAATCAGCTGAAACCCGGCATGACAAAAGAATATTTCTGCCATATGACAGCTCTGCTTGGGGATATCCGGAATCATATCGGCACACATCATAAAGAAGATTTCGCTTTCCTGAAAGGCCATGTTCTGATTATCGAACCGGATGACGACAAGACTTTTACAGATGATATTAAAACTGCTCTGATCAATATCATGCCGGAACCGGAAGTAATTCATAACTTACAGGGCGGCCATCTTGCTTTGCTGTTTCATCCTGATGAATTTATTCAGACCATCTCTGATTTTATAAATGCAAAATAATCCGGAAATATCCGGCTTTTTATCAGGTTTTAAGTAAGCGTTTGCTAACGAAAGGGAGAATATTTCATGTTTGTAGAAGTCAAAGATATAAAAAAAAGCTACGGAAGTGATGCAAGCTATATTCAAGTTCTCAAAGGCGTGACAACCAGTCTGGAGCAAGGTCAGATGTGTGTCATTCAGGGTACAAGCGGTTCCGGCAAATCGACTCTGCTGAACTGTATCGGCGGTCTGGATACAATGGATTCCGGCTCTGTCAGAATCGACGGGAAAGAAATTTTCGGCCTGAATCCCTCTGCTCTCTCGGATTACAGAAGAGAATATCTCGGCTTTATTTTCCAGTTCTATAATCTTGTGCCGAATCTGACAGTCAAAGAAAATATTCAGGTCTGCCAGTATCTGACCAGTCATCCGCTTGATCTGGATGATCTTCTTGCTACCCTCGGCCTGACGGAACATCAGAACAAATTCCCTGCTCAGCTCTCCGGCGGTCAGCAGCAGAGATGTGCCATCGCAAGAGCTTTGATCAAGAATCCGAAGCTTCTGCTCTGTGATGAGCCGACAGGTGCTCTTGATTCCCGAACTTCCCGAGATATTTTAATCTTACTGGAAAAAGTCAACCAGACCTACGGAACGACTATGATGATTGTCACGCATAATAATTCGATCAAAAATATGGTTCATAAAGTGATTATCATCAAAGACGGCCTGATCAAAGAAGACTATGAAAATCAGACCCGGATTCCTGCCGCTGAACTGGAGGATTTATAATCATGAATCAGGTACTCAGAAAACGGATTCTCCGTGATTTTAAAAGCAATTTCGGCCGCTATCTGGCTCTGACACTTCTGATCGCTCTCGGAATTTATATGATTGTCGGCATTGTCGGAGAGGGAGAAATGATTCTCCAGGGCACGGAAAATCAGAAACAAATCACATTCGTGGAAGACGGTCAGTTCTCTGTTTTTCTGCCGCTCTCAGAAAAAGAACTCGCTGAACTGTCAAAAGAAAATACGGTCATAGAGCCTATGTTCTATACTGATCTGAAAGCTGATGACGGCTCTACGCTCCGGATGATGAAAAACCGGAAACAGATTGATCTAATTCAGCTTGATGAAGGCCGTCTCGCTGAAGCCGATCACGAAGCCGTCCTTGAAAAACGCTATGCCGCCGTGCATGATCTTCACTGCGGTGATACTGTCACAGCTGCCGGAATTGATTTTACTGTTACCGGAATCGGCTCAACTCCGGATTATGATCAGCCGATTGCCGCTTTCTCGGATATTTCTGTAGAAAGTTCCAGTTTCGGCCTGCTGTTCGTCACAGAACAGCAATATCAGACCGTCAGGGAAACAACTTCCCAGAAAGCCGAAGAATATGTCTATGCCTACCGGCTCGGTGATTCCATGACGGATGATAAACTAAAACAAAAAATCAAAGATTTCGATTTTGATTATACACAGATCAAAGACAAGTATTTCCGTGAAAAAATTGATGAAGTCCTGGATCAGAAAAAAGATATGCAGGACGGTATCAGCGATTTATATGACGGCTCACAGGAACTTTCTGACGGCCTCGGAGAACTCGAAAATTATGGAGTCGATCTGAGCAATGCCGCCGATCAGCTCTTTGAAGCCTATCTTAAACAAGCAGAATCAACCCTTGTTTCACTCGGAAAAGATGTCACTCTGACAAGAGAAAATTATGATCAGGAATTAGAAAAAGCAGTTCAGGAGCTGGATTATCGGCAGTTAAAAGACCTGAAAGACGCTCTGGACAGCGTGAAAGAATTCGCTGACGGTATGCATGAATATAAAGACGGTGTCGGAGAAGCTTTCTCCGGTTCGCAGGAACTCTCTGACGGTGTGAACACGCTCCGGAAAGAAACCAATAAATTCCTGGATGATCTGTTCGAGATTGATATTGATAATCTGATTCAGTTTGTGACTGCCGGAGATAATATCCGCATTGCCGCTGCTGCCGGTGATGTTGTTATGAATAAAAATGTTGGTCTGATCGCCGGCCTGATCGTCATGATCTTATTTACTTATGTCATCTCTGTATTTGTGATTCATCAGATTGAAAAAGAAGCTCCTGTGATCGGTGCATTATATTCTCTCGGAGTCAGAAAAAAAGATCTGCTTCTGCATTACATCACACTTCCGGTACTGATTGCTTTCTCAGGCGGTCTGATCGGTGCCGTCATCGGCTTCAGTCCGGCCGGGATTGATACGCTTGCTTCCGATTCGTATGAATATTATTCAATTCCGAAATTTCCGGCTGTCTATCCGGCTTATCTGATTATTTACAGTATTATTCTGCCGCCGGTAATTTCTGCGATTGTCAATACGATTGTGATTAATAAAAAGCTTTCACAAACGGCTCTTTCTCTGATCAAGAACGAACAGAAAGCCGCAAGCTACAGACAAGTAAATATCAAATCCAGTAATTTTATCAGAGTATTCCAGATCAGGCAAATGCTCCGGGAATCCCGTTCGGCCTTTGCCGTTCTCGCCGGACTGATGGTCTGCCTGTTATTAGCTGATATCAGTCTGGACTGTGCCGTGATGTGTGAAGCGGTCAAGAGAGATAACCTCGCAGATACGCATTATGAATATATGTATTTATATAAATATCCTGAAAAAACAGTTCCGTCCGGCGGAGAATCCGCTTATATCGAAACGCTCAGTATTCCCTGCTATGATTATACGCTGGATGTCTCTGTGATCGGCCTGAACCAGAACAGTCAGTATTTTGAAGCCCGTCCCTCTAAAAGCAAAAATAAGATTATCATCAATAATTCCCTGCATGAACGTTTTAAATTAAATCCCGGCGATACGATTACACTTACTGATGCTTCTGCCGATATGAACTATACTTTCACAGTGGAGGGAATCGCTCAGTATTCTGTCGGATTTGCTGTATTTATGAATATTGACAGTATGCGGGAACTGTTCGGACAGGAAGAAGACTATTTCAATGTTGTCTATTCTGACAAGGCTCTGGCTATTGATAACGGCCGTCTCTATGCCGTCACTTCCAAAGCCGATGTCGAAAAAAGTGCCGGTGTTTTCGTCAATATGATGCGGCCGATGGTGGTCACACTGATCACAGTTTCCCTTCTGATTTTCTGTGTTGTCATGTATCTGATGATGGGAGTCATGATCGACCGTTCTGCTTCGGGAATCTCTCTGATGAAAATTTTCGGCTACCGCTCGAATGAAATCCGGAAATTATATCTTAACGGCAATACTATTATTATTGCTCTTGGTTCACTGATCTGCATTCCGGTCAGCAAAGCCATGATGGATGCCGCCTATCCGTCTTTTATCGCAAACGTTGCCTGCGGTATGAATGTGAAATTCTCATGGACTCTGTATCTGAGTATCTATGCTGTAATCATGGCCGGTTATTTCATCATTAATTTCTTACTGATCGGCAAAATCAACAAAATCTCCCCTGCTGAAGTTCTCAAAAACCGTGAATAATGCTGTCAATTATGAAAAAATCAGGATAATTATGAAATCCGTGTGAAAAATTATGAAAAACAGATGAAAATTAGCACTCGCCTATTGACAGTGCTAATTTTTTGTTGTATAATATAATCAGAACAAGGGAAAAGTACCACAGAGGGAAATAAAAAAACAAGAGGTTCAGAAATCGGTTTCCACCCTCTGCAAGCACAAATCCCGAAGTTCAGAAAAATATTTTTACTCACCGAAAGGAGTTTTGACTTATGTTGTTCCCTGAAGTTTTTGGAAGAAATAATTTTGATGCATTTGATGATTTCTTTGGCAGTCCGTTTGACAGACAGTTCGACAGACCGTACAGAATGCCGCCTCATCCGCCTGTTCAGGTCATGAAGACTGATGTCAAAGAAACAGATACCGGTTATGAACTGGCTGTTGATCTCCCCGGTGTCAAGAAAGAAAATGTCAAGGCCGAACTGAATGACGGCTATCTGACCATTACTGCTTCTACCGAGCAGAATCACGATCAGCAGGACGAAAACGGCAAATATATCCGCCGTGAACGTTTCTCCGGCAGCTACAGCAGAAGCTTCTACGTTGGCAAAGACATCACAGAAGCCGATATCAAGGCCAAATTCACAGACGGCGTTCTGAGACTGGATATCCCGAAGAAAGAACCCTCTGTTCCGGAGAAGAAATATATTAACATTGACGATTAACCCCACCTCTCAAATAAACAAGAAAAGCCTCGCCGTCCGGTTCATGCCGGACGGCGGGGCTTGTTTTATTCCTCTTTCGGCTTGACCATAATGCCAAGCACATCCAGATTTTCTTTCTCGATCGGAGACGGACACTGACTCATGATTTCAGAAGCATCCTTTACTTTCGGGAATGCAACAACATCACGCAGGCTTTCGGCTTTGCATAACAGCATTGCGAGTCTGTCAAGGCCGATTCCCAGGCCTCCGTGAGGCGGAGCACCATAATGATAAGCCTCTACCAGGAAGCCGAATTTCGCTTCGATTTCCTCATCTGTCAGACCCAGAGCACGGAACATTTTTTCCTGTAACTCATAATCAGTAATTCTCATAGAACCGGAGCTTAATTCGATACCATTCAGCACTAAATCATACGCTTTTGCTGTGACTTTTCCGGGATCGGACTCCAGATACTGCATACAGGATTCTTCCGGCATGGTAAACGGATGATGCATGGCAAGCCATGTCTGAGAATCTTCATCCCACTCAAAGAACGGAAATTCTGTAATCCACAGGAAATTCAGCTGATCTTCCGGAATCATATCCAGTTTCTTAGCGACTTCGAGACGGAGTGCTCCGAGAGTCGGCAGTACAATCCGGTTCTTATCGGCAACGAATAAGGCAACGTCACCCTGTTCGCAATGGATTGTATTCAGGATATTCTGCATTTGTTCTTCTGTGAAGAATTTTGCAAATGCACAGGTCGGCTTTTCGTCAGCCCATCTGATGAATGCCAGACCCTTTGCACCGATTCCCCTGACGAATTCTGTTAATTTATCAATTTCTTTTCTGGAGAGAATCTTAGCGGCATTCTTAGCTACAATACAGCGAACGCTTCCGCCGGACTGCACTGCTCCGGAGAAGACTCCGAAATCAGAATTTCTGACTAATTCCGAAATATCCTGCAATTCCATGCCGAATCTTGTATCTGGCTTGTCAGAGCCATAGCGATTCATAGCATCCGCATAGGACAGTCTCGGCAGAGGCAGAGTCACATCCTGACCAAGCACATCTTTGATTAATTTCTGTACAAAGCCCTCTGTCAGAGTCAGAATATCCTCGACATCCATGAAAGACATTTCCAGGTCGATCTGCGTAAATTCCGGCTGGCGGTCGGCTCTCAGATCTTCGTCACGGAAACATCTTGCAATCTGAATATATCTTTCCATGCCTGCGACCATCAGCAATTGCTTATAAATCTGCGGAGACTGCGGCAGAGCATAGAATTCACCGGGATGAACTCTGGACGGAATCAGATAATCTCTTGCACCTTCGGGAGTAGATTTCATCATCATCGGGGTTTCGATTTCGATAAAATCATTGGCATAGAAATATTCACGGGCACATTTTGCGATTTTATGCCGCATGATCAGATTTTTCTGGAGAGAGGGTCTTCTTAAATCCAGATAGCGGTATTTCAGCCGCTGTTCTTCGCCTGCGTTTGTATCATCCATAATCACAAAGGGCACAGGTTCGGCCTTGGCTAAGATTCTGATTTCTTCGGCAATAATTTCGATATTGCCGGTTTTCATCTCCGGATTGATATCCTGACGGGTAACGGAAACGCCCTTGACCAGCAGAACATATTCATTCTTGCAGGAAGCGGCTTTCTCGAAAATTGCTCTGTCGGTTTCGTCATTGAAGACCAGCTGGACTTCACCGCTCCGGTCTCTCAATACGATAAAAATCACTTTATTTTTATTTCTGATATACTGCACAAAACCGCCGACAACCACATGCATACCGGGTTCTGTGACTTCTCCGCAGCCATGTGTACGGCGGAGATTTCCCATAGATTCAGCCATTGTCAAACACTCCTGATTTTTATAGATTTTCGCCGGCTAATCTGTCAGCGATTTCGATATCGGAAAAGCTTTCTGCAAAAGTATGATCCAACCTGACAGAAATCTTTTCACCGGATTTCATATTTTTAAGTACAGCCTCGCCCTGTTCCAGTTCATTGTCACCGATTACGACAGTAAAACGGGCATTGATTTTATCGGCATATTTCATCTGTGCTCTGAGGCTTCTGCCCATCACGTCTGTCTGTGCCGAAACGCCTTCTTTGCGGAGCTGAGCTGTCAGCTGCATAGATTTGATTTCAGCCGCTTCGCCCATCGGAACGAAATAAATATCACAGAATTTTTCTTCTGTCAGGCTGATTTTCTGATATTCGAGTATATTCAGAAGCCGTTCCAGACCCATACCGAAGCCCAGTGCCGGAACATACTGTCCGCCGAGCTGCTGAATCAGACCGTCATAACGGCCGCCGCCGCAGATTGTCTGGTCTTTTTCCCTGCCTTTTTCATCCGGTATTTTTCCGATAAATTCAAAGACTGTCTTAGTATAATAATCCAGACCACGGACAATTCTGGGGTCTACTGTATACTCAATTCCCAGAGCTTCGAGATTTGCTTTTAATTTTTCAAAATGCTGACTGCACTCTTCACAGAGATAGTCCAGAATCAGAGGGGCATCTTTGCCGATTTTCTGACAGGATTCTACTTTGCAGTCCAGCAGCCGCATAGGATTTCTTTCCAGACGGTTCCGGCAGTCTGCACACAGGCATTCCCGTGAACCGGAAAAATAGTTTTTCAGTGCTTCCTGATACTTTTTCCGGCAGACCGGACAGCCGATAGAATTAATCCTGAGGGCAATGCCTTTCAGTCCCAGCTGATCAAGAATCTGTTTTGCCAGGCTGATCACTTCGGCATCCGCAGACGGCTGGGCAGAACCGGCCATTTCCACACCGAACTGATGGAACTCTCTCAGACGGCCTTTCTGAACATTCTCATGACGGAAACAGGAAAGAATATAATACACTCTCTGCGGAAGTGCATCATTGAGCAGACCGTTTTCCAGCAAAGCCCTGATGGTACCGGCAGTACCTTCCGGCCGCAGGGTCAGATTTTTCTTGCTTCCGAGCACAGTATACATTTCTTTCTGTACAACATCCGTTGTTTCTCCTACGCCTCGGCTGAACAGTTCCGTTTCCTCGAAAGTCGGCACACGGATTTCACGAAAGCCGAATGCATTGGCAGTCTGATGCAGAAAGCCTTCCAGCTTCTGCCATTCACCGCTCTGTGAGGGCAGTATATCTGCCGTACCTTTCGGACGTTTTAATAAACTCATAAATTCATACCTCCTGATTATTTTTATCTCATAAAAAAGCCTGCTGAACCTGCTGTCAGGCAATTTCAGCAGACTTTTCGTTACTGCCTCTGTTCTTTCTAAAGAGACGGGGTGCCGATTTCACGCCAGTCCAGGTCTCCCCGTTCCAGTGCCATGATCAGTGCCTCAGCCGTTGCGATATTGGTAGCCATCGGGACATTATGCACATCGCAGAGCCGCAGCAGTGTCACATCATTCGGGTCAGGATTTCTCAGATTCGGGTCACGGAAGAACAGAAGAATATCTACTTCGTTACAGGCAATCTTAGCGGCAATCTGTTCGCCGCCGCCCTGTGAACCGCTGAAATATTTCTGAATCGGCAGGCCGGTGGCCTCTCCTACTACTTTTCCGGTTGTACCGGTTGCACACAGATGGTACCGGGAAAGAATCCCGCAGTATGCAATACAGAACTGTACCATAAGTTCTTTCTTGGCATCATGAGCGATTAAGGCAATCGTCATATTTCTCATTCCTTTCTATGATTATTTGATTACAAGCGGCACCTGGTTGCCGGTAAGCCGTTTGGAGATGGCATCAAATGCCTCAAGGCTGGGTGCTTCGACGGGCAGTTTCATCCCTTTTCCGGTTGCTTCTTTCAGCATAATATCATCCGGAATCACACCGAGCAGCTGAATGCCGACAGCATCGATGATCTGATCAAGATTTTCAATCATCTTGCTTTTAATCACTTCTTCGCTGACTTTGTTGATAATCAGCCGCTGACGTTTATTGCCTCTCTGATAGAACTCGTCAGACATCATTGTTGCATCACGAATGCAGATGGGGTCAGGGGTTGTGACAACGAGAATCAGATTAGCCTGCTCGACAATATCAAATACATGCGAGCTGATACCTGCACCGGTATCAATAATAATAAAATCATAATATTTTCTGACACCCCGGCAGATATTCACGACCTGTTCTGCTGTCACGGTCATAAACGGGTCTTTGGGAGCACAGAGAATTTCCAGATTGCTGACACCGGGCACACGGGCAACGGCATCGAGCACCTGCATATTATTTTTCAGGACATTTCCCAGATCATACTTGACATTTCCTTCCATGCCGAACATAATATCCAGACAGCGAAGGCCGAAGTCAAGTTCGATAATCAGTGTCCGGTTGCCCTGTTTGGCAAGTGTATAGCCGATTCCATAACTGATAGAAGATTTTCCCGTACCGCCTTTTCCGGAGGTAATGGCGATCAGTTTCGGGTCATTGGTCATGCATACAGCTCCTTTCTGTAGACAAATTCAAAAGGCATTCAGAATTCATACAGCATACCTACTTATAATTATAGCACAAATATCAATTTTGTCAAATTTATTTATTGTGTTTCTGTAAATTTTGTGAAAACTATTAAAATTCAACGTATAAAAATTATGAATCTTCACGAAAGATTATTCTTCCGTTTCTTCTTCAGAATCTTCTTCCTCATCCTCATCCTCTTCAGATTCTGCTTCTTCTTCGGGGAGAAGATCATAATATTTTTCACAGAGTTTCAGAATCGGGCGGATCATATACTTGGAATACTCACCGCCCTCGACAATACCTGCAAAAGCAACTTTGGGATGATCTGCCGGAGCATAGCCGATAAAGACAGAATCCTGATAATGGCTGTCCGACTGGGGAGTACCGGTTTTGACGGCGACATCATAGCCGAGGTTCTGGAGCGAATATTTCAACGGAAAATTATTTCCCGAAGCGAGAATCATACCGTGTTCGATATTTTCATAGACATCATCATAATTCAGAGAAATCCGGGAAACGACAGTCGGTCTGGTCTTACGAATGCACTGATTCTGACTGTAATCCCAGATACTGTCTACCAGATACGGTTCATAGCGGACACCGTCATTTGCAATTGTATTTGCGACACAGGCGAGCTGGAGAGGGGTGACCATAGTTTCACCGTTGCCGATACCGGCCTGCAATACCTGGCCGACTGTCCAGTCTACACCGAGTTCCTGATATTTTTCAGGTGTTGCCATATATCCGGCAGAATCCCGTGTTTCAATTCCGGTATTCTGCCCTATGCCGTAATAGCTGGCATATTCGGAAATTCTGTCGATATTCAGCATTCTGGAAAGTTCATAGAAATACGAGTTGCAGGAAACCATCAGAGCACGGGCTACCGCAATATTACTATGATAGCCTGTACAGCTGTAGGTAACATCATGATATTCATACTGTCTTGCACAATAAAAAGTCGTATCTCCCGTGACAAGGCCTTCATTGAGTCCGGCTGTGGCAGTAATGGTCTTGAAAGTCGAGCCGGGGCGGTATAATCCGAGCGTTGCCCTGTTATAGAGCGGATTTCCGGCTTCTTTTAAAAGCTCATCATAATTCTCGGAATATTTTGTCAGATCATAAGTCGGTGCCGTAGCCTCACCGAGGACAGCACCTGTTTCGGCATCCAGAACGACAAGGGCACCGCTTTTAATTTCGTTTCCGTCCTCATCTTCATAGCCGCCGAACTCATCCAGAAAGTCATCAAGAATTTTTTGCAGTTTTCGCTGAAATTTGCTGTTCACGGTCAGTTTTACCGTATGGCCGCATGTGACAGGTACAGTAATTTCATCAGAGATGACTTCTCCGGCCTCAAACGTGATGGTTCTGGTTCCGGCTTTTCCCTGTAGTTCCGATTCCATTGCCTTTTCAATTCCGCTGATGCCGACAACCGCATCCAGAGAATACCCCTGTGAAAGATATTCCTCTGCATTTTCCGCATAGATAGGCCCGGTCATGCCGATTTCATGCGGAATGACATTGCCGGTTTCAATACGGCGTTCGGGAATCTGCTGAATCATGATTCCCTGCAATTTCATAGAAAGCTGTGAAAGTTCTTTCACAACACTCATAGGCAGTTCTTCGGCGACCTGAAATTGATTCGATACGGAAAAATCCGCCTGTGCCATTGCATACCGCAGTCCGGCAATCAGACGTTTCTGCCGGGGAGTATAATTCTCATCAATCTGATATGTCTCACATAAAATCTGCATACAGTTATCTGCCGTTGCATAGTGATTCACACCGATGATATTTTTCATAAGATTCAGATCCTCTTCTGAAACATCCATTCTGAACCGATACGGAGCATTGACAGAAATCGGCAGTGTATCTGCCCACTGAAGCTTGGCTTCCGAGAGAATCTGCACCAGTTCCAGCAAAATCTGATTCGCCTGCTGTGCCTCTGCCGGAAAGAGAGCCTTATCAATCATCACAGCATATGTCACATGATTTCCGACAAGAACAGTTCCTTCAGAATCAATAATTTCCCCTCTGGTGGGGGCGATACTCTGTGTATAGCTTGTCTGTGCCGAAGTTTCACGCTGATAATTCTGCGATTCCACGACCTGAATTTTCATCAGCCGCAGAGCACAGAAACAGGTACATGCCAGCACCAGCAGCACCGACAGCACAATTTTAACATAATCCGAAACTGTTTTTCTCATAACTGCAAAACATCCTTAAAAAATTGCATAACATTCATTCCTGATATTCTGAAACAATTGCTTTTTCCAGCTGATTAATTCTGCGGCTGCCGCATGTTTCGGCAATTTTTTTAATTATAAAATAAAAAAACACAGAAGAAACAATTGTCATCAGACAGCTTGGAAAAATAATCTTCTGCCAGATCAGAAATACATCTTCATATCCCCAGAGAGCATAGTATAAAACATAATCCAGACCGCCCTGTATCAATGCACAGACCGCTGTGAGAAGAAGCATATTAATCAGCTTCTGTCTTAAAAAATAGCGATACAGCAGCGAAACCAGCACACAGCCTATCACCAGCAGAAACGCATTGAATCCCAATAATTTCCCACATGCCAGATCCAGCAGCAGACCGCAGACTGCTCCGACAGCCATCGCCTGCAATTCTCCTGTATGCGAAGCAATACACAATGCCAAAGGCAGCAGCAGCAGAGGCTTGAGATAACTGCCGGACGTTTCTGCCAGATAACAGATACTGATTATTATCAAAAATAAAATCCACTGGAGTATCTGTAAAAACAAGTGATCCGGTTTCCGGAGCTTATTCCCGTACATCATCAGAATCCGCCTTTCCGCTGAAATCTGTAATCACAACGACCAGACTCAGATTTTTCAGATCAGAAGCCGGCTCTACTGCGGCATACCCCGTCAGTCCGGTGTCATCCATCCCGGTTTCCCTGACATAGCCGATCACATATCCGGCCGGAAACAAGCCGTTTTCACCTGTTGTCAGAATAATCTTATCTTTTTTCAGAACAACATCTTTCTCCAGATACTGAAGCTTGCACAAGCCTTCCATTGCAAGTGATACACTTCCGGTCAGAATGCCCCTTTCTTTAGAAGCTCTTGTTCCGGCAGCAACGGAGAGTTCCGGAGACAAGATCGTTGTCACAGTGGCCGTATGCGTTCCGAGTTCGGTAATCACACCCACAAGCCCCATATCACTGACGACAGGGTCATATAAACTGATACCGTCATCCGAGCCGCCGTCGATCATGAACGCACAAAACGGATCATTTGTGACATAGCCTGTGACATCGAACGGCGAAGTCATGGAATAATCCTCATGTTTTTCCTTAATGCCGACAAAAGCCTGCAAGCGTTCCAGTTCTTCTTTTGTCGCTTCATAATCGGCAAGCTCTGTATGCAGAAGATTGATTTCTTTTCGCAGAGCCTTGTTTTCTTCGCTGTAATCCTCTGCATTTCTGTATAAATCAAGCCCGTATTCCACATGCTGTGAAATCGAATTGGAAAGTTTCTGAAACGGTGCGGCAATGGCTTTGAATACCCCGACGCTGCTGATCGTATAGCCGCCGACAAACACGGCATACAGCATCAGCCCGATCAGTAAGGCAAGTACCCAGAGGACTGCCTTGCATTTTCCGCTTTTCAGAAAATTCAGCACAGAATCCCCTCTTTCCTGTTATTTCTCATAATATTTCAGATACTCTACAAGCGTATCCTGATATTTATCCATATTTTCCAGTACTTTTCCGGCACCTTCGGCCACGCAGTCAAGCGGATATTCGGCAATATAGACCGGAATGCCGGTTTCTCTGCTGATCAGCTTGTCCAGCCCCCTGAGCAGAGCACCGCCTCCGGCAAGTGTAATTCCCTGTTCAATAATATCTGCCGATAATTCCGGCGGTGTTTCTTCCAGTGTCATTTTAATCGCATCCAGTACTCTGGAAAGCGGCTCGACCATTGCATCACGGATTTCAGCAGATGATACTGTCACATTCTCCGGCAGACCGTTGAGCAGATTTCTTCCCTTGATTTCCATGGTATCTTCATTTTCTCCCGGAAATGCCGAACCGACAGTTAATTTTACATTTTCGGCAGTCCGTTCGCCGATCAATAAATTATATTTTTTCTTGACATAATTCATAATCGCCGCATCGAACGCATCTCCGGCACATTTGACAGAACGGGAAGCCACAATGCCGCCCATGGAAATGACAGCGACTTCGCTGGTACCGCCGCCGATATCTACAATCATACTACCGGTAGGTTCTGTTGTCGGCAGACCTGCTCCGATAGCGGCGGCCATTGGTTCTTCGATAATAAATACCTGCCGGACTCCGGCACTCTCTGTGACTTCCCGGACAGCATTTCTTTCAACAGGCGTGACACCTGACGGAATACAGATCGTGACTCTGGCACGGGTGAACATATGTCCTTTCATGGCTTTCCGGATAAATTCCTGCAGCATAGTAACTGTCAGATCGAAATCTGCAATCACGCCTTCTTTCAGAGGCCGGACAGCAACAATCGAACCCGGTGTTCTGCCGATGACCTGTTTGGCATCCTTGCCGACATAACGGGCTTTTTCAGTTCTGGTATTGACCGCCACAACAGACGGTTCACGGAGCACAATGCCTTTTCCACGCATATACACCAGCGTGTTGGCCGTGCCTAAGTCAATGCCGATATCTTTTACAAACATGTTTCCTTCTCCTTTTGTTCTGAATCTGTCTCTTTCTCTATTATAGCATGACTTTCATCAGAAAACAAGTTTTTTCCGGATTTTTTTATGTATCCGGCAAAAATTTTTATCCGAACAGTGCTTTGGCCAGTTTCGGATAGCAGACCAGTCCGACAATAATCATAATAATCTCTGCGGCACACACATGAATCTGAAAGCCGAGTGTGATTTCAAATACTTTCAGATTCAGTGTAAATGCAGAAATGCCTACTTCAAAAATTTTTCCGAGCCATTCTATGCTGGAAACTGTTCTTGCAAAATCTCCGATCAGACTGCCGACCACAACCGAAGCGAGCAGGACAGCAAACATCAGAAGTCCTTGTTTCATGCAACTCTCTCCTTCTTGAAAATTTCCTGAAATTAATAAAAATTATCTGATTCCGCTGGAACCGAAACCGTCCTCTCCCCGTCCGGTCATATTCAGAGAATCTGTTTCGACAATCTCCGGAAACGGTACAGGCATCAGAATAGCCTGAGCGATTCTCATACCGTGTTCGATGATAAACTCTTCCTGACTGATGTTATGCAGCGGCACTTTCCATTCGCCTCTGTAGTCACTGTCCACCACACCGACGGCATTGGCCAGTGTGATACCGTTTTTAGAAGCCAGTCCGGAACGGGGAAAAATCAGAATCACTGTTCCGTCATCAGAGGGCTGACAGGCGATTCCGAGCGGAATCATGACGGTTTCTCCGGCCTTGACCGGCACAGGTTCATCAAGACAGGCATATAAATCCGCACCGGCACTCTGAGCAGTTGCCCGTGTCGGAAGAATGGCATTTTCTTTCAGCTTTCTGAAATATAATTTCACGCTTACAGACCTCCTTTGTAATATAATCCATTCGTATGTTTTTCCGGCAGAGTTCCGGAACAGTTCTGATAATCGGCAAGAATTTTCCTGATCTGTTCCGGAGATTCTTCTGTAAAATAAAAATCATAAAATGCCAGACCGGAAAAATTCTGCAATTTATCCGGAAGATACAGAATTTCAGAATTGAGCATTTCAATATAATCATATTCCTGACTGCACAGAAGCGGAAATTTCCGGCCTGTCCGGTCAGTCATAAAGCAATGATGTTTATGACAGCCGTCCTGTGCTTTAATCGGACAGAGCCTGAACAGCATCATCGGCAGACGGCCGTATAAAAACGCACCGCAGGGGCAGGCTTCCGAAAGCATTCTGACTGTTTTAGCTGACAGCTCATAAGAAACAGTTACATCCTGCAAGCCCTGTTTCAGCAGACTCTCGACAGTGAGAGCATTTGCACAGTTCAGGCCGAAACCTCCGTGCAGAGTAAAACCGATTTCTTTGCCGATTTTTATATCTGCCAGATTATGACAAAGCAGATGCCGCCAGCCGTTCTGATATAATTTTTCCAGATTCTGAATATAGTTTTTCTCATTTGGAATAATCCGGGGAGCTTCGACATAATCCGACAACTCCGGCTGACAGCTCATCGCCAATGAAACCGGCAGACAGAAAATCTCTCCGGAGCTGTTTTTTCTCTGGGAAAGTTTCCGGATATGCACTCTGCTCTGACAGTTTTTGACAGAATATCCGGACGGCATTTCCGGAATCTGATCAGGACAGATTTGATATTCCGGTGTATGACTCCGGATTCTCTCCTGATTTAAAATTTCTACGGCATTTCTCCGGAGAGCATTGCACTGTGAGGCGGATAAAATCAGATGATCCGGATTTTTCAATTTCACATCATGACAGAGATAAACTGTATCCCCCAGTTTCTGCATACTTTTCCGGAGCGTTTCTGCCGTCAGAGGGGCTTTCAGAGCCTTTTCGGGAATTTCTCCGGAAACTGTGACAGTATTCTCCGTATCTGAAACGGTCAGCAGAGCAGGTTTATCCGCCTCCAACTGCATAGAAAAATCAAGTTCTGCGATCTGTCTTTCTTTCTGATATAAATTCTGAATCGACTTGAATACTTTCTGTCCGGCGAGGACATCTTCTTTTGTCCGGAAGCCGAACATATTTTTTCTTTTCCCGGTAAAATAACCGTCTGTGAAACCGCTTCTGGAAAATGCTGCTTCAAGAGTATTCATATCCGGCTGTTCGCCGTTGAGAGCCATCCGTAAAGCTGTTACAGCGGCAGCAACATATTCAGGACGTTTCATTCTGCCCTCGATCTTGAACGAATCTATGCCGATTTGTTTCAGTTCCTGTACATGCTCCACAAGACTCAGATCTTTCAGCGACAGAGCAGCAGGATTTTTTCCGTCCGGAGTCTTCCACGGCAGACGGCAGGCCTGAGCACATTGTCCTCTGTTGGCACTCCGTCCGCCGACGACTGACGAGAAACTGCACTGTCCTGATACAGACATGCATAATGCACCATGCACAAAAACCTCTGTTTCGACAGGAAGTGTGCATAATTTTTTCAGATCATCCAGAGACATCTCACGGGCGGCAACAACCCGGCTGCATCCGAGGGCTTTAGCCTGTAAAGCTCCCTCCGGAGAATGGATACTCATCTGTGTCGAAGCATGAAGCGGCATATCCGGAATGCTGTTTTTTATAATATTCAAAATTCCCAGATCCTGTACAATACAAGCATCAATTCCGCATTCAGCGGCTTTCTGAATAAAAGCAACAAAATCCGGGATTTCCCTGTCTGTCAGCAGCGTATTGACGGCAAGATGTAATTTTGCATGATATAAATGACAAGATTCAGCGGCCTGCTTTAATTCCGGAAGATCGAAATTGACTGCACTGTTTCGGGCAGAATAAGCTTTTGCCCCGACATAGACCGCATCTGCACCGCACCGGAGTGCAGCAGTCAGCGTTTCCATACTGCCGGCAGGTGCCAGGATTTCAGGATTTGCCATTGATACTCTCCGCAAGTTTTTTGAGTTTCAGAGAATTTTCCAGCTGTTCGATTTTAGAACGCATGACTTCGACTTCTTTCAGAGCGGCATCCCGTTCCATACGGGCACGGCCGGCCTCATCGACATAGGCTTTTGTCTGTTCTGTAATTTCATTCAGATGGGCATTGGCCTTGTTCAGATCATCCAGAGCAGAAAGAGCGGCCATAATAGCGGCATTATACTGTGATACGCCGAGTTTGTCCATAGAATCGGTGATTTTTGTTTCCAGTACACGGGCGAGACCATAGACATAGTTAGGGGCTTCTGCGGTTTGCATGACGTAATCTTTTCCGCAGATCACGACTTTGACTTTATTCATCATAAAAAAATCATCTCCTGTTCTGATGAAAATTATTCAAAATTGCGTATGATCATAATCACATTTCCTTTCAGGAAAACGTCATCTGAGAGCGTTTCTGCTGTGACAGCAGGGAGGCCTTCCTGTGTCAGGAATACAGATAATCTGTTAGTTTCCGGTTCAAAGGCTGTTTCTGCAATCAGCATATCTTCTTTCAGAATACTGTATTCCGGATAATCTTTTCCGGCACGGAAAGCAAACGCCGAAGCCGGAAGAGCCTGCATTGTACCCGGACGATAATAGGACTGAATATTTTTTTCATCCAACAGTTCTGTTCCGGGCTGTATCTGTGAAATAACCGGAATTCCCTGCGATATGGTTTCTTTGATAAAAATTGCACGGTTTTTCCCGGAACTCATCTGAAGTTTTCCTTCTTCTTCGAGCCGGTGCAGATAACGATGCACTGTCGATGTGGAGCGAATCCCCAGACCCTCACAGATTTCACGCACAGAGGGTGCAATTTTATTCCGGCGGATATAATTCCGGATAAATTCAAAAATATCCTTTTCTCTTTGCTGAGACATGTTAATTTTCCTCCTGAAGCTTTTCTAGAATCATTTTAGCGACTTTGTTAATATCACCGCAGCCCATTGTCAGAACCAGATCGCCGTCCTGTACATGATCTGTGACATACCGGCAGACATCATCAAAATTCTGATATTTGCGTTCGTCGGTATATTCGGCTTCTTCATCCTGAGGGAACCAGACTGTTGTTTCCGGATTCATGATTTCGGCAAGATTTCTGGTATAGATATTCCATTCATTTTTTTCTCTGGAACCCATAATATCTGTTAAGACAGCAATATCGGCAATGCTGAGGGCTTCTGCAAATTCTTCCAGATGCTGAACAGTTCTGGAGAATGTGAACGGCTGGAAAACTGCCCAGATTCTCTTATAAGGCATTTCTCTGGCTGCTCTGAGCGTTGCTGTGAGTTCTGTCGGATGATGGGCATAATCATCAGCGATGGTTACACCTCTGACCTTGCCTTTGATTTCAAATCTTCTGCCTGCACCGCTGAATGCCGCAAGGCCGTTCTGAATCTGTGTGAAATCAATGCCGAGATGATCGCAGGCCGCAACAGCCGCAAGGGAATTTAAAATATTATGCTCACCGGGGACATGAATCATGATTTTTCCGAGTTCCTGACCGTTTTTCAGAACCGTATAGGCCATCTGACCGCCGAGATGTTCCGGATTCACAGCACAGTAATTATTATTTTCTCCATAGCCGAAAGAAATCATTTCTTTTCCTGTCACACCCTCGATTGCCTTACAGGTATTGGCATCATCACCGTTATAAATAATCGTTCCGGAAGTCAGTTCGCAGAATTTATGGAAAGATTTAATAATATTGTCCACAGTTTTGAAATAATCCAGATGATCGGCATCAATATTCAGAATCACGGCAATATCCGGATAAAGTTTCAAAAACGTATCAACAAATTCACAGGACTCGCAGACGAAAATATCACTTGACCCTGCACAGCCGCTGCCGCCGATACACGGAAGCTTTCCGCCGATATATGCCGATAAGTCTATGCCGGCATCATGCAGAATCTGTGTCAGCATGGAAGTTGTCGTTGTCTTGCCGTGAGTACCGGAAACACAGACGGCCTCCTGATACCAGCTGCTGACAATGCCTAACAATTCACTTCTTTCCAGAACCGGCACACCGGAGGCTCTGGCCGCAATCAGTTCCGGATTATCTGCCATGATTGCTGCCGTATGCACGATCAGATCGGCACCCTCGATATTTTCTGCCCTCTGTCCGAACATGACGGGAATTCCCATATTGCGGACAGCCTGAAGCGTATCCGTTTCATTATTGTCCGAACCTGTGAGATAAAATCCCTTGGAATGCAGGATCTGAGCAAGCGGATACATACCGCTTCCGCCGATTCCGATAAAGTGAATATGTTTTTTTTCGTCTAAAATTGATTTGTTCATAAAATACACCTAATTTCTTCTTATTTAGTTCACATATAGAGTTTATACTAATATACAGAACTGCTTTTTGGTTACAATTGTCAGTTATGCTCCGCTGCGGACTGTTCTGTCAAAATATTCTTAGTAGAAAGCAGTTTTCCATGATTAAGGAGGTTATAATTATTATGGAAATCACAGACATCAAAATTCGCAAACTTATCACCGAAGGACGTTTACGGGCAGTTGTTTCTGTCACACTGGACAATATGCTTGCCGTCCATGACATCAAAGTTGTGCAGGGCGATTCCAGATTATTCATCGCCATGCCCAGCAGACGTGACGAAAATGGGGTCTTCCGTGACATTGTACATCCCATCCAGCCGGAAGCAAGAAAAATGTTTGAGGAAAAAATTCTTGATGCCTATCAGAATTACCTTGCACTGACAGAAGCCGAAGAACAGACCAGCTGACAATTGCAAAAAAGCAGAACATAATTTAGTTTATGCGGGAACGTCCGGAGCGTTCCCGTTTTTTTTATGCCTGACAGCCGGCTTTCATTGCTGCATATTTCAAGACAGCAATCTGTGTCTTGGAATCCGGCACAGCATCGGAAAGAATCAGCCGGACAGCCTCGTCAAACGGAATTTTCTCGACATCCAGGAATTCATCCTGATCAAGATTCTGTTCGCCGTAGTGCAGACCTTTGGCAAGATACATACGGATGACTTCACTGCAATAGGCCGGTGTGGGAAAGAGCTTTCCGAGATAGGTAAATTCTTCCGCTGTGCAGCCGCATTCTTCGAGCAGTTCCCGTTTGCCGCAGGTTTCGGGGTCTTCTCCGTATTCGAGCTTTCCGGCGGGGAGTTCGAGTGTGACAGTCTGATGCGGATAGCGGAACTGCCGGACAAACAAGATTTCCTCCTGTTCGGTCAGGGCGAGCACACACACACCGCCGGGATGTCTGACCACTTCCCGGAATGCCTGTGAACCGTCTTCAAGCCGGACTTTATCTTTTTCGATATGCAGAATTCTGCCTTCAAAGATCTTTTCACTTTCTAATTTTGTCTCGTTCAGATGACTGCTATTCATGTGAATCAGCACTCCTTTCATAATTTTCATAATTTTTGAAACTTTGCAAATGCTGGATATACGCTTCCGAAGCTCTGACTCCGGAGCGATAAGTATATTCATCTGAATGCGGCGGATCTGTAAACAGTTTTTTTCCGCAAAGCAGATAAATCATCAATAACATCAAACCGGCCAGTGTGATACAGAATCCGGCTCTTAATCCGGGCAGACGATAGGAAAATACGATCTGATTTTCTCCGACTTCGCACCGGACGGCCATAAAACCGCCGCTGACGTTCTCGATTTCAGCCGGATGTCCGTTAATTTCTGCCGTCCATCCGTCATCATACGGAACGCTGAAAAATACTAATTTTGGCTGCTGAAGCTCGATTTCTGCCGAAAAGCCTTTTGCATCATACCGGAAATCACGGCAGGATTCAGCTTGATGCAGTTCACAGGCTTCCAGATAGCTTTTTCTGCCGAGCGACACCGCAGACAGATTTTCGATTTCTGTCAGGATATCCCGATATTTTTCCGCCTGTTCTGCATTGAGAATCAAGGCATGAATCAGCATTTTTTCTCTGACAGAATCCTGTTTATCCTGCATGGTTTCTTCTGTGACGAATTTATCATAAGTAAAGCCCATCGGAATATAATAATTATTTTTATAAATATCAAAATTATTTTCCGTCCGGTCATAGACGAAGCCCTCGAGCTGTTCTTCCGGGGAGTTGTCTTTTTCTTCTTCGGAATCTTCGTCTTTTGTCTGGACTTTATTAAAATAATATTTCACTGAGAACAGTCCCCGGAGTGTATAATGCTCCGGTTCGGCACGGGAGGCTACATCTCTGGTAATTCCAATGCTTTTATAAAACTCCATAACAGACGGGCTGACAACGCTCTGAAAACATCTCATACTGGATAATCCCCAGAACATCGGATAATTATCATAATCCTGTGAAATATCCACCCGGAAATAATCATCTTCATCTGTATCATAAGAAATACTGAGATTTTCTCTGCCGTGAATTGCCTCACGGATATAAATTTCAGGATTGATGCCAATCGACTTGCCAAAATAGACAATCGACCCGGTGCAGACCAGACAGGCCATCACTGTCAGAAGCACTGTCTTTTGCATAAAAGGCTGTTTCTGTTTCCGGAGATGCAGAATATAATATGCTCCGACCCAGCACAGCACGCTGATACCCAGACAAAGATAAAAATATACAGGTATTTTCGTAAATCTGAAAAATTTTATTTTCTCGTCTTCCTTTACCGGCAGAAGCGAAATCACACCGAAAATGCCTAACATGACTGCACAGAATTTCATACCGGATTTCCATTCAATTTCCGGATGATCGAGGGCATATGCTGTCATCATTGCCATAATCAGCACGGGCATGTAAAACCATCTGGCATAATATCCGGCATTGAACAGACAAAACATACTGTTCAGTACGGGCACAAAGGCGAATATCACACAGAGAGAAATTAATTTTCCGGCCCAGTGTTTTTTTTGCTTCTGCATAAAGGCGATGACACCGGCCATTGAAAACAACGGCAGATATCCGCCGATAGAGGCCCATTTTGCATATTGGCTCTGAAACAGATTTGTCCTTGCAGGAGGATCCGGAATCATAAAGAAACTCTGGATAATCCGGACAATTCTGGTTCTGTCAGAATATAAAATCATATCCTGTCCGAACAGATGTTCCGAAACTCTGTTATTCAGAATTACTGCACATGCCGCCGGCAGCAAAGCGACACAGGCAATTGCTGTTCCCAGTACGGCTTCGATTGCCAGAGCAAAAAATTTCTTCAGATTTACATGAAAATCCTGACAGGAGCACCGAATCAGAAAATATAAAATCAAAAAGATCACCTGTCCGGCGAAGAAGAAATAATTAATCACCGCCATCAGTGCGACGCTTGCCGCAAAAAAGCCTTTTCTGTTATGATTCACCAGCTCTTCCATTGCCAGCAGCATCAACGGGAAAAATGCGGTAACATCCTGAAAGTGGTTAAAAAATATGTTAAACAGCTGAAAACCGGAAAATGCATACAGCAAGCCGCCGATCACAGCGGCATCCGGTGTTTTCACAAACCGTCGTATATAAGCATATGCTGTCATGGAAGCAATGCCATGTTTCAGACACAGCAGCCAGGGAATAGCATATAATACCAATTTTTCCGGCAGCAGCAAGGTCAGCCAGAAAAACGGACTGCCTGTCAGATAAAATGCATAGGAGCCGATAAAACTGCTGCCTAAATCCGTATACCAATCCCAGCCGAACAGCCCGCCGTTTCTGATCAGTTCATTGGCATGGGCATAAAAAGGCAGCTGCTGGGAAACAAAATCGCCATAATAAATAAAATAGCCACTGTCCAGAATCATAATCGGAACCAGGACAGTAAATAAACTTAAAAAACCCAGTATAAATGCGAGTGCATATTTTTCACCGGCAGTTTTTCTCAAAAATCATCATCTCCATAGCGGAAATTTTTTTCATATCAATGCATATACTAATACAGAACGGCGGTTACCGGGGAACAATATTTGCCAGAATCCCTTTTTCAGAAACATCCAGAAGGGCATAACTCGGCTTTTTCCCGTCACGGGGCAGACAGAGGCTTCCGGGATTGAGAATATATAACCCGTCTTCATAGCGGCAGTCACTGACATGGGTATGACCATACAGGACAATATCTGCCTGATTCTGTCTTGCTTCATAGGCAATCCGGGCTGTGCCGAACTTGACCTGAAAATGATCGCCGTGAGCGGCAAAGATTTTATGTCCATACGGCAGATCAAGCGTCAGTGTCCGGAACAGGGTCATTTCCTGACTGTAATCACAGTTGCCTTTCAGGCAATGAAATTTCTGTTCTGTCCACGGCAGAGTATTGAACAGCTGATATAATTCCCGTTCGCCGTCCCCTAAGTGAATAAACATATCAGCATCTTCATGCAGAAGCGTTACTTTTTGCAAAGCCTGATAATTGCCGTGTGTATCAGAAATGACAATAATTTTCAAATGTATCTCCTCCTTTGTTCAGGAATCTATTTTATTATAACACAAACTGTCAGAAATTACAATACAGTTTTCAAGAAAGATTTTCAGAAAGAAAGGTGTTTTTTTATGGATAATTATAATATCCAGAATCTGAACGGCTTATTGCAGGTCGTCAGCCAGAAACTCGGCGTTTCTCCGGAACAGCTCCGCAAAGAACTGGAATCCGGAAAGTTTGACAGTGCCATCAAAAACATGAGTCCGGCCGAAGCAGGCAAATTCCAGCAGGCAGTTAAAAATCCGCAGATGCTGGATAAAATCATGAGCACGCCGCAGGCAAAGGCACTCTATCAGAAACTGACAGGCGGCAAATAAATGGAAAATCTGCTCGGAAAGATGCAGGAATTACTGTCCGACCCCGAAAGTATGAAACAGATTTCCGAACTTGCCCAGATGTTCCAGTCCGGCGGAACAGAAACTTCTTCTGATCAGCCTCCGGCTTCTTCTCCGGCAGAAAATCCGTTTCCGGAATTTGATGCCAATCTGCTGTTCAAAGCCGGAGAACTGTTCCGTCAGCAGGAGCATGATAAAAATACAGATTTACTCATTGCACTCCGGCCGCATCTGCGTCCATACCGGCAGGAACGTCTTGACAAAGCCGTCAGAATGCTGAAATTATGGCATCTCTGGAAACAATTGCAGGCTTCCGGAATGCTGCATAATTTATTATAATAATTTGATTAAATTTCAAGAGGTGACAGGGATATGGCACAATCTCCACAGCAGAATTTTGATGCAATGCGTCAGGATGCAATCCGCCGTTCACGGGAAATGCAGAGGCGTGCCGTTCCCATGCCGCCGCCGGAACAGCCTCTGAAGCCTCCTGTTCCGAGGCCGGAACAGCCGCCGCTTTCTGAAGAACTGCATCATCTTCTGACGGGCTGGGACAGTGAAAAACTCACGCTGCTGGCATTATTATATCTTCTCTACAAAGAAGGGGCGGAGCCGGAGCTTCTGCTTGCACTTGCCTATATTTTATTATAAACCGAGGAACTGCATCATGGAAATTTTCAGAAATTATTTTTATATTTTATTATGGACACTTGCAATTCTGATTCTGATTTTCTTTTACATAAAACATCAGAAGCCTGTCCGGACATTTCTGCTCGGCGGCAGTACAGGCCTGACAGCCTTGTTTCTCCTGCATTTTTACGGAGAAGCCCTTGGCTATGCCCCTACGCTCTGTCTGACAAATCTACTGACAAGCCTGCTGTTCGGCATTCCGGGGACGGCACTGATTCTTCTGACACATGTCCTCGCCTGAAAATACAAAAAAGCGGAGATGGCTTTCATCTCCGCTTTTCTTATCTTGCAAGTAAAACTTACTTGATTTCGATTGTTGCACCGGCTTCTTCGAGCTTAGCCTTGAGTTCTTCAGCTTCTGCTTTGGAAACGCCTTCCTTGAGGGTCTTCGGAGCACCTTCTACAACTTCCTTAGCTTCCTTCAGGCCGAGACCGAGAACATCCTTAACAGCCTTGATAACGCCCATCTTCTTGTCACCAAAGGATGCGAGAACAACATCAAATTCAGTCTTTTCTTCAGCCGGAGCTGCACCGCCTGCTGCGGGAGCTGATGCAACAGCTGCTGTTACGCCGAATTCTTCCTGAATTGCTTCTACCAGTTCTGCGAGTTCGAGAACGGAGAGAGCTTTAATATCTTCAATAAATTTCTGTGTCTTTTCAGATGCCATGATAAAAAACTCCTTTTCAATAATTTTTAAAAATAATAAATTTAACTTGCGATTGCTATGCTGCCATTCTTATGCAGCTTCGCCGTTTTTGTCCACAACAGCCTGCAGTACAGCAGCGAGCTTCTGAATCGGACCCTGTAAAGAGCCGACGAGCTGTGCAAGCAGAACGTCCTTGGACGGAATCTTGGACAGAGCCATGATTTTGGTTTCATCATAGAATTCGCCTTCAACAGAACCGGCTTTCAGTTTGAAAGTTTCGGACTTTTCAGCAAATTCGCCCAGAATACGTGCCGGAGCAGTCTGATCATCAGCAGAAACTGCAACAGCAGTTGTACCGTTCAGAACTTCGTCAAAATCAGTCACGCCGTTTGCGTTGAATGCTCTCTTGAGGAGAGTATTTTTTTCAACGAAATACTTCACGTTAGCTTCTCTCAGATTTTTTCTCAGAGCAGTATCCTGTTCTACTGTGATGCCCTTGTAATCAACGAGGACAACAGAAACGCTGTTCTTGAGCAGTTCAGCTAATTCTTCCACTCTGGCCTGTTTGGATTCGAGAACCTTAGCACTTGGCATATACATTCACCTCCGCAGAAATATTGTCGTACCGGAGCAACAGAAAAGCTCCTCCGGAGACACAGAGGAGCAGAAAATTCTGATAGTCATCAAAAAAATTCAAATGCACTCCTCGGCCGGATTTATGGCAATGCCACCGGCTGTCTTAAGAATGTTATATTCACGACTTTGTTATTATAGCATATTCCGGAAAATTTGTCAAGTGTTTTTTTTAAATTTTTTTAAATTTTATCAGGGGGCGGCATACTCGGCAGACTGATTCGCTTCCTCGACAGGAATTTCGATCATAAGACTGCCGTTATTTCCGCTTGTAACTTTCGGCATAACGCCATCCCACTTGTCAATCTGATTATACATCAGAACTTTATCAGAAAGCGATTCAGCAATTTTTTTATTGGCATCCGCCTGAGCTTCGGCTTTAGCCAGAATTGCTTCTGCTTCGGCATTGGCAGCGATGACTTTCTTTTTGGCTTCCGCCTCAGCAATCACAATCTGCTGTTTCTGTTCGGTCTGCGTTTTGATCAGATTCTGTTCGGCAACCTGTTTGGCTTCGATCGCCGCATTGAATTCGGCAGAGAAATCAAAATTGACAATATTAAATTTTTCGATATAAATTCCATAATCATTCAATTTATGATCCAGTTCTGCCTTGACTTCATCACCGACAGAAGTACGCTCTGTAATAAGCTGTTCTGCCGTATATTTTGCAGTAGCGGCTTTCATACACTCCTGTACGACCGGAGTAATCAGCACAGTCTGATAATCCATACCGACATTCTGATACATCTCCGCCGATTTGTTTGACACCAGTCTGTAATTGACTGCGATCGTACTGCTGACGGTCTGCAGGTCTTTCGAGACTGCCGAAGCCGGAGTCTCATAGACCTGAATTTTATTTGAGATACTCTGCACACTCTGGATAAACGGAGCTTTAAAATGAAATCCCTCATCCAGAACATTCTGGGAAACCTCTCCGAGCGTTACAATTACGCCCGTATGTCCGGCCGGAACAATTGTTGCTGCATTTCCGGCAATGATCAAAGCTGCCAATGCGATCACAGCTGCTGTGACTCCTGCTTTTATCTTAGATTTACTCATATCTTGCTCTCTTTCTTAGTCAGATCAATTACCGCAGGAGAATTTCTTCTGTTTCTGAGATTTTCTTCTTTCCGGAGTCTGCCGTCACGGATGAGTGCATAGACGGCCTCCCTGTCCTGAGCGGCAAGGGCTTTCTGATATTCCTGCAAATGCTGAATTAAAATATCCAGTTCATAAGATAAACTTTCCTGATTTTCCATAAACAATTCTGCCCACATATCCTCATTCATAGTAGCGATACGGGTCATATCCTGAAAACTTCCGCCGGAGAAGCCGCTCTCGAACTGAATTTCGGGGCTTTGCACATAAGAACTTGATACAATATGTGCCAGCTGAGAAGTATAGGCAATCATTCTGTCATGCATTTCCGGAGTGGTGATGACGAACTTCCGGAATCCGATCTGATGGGCAAAATTCTGCACCTGAGCAATGATTGCTTTGGGTGTTTCCGGCAGAGGAGTCATAATAAAATTGGCACCCTGGAATAAATTTTCATCAGAGACATCAAACCCGGCACGTTCTTTACCGGCCATCGGATGAGTACTGAGATACTGCACGCCATAGCCGGAGCAGAGTTCTGTCATTTCCTTCGGCAGAGTGGTTTTCACACCGCTGACATCAAGAACAATTGTATTCTGTGTCATAGAAGCGACATGATTTCTGACCCATTTTTTAGTTAATTCCGGATAGAGTGAAGTAATAATCATATCAAAACCGGAGCAGTCATCTCCGGCGATACCGTCAATGGCATGTTCAGCGAGGGCTTTTTCGGCAACTGCCCTGGTTCGGTTCCAGCCGTAAACGGCATGATCTGTATAAGCATGAATGGCCTTACAGATCGAACCGCCGATCAGGCCGAGTCCTGCAACAAGAATTTTCATAATCTGCATCCTCCTTGATGAAATATATCATTATGCTTTTTTTCTGGAGACGATTGTTTTTTTCTTTTTCTTCACGCCTGTCACAGCGAGTGTCTCTTTTCCGGTATGTTCTGCAAAACTCAGGTTATGTTTTTTCTCCTCATTCTGAACAGAACCGGGAGCGATCAATACTTCCGTAATTTTTTCCGGCGGCTGATACACACGGTTTTTCCGGGGTTTCTGTTCCGGATTTTCAGAATCCTCTTCCGGGACATCCGGTTTCTGACCGAACAGATTTCCGAAGAAAGAAGAAAATTTCCCTGTTGTTTTTTTCTTTTCGGATTTTTTCTCTGATTTTTCTTCTGTTTTTTCCGGCTTTTTTTCAGATTTTTCAGTATCAGAAGCCTTTTTCTTTTTCTTCTTTTTTTTCTTTGGCTTTATGACTTCACCTGCGAGTTCTTCTGACATCTCCGTCAGAGCCGTATCTTCTCCGGAATGTTCCGGAATATCCGGAATTTCTGATAATGCCGGAACTTCGGTTTCTTCTGTTTTTTTCAGGAATTCAAGCTGTGCGGAATTTTCTTTTTCAGCAGTTTCAGAAAATTCAGAAAGAGCATCTTCCCATTCCGGAATCGTTTCTTCCGGCTCGGAAACTTCCGGAACCGGTTCAGGAACGGGCTTTTTATTCTTATTTTCTTTCATCTGCTTTTTAATTTCAGCGGCATGTCTTTTGATTTTTTCTTTCCGGAGCTGTTCCGGAGTTTTGGGAGGTGTTGCCGCAAGGACGGCCTCCAGCTGTTCCTGTTTCAGGCGGTCAGCAACTGTGGTATCTCTGGGAATATCCGGCGGCAGTTCTTCTTTGATTTCAATCCGGAATTCTTTTTTCGGCCTGGAAGTTTCTGCTGTGTTTTTCTTTTTTTTCGATTTTGATTTAGATTTTTTTATCTCTGATTCAGATTTCGGAACAGGCTTTTTTTCGGGGTCAGGACTGGGCAGAGCATCTTCCAGAAGTCGGTCATGCATTCTGACAACAGGATTCTGCGAGGGTTCTTCTGTAAAATGACTGACCGGATCGGGAGCTTTCACCGGAGGCCGGCGGCGTTTCGGCGGTTTATTATAAACAGGTTTCGGCATTGACTGGGAATCTGATTTTTCCTGATTCATTTTTTCCACAATCGCATCCACTTTCTGACGGGAAGCCTCACTGACTTCGACTTCCGGTTCAGGAATTGTTTCAGAATCATCTACCAGATTATGCAGCAGATCATGAATTTCACGTTTCATAGTCAATTACCCTCTGATCTGACCGTTTCCGGTAATTCTGTACTGTGTTGTTGTGAGTGCGAGCAGACCCATCGGCCCTCTTGCATGGAGTTTCTGGGTAGAAATGCCGATTTCCGCACCGAAGCCGAATTCTTCTCCGTCTGTAAATCTTGTGGAAGCATTGACATAAACAGCGGCAGAGTTCACATGATTCAGGAAATATTCTGCATTCTGCATATTCTGTGTGATAATAGATTCTGAATGACTGGTACTGTATTTCTGGATATGCGAAACGGCTTCTTCAACAGAATCCACTACACGGACAGCAATTTCATAATTGCCGTATTCTTTGAAATAATCTTCTTCCGTGACGGGAATCACACAGTCACCGAGAATTTTTTTCGTCACTTCACAGCCATGAATGATGACTTCATGCTGATCGAATGCTTTCTTGATTTCCGGCAGAATGCTTTCTGCAATATTTTTATGAATCAGAAGCGTTTCGATCGCATTGCAGACAGAGGGTCTCTGTGTCTTAGCGTTATCGGCAATGCTGACGGCCATTTCCGGTTCAGCGGATTCATCAATATAGACATGACAGTTTCCTGCTCCTGTTTCGATCACCGGAACTGTTGCCTGTTTTACGACAGCCTGAATTAATCCGGCACCGCCACGGGGAATCAGGACATCAAGATAGCCGTTTAATTTCATCATATCAGCGGCAGTTTCTCTGTCTGTTTTCTCGACAAGCTGAACTAATTCCGCCGGAAGTCCGGCAGATTGCAGAGCACTCTGCATCACTTTCACAAGACAGAGATTAGAATTGATCGCTTCTTTACCGCCTCTTAAAATCACAGCATTTCCGGCTTTCAGGCAGAGTACAGCGGCATCTACGGTCACATTCGGACGGGATTCAAAAATAATGCCGATCACTCCCATCGGTACACGCACCTGACGGATTCTCAGGCCGTTCGGACGGAGCCAGCCTCTGACTTCTTCCCCGACAGGGTCATCCAGAGCGACTACTTTCAGAACTGCATTGGCAATGGCCTGAATGCGTTTTTCATCCAGTTTCAGTCTGTCCTGCATAGCAGGGGTCATATTATTTTTTACGGCATTTTCCATATCTTTCTGATTGGCCTGTATAATCAGCTCTGTATTCTGAACCAGAGCTTCGGAAATTGCTTTCAGAGCCTGATCTTTCTGTACTGTTCCGGCAGAAGCGGCGGCATAGCTTGCCTGTTTTGCTTTCTGCCCTAAAGTTTCCATGTAATTCATAAAAAATTCTCCTCTCTTTTATATATAAATATATAATAATGATTTATTATTTCACGGCCGGAAAATATGTTCCGATTTCTTCGCCGTCGAATAATCTGTATAAATCTTCGGGATTTCTGCCGTTCATGATAATCATATCGACTCCGGCAGAAGTTGCAATCTTAGCGGCATTGATTTTCGTCGCCATACCGCCGGAACCCAGCTTGCTTCCGGCACCGCCGGCGATTTCCTCAATATGCTGATCAATTTCTTTCACAACAGAAATAATTTCTGCATTTTCATTCTGATGAGGGTCATCTGAATACAGACCGTCAATATCTGACAAAATAATCAGAGCTTCCGCCCCTGCGATGGAAGCAACAATTGCTGACAGCGAATCATTTTCACCGATTTCAAGCTCTAATTCATCAATAGCGACAGTATCATTTTCATTCACAATCGGAATCACGCCGAGTGCTGTCAGAGCATCAATAGCATTCCGGACGTTATCGACTCTGTCCGGAGAGCTGATAATTGTTTTCGTCAATAAAATCTGAGCGACAGTAACACTGTATCTTGCAAACATTTCGTCATAGATATGCATCAGTTCGCACTGTCCTACGGCAGCGGCGGCCTGTTTCGAGGGGGTATCTTTCGGACGTTCTTTCAGATTGAGCTTGCCGACTCCTAAGCCGACCGCTCCGGAGGAAACTAAAATAATCTCATGACCGGCATTCTGTAAATCTGCCAAGACTCTGGTCAGATTGGTCATTCTGCGGATATTTAATTTTCCTGTCTTATGTGCCAGCGTAGAGGTTCCCAGCTTAATCACAATACGCTTTTTATTTCTTAAATCTATCATAAAATAAATCCTGCTTTCTGTTAATTGACTTGATTGATCGGTGCTCCGGCGAGGTAGGCTTTCAGATTTTCGGAAACGATCTGTAACAATCTTTCTCTTGTCTCGACTGCCGACCATGCAATATGAGGCGTAATCAGACAGTTTTTCGCTGTTTTCAGAGGCGTATCCGGAGACATCGGCTCACTGACGAGCACATCCAGACCGGCTCCGGCAATTCTGCCCTGATTGAGAGCATCTGCCAAATCCTGTTCTCTGACGATTCCGCCTCTTGCTGTATTGATCAGATAAGCAGATTTTTTCATCAGATCCAGATTTTTCTTACAGATCAGATTTGCTGTCTGTTCCGTCAACGGACAGTGAATGCTGACAACATCCGACTGCCGGAAAATCTCATCCTGTGAAACGAGTGCAAATTCACAGTGTTCCGGCTTAGTTCTGGTATGAATTATCACCCGCATTCCGAATGCGGCCGCAGCTTTTGCGACATGTCTGCCAATACTGCCATAGCCGATGATTCCGAATGTTTTCTGATACAATTCATGTACCGGATAGGGAAAATAAGAAAAGACCGGACTGCGTTCCCACTCTCCGGCTTTGACGGCTTCATGATAGGCATTCAGATTTCCGGCAAGGCTGAATAACAATGCAAATGTATGCTGTACGACTGCATGTGTAGAATACGCTCCTGCATTGCAGACAACAATATTTCTTTCTGTTGCCGCCGGAATATCAATATTATTATATCCGGTTGCGAACAGGCCGATATATTTCAGATTCGGACAGCTTTGCATTACTTCTCTTGTGATGGGAGTCTTATTGCAGAGTACAGCATCGGCATCTCCGATTTTTCCGGCAACTTCTTCCGGCTTTGTCGTACCATTGCAGACAACTTCTCCATACTGAGAAAAAATATCCAGAATATGAGCTTTCATATCCGGCAAAGCGAGGGTATCACCGTCAGGAATCACAATTTTCATGAAGCATTTTCCTCCTGCTCCGGATTCTTTGCCTCAGAATTTTTATTTCTGTCGACTGTCAGGGACAAGACCAATGACAGAATCAAAGCGATAAATTCAGCAATTCCGATTCCATAGAAAAAGCTCATATTATTCCACAGATACGGCAGAAGCGTACACGGCAGAGCAATCGCCAATACTAAATGATGACTTTTCCGATACCGGATAAATTGCAGACCAAATACTAAAAGAGCTAACAAGCCCAGAACAATGTGCATTCCCATTCGGATGGGAAAGAGTGCGTTATCAACAGTTTCCATAACATGCAGTCTCCTTTTTGTTTTATATTCTTATCTATTATAGCACAAATATTTCCGAAATGCAATAGAGAGAACAGATTTTTTATTTTTATTCATCCGGCAAACTGAGAGCGATATAACTCGGCATAGAATCCATCCTGTTTCATGAGTTCTTCATGATTTCCCTGTTCGATAATATTTCCCTCGCACATGACTAAAATCAGATCAGCATTTTTGATAGTTGATAATCTGTGAGCGATTACAAAGCTGGTTCTCCCCTGCATGAGTGTTTCAAAAGCTTTCTGGATTCTCTGCTCGGTTCTCAGGTCGATACTGCTGGTAGCTTCGTCCAGAATCAGCATAGGCGGACTGGTGAGCATAATCCGGGCAATGCATAATAATTGCTTCTGCCCCTGTGACAAGCCTGAATGATCAGAAATTACAGTATCATAGCCATCGGGGAGTCTTTTGATAAATCCATGAGCATGAGCGGCTTTTGCTGCCTGTATGATTTCTTCTCTGGAGGCCTCCGGTTTTCCGTAGGCGATATTTTCGGCAACAGTTCCGGTAAAAATCCATGTTTCCTGCAAGACCATTCCGAACTGGCTTCTTAAACTGTCACGGGTAAATTTTTTGGTACTCTGCTGATCAATCAGAATTTCGCCATTCTGAATCTCGTAGAATCTTAATAATAAATTAATCACTGTAGATTTTCCGCATCCGGTAGGGCCTACGACTGCGATTTTCTGCCCGTGATGTGATTTCATGCTGAAATGCTGAATCAAAGGCTTTTCCGGCAGATATGAGAACGATACGTCTTTAAATTCCAGTTCTCCCCGGCAGGATTTCAGAACTTCACATTGACTGTCATCCGGTTCAGAGGGAGAATCCAATACTTCAAACACTCTCTGAGCACAGGAGACTGCATTCTGTAATTCGGCAACAACTCCGGAAATTTCATTGAACGGTTTTGTATACTGATTTGAGAATGCCAAAAAACTAGCCAGATTTCCGACCGTCATCACACCGACCCAGGGTAAAGCTCCGATTGCTCCCAGTGCTCCGACTGTTCCGACAGCCGCATAGATCAGACCGTTTACAAATCTTGTCAGCGGATTGCTGACAGAAGAAAAGAACGTTGCTTTCAGACCGGCATCACCGAGTTCCTGATTGATGGCAGAAAATCTTTCTTCCGCACGGTTTTCATAGGCAAATGCCTTGACAAGTTTCTGACTGCCGACAAGTTCTTCGGTCAGACCGCCGATCTCGCCTCTTAATTTCGACTGCTTCTGAAATGCATGATGTGACAGGGATGTAATCTTTGCTGCTGCGATCAGTGACAGAGGAGTCATCAGAACGACGATTACAGTAATTTTAATATTAATCGTCAGCATAAAAATCAGTGTTCCGATAATCGTCACAATTCCGGTGAACAGCTGGGCAAAGCCCTGTAACAAGCCGTCAGATAAGATTTCAATATCTGAAATCACTCTTGCCATCATATCGCCCCGGGCATTGCTGTCGATATACGAAACGGGCATTTCTTCGAGTTTAGCTGTCAATTCAGATCTGAGATCCTTTACTGTTCCGAATGCCAGTTTATTAATAAACAAGCTCTCCAGGAACTGAAAAATACTGCTGATAAAAACAATTCCTGCCAGCAGCAGTGCAATTTTCCCGAGTCCGGCAAAATCCACCTGATTTGCACCAACAGCATAATCGACGGCTTTTCCGATCATAACCGGAACAATCAAAGAAAGAGAAACACCGATCAGCGTACAAAATATCGTCAGAATCAGATAGCCCCAGTATGCCCGGCAGTATTTCAGAATTCTCAGTATTGTATGTTTCATGATTCTCACGCTCCTGACTGCATTTGTGAATGATAGATTTCCTGATAGACTTCACAGCTCTGCAACAGACTTTCATGTGTCCCCTGTCCGATACAGATTCCGTCATCAAGTACGAGAATCAGATCCGCATGAACAAGCGAAGTTGCTCTCTGTGAGATGATAATTTTTGTCATATTCTGACATTCTTTATCCAGAGCCTGTCTTAATTTCAGATCAGTGGCATAATCCAGGGCACTCATACTGTCATCTAAAATTAAAATATCCGGATTTCCGGCCAAAGCTCTGGCGATTGTGAGTCTTTGTTTCTGACCGCCGGAGAGATTCCGGCCGCCCTGTACCAGATGGGTATCAAGCTGATATTGCAGAGCTTTTACAAAATCTGCCTGAGCGATCTCAAGGGCACGAAGCATATCTGATTCTGAAACAGTTTCATCTGCAAGTTTCAGATTTTCCCTGACTGTTCCGGAAAACAGCACGGCTTTCTGCGGAACAACACCGATTTTCCGATGCAGAGACTTCAGCTGATAATTTCTGATATTCCGGCCGAATATCCGGATTTCACCCTCTGTCACATCATAACTTCTGGAAATCAGACTTGCAAGTGTGGATTTTCCTGCTCCTGTACCGCCGATAATGCCCAGAGTCTGTCCTTTTTGCAGAGTAAAACTGATATGTTCCAGAGCCTTGTCACCTGCTCCGGCATAGGAAAAACTGACATCTTCAAAAGCGAGCACTTCACCGGAAGCAGGCACTTCCGGAATTTCTGTGCCGTCCTGCATGGAAGATTCTGTTTCCAGAATTTCGGCAACACGCAGAGAAGAAGCCTGTGCTTTTGTCAGAATCACAACCAGATTGGCAAGAGCAATCATAGCTAATAAAATCTGTGTCATATAATTGGCAAAAGCAGTCAGATCGCCCTGGCTGAGGCTTCCGGTATTGACATGCACCCCGCCGAACCATAACACAGCGACGATTCCTAAATTCATAATCATGAATGTCATGGGATTCAGCACAGCCGAAATTTTTCCGACATTGATCATACTCTGTTCAAGCTCTGCACACTCATCCTGAAATGTCCGGACTTCCTGTTTTTGTCTGGCAAATGCTCTGATCACTCTGATACCGTCAAGATTTTCGCCTGTATGCCGGGCGATCGCATCTAATTTTTTCTGATTCTGTGTATATAACGGGATTGTCCGATTCATGACAAAATATAGCAATAACGCAACAACCGGAGCAATGATCAGAAAAATCAAAGCTAATCTGGCATCAATGATCAGAACCATCACAATTGCACCGATGACTAAAAACGGTGCTCTCGAAGCCAGACGGATAAACATATTGACTCCTGACTGTGAAGCTGTGACATCATTGGTAATTCTGTTAATCAGCGTAGAAGTGCCGAATCTGTCGATTTCCGTTTCTGAAAGCTGATTGATATGCTCATACAAGGCTTTTCTCAGATCTGTGCCGTACCGGAAAGCACATCTTGCCGCAAAATACTGACAGGTCAGAGAAAAGCACAGACCGCAGATGCCAAGCAATACGATCAGACCGCACATCCGGAATATATATTTTTCATCCTGATTGGCAATGCCGTTATCAATAATTTTTGCCATAATCACCGGAACGATCAGTTCAAATATGGCTTCCAGCAATTTAAAAACCGGAGCGATCATGCATTCTAATTTATAAGGCTTTAAAAATTTAAGCAGTTTCTGCATAGATAAAAAATTCCTCCTCGAATCATTTTCTATATTATACACTATCTGAGAGAATTTTGCAACTGTGAATATTTTTTCTTTTTCTGACAAAGCTATCCACAGAGGTGATTATACTATGAAAGAACATGCTGTCAAACAGAAAGTAAAAAAACATCTTGGCTTTTATCTGGTCTTAATGCTCTGCATGGCAATGATCAGCTTTGCCTGCTGGTATGCCTATGAACAGACCAAAAATCAGATTCGCTTTGATCTGAACTCTGCTGTCGGAGATATCAAAGTCATGGAAGTACAGACAGATATTCCGAAACCAACAGAACCGGTTACAGAACCGGAAACCATTCCTGAAATCATCCCCGAAACCAAAGCCGAAACAGTTCACACAAAACCGATTGTTGCCCAGCCGATTCAGACAGCTCCCGTCCAGACACAGCCCGTTATGCAGGAAGCTGCTGTAATAGACGCTCCTGAAACGGCTCCTGTTGTTTCTGAATCAGAATCTGAAACAGAAAGTATTGCAGAATCTGTTATGCCCACTTCTGCTGAGCCGCTCCGGAAACCGATCGAAGGCGAGATCATTGAAGATTTCAGTAACGGGGAACTGGTAAAGTCAAAAACTACCGGAATCTGGCAGACACACAACGGGATTGACATTGCCGGAACTGTCGGAGATGCGGTCTGTGCCGCCGGAGCAGGACTGATTACGAATATCGAAAACGATGCTCTCTGGGGGGTAACTGTCACAATTGATCATCAGAACGGTCTGACAAGCCGTTACTGCAATCTGAACAGCGGCCTTGCTGTCAGTGTGGGCGACCGTGTTGAAACCGGAACTGTGCTCGGAGCAATCGGAACAACAGCCGATATTGAAAGCTCTCTTCCGGCACATCTGCATTTTGAACTCCTGCAAGGAGAAAATTATTTAAATCCTGCGGAATATCTGACTGCTCCGGAACAGATTGCAGAAACAGAATCTTAAATTTATATTTTCAATAAAAAAACAGGTTTCTGCAATCTATGCAGAAACCGTTTTTATTTTTATCAGATTTAATTACTGGTATGCGGAATATATTTATAAATCTCCGCAGCCAGGTTATAAATCGGCATTGTCTGGAGCCAGATTGTCGCAGGTCTGTCCGGAGGAGCGGTTACTTTTGTATTGAATAAGCCCTCACCACCGAACAGAACATTTGTAACGCCCTTGATTGTCTGTACTTCTACAGAACAATCGGCATCCATAGCTACTAAATAGCCGGTATCAATAATCTGCACCTGACCGGGCTGGAGCACTTTTTCGATCACGCTTCCGTAAGCTTCCAATAACAATGTACCGTTTCCGGTAAATTTCTGCATAATAAAGCCTTCACCGCCGAAGAAGCCGGATGAAATCCTTTTCTGGAAATAGAGTTCAAAATTCACGCTCTGATCAGAAGCTAAAAATGCTGTTTTCTGAGCAATCACAACATCTCCGGGAGCGATTTCAAACGGAATGATATTGCCGGGCATGGAAGAACTGAATGTAATCGAACCCGCACCGCCCTGAGCAGTATACGTATTCTGGAACAGAGATTCCCCTGTTACGAGTCTGCCGAGCATTTTGCCGAAACCGCCGTTGGAATTAGTCTGCATCTGTACATTAGGATCCTGCCATACCATAGCACCGCTCTGACAAACGACACTCTGACCGTTTTCAAGATAGACATCTACGGCCGGGAACGGTGTACCCTGAATTTCGTATTTCATAATTAGAAATACCTCCTCACGTAATAAAATATGATAATATCATCTTATCATATTCTACATAATTTGTCAATAGTTTTACATAAAAATATATATTTTTATCATAAAATCTTATTTTGTGCCTTGAATGCTGTCAAAGTATTTTTCATCAGCATAGCAATTGTCATAGGCCCTACGCCTCCCGGAACAGGAGTGATGTAAGAAGCTTTCGGCTCTGCTTCGGCAAAATTGACATCACCGCAGAGTTTGCCGTTTTCCAGACGGTTCATGCCGACATCAATCACAACAGCTCCGTCTTTGACCATATCACCTGTAACGAAATTGGCTTTTCCGACAGCTGCTACTAAAATATCCGCTTCTCTTGTGATTTCAGCGAGATTCTGTGTCCGGCTGTGACAAATGGTAACTGTTCCGCTTCTGTGAAGCAGGAGCATTGCCATCGGCTTGCCTACGATATTGCTTCTGCCGATCACGACACATCTTTTACCGGAAATTTCCGTTCCGGTAGAGTCAATCAATTCCATAACTCCGGCAGGGGTACACGGCAGAAATGCATATTCTCCGATCATAATTCTGCCGACATTTTCCGGATGGAATGCATCGACATCCTTTTCGGCAGAAATTGCATTGATAATTGCCTTATCATCAATCTGCTTCGGTACAGGCAGCTGTACCAGAATTCCGTTGACATTCTTGTCTTCATTCAGAGTCTGAACCAATTCAAGCAGTTCTTCCTGTGTGGTATCTTCGGGGAGAGCATATTCAAACGACTGAAAGCCTACTGTTTCACATGCTTTTTTCTTATTATTGACATAGACTCTGGAAGCCGGGTCATTTCCCACGATCACGACAGCAAGCCCCGGACGCTTGCCGTATTTCTGAAACAGAGCCTCTGTCTCCTGCCGAACCTGTTCTTTTACATTTGCGGAAACCTGTTTTCCATCAATCATATTAGCCATTCGTATTATCCTCGCTTTCTTGATTTTCTGATTTCTGAGAATCAGTTTTTGATTTGGATTTTGTTTTCTGATTCAGCTCATCTGCCTGAGCCAAAAGCATTTTAGATTCTTCTGTATTGCAGTATAATTTATAATCTCTGCCCATCCGCTTGACTTTTGATAAAAATATTATCAGCAGAATCGTGCAGACAACTACACAGACAGCGGCCAGAGCCTGAGAAACTCTGAGTGTACCGATCATCAGACTGTCTGTCCGGAGGCCTTCAATAAAAAATCTGCCGAGTCCGTACCAGATTAAATATAATAAAAAATTCTGACCGTCAAATTTTCTGAATTTTTTCAGAATGATTACTAAAATAACAAATCCTGTCAGACACCATACAGATTCGTACAGAAAGCACGGATGTACCAGATAAGCCGGATTCAGAACATCCTGTGTATAATTCAGGGAAATCCATTTCTGAATTCTTCCGCCGGACATGCAGAATATATTATCTGTATTCGCTCCGAAAGCTTCCTGATTGGTAAAATTTCCCCATCTGCCGATGCCCTGTCCTAACAGAAAGCCCGTTCCGCAGATATCCAGCATAGGCAGAAGCTTGACTTTTCTGATTTTACAGGCAATTCCGCCGACCAGAAACGCACCGATAACACCGCCGTAAATGGCAAGCCCGCCCTCACGGGTATTCAGAATCGCTTTCCAGTCGCCGGCATATTCACTCCAGTTGAATACAACATAGTAAGTTCTTGCACCGATGATTCCGCCGACAATTCCGGCAATAATCGCATCAATGGCTCTGTCCGGGTCAAGGCCGACACGCCGCATATTCCGCAGACCGAAGATCAGAGCCAGTACCAGGCCGATTGTAATAATCAGCCCGTACCACTGGATGTCCAGTCCGAAAACAGTAAATGCTGTGGAATCTATATGAAAATCAAATCCTAATCTGGGAAAGACAATTTCGTTATAATCAAGATTATCATATCCCATTTCTGTGACAGTTGTCATATTTCGTCCTCCGGTGCATGAACAACAGACAGGACGGTATTTTCTGTATCAATCTCATCACGAAGGAACTGCAAAGCTTCTTCATAAGTGACTTCTGCAAGGACAGCCGCCGGGGTAAACGGTCTGATTCCGCACATATAGCAGTCAAGCATCATAGAAGCATTGGATTCCACACTGTCCATAGAACGGATCAGATTTCCGTATTTTGCTTTTCTGAGACGTTCAAAGGCCTGCTGATCGAATCCGTTTTTCTTGGCATTTTCGATCACTTCAAAAATTCTTCTGCGGACTTCACGGGGATTTCTGGATTCTCCGCCGATTCCGACCGTAAAGAAACCGTTTCCGGTAAAGGGTGAATCTACACCGAAGCCGAAATTAATCAGATTTTCTTCCAGCATAGTCTGGTAGATTTCCGTACTTGCACAGAACAGCGTATCAAGAGCGAGTTCGGCAAGCAGTTCGGCTTTTAATAACTCTGTTCCGGATTTCGGTTTTAATTTAAAATCCAGACTGAACAGCGGCACACCGACCGGAGCCGTATCAATTACTTCATGCTGATAGACTTCATAAGGCTCTTCCGGGAAGACCTGTTCTAATTTATGATCTTCACAGGGAATTAATAATCTGTCACAGATTTCAAGCACTTCTTCGGCCTTGATGTTTCCGGCAACGGAAAGCACCATGTTATGCAGATTATAGAACGTATGATAGCATCTGTAAAGCAGATCGGCATTGATTTCCTGAATGCTCTCCACTGTTCCGGCAATGCCGATTCTGACAGGGTGCTTATGATACATGCATTTGAGCGAATTGAAAAACAGTTTCCAGCCGGGTTCATCTTCATTCATACGGATTTCCTGAGCAATAATGCCCTGCTCTTTATCAACAGTTTCCTGCGTAAAATACGGATGCTGTACGAAATTCAATAAAATTTCCAGAGACGGATTAAAATTCTCTGAACACATGAATAAATAGGCTGTTCTGTCAAAAGATGTGTAAGCATTGGCAATTGCTCCGGTTTTGGCATACTGTTCAAAAGCTCCGGTATCTTCATTTTCAAACAGCTTATGTTCCAGAAAATGAGCAATTCCCTCCGGAACCTGAGCAAAATCCTGTTCCCCGTTGAGCCGGAACATGGTATTGACAGAACCGTATTTTGTGCCGAACAATGCATAAGCACTGTGAAAATCGGGCATTTCCATAATATAGATATCCAATCCGGTCTGATGTTTCACATGCAGACAAGACTGACCGCCTCTGGGAGCTGCAATGATTTCCTGCATTCTTTCACTCATGCCTGTTTCTCTCCTTTCTGCATCAGCATATAGACCGTATCCAGCCGGAAAGCCTTTGCTGTTTCAATAATATCCTGTTTTGTCAGATTTTCGTATAATCTGATTCGTTCTGCTACGCCGGCATGATCCGGACGAAGGAACCGTTCAAATGCCTCAGCCGCACAGGAAGACGGGGTATCTCCGGTCAGTTTGAGGGCATTGATCAGATAACGTTTGGCATCTGTCAGGAGAGAGTCTTCAAATTCGCCTTTCTGCATGGTTTCGAGCTGATTCAGAACGGCTTCACGGGTTTTTTCAAGATTTTCCTGAGAAACGCCGCTTGTGACGATCATAGTATTTTTGCCGTATACAATATTACTGGAACAATAATAGCACAGACTCATTTTTTCTCTGACATTGGAGAATAACAGCGAGAACGGTGCTCCGCCGAACATCAGACTGCACATTCTGGCAGCTTCCTGCTGAATTTCATCGGCTTTAAATGCCATGATCAGCTGGCACTGACCGACATTCATAGAATCCGAAACGGTCACAGGCTCTGCCTTGCACGGACTCGGATGCTGAACAGAAATGACAGGGGCTTTGCGTTCTGCAAAGGCTTTCCGGAAGAGTTCGGGCAGTTCAGGAGCTTCTTCAGGCCCTACATAATAAATTAAAATCTGTGCCTGTTTCAGAATTTCCTGATATGCCTGATATACTTTCTCAGGTGTCAGAGCGAGCACTTCTTCTGTTGTTCCGTACAGAGGGCAGGCATTCGGCTCGTTTTCAAAAATTTTCTTTCTTGCCTGTTTCACAGCATAACTGCGTTTATTATTGATTTCACTTTCGATCACATCCAGCAATTCCTGCTGTTCGGTTTTAAAGGCCGATTCTGCAAAGGCATTTTCTCCCTCCAGATTCGGATGCAGCAGGCATTCCAGAAGCAGAGAAGCGGCTTCTTCCCGGAGGTTTTCGCCCTCGAGAGCATAGGCATCTCCAATGCTGTTCACCAGAAGCCGCATCTGCCAGGTATCGGCAATCAGGGAAATGCTGTTATCCAGATAAGCACCGTATAATTCCTGCATTTTCTCGGACATCCGGGCAATCGAAGGATATTTTTCACAGGAATTGAGCAGCAGATTCGGAATCAATGCCCATTCTGCGAACTTTTCCGGCTGACAGGGCAGAAGCAGGACAGCTGAAATATTCGTTGTCTTGAATTTTGGCTCGACAATAGAAACAAATTCTATGCCCTCGCCAAGCGACTGTGTATATTCTTTCAATAGAATTCCACCTTTCAAAAGTAAATTACATTTTTTATTCTATCATATTTTTGAACAAAATGCAAGGAAATTTTTTATTTTGCAAAAGAATTTTCAAAAATCACTTGCAATTTCTGAAAATTTATGTTATCATAAACTTGCAGGCGGTAAAAATACACGTGTTCGTCTGTGAAATACAAATTTTAATTTCAATCAATAACAGAATCGCCATAGCTTATATTTTTGACATCATCAGGGTTATGGTGTGAATTCAGACAAGCTTGAAAGGATTTTTTAATTATGAAATTTTCCAAAATGCATGGTATCGGAAATGATTATGTCTATGTCAACTGCTTTGAAGAAAAAATTGAGAATCCGGAAGAAATCTCAATTCAGGTCAGCGACCGCCGGAAAGGAATCGGCTCGGACGGACTGATTTTAATTCTGCCCTCTGAAATCGCTGACTGCCGGATGAGAATCTTCAATGCTGACGGCTCGGAAGCCATGATGTGCGGCAACGGTATCCGGTGTGTTGCAAAATATGCCTATGATCATCATATTGTCAGCAAACCGGAATTATCTGTCGAAACCAATTCCGGCATCAAGTATATTCAATTGCAGATTCAGGACGGAAAAGCCGTGAGTGCGACTGTCGATATGGGCAAGGCAATTCTGAAACCGGCGGATATTCCTATGAATGCCGAGGGTGAAACTTTTATTGCTCAGCCGATTTCTGTCAATGATAAAATTTATACAGCAACGGCTGTTTCTATGGGGAATCCGCATTGTGTCGTATTTACAGACCAGCCTGTCGATACGCTCGAACTGGAGAAAATCGGCTCTGCTTTTGAACATCATGCTTTATTCCCGGCTCGTGTGAATACGGAATTTGTCAATGTTCTGGATTCTCATACGCTGAAAATGCGTGTCTGGGAGCGCGGCAGCGGTGAAACAATGGCCTGCGGAACAGGTGCCTGTGCAGTTGCTGTGGCTTCTGTCCTGAACGGATATTGTCAGCATGATGAAATCATTACTGTCAAGCTCGCCGGCGGTGATCTTCAGATTGTTTATCAGACAGACGGCACTGTCATGATGACCGGTTCTGCTACTCATGTATTTGACGGGGAAATTGTTTTATAAGTAATTTATATTTATCATGAGGTGATATATTTGAAAGTCAACGAAAATTATCTGAAACTGGAGAAAAATTATCTGTTTATCAGAATTGCCGAAAAAATCAAGGCATTCCAGGCAGAACATCCGGAGAAAAAAATTATCCGCATGGGAATCGGTGATGTCACACAGCCGCTCGCTCCTGTTGTTGTCGAAGCAATGAAAAAAGCTGCTGATGAACTCGCTGTGAAAGAAACTTTCCGGGGCTATGAGGACAGCGGTGCAGGCTATGACTTTCTGAGAAATGCTGTTTCCGGATATTATAAAAGCTTCGGTGCGGATGTGCCGGCCTGTGATATCCGCATCAATGACGGTGCCAAAAGCGACTGCGGCAATTTAGTGGATATTTTTGATGACAGCAATATCATCCTGATTACAGACCCGGCTTATCCGGTCTATGTGGATTCCAATCTGATGAACGGCCGCCGGATTGTCTATGCGGATTCTGATGAAACCAACGGCTTTTGTGCAATGCCGTCACCGGACGGGTATCTGCTGGAAGATCAGAAAGTCTATCCGGATATTATCTATCTCTGTTCACCGAATAATCCGACAGGGGCTGTTTATACCAGAGAGCAGCTTTCTGAATGGATTGCCTATGCAAAAGCTCATAATGCTGTGATTTTATTCGATGCGGCCTATGAAGCATTTATCAAAGACAGCAGTCTCCCCAGAAGTATCTATCAATTAGAAGGTTCCAAAGAAGTTGCGATTGAAATGTGTTCTCTGTCGAAAACTGCCGGCTTTACCGGAGTACGGTGCGGCTATACTGTCATTCCGTCAGAACTGAAAACGACAGCAAGTGACGGCACAGAAGTCAGCTTAGCTCAGCTCTGGAACCGAAGAGAAGGCTCAAAATTCAACGGGGTTTCCTATCCGGTACAGCGGGCAGCCGAAGCGGTCTTTACGCCGGAAGGTCAGAAGCAGGTCAGAGAAAGTATTTTATATTATCAGAAAAATGCGGAACTGATCGCCGGAACACTTTCAGAATTAAATATTCCGTTTACAGGCGGAATCAATTCGCCGTATATCTGGTTCAAGTGTCCGTTTGCACTGGACAGCTGGAGTTTCTTTGATAAGATGCTGCATGAAATTGCTGTTGTCGGCACACCGGGAGCAGGGTTCGGCAAGAATGGTGTAAACTGGTTCCGGCTGACTGCTTTCGGAGATAATCAGGAAACCGAAGAAGCCATGCAGAGACTGCGGAGCATGATAAAATAAAATAAGATAAAAAAATACAGCCCGTTTCCGGGCTGTATTTTAGTTTATTTATTATGATAAAGAATCTGTTTCTGTAGATTCTGCTGTTTTTTCCGGTTCGGAAGTTTTTTCTGATACAGTTTCCTGTTCCGGTTCAGCATAAGCAGCCAGTCCTTTTTTCTTTCTGTTTTCAACAATCAGAGCCAGAATGAATGAGCTACCAAAATATGCTACAAACATCAGAGCTTCCAGAATCAGCAGCGGTACCATTGCTGCTTTGATAATGCTCTTGGTAGTTGCCAGTGCAGAGGTAGTTGCCGGTACAAGAATGCTGTAAGCATTGGAAAGATATACGGTTTCATAATATTCATTTGCCGTATCATTGACTTCTTTCAGCAGCTTGCTGACCTTTTTGCTTAATGTTTCAAGGTCTGCTTCTACTTTTTCTACCTTGGTGTTATTGGCAGCACTTTTGCCGTTCAGTTCAGAAACTCTCTTCTGATACTGATCAATTCTCTGAGAATACGTAGAGACAGCTTTCTGAGCATTGATTTTTCTGGTGATCAGATTGTCATAAGCAACGGAAGCCTGGGTATATTGTGAAGTATCCTGATTATCTCCATAAATAATAATCGTATCTTTTTCATATTTTTCAATTGCATCTGTGACAACTTTGAGTTCATCTTCAGAGATTTTTTTATCACGTTCCAGATTTTCAATTCTGTAATTATAATAAGCAAGCAGTGTGGCCTTGTCTTTGGTAACCGTATTGACTGTGACATAAGATGAAATCACATCAAGATCTACTTCTCTGATTGTAGAAATAGACTTGGACAGGTCAGAAAATGTATAGCCTGTCGCATTAGAACGGAAACGTGTGGTATCTTCACTGGAAAGGTTATTGACATACTCCTGAAGCGTAGAAAGGGTAGAATCAAACACATCAATCGCCTGTGCATAGTCATATTCTGTATAATCCAAAGCTGTGACGGCACTTCCCAGAGCCTGATTGAATCCATAAGTTTCAAAAAAATATTCTGAATAGCATGTGAGTATTGTATTAAATAAATCTACAGCCTGCTGCCCTTGAAATCCGCTCTTGGAATAATTGAATGTTACTTTGAACTGTGTCGGGTTCACTGATACTTCCAGCATTTTTTCACCAGCATTCAGATTTCCCTGTTCATAAATGCTCTTGTACATAGTAATTTTATCCTGTGCATCAGAAGGTACAATACCTTCTACAGAAATTCCCTGACGGATAGCCTCCAGCTGTGTCAGATCCTGCCCCAGAGAAGTAAGAGCTTTTTCAATTACGGCAGGATTTTTAATAGAATAGGGATCAAATGTACTGCCGTCCGGTGCCTTGCCTTTTTCAATGCCGTCATAATTAAAGCTGACAAGTGCAGAAAGATTCTTGTGCTGATCAGAAGAAAATATTGCATAGCCGACAGGCACAAGAACACCGACTATAATCGCAGCCACCAGCCATATAAGCAAAAACCGCTTCAGCTGTCTGATAATACCGGAAAAAGAAATAATGATTTCGTTTTCATTTTCGTTTTCATTTTCCAGTTTGACATTCAGATAATGCTGCCGGCCTTTTTCATCATTCATCATACATATACACCCTTATCGTTTTATTATATTATATTTTTTCAAAAAGCAAAGCACTTCACAACTGGAGTGCCCGCTTGCTTTCAAACTAAATTAGCAATTCTTTCCGCTGAATACATGCACAATTGTCTTCAATACAATCTTGACATCTGTCAGGAGTGAACGTTCTTTTATGTATTTGCGGTCAAGTGCAATCTGTTCAGCCAAAGAAAGGCTGTTTTTTCCGCCGATCTGCCAGTAGCAGGAAAGGCCGGGCATAACAGAAAGCCTGTCCGAAGGAAGATTTTCCTGCTCTGAAGGAATAAACGGTCTGGGGCCGATAATCGACATGTCCCCTTTCAGGATATTCAGGAGCTGGGGCAGTTCATCAATCGAAGTTTTCCGGATAATATTGCCGATTCTTGTAATTCTGGGATCTTTTTCGATTTTAAAATTTGCACCGGCACATTCATTTTTTTCCATCAGCTCTGCACGGCGTTTATCTGCATCCAGGTACATGCTGCGGAATTTATAAATTTTAAACGGTTTTCCGTCTTTGCCAATACGGGTCTGTGTATAAAACGGCGAGCCGAAATCATCTATCACAATCAAAGCAGCTGTAACCAGCAGCACAGGAGAAAGAACAGCCAGTGCCGCTCCGGAACAAAAAACATCCCCGAATCTTTTGATTTTTTCATAAACGGGCTTTTCCAGCGGAAGGACAGAAGCTTCCAGTGCCATGCGTTCTTTCAGAAGCTTTGTATTGGTATGCATTTCAATGACTGGTGCAGGATGTCCTGCACGTGCCTCAGGATTTTCCTGATAAGCCAGATTCACTGTTTTGTTCAAGATTAACTCCCCCTTATTGAGAAACTGTTTTCTGTGCAGAAAGCAATTGAAAACATTTTTATTTTTATGACACCAAGATCGCTGTTCTGTTTATTTCTGCCGGCTTTCCCCTCAAAAAGACAACAAAAACAAATACAATTCAGAACATCTCTATTATACAGGATTCTCCGGAGCTTGTCAATAGTTCACAAAGAGAAACTATCATTTTTGTAAATTTTTCATAAAGCAAAGGAGAAAAAATACAAAAAAAACATAAAGCTTATCAAAATACATTTTGTATAATCAGACTTACTTATTTTCTGTACATTTTCTGAAAACAGACTATTCCAGAAATTTAAAATTACAATCTGTAATGTCATGTATTAATCATAGCATAAAAAAAGCAACTTGTCAAGAATTTCGGTGCATTCTTGACAAGTGTTATAGATATTTTTTATCATGTTAAAAAATTTTGTGCATTATTACAATATCATCAGAAATCTGATCCAAGCACCCTGCTCGCAGGTTACCTGAATTTTGATTTTGTGAATTTCCATAATGCTTTTTGCAATCGCAAGGCCGAGTCCATAGCCATTTTTTCCCTTGTTATTGCGGGCTTTGTCACCACGATAAAAACGCTCGAAAATTTTATCTGTTTCTTCCTGTGAAATTTCGCAGCCGGTATTATAGAATTCCAGAATCCGGTTATCGCCTCTGCGGATGAGGGAGATTTTGATTGTACCGTGTTCATTGGAATATTTCATTGCATTATCAATGAAAATAGCGGCTAACTGCCGGATATGCTGTTCACTGCCGGTATACATGACATCCGGCTGAATATCAATTTCCAGATTTTTCTGTTTCTCGAACGCCTGGCTCTCGAAAGGCAGAGCCGTTGCTTCGATTGCCGTGCTGAGATTGAATTCTTCAAAACTATATTCCTGTGTAGCATTATCCATTCTGGCAAGGCGGAGCAGATCACCGACAAGCTGATTCATACGGCCGGTCTGTTCCTGAATATAGCCGAGCCATTTGTTTTCTCCGATTTCATCCTGAAGAATATCCACATTGGCAGTCAGGACGGCAATCGGGGTTTTCAATTCATGACTGGCATCGGAAACGAATTGTTTCTGACGTTCCATTGCGGTTCTGACAGGCTGGATAATCCAGCGTGAGAAGAAAATCAGGAATACGAACAGAATCAGAAGAACAACAATGCCTGCAATGATTGTTGTCCGGAAGAGATTATTCAGCAAGCCCTGATCGGAAGTCTTGTCCGTCACGACCAGAAGTGTGCCGTAATCTTTTTCGGCTTTATAATACTGTAACCAGCCGTACATGCCCTGCTGTTTTCCGGTGCTCAGGATTGCAGAGAGAATTTCTTCGGCCTGTTCTTCTGTATAATTTTCCGTATTGCGAAGCCCCAGAAAATTACCATCAGCATCGGCCATGAGAGCGAAATGATCGAGAATAATATTAAATTTCCATTTATTCGGCCGCATTTCCATATGAAAATCATCGGGCGGCATCTGACCGTCATCGGGATTTTCCTCATCAGGTTTCCGGTTTGGTTTTGATTCTTTGGATTCCGGTACCGTTTCTGTCACGGTTGTAGTTTCTGTCAGTTCTGTTTCGGAAGGCTGTGTTTCTGTCAAAGTTGTTTCGGACTGAGATTCTGTGATTTCCGTTTCCGGCTCTGTTTCCGGGATTTCTTCCGGAGGCGGGGGAACTTCTTCCGGCGGAATTTCTTCCGGAGGCTGTACCGGTTCAGCAGCGACAGGAGCTTCTGTCACAGGCGGAGCAGGTGTTTCCGGCGGCAGAGTTTCAGGCTCATAGGGCTGTTCCGGCTCATAAGGCGGCTGAACATAGCCAGTATCCCACTGGCCTGTTTCCCATTCCCATTCTTCCCAGGGGGGAACATCCGGCCATTGATGTTCATCCGGTTTAGTATCGTCGTCATCATCATAATCATCATCGTCAAATTCCGGCGGCTTGTCATCCTTGCGGCCACGGCCGCCCCATCGCCATTCTTCTTCCGGAATCCAGCCCAGCGGAGCAATATTTTCAGCCTGTATTTCCGCAGCTGTGAGAGTTTCCGGTTCGGTTGCCGGTTCTGTCATGAACATATCCGGCGGCGGCATATTATTATCATCCGGAGGAGGAATATCCTCCATCGGCCTGTCATCATTGAGTGTATTATATCTGTCACTTTCGGCAATTTTGATCAGCAGTTCCATAGACTGCGACTGGCTGACCGTTTTCATAATCACATTGATAGCCGTCAGCATAATCATGAAGACTAAGATTAAAATTCCCATTGCCGTAGCAACAAATTTAATCTGCATGGCTTTGATGACATCCGGTTTCAGGAGCGACTGCATCCAGCGGGGGAGCTTTTCAAAAGGGAATTTTTTCACGCATTAATCGCCGCCTTCCAGGAAATAGCCGACACCTCTTGCGGTCTTGATGGTTACATCTGAGCCGATTACATGCAGTTTTTTTCTTAAAAACGAAATATAGACTTCTACGTTATTATATTCCACATCACTTTCATAGCCCCATATTTTTTCGATAAAGCGTTCTTTCGGGATGAGCTGTTTCGGATTTGCCATGAGCATTTCCATAATCTGATATTCTTTCAGACTTAATTTCACGAACTGTCCTTCACGGCTCAGGCTGAATGTACTTTTATTCAAAGCAACATCACCATAAGTAAATTCATCTGTGATGACCTCACCTTTTCTTCTGGTGAGAGCACGGACACGGGCGAGAAGTTCACCGCTGACAAAGGGTTTCGTCAGAAAATCATCTGCACCGCTGTCCAGACCGTTGATTTTATCTTCAATATCTGATTTGGCCGTCAGCAGGAGCACAGGCGTAGAGATATGTTTTTTTCTGAGAATTCTCAGTACATCCAGGCCGTTCATTTTGGGCAGCATAATATCCAGTAAAATGCAGTCATACAGTCCGGTCATTGCATATTCGAGACCGTCTTCTCCATCATAGACAGCATCAACAGAATATTTATTTCTTTTCAGGATTTCGCTGAGAGCTTCAGCGAGAGCTTCTTCATCTTCGACAACTAAAATTTTCATAATACAAATCCCTCCTATACTGGTAATTTTATTTTATCAGTTTTTACTTAAAATAGGCTTGAAAAATTTTCAGGTTTATGCTATACTATATATTATCATAGCATATTTTTTCAAAAATAGCAAGAATTTTTTTCAAAAAAGCGGGCAGACTGTTTCTGAAATCATAATTCAGAACAGGAGCGATATTAATTATGCAGGTTACACCGGAATTATATCAGGACATGCAGAAGCAGTCCGTTCCTCACTCGAATATAAAAACCAATGTACTGACAGCTTTTCTGACAGGCGGCATGATCTGTACCATCGGACAGATTCTGTTTTTTGCTTTTCAGAATCTGGGATTCAGTCAGGAACAGAGCATGGCATGGACATCAATCACACTTGTATTTCTCAGTGCAATTCTGACGGGGTTCGGCATTTATGAAAAACTTGCCCGTCATGCCGGAGCAGGAACACTTGTTCCGATTACCGGCTTTGCCAATGCGATTGCTTCTTCTGCGATCGAATCCAAAACAGAGGGCTTTGTATTAGGCATAGGCACGAAAATTTTCACGATAGCAGGGCCTGTCATTCTTTACGGAACGGCATTTTCTGTCATCTACGGACTGATTTATTATCTGATCTCTGTTTTTTAATATTATGAGCCGGATTCCGGCTCTGTACATATTATATATATTATATTTAAATAAATATATCGCAGGAGGTTATACATGAAAAAATTATACGTCACTCGTCACGGACTGACTGCATTCAATGCGGAAGAACGTGTCTGCGGTGCAACTGATCTTTCTCTGACGGAAACCGGTCTTCAGCAGGCTGAACAGATGGCTCAGAAAGCCGCCTCTTTCGGAGATATTGAAAGAATTATCGCTTCTCCCATGCTCCGGGCACAGCAGACCGCTCAGGCAGTTTCGAGAGCATTGCAGCTGCCGGTTGAGACAGATACCCGGCTTCGGGAATGGAATTACGGTTCATTTGAAGGCAAAAGCCGTCTGACTTCCGGTTTTCAGGAGTCGAAAGCCGAATTCGGTGTGAAAATGCCTGACGGCGGAGAATCTGTTTTTCAGGTGGTTTATCGTGCTTACAGTCTGATTGAAGAATTAAAATCTACAGAGAAAAATACAATCTTAGTTTGTCACGGCGGTGTCGCCCGTGTCATCGACAGCTATTTTTATGATATGACTGTAGACAGATTCATGCATTTCTTTATGGGAAACTGCGAAATCAAAGTCTATGAATTTTAAATTTCAGCCGTTCATGATCTGACATGAACGGTTTTCTTTCTGCAATACCAGAATCAAATATGCAATAAACAGAATAAAAATTGCAATTGCTTTTTATTTTCAAATATGATATTATATAAATAATGACATGATTTGTTCATATTTATAGATTCAGAAATATTTTTCAAGGGGGAATATTAATCATGCAGAAACCTGAAATTATGAAAAAATGCCTCAGCTTCCTGACAGCATCTGCCCTGAGCATGACAGCTTTATCCGGTCTGATCGTGACAACTCCGGAACTGGCTGCATCCGCTGCCGAAACCGGCTCACGCATTCTTGTTGATATTAACAAGAATGACGGCAGAAAAGCTTCTTATTCCAAGACGGCCAATAACTGGATTGTTGACAGTACTTATACTTATACTATCAATGGCATTACCTGCAAGCTTTCCAGCGGCGGTTCCGGCTCTGTTGATCTGGTGAATAATAAAATTCTCCAGCTTCAGGATGTGGAAAAAACACCTACACTCACTATGGATGGTGCAAAAATCAAAGACGGTTCCGGCAATCCGAGTCTGAAACTCGAACTTTCCGGATTATCCAACGGCACACACTCGATTAAGACAATTCATGCCTGTGCGGACAGAAATGTCACTAACAGTTCTCTGACGGTCAAGATCAACGGTACGACTGTCGCAACCGGAGTCAAATGCCCGACATCTCCGGCTGACAGCAATGAAGCAGGTGTTGCCTATGGTACATTTACAGGCACTTCCGCTACGATCGAAATCATTGCTGAGGGGAACGGATCTTTAAATACACCCTGGCAGAATGGTTTTGAAATTGATGGTGCTGATCCGGTAAATTCTATCAGTAAAATTTATCCTGCCGATCAGGAAAAGCATTTTGTCAAAGAAAACGGTCTTTCCTGGACTGCCGGAAAAAATGCTGAAAGTCATAATGTCTATATCGGCACGGATTTTTCTGCTGTTCAGAAAGCAGATACCAATTCTCCGGAATTCAAGGGCAATGTGAAAGAATCCAAATTCGCTCTTGACGATTCTTATTCTTCCGTTCCGGTATACTACTGGCGTGTGGATGAAGTCAACAAAGACGGCAGTATCACACCCGGAGCAGTCTACAGCTTCCAGACAGCAAGACTCGCTTTCCCGACTGCTGAGGGCTACGGCCGCTACGCAAGAGGCGGCAGAGGCGGCTATGTCTATCATGTAACCAATCTGAATGATTCCGGAGAGGGTTCACTTCGCTATGGTGTCGAGAATCTGACCGGAGCAAGAACAATTGTATTCGATGTCGGCGGTATTATCGAATTACAAAGCAAGATGACAATTCCGGAAGAGGGCGGAGATGTCTATATTGCCGGACAGACTGCCCCTGGCGATGGTATCACGCTGACAAAATGGGGCTTCGGTATGATCGGCTGTAATGATGTCATTGTCCGTGATGTCCGTGTCCGTGTCGGTGACAGAGGATTATCCGGAGTGAATGACGTTTCCGATGGTATGGGTCTCTCAAGCTGTAATCATTGTATTATTGACCACTGCTCGATCGCATGGGCAACTGATGAGGGCTTTTCTTCCAGAAGTGCAGCTAATGTCACAGTACAATGGAATATTATTGCTGAATCGCTGAATAACTCGATTCATTATAATGCCAATGACAGAACACAGACAGAGTGTCATGCCTTTGCCGGTTCGATCAGCGGTTTTACAGGTTCTTTCCATCATAATTTACTGGTCAATAATACAGGCCGTAACTGGTCTATGGCCGGCGGTATGGAACAGGACGGCGTTACTTACGGCGGTCAGCTGGATATTTCCAATAACGTTGTTTATAACTGGCGTGACCGTACCACTGACGGCGGTGTCCGCAGACTGAATTTCGTCAATAACTATTATAAAGCCGGAGCTGTTTCCAATACCAGTCTGCATGTTGTCTCTATCGACGGCAACGAACTCAATACCGGAGATATGCAGAAAATGTACGTTTCCGGCAATATCATGACCGATACGAGCGGTAAGCAGATTCTGAAAGCTTCCGATGATGCATGGGCTGCCGGAAAAGCAAAATCCGGTCAGAAAAATGCTACTGACAGCGATGTCAGAAGCAATTCTCCGTTCTTCGAGAATTATATCAATCTCGAAACGGCTGAACAGGCTTATCAGTCTGTTACAAGTGCGAACGGTGCAGGTGCCCGCTTCCCTGCTTATGACTATCTTGATTCCCGTTATCTGAAAGAAGTTACTACCGGAACTTATACTTATACCGGCTCGAAAGACGGTCTCAAAGGCATTATCGACAGTCAGAAAGATGTCGGCGGCTATCCGACAAGTTCTAATTTCAAGGGCGGTACTGCAAAAACCGATACCGACCGTGACGGTATGCCTGATGAATGGGAAACTATGCACGGACTCAATCCGAATGATGCTTCTGACGGTGCAATTGTCAGTCTTTCCGCAGATGATTATACTAATTTAGAATTATATCTCAACGAACTGGCCGGAGATGATGTACAGTTCAACGGCAATGTTAAGACAATCGATGCATTTTCTCAGATCGAAGCGGAAGATTTCGATTTACAGGAAGGCATTAAAACTCAGGATTGTTCTGACACTGACGGCGGTCAGCAGGTTGCCTATGTCGAGAACGGTGATTATATCATGTTCAAGAATGTCGATTTCGCAGACGGTGCCAAGAGCTTTACTGCCCGGCTCGCCGGAAATGAGGCAAATCTTGAAGTTTATCTGGATAATCTGAATAATTCTCCTGTCGGAACGCTGAAATATACAGGAGCCGGAAACTGGAATGACTGGTCAGATGCTTCCTGCAATATCCAGACAACGACCGGAAAGCATAATGTCTATATCAAATTCACCGGAGGCGAGGGCTATCTTGTGAATCTGAACTGGCTGACATTCGGAAAAGAGGCACTCCCTGTCAACGGAAAATATTTCAATAATTTAGTAATTCAGGACACAGATCATTCCGGCGGCTGGACATATGCTGAAAATCTTGCAGTCGGCTCTCCGGTATTCGGCGACAGAACTTTCACATTCACAGAACTTCCTGAAACCGTACTCGGAGCAGAACAAATTTTAACTGCCTGCGATTCCAAGAATTATCTGACCGGTACAGCCGGAACTTTCACAGCTTCTGAGGATTTGACTGTCTGGGTTGCTGTGGATGCCCGTGTGGAAAATACTCCGGAATTTCTTGCAGATTATACTAAAACCGATCTGACGGCAGTCAGCTCGAATGATGTCAATTTCGTGATTTATCAGAAAGATTTCTCGAAAGATGATACCATCACACTCGGTGCAAACGGTCAGGCTTCCTACTGTGTAAACTATACAGTTTTCCTGACAGAACAGAAAGCCGCTGAACCTGTGACCGAATCAGAAACTGTAACAGAGTCTGAAACAGAATCCGAAACAGAAACCGTATCTGAAACCGAAAAAGCAACAGAAACAGAATCTCAGTCAGAAGCAACTGTTCTCTATGGCGATGTCAATTGTGACGAGATTGTCAATATTCTTGATGTCATCACACTGAATCAGGCTGTACTCGGAAAAGAAACACTTTCCGAAGAGGGTAAAATCAATGCAGATGTCAATCTGAATCAGGTACCGGATTCAACGGATTCCCTGTATATTCTGAAATTAATCGTCGGTCTCGTAAAAGCCGAAGATTTCCCGATCAAATAATTATAGCGTGCTTCATTCTCATTATATAAAGAACAGGACACAGCCCCCTGCTGTATCCTGTTCTGTTTTTTATGATGCTACTTTCAAGTCTGTTTTATGATTCTGAATGATCATCCGGATAGAAGAATATAAATTCGGTTTGAGCTGTTCCAGACTGCACGGCTCCTGATACAGAATTGCTGAGTAACATGCTCCGGAAACTAATTCGACAATCAGGAAAAGCATAATTTCCGGTTCTCTGAAATGATAAGGAGCATCTGTCAGCATTTGATGATAGATGTCTGAAAAATTCAGATCGCCGTCATTGACCGGAGCCGTCATTGCTGTTTTAAAAACTCCCCAGCTCAGGTTTTTGGAAATAAATGTCAGTAATGCCTGATTTTCATTTAATTGATTGATAATATTATCAATAATATAAATAATTTTATCATCAAATGAGAAAATTTCAGAATCCGGATCTGTATGAAGATTCTGTACAGCAGCCCGGAATAACTGACTTGATTTATGACAGATTAATTTATTTCTGATATCATACTTGTCTTTGAAATATAAATAGAACGTTCCTTTGGCAACTCCGGCCTGACAGACAATATCAGAAATCGAAGTCTTACTGAAGCCTTTTGTAGTAAAAAATTCAAAAGCCGTATTGAGAAGCGAATTTTCTTTCAGCTGTTTATTGGCTTCCAGTTTTCCCATGATGATACACCTGCCTTTCTTTTTAGTCATATCTCACAAAACAAAAAATCATATTACTATTATTATACAGCAGAAACAACAACTTGTCAAGAGACCAAAACTGACCAAAAGTCATAAATTGCATGATATAATTTTGTACATTCATACAAAATACTGACCAGCAGTCAGATTTTTTAGAAAAAACTATTGACTAACGGTCATTTTTGGAATATAATATAGTCAGTGCATGAAATATAATCTATGAAAGGATGGATGCAGTATGTTAAAGCTTGGTCAGCGGATTGTCAAGAACAAAGTCCTGATTTTAATGATCGGCTTGTTATTGATCATTCCCTGTGCAATCGGCTATCTGAATACAAGAGTCAATTATGATCTGCTTTCTTATCTGCCTGCGGATATCGAAACGATGAAAGGCCAGGATATTCTGAAAGACGAATTCGGCAAAGGCGGCTTCTCGTTTGTGATCTTAGAAAATATGCCTGATAAAGATGTCGAGAAAGTCAAGGAAAAAATTGAGAATGTCGATCATGTCGCTCAGGTGCTCTGGTATGATTCGATTGCAGACATCTCCGTACCCAAAGAGGTTCTGCCGGAGAAATATTATAATTTCTTCAATTCTGATGATTCTACTATGATGATTGTTTTCTTTGATGATACGACATCAGCAGACGGCACACTCGCTGCGATTGATACCATGAGAGAAATCACATCAGAACAGTGTTTCATCAGCGGTATGTCCGCCGTCACAACAGATATGAAACATCTGTCAGAAAGTGAAACCATCATGTATGCGGTAGTAGCTGTCATCCTGACATGTATCGTACTTGCAGTCACAATGGATACATTCCTGATTCCGTTATTTTTTATGCTGAGTATCGGCCTTGCGATTGTCTGGAATTTAGGTACAAATTTCTTCTTCGGAGAGATCTCCTTCATGACACAGGCTCTGGCACTGGTATTACAGTTAGGTGTCACAATGGACTATTCCATTTTCTTATGGCACAGCTACAAAGAACAGCAGAATTTCTATCCGGATAAAGACGAAGCAATGGCTCATGCGATTTCTTTAACAGTCGGTTCTGTTGTCAGCAGTTCGTTCACGACAGTCGCCGGATTCTTATCCATGTGCTTTATGAGCTTTACAATCGGCTTAGATATGGGTATTGTCATGGCAAAAGGCGTTATCTTCGGTGTAATCGCCTGTGTTACTGTACTTCCGGCGATGATTCTGATTTTCGATAAAGCCATTGAGAAAACTTCTCATAAAGATTTTATCCCGGAATTTGATAAAGTTTCCGGATTTATCATCAAGCATTTCGCACTGTTTTTAACACTCGGCATGATGATTCTGTTTCCTGCCCTGTACGGCTATAAAAACTATGATGTGTATTATAATCTTGACAGTACTATGCCGGCCTATATCCAGAGCATGACCGCAAATGCAAAGCTTTCTGAAGAATACGGCATGAACAGTACACACATGTTATTGGCAAGTTCTTCACTCGATGCAAAGACAGTCAACCAAATGCTCGATGAGATGAACCAGGTCGAAGGCGTAGAATTCACACTCGGATTTAATTCGATCGTAGGCACAGCCATTCCGGATGAAGTCATTCCGGAAAGTGCAAAAGAAAAACTGATCAGCGGTGACTGGCAGCTGATGATGATCGGCTCTGAATATAAAGTCGCTTCTGATGAAGTCAACAAGCAGGTTGATCAGCTTGCAGCAATCGCTCAGAAATACGATAAAACCAGTATGCTGATCGGTGAAGCTCCTGCTACAAAAGATCTGATTAATATTACCAATCATGACTTCACAGTCGTCAGTGTATTATCTATTGCAGTCATCTTTGTGATTATCGCACTGACATTCCGGTCTGTGACACTTCCGGTCATCTTAGTTGCGGTAATTGAACTGGCAATTATGATTAATCTGGGAATGGCTTATTATCTCGGCAATTCGCTTCCGTTCGTAGCCTCTGTCGTAATCGGAACAATTCAGCTTGGTGCAACTGTTGACTATGCAATTCTGATGACAACCCGTTATCGGACAGAACGGCATTCCGGCAAGAGTAAAACCGAAGCCGTCAGCATAGCCCTCCGGACTTCGATCAAATCCGTTATGATTTCTGCAATGGGATTTTTTGCCGCTACAATCGGTGTATCATTTGTATCAGAAATCGGCATGATTTCTTCACTCTGTACGCTGTTATCCAGAGGGGCTTTAATCTCGATGGTCGTTGTTCTGACTGTACTGCCTTCACTGTTTATGCTGCTTGATAAGCTGATCTGCAAGACCAGTGCAGGCTTTACCCCTGAAAATGAAAATCATCAAAACACATTCTCTTCTCATGAAAGGAGCGTCTTATCATGAAAACTTATAAAAAAGTCGTTGCCTGCATTCTTGCAATTGCAGTTTCCGCAGGTGCAACAGGATTCTATGCTTATAATCAGAAGAAAAACACAGCTGTGATTAATACATCTGCTGTAGAAACAGAAACTGCTGTTCAGGACACTGTTTCTGCGGCAAGAGTCGCCGCCGAAGGCAATGCTTTTAAAGACGAAACAGTTTATGTATTATGCAATAACAATTCTGCTGTCCGTGATATTGTTGTCAGTGACTGGCTCAAAAATCCGGAAGCTCTCGGCACACTGGCAGATTTCTCGAATCTGTCAGATATTACTAACGTCAAGGGTGATGAAAGCTATTCCGGAAGCGGTTCTATGACATGGGCAGCCGGCGGCAATGATATTTATTATAAAGGCCACTGTGCTGATGAATTGCCTGTCACTGTGACGATGACTTATACACTCGATGGCGTTGCTTACAATACTCCTGATGACATCAAAGGCAAGAGCGGTCATCTGGTCATTGAATGGCAGTATACCAACAATCAGAGAATCACTAAAAAAGTCAATGACAAGAATGTGACAATGTATGTGCCTTTTATGGCCGCAAGTACGGCAATCCTGAAAAATGATGTTTTCCAGAATGTCGAAGTCACAAACGGAAAAGTAATTTCTGACGGTGAAAAATTAATTATCGTCGGAATGGCATTCCCCGGACTCGCTGACAGTCTCGGTGTCAATGACATGAATGATATTGATATTACCATTCCGGAATCTTTCACAGTCGAAGCAGATGTTACTGATTTCTCTATGGATGAATCTGTCACAGTCGTATCTAACGAAGTATTCAGTGATCTTGATCTGGATGATACCGACTCTCTTGATGATATTAAAGAAAAAATTGATGATCTGAATCAGGCTGCCAATGATCTTTGTGACGGTACAACAAAATTATATGACGGTATCAAGGCACTGTCCGACGGCACAGGCGATCTGACTTCCGGTGTGGATCAGCTTCTTGACGGTGCAGGTGCTTTAAGTGATGGTGCCAATCAGTTAAGTGACGGTTCTGCCAAACTGACTGACGGAGCAAAAACGCTTTCCGACGGTGCTCAGACACTTGCAGAGGGTCTCAGCTCTGCAAAGACAGGTTCTGCGGCTCTGACAGAGGGTTTCGGGAAAGTCACATCCGGCACAAAAACGCTGACAGACGGTATTTCTTCTGCTAATGACGGTACTAAAAAACTGGCAGACGGTATTAATCAGGCCGCTGATGGCTCTGATCAGCTGACAAACGGCTTCACACAGGTGCTTGACGGTGCAAAATCTCTTGACGATGGTCTGAAATCCGCAAAAGACGGAGCTGCTCCGCTGATCGACGGCATAGCTCAGGTTAAAGACGGTTCTGATCAGTTAACTGCCGGATTCGGGCAGGTTGTTCCGGGTGCAGAATCTCTCAAGAACGGTATCAGTTCAGCAAAATCCGGAGCAGATACACTCTCCGGCGGTATCACACAAGTAAAAGACGGTTCTGATCAGCTGACAGACGGCTTTATTCAGATCACTGCCGGAACAGAATCTCTCAAAAACGGTATCAGTTCAGCAAAATCCGGTACGGATTCTCTTGCTGACGGTATTACACAAGTAAAAGACGGTTCCGATCAGCTGACAGGCGGTTTCACTCAGGTCACGGCCGGAGCAGAATCCCTGAAAAACGGTATCAGTTCAGCGAAATCCGGTGCGGATGCCCTTGCTGACGGCATTACAAAAGCCGCTGACGGTTCTCAGGCTCTGACAGACGGCTTCACACAGGTAACTGACGGCATGACCGCTCTGACTACAGGAGCCGAAACTCTGACACAGGGTACAGATGCTCTGACAGACGGCAGTATGCAGTTAAAATCCGGTTCTTCGGAAGTTGCTTCCGGTGCAGAAGCTCTCAGTTCCGGTGCAGAACAGATTTATCAGTCTGCAAACAGTCTTTCCGAAGGTATCAGCTCGGCAAAGTCCGGAGCAGATACACTCAGTGAAGGTTCGGTAACTCTTTCCGGCGGTTTGAATCAGGTTTCTGCCGGACTGGATACAGCAAGCACCTCTCTTGATACAACAATTGCAGCAAATGAACAGGTATTAGCTGCTTTAAAGGCTGCTTACGAAGCGGCTCCGTCCGAACAGCTGGCAGCAGCAATCGGAACTCTGGAACAGACCATCGCCGGACAGAAACAGGTTTCTGAATCCATGAAAACAGGCGGTGCTCTGAAAGACGGTGTAACTGCACTGCAATCCGGTGCGGAAAGCCTGAATACAGGTTTAAACAGCCTCTCCGAAGGTCTTGCACAGGCCGATGAAGGCGGTAAGGCTCTGACAGCCGGAACAGGTCAGTTATATCAGTCATCACAGGCCTTAGCACAGGGTGCTCAGCAGGTTTCTTCTGGTGCAGAAGCTCTTGATAACGGGGTTACTTCCCTGACATCCGGCAGCAGCGAATTAATCGGCGGTCTGAATGCTTTATCTGACGGCATTACAAAATTATCCGACGGAGCAAGTGATCTGAATTCCGGTCTGAATGCACTGAAATCCGGTTCTGCCGGTCTTACCGAGGGGATGACGGCTCTTTCTGACGGTTCTGTATCGCTCTGTGATGGTATTTCACAGCTTTCTGACGGCAATACTGCTCTGAATCAGGGCTTGACACAGTTACAGACAGGTGCCGGTTCTCTGACTGACGGCATGGCACAGCTCGAAACCGGAAGCGGTGATTTATATAACGGTATCACAAAGCTTTCTGACGGCAATACTGCTCTGAATCAGGGCTTGACACAGCTGCAGACAGGTGCCGGCTCTCTGACTGACGGCATGGCACAGCTCGAAACCGGAAGCGGTGATTTATATAACGGTATCTTACAGCTTTCCGACGGCAATACGGCTCTGAATCAAGGATTGATTCAGCTCAACGATGGAGCAGGTGTCCTTGCAGACGGCATGACTCAGCTTTCCGACGGCAGTACGGCTCTGTATGGCGGTATCAAACAGCTTTCTGACGGCAATGCTTCTCTGCATGATGGTCTCGGACAGTTAAGAACGGGTGCCGGTGCCCTGACAGATGGTATGAGTCAGCTTGTTACCGGAAGCGGTACACTCTATGACGGAATTTTACAGCTTTCCTCCGGTGCAGGTTCTCTTGACAGCGGTCTCGGACAGTTATCCGGGGGCGGTTCTCAGCTGGCAAGCGGTGCACAGTCTCTCTATGACGGTGCAGTATCACTTTCTAACGGTGCCAAGGCTCTTGCTGACGGCGGCAATGAACTGGCTGAAGGTGTCAAAGCTCTGGCTGACGGCAGTAATGCCCTTGTTGACGGCGTAAAACAGCTGAAAGACGGTGCAGGCGAACTTGATGACGGTATGCATAAATTCAAGACAGAGGGTACAGATAAGATTGCAGATCTGTATCAGAATCAGATCAATGATTTAGTCGAACGTCTCAGAGCTGTCAGCGGTGCTTCCAAAGATTATAAATCTTATTCCGGCATTGCAGACGGTATGGACGGCAGTGTGAAATTTATATACACGTTCGACGGCACAAGCGAATAATACAGACAATTCCTATCTTCTCATACTTTTTTCATAAAGCAGAAACGGCAGCCGGATTGACTGCCGTTTCTGTTATTTGTGATAAATATAAGTATAGGGGTATGCTCCGATATGAGAAGCAATGACTTTTTTGGTAAGATTATACCAGTTTTTACATTCATCCAGAATAATAGCATCTGCTGTGACGACAGGATTTTTCTGTTTCAGAAGATAATCCACAGCATTTTCAATAGAAATTTCCAATTCAAAAGAAATATCTGACATCAATTTTGCAATTCTTTCTTTCAGTCTGCCGGAATTGGAAACAGGAGCATCGAGATAAAAAACAGCTTTCTTGATTTTTAATTCTGTAAGTGTATCAGCAATTGCCTGAATTGCCAGATCTGTCTTATCGACAAGGCGATATGTCCCCCGAAGTCCGGCTAAATCCCTGACAGTACCGTCCATACAGTCAAATAACAAAGAATCGGAAAAAGCAATCTCCAGTGTAATAATCGTATTGAAACCGTCAATATAGAGAGTTTCTCCTTTCAGGTCAGAATCAGATAATTCTTTTGCTTTTCTGTTCTGAATACTCGCTTCAGGAGAGATGACCCTGGCAAGAGCTAATCTCTGCCGTTCGGATAATAAATAATGATTGCCGATAAACGTCGTTACAGATTTGACCGGGTAGCCCCTGCTGATCAGAAAATAGACTTCTTCCGAAGCTTTTTTTAATTTCTCCAGATTTACCGGATTAAAATCCCGCTGATCGGTAGGCACAAAGCCTCGTCTGACTTCTTTACTCATGAGAAATATTCCCTTTCCGGATATGCTCCAGCAGAGCGGTACAGCCTGTATAAATATCCTGATAGGCTTTTTCAAAATCTCCGGTATACCAGGGGTCGGCAACGCTATCCGAACGCTTGGCATAAGACAGGAGCTTATGAATTTTCTTTTCCGGATCAGACGGGAAAATCCGGCAGATATTGAATAAATTATTATCATCCATGACTAAGAATAAATCATATTTTTGATAATCTGATTTTTTAAGCTGTACTGCATATTTTCCCTCACAGGAGATACCGTATTCGGCAAGTTTTTTCCTCGCAGGCGGATAGACCGGATTTCCGATTTCTTCGGTACTTGTCGCAGAAGATGAGATTAAAATCTGATCTTCAAGCCCTTTTTCCTGCACTAATTTTTTCATGATAAATTCCGCCATCGGCGAACGGCAGATATTACCATGACATACAAACATAATTTTCATTGTTGTCATGCCTTCCGGAGCAGTGCCCCGTTATCAGAGGTGAGGAAAATATCGCCGTATTCTCCGAAATTTTCATTGATATTCCAGACATAAGAAGCAATATATTCTTTTTCCAGACGCTGGAGATTCCATTCGTCTTTATATTTTTCATTGCTGACATAGAGCAGGGAGAGCAATTTTCCGTACATGTTTTCTGTTTCGACTGCATGATATACCAGGCTTCCTGTTTCCTGCTCAAATTTTTGAACGATTCCGGCATAAGACGGATCATAATTGATCGTATCAATACAGCCGAACGTACCGCTGGCCAGATAGCTGTAATACAGCTTGTCTTCCTGAAAACAGCGGATAATCTCAGGATTCAGATTAAACGCTTTTGTAAGTTCTCTGAGTCGAAGCAGAGCTTCTGTTTTCTGTTTTTTCGTACCAGTCATGAAAAGGCCTCACTTTCTGAAATTTATCTTTCTTCTACCAGATAGGCGAACAATACACAGCGGATTCCGTCATTTGCACCGGAATTGCAGGTCTGGAGCGTAATGAATTTATTATCATTCACTCTGGGGAGATGTCTGCTGTCTCCGTAGAAAACCGTTGCTGTGTTAATAATATTATTTACAAAATTTTTATAATCCGTGCGGTTCATTTCGATGAAATTCCAGTATTCAAATTTTGCACCGGCCTCGCCGTAAAGCACGTTGCAGGAAAAGACACGGTATAAATATCTGTGCTGGAGCGTTGCCACTTCGATATATTTATGAGCATTTCCCCATGCAGAAGATTTATAATTCTTGATTGCATGGAACATAGACCCGTTCCCCATATTATGCCCATAAACCAGTGTATTGTCAGAAGCCTCCAGGCGGCATCTCCAGTCAGCAAAAATAGCTCCTGCATGATTCCAGGCACCGTTCCAGGAATGGTCGACATAATAATTGTTATCTCCCTGTTTCTGCATAATCGGATAATTGATTACTGTACCGGAAACTTTCACCCAGCCGACAACTTCGGGATTGGTATTATGATACGAAGCGACCTGATTCATATCCAGCGACATATAATAAGGCCCTTCCGGAACAGGTTCGGGTTCTGTTTCCGGCTCTGTTTCTTCGGGTTCTGTAGGCTGTGTCGGCTCGACATATCCGGCACGGGTGAGCATAGGTTCATTGACTTCTGCGAAGGCGGTGACTGTTTTTGTCGGGAATGTGAACTGCCATGAAAGATATAACAGACCAAAGCAGATCACAGCGGCTGCCAGCAAGAGAATGCTTACTGGAATCATTAATAATTTTTTCTTCATCCGGAATTCTCCTTTCTGTATTTTTGATATTATATTTATTATACAGAATCTGACATAAAAAGTCAAGAGGCTGTAAACCTGTTTTCTGATCTTGTTATAAATTTATATTATTTTATTATTTAAAAATAAAATTTTATTTTTTTTTGAAAAAACTCTTGACAAAACACTTGAAACATGCTATAATATAAAAGCTGGTTACAGCGGATGTAAAAATAAAAATATGGCGGTATAGCTCAGATGGCTAGAGCACTTGGTTCATACCCAGGGGGTCGCTGGTTCAAATCCTGCTGCCGCTACCATATATGGCCCCTTGGTCAAGCGGTTAAGACTCCAGATTTTCATTCTGGCAACATGGGTTCGATTCCCGTAGGGGTCACTTGAAAAACCTCGCAGATTTTCTGTGAGGTTTTTTAATTTTATAAAATCTCCGGCAAGTGCCGGAGATTTCTGTATTTTATTGCTGTAATAAATCGCCGAATTGTTCCAAGAAAGCATCCGCAATAATTTTACAGCCCTCGTCATTCGGATGGCCGCCATAGAGAGAAGCCCCGGATTGATCAGGATTTTCAAGCAGAGTATTCCAGTCAAAGAAATCACAGCCCGTTTCTTCAGCGATTGCAGGGATTCTGCTGTTGATTTCTATCCGGATCGCTTCGGTTGTTTCATCGAAATCGAACGGAGGAAGATTAAATAGAATCACATGACAGCCGGCATTCTGCAACTCCTGAATCAGAGTTCTGAGCCAGTTTTCGATTTCATCAGCAGAACTGGAATTTCTCTGCCCATACTGTCCGACTGCAAGATCATTTGTTCCGAACGCAAGTGTAACAATATCGGCACTTCTGGCACGTTCGAGCCAGTTTCCGCAAAGAGCGGCATCACTTGCCCTTGCATAGCCGCAGCCGATGTTCCAGACAGCATACTCACTTCCCAGCTGTTCAGAAATTTCTGATACCCAGAAATTCTGAGCATAAGCCGAAGTCTGTGCTCCCTGCGTGATCGAATCTCCGAAGCAGATGATATTTTTCTTTACATTACGATTCGTACCGATTAACTGCGGAGCAGGCACATCCATGTTATATTCCAGAGAGCCGTCCGGATTTACAATATAAGAATAGGCAAGTTCTGTCATTCTGATACAGGGAATGTCCTCGCCCTGAATCGTCCATTCCCAGACGAGATACTTCCCATCCGGAACGTTAATTTTAACAGTATCGCTCCAGAAAGTTTCATCCGGAGCAACGGATTTTTCCAGACTGCCGTCAAAAGTAATTTCTATGCTTTCAGAATCATCATCAGAATCCGGAGAAGAAGCCGTCCAGACATGAGCATTCAGAATCTGATATGCTCCGCCGGATTTTCCGGCATAGGAATATCTGCCCCGTTCCCAGGTAGAATCGACAGTATTGGAAAAATAGAACTGATATTCCAGTTCTCCGTATTGTTCTGCCGGAAAATATGTCCGGAAAGTTACACCGTTTTTGGCATCTGTCATATAATTATTTCCGGTTGAAATGACTGTATTTGACACATGGCCGTCAAATACGGAACTTTGTTTTTCAGGCATGGTTTCTGTTTCTGATTCAGATTCTGCTGTTGTCTGAATCTGTGTTTCTGATACGGAACTTTCCTGTACAGGAGTTTCAGAACAAGCTGTCATCAGAAGCACGGCGAGCAAGACTGCTGTACTGATTATTTTTTTCATACTGAATTTCCCTTTCTGTAGATTTATTTTTATTATAGCAGATTATGAATTCTATGTCAATAAAAAACAAAAAAACTATGGACAAATCACGAAAAATATGCTATACTGAAACTATCAGAAAGGAGGCTTTTCTATGCAGACAGAAAATGACATTTCTCACTATCAAAAATGTCAGGCTATGATGCGAAGTATTGAAAAGCATAATACAATCAGGACAGTTTCGGCTCTGATATTGCTTTTTCTGAATATTCCTATGGCGATTACCCCTCTGGCTACCCGCTACGGAATTGTTTTCGTACTTTTTGCCCTGCTCTATACAGCCGGAACTTTTATTTCTTTTCTGTTCGCCGTACCGGAAACACCGAAATTCTGTGCGATTCCGACAGTTCTGATTCTGTTGGGAATCATCAGCGGATGGATTTTCTTTCCGCTTGCATTTCTTCTGCTTATACTTCTGCTATGGGTTCTTCCGGATTATAAAAAATTAAAATGGCTGGAAGAACAGCCAGGCTATCCGCATTTCAATACACGCTTTGACGAACAGATGCAAACTTTTCAGAGAGGCTATCAGCCGGAACATCATTTTGATCATGTCCATACTGCGGAAATGAAAGATGCTTTTGAAGAAATTCCCGCCGAAGAAGCTCCCAGTACGGCTCAGGCCGTTGAAATGCCTGATATTCCGGAGATTCCGGAAGGAGATGAGTAACATGCCGGTTTCAATCGGAAAAGACACTTCTCATTATGGAAAATGCCGTGAAATCCTGAAAAAAATTGAACAGCATAACACATTCCGGATTATGATAACAGTGCTGGGATTATTATACAATATCTGGTATGTATTAATTTTAATCACAATAGATTTCGGCATTCTGACGGCTGTATTTGCTGTGCTCTATACGCTTGAACTGCTGATCACTTTTATTTTCTCCACACCGGAAAATCTGAAAATCTGTATTGCTTCTGCCGGATTGACAATATTCGGTATCATAAGCGGGTGGCTCGATTTGTCATTCGGAATCGTTTTTTTGATACTCCTGATACAAGTCTTTTTTGACAGAAAAAAATTAAACTGGCTGAAAGAACAATCCGGCTATCCGTATTTTAACGAGTATCATGAGAATAAAATGCAGGATTCCGGAGAAGAGTATCAGCCGGAATTTCATACAGATACGATCTCCGGTGATGCCATGCCGGAATTATCTGATACTCCGCCTGTTAAAAAATTCACAGGTGCGAGAACCGGTCAGCAGATGCCGGAACTCTCAGAAAGGAATGATTTTTATGCCGATTGAACTCGGAAAAGATACTTCACATTATGATAAATGCCGGACTTTATTAAATATTCACAAGACACATCATAAGACAAGAAGCATTATTTTTTCGCTGCTGACTCTGATGAATATGTATTTTTCCATCACTCTGCCGGTCACTCATAATCTGAGTCTGATCTACGGAACAGCGTCTTATGGCCTGATATTCGGCGGATTTGCCATTTTATATTCTATCGGCATTTTCGCTCTGCTCTGGTTTGCCGTTCCCGAAAAGCCAAAGCTTCTGATCTCAGCAGGATTATTAATAATTCTGGGTATGATAATCGGTGTTGTTAATTTAATCATCGGCATTGCCATGCTGCTTGTCTGTCTCTCACAGATTCCCGACTGCAAACAGGCTCTGTGGGTACAGAAACAGGAGGGCTATCCGCATTTCAACAAACGCTTTGACGAACAAATGCGATATTATAAACAGGAATATCAGCCCGATCATCTGCTTGATGATGTCCGTGATGCCGAAATGCTCGATGCTCCGGAGAAAAGCACTCCGGATTTTATTGTAAAGCCTAAAGATGAAATGCCGGAAATTCCGGATATTTCTGAGGATATGAAAGTCAATTTAACTAAGAAAGGATTTTGATGTATGAACCTGAAAAAATTAACTGCCGCTCTGACTGCAAGTATACTCACAACATGTATGATTTCTTCTCTTACGGCATTCCCTGAAGAAGAAACACAGAAACTCCGTGTCATGCCCTTAGGCGATTCGATTACAGACGGCTTCACAGGCCAGCCTGACGGCGGCTATCGTCTGACACTCTGGAATTTACTCAAAGAAAACGGCTATACAGATTATATTGATTTCGTAGGCCCGAACGGTCTTGACAGCACCGTCTGGGATGTTAACGGCAGTGATCTGAATCATGCCGGATATTCCGGCTATGCAATCGCTGATATTCCGAATCAGCGTTCCGGAATTTATAATTTTTCAGAATGGCTCATGCAGGAATATCCTGCGGATGTCGTCATGCTCCAGATCGGTACGAATGATATTCTTTCCAGTGCTCTGGACGGCATGGATGAAAGATTGGAATTATTAATTGATACGATTCTGACATATATTCCGGAAGACGGCTTATTATATGTCTCCACAGTTCCCTATATGGATGCCGATGTCACAAATTATACAGATGCTTATACTGCCGAAGAAATGGATAAGGCTGTTGATGACTATAATGTAGAAATCCGTGAAATCGTTTCGAGAAAACAATCTGAGGGCAAGCCGATTGCACAGGCGGATATTAATTCTGTCCTCACAAAAGCAGATTTGCTTGACGGTGTTCATCCCAGTGCGACAGGCTATGAAAAAATGGGGCAGTACTGGTATAGCAAACTGACGGAATTCATTGACGGCAAGCCTGAAATTCCTACAGAAACAGAATCAGTTTCAGAATCAGAAGAAATGACTGCATCCGAAACAGAATCTGAATTTACTGAAACAATCTGCCGTGGCGATGTCAATCAGGATAATACATTCAATTTACAGGATGTTGTCTTGTTGCAGAAATATCTGCTTGGCATTCAGCCGATCAGCTATCAGGCGTTTCTCAATGCCGATATGAATCAGGATAACAAAGTCAATATCTATGATTTAATTCTGCTGAAAAAATTATGCTTCAACGGCGGCGGGTTCTATTCTGCCGGAGGAGGTGAAGGCTTTTAATGCCGGAATATAAAGAAATCAGAGCCGTTTATGATGATAATACTGTCCGGGTATATCAGGCCTATTGTCCGGCGATCGCCGAAGAAGCCGTGAAGCTCGGCACGTTCGGAAGCAGATTCAAATTAACCCGTATGACCTGGATTAAACCCTCTTTCTTATGGGCTATGTATCGTTCCGGATGGGCGACAAAAGAAAATCAGGAGAGAATCCTTGCAATTGATATAAAACGCTCTGCCTTTGATGATCTGATTCAGAATGCTGTGATTTCAAGCTATCATGAAAATTCAGAGATATCCTATCAGGAATGGCAGAAACAAGTACAAAATTCTGATATTCGGGTGCAATGGGATCCGGAACGGGATATTCACGGAAATGCTTTGGAATATCGGTCGATACAGATCGGCATACGAGGCGAGGCCGTAAAGAAATTCGTTTCTGACTGGATTTTGAAAATTCAGGATATTACAGATTATGTGACGGATTTAAGAATCCGCAAAGAAAACGGCGAGGATATTACTCCCCTGCTCCCTGCGGAAAGGATATACCCACATGAATGAAGAATTGCTTGCTTATGCGATACTTTCCGTTTCCGGCTTTGATACGAAACAGATTTTTGAAGAAAGATTAAATCAGATTTTTATTGAATCAGATTTTGATTCTGATCTGCTCGAAATGGAATGCATGACGATTCCCGATGCAATGGGATATTTGCGGCAGCATTTTAATTATCAGCATTTTGATCAGGAGAGTTTACAGAAATATCTGATTCTGACACTGAAAGAATTTTATCTGCATCTGCCTTTTATGGAGTTTGCTCAAAGAATTATTGAATTATGGGATGTTCTGCCGTTTTCTACCAGCCGGGAAGATTCACCTTTTTTTATGATCTATTATTTTGAGATTTTGTTTATCTGTGAAGATTTTGAAGTATTAAAACAGGAAATCGAAGATTTAGTATTTTATTATGATCAATAAGAAAATCCCCCTGAAAGCAGTACTTTCAGGGGCTTTTATTACAGGCAGATTTTCACCTGATATTTTTCAAGCCAGTAATCCAGCTGTAAGAAATAAGCGATTGTCTGCGGCTTTGTCATCAGCTGACCATAGAACTGAACATTTTCATCACCATACATGAGACGTTCAAGAGCCTCTTTCCGGATAATTTGCAGAATCGGTGCAGCCGGATCAGAAATCCTGTCTTCCAGCAGTTTTATGACTGCGGCAAGATAATTCGGGTTATGTGTTTTCGGATAGGGGCTTTTCTTTCTCCAGAGAATCTCATCCGGAAGATAATCTTTCATTGCTTCCCGGAGCAGGCCTTTTTCATAGCCGTTATATTCTTTGAATTCCCACGGAATATTATACAGATACTGAGCAATCCGATAATCACAGAACGGCACACGGACTTCCAGAGCATTCCACATGCTCATGCGGTCTTTTCTGTCAAGAAGCGTCTGCATGAACCAGTCAAGATTGAGCCTCATCATTTCTTTCATGCGTTTTTCCGTACCGGCTTCATCAGGAAGCAGAGCCGTTCTGTGCAGAGTTGCCTGATATTCCCTGTCAATATCATGCTGATCTTCGAGCAGTTCTCTGAGTTCCGGCTTAGCGAAATTCAGTCTGTAAGCCGTACTCTGCGACCAGGGGAAGCCATAGGCAGCACGGATTTCCGGGTCACGATACCAGGGATAGCCGCCGAAAAGTTCATCCGCACATTCTCCGGAGAGAGCTGCTGTGACATGCTGTTTGATTTCTTTGCAGAACAGGAGCAGAGAGGAATCTACATCGACCATACCGGGCAGATCACGGGCTTCGACAGCCTCGAACAGAGCACCGGCAAGCTGAGGCGTGTCTATGACTGTCCAGTGATGTTCAGCATTCAGATATTCCTGCATTTGCCGGATATAGGCCGGGTCGCTGTTCGGCTGGAATTTGCTTTTCTGAAAATATTTTTCATTATCTCTGTAATCGACCGAGAATGTATGCAAAGTTTTCCCCTGTTCAGAAAGCACTCTTGCGGCAACGGAAGAAATCAGACTGGAATCCAGACCGCCGGACAGAAACGTCCCGATCGGAACGTCTGAAACAAGCTGTCTCCTGATGGCATCGGTGAGCAGAAATCTGACATGTTCGGCAGTCTGGCTGAAATTTTCCGTATGCTCACGGGCTTCTAGCTTCCAGTAACAGGAAATCTGCAAACCGTTTTCTCTGGTATAATACGCACAGTGAGCCGGCAGAATTTCTTTCATATTGCGGAACACTCCGCAGCCGGGTGTTCTGCCGGGGCCGAACAGCAGAATCTGACTGATACCGTTCAGATCTATTTCATGCGGCACATCCGGATGTGCCAGAATCGCTTTGAGTTCCGAGCCGAAAATCAATCCGGATTCTGTCTGATAATAAAATAAAGGCTTTACGCCGATTCTGTCTCTTGCTAAAAATAATCTTTGTTTTTTCTGTTCCCAGACGGCGAATGCAAAAATCCCGTTGCATAGTTTCACACAGTCTTCATGATATATCATATAGGCTTTCAGCAGAACTTCCGTATCAGAATGTGTGACAAACTCACAGCCTTTCTGAAGCAGCTGATTTCTGATTTCCTGTGTATTATATAATTCTCCGTTATACACGATCGTATAGACTTCATCACCGTCTGTAAATTTCATAGGCTGTTTTCCGTTTTCCGGATCAATAACTGCAAGCCGTGTATGTATCAGCACAGCATGTTCCGAAAAGTCCGTTCCTTTTTGATCAGGGCCTCTCCGGATGACTGCATTCTGCATTTTCCGGGCTGTTTCCCGGTAGTTTCTCAAATCCTGTGAAAAGTCAATCATACCTGCAATACCGCACATAAAATGCTACCGCTTCCTTTCCTGAAATTCTGTCCGGATATTATCAGTTTATGAAATCTTTTTGAAAATGTGTCTAAAATTTAAATTTTTTATATATAATATTTAAAAATACTTGACAAATATTAAAAAAATGTGTAAAATAAATATATAGTCTTAATCAAATATTATAATAGAAGGAGAAATTCAACATGTTAGATTTCAGAATTGCTACTTTTTTACAGCTCTGCGAAACCAAGAGCTACACCAAGACAGCCAGACTGCTCGACATTACACAGCCCTCCGTTACACAGCATATCAAATATCTGCAAAGAAGATACCAGTGTAAATTATTCAGCTACGAAGGAAAGACACTCCGCCTGACACCTGAAGGAGAATATCTCCGCCGTCAGGCAGAAGCTATGACGAAAATGAGTGCCAAGATCGTTGCCGACTTACAGCGTATGGGTGATACCAGACAGGCTCTGCGTTTCGGCTATCCGGAAGAACTCGGCGAGGCTGCTGCTGCTAAGATCATTGCCGGTATGCTCAAACAGGACGGTGCTCCGGAAATTAATCTGTTCGTGAAAAAGACTGACGAACTGATTGCTATGCTTGAAAACGGTCAGCTTGATTTCATTCTTGCCGACAGTATCAGCGAAAATGTCCAGTACATCAGCGAACCGGCCGGAGAAACAGAATTCTGCTGCTATGCTGCGAAAAATCATACCAAGGCACTGGAGGCAATCTCCCAGCTTCTCCCGGAACGTCTGCTGATGAGCGAAAAAGGAGCCTCTGACCGCACAGTACTGGAAGAAGTACTGAATCAGAAAAAAATGCTCACAGATGAATTTGAACGTACCATGACGGCCGGAACATCTGTTTCACTCCGTGAACTGACAGCGGCCGGAGTCGGCATTCAGTTTGCTTATGCAAGCAGTATGCAGGGCATGGAAGACAGAGTTCAGAAACTGGATATTTCCAATTTCAATGAAAAGCGTCCGCTGGTATTCCTGTATCTGAAAGAAAATTCCGAAGCTGAAAACTTCAAGAACTTTATGGATACATTCAGAAAAGCATGGGCTGAAAACAATAAGTAAACAAAACAATCCGGCAGATCAAAAAATCTGCCGGATTTTATAATTGCAGTCTTTCCTGAATAATTTTCTGTGCCGCCCGGTTATGGGTTTTCTTTTTCAGGAGCAGGAGCCTTCTTTTTCCGATACGCCTGTCAGCAGCTTTCAGGATATTGGCAAGTCCCCAGGAATCCTGTTCAAAATGCGTTGAGAATAAAATTTCTTTCGGTGTATTGAGATAGGCTTCTATCAGATCTGAAATCTCTGAAATATCAGTCTCATAGGGATAATAAGTTTCTTCTCCGGAAAGATTCTGTACAAGGCCATTCTGATTCATGAAATCCGCAGGGTAATCAAAAATAATTTCCTGATGCAGAGTTATCCAGTATCTTGGCAGATCGGTACTTCCCCGCTGACTCTGCATTCTGTATTTTGTCAGATGAATCTGAAATTTCAGATCCGGGTCTGTAATCTGATATAATTTTTTCTGTAATTTGCTCCAGCGTTTCATTTTTTCCAGACACCCCATTTCATCACAGACTGATCTGTACAGCAGTATAAAATACATAATAATACAAATCCGGTCAGTATACCGAAACATCCGCCGCAGGTATCCAAAAGCACATCAGCAATCTTTCCGGAACGTCCGATAACAAATTTCTGATGCAGTTCATCACTTGCCGCATAGAAAGCCGTTGCACTGACAGAAAGAAAAATATTCAGCCGTTTTTTCCGCAGAAGCAGATACCATAAAAAACCCATCAGGGCATATTCTGTAAAATGTGCCGTTTTCCGGACAATATGTGTCATACCGCTGACAATACTGTTTTGTAATGTCTTTTCATAAGACTCGAAATTACTGAATATCCGCCGTGCCAGAAACCGGCAGACCCGAGTGCTTGTAATCGTACTTTCATACCCAGGCTGTGCAGAAAAACAGAAAATCACAATCATCAGAATAAGCAAAAGAATCAGAATCACAGAAATATGTTTTTTCTTCATAAATTCCCCCTTATCGTTCCGGCTCAGGATTATAGAACATTCTGTATTTCCTGATATTATGACATCTGGTACTGTTCACAATGCCGATTGCCGTATACATACATACGACTGCCGTACCGCCTGCACTCAGGAACGGCAGAGGAATGCCGATTACCGGCATTACTTTCAGTACCATGCCGATATTCATGAAACAATGGGAAAAAATCATCCCGAATGTGCCGATACAGATAAATTTCCCCTGATAATTTTTGGCCTGTAAACTGTTTGTCAGAACTTTCAGACAAATATATGTCAGCAGAAACAGAATCAGAAGCGAACCGACCAGCCCCCATGCCTGCCCCAGATACGCATAAATAAAATCATTATGCATTTCCGGTACACGGACATAGCCGCTTTCACTTTGCAGACCTGTACCGAATATTTTTCCGTTTGCCAGTGCCGCAATGCCTAAATCCTGCTGATATTCCAGATTTTCAGGGTCGGTTCCGGGATGGATGATCACCAGAATACGATTTTTATGCATATCGGAAAGCAGAAAATTCCATGCCAGAAATACAGAAGCCGGAATTGCTGCGGCGGCGGCCAGAAGATATCTCAGAGCAATCCGGGCACTGAAAATTTCTGCCAGAAAAATAATGACAAATACAATTGCTGTTCCATAGTCGCCCTGTTTTGCGACAAGTCCGATCGGAACAGCCGCATGAAGACAAAGCAAAGCCATATTCATGAACGTATTCATATTTTCCTCCACTTTGGCAAGATGAAGCGAAAACGTCAGAATAAAAGCCAGCTTCAGCAATTCAGACGGCTGAAGATAAAAATTGCCTATGGCAATCCATGCCTGGTCATCCGCACCGCCGCGGCGATAGCCTAAACTTGTAAAAGTCAGCCCGACCAGACCAACGGCAACCGGTGCATAAATCCACCACAGCCGGATAATTTTATTATAATCTATCACACTCAGGACGGCAATAATCACAAGACCAATTCCGCTGGCGACAGCCTGTGTCCGGACTGTACCGAGATCACAGCGGTCGATCAGGCCGTTTACGGCAATACTCCACAGCATGACACAGCTGATGACCGAACAGGCTGCCGAAGCGAAAATCAGGCCGTTATCCGAGGCTTTCAGATATTTCCCGAGCCAGTTGAAAAATTTTTTCATGAAACTTGTCTCTCTTTTCTTTTCTGTTTCTTTATATAATATATAAAAATTTTATCATAAATATTTGCTTTCAAAGCCTTTGAACTGTACGGCCGCAGAAACATCCTCACACTGAATCTTTTCCCGTCCGTGCAGATCGGCCGAGGAGCGTGCGGTTTTCTTGATTCTGCTGCCGGCACGGGCACTCATATGATAATGTTCATACATTCTGCCGAACATAGATTCTGCGACCGAATCCATCTGACAAAATTTATCTATTAAATTATCCGGAATCGAAGCATTGTCATAAAATCCAAGGCCTTTGTAGCGATAGGCCTGCCGTTCTCTTGCGGCTTCGACACGTTCACGGATGACTGCGGAACTCTCCGGCTTTTCTTTCGCAGCAAATTCCTCATAGCGAATGGGGTCGACATCAATATGCAAGTCAAATCTCTCCATCATAGGGCCGGAAACACGGGACATATAATTCTGAACCTGTTTTTGTGTACAGGTGCATTTTTTAAGCGGTGACCCCCGGTATCCGCACGGACAGGGATTCATAGCCGCTACCAGCATGAAACTGCACGGATATTCCGCACTTCCGGCGGCACGGGAGATTGTGACTTTTCTTGTTTCAAGAGGCTGACGGAGTACTTCAAGTGTTTTTCTGTTGAATTCTGCGAGTTCATCCAGAAATAACACACCGTTATGTGCCAGGGAAATTTCCCCGGGTGCCGGAATACTGCCGCCGCCTGCCAGTCCGGCAGTCGAAATAGTATGGTGCGGAGCACGGAACGGACGCTGTGTAATCAAAGGCCGCTCCGGAGAAAGCAGACCGGCGACAGAATAGACATTGGAAGTTTCCAGAATTTCTTCTTTTGTCATTCCTGGCAGAATGGTCGGCAGACGGTTGGCCAGCATACTTTTGCTGCTTCCGGGACTGCCGACAAGCAGAATATTATGTCCGCCGGCGGCAGCAAGCTCCATACCGCTTCTGGCCTTGAACTGTCCTCGGACATCGGAAAAATCTATCTGAATTGCCGAATTTTGTCTGAGTTCCGGTTCATAATACGGTTCCGGCTTCAGGGGCTGCTGTCCGACAAGATGTAACATGAGTTCTTCTACTGTAGAAATTCCATATACCTGAATGCCGTCAATCACGGCCGCTTCACGGACATTTTCCTCAGGCACATAAATTTCCTGACAGCCGTTTTTTCTGGCAAGCATAGTCATTGTCATAACGCCCCGCACACTGCGGACAGTTCCATGCAGACCAAGTTCACCGATGAAAATGCGTTCCGGCATACGGAGCGGCAGAATATCCATCGCCTGCATGAGACAGACAAAAATAGCAAGATCAAATGACGAGCCTGATTTTTTCACATCTGCCGGAGCAAGATTGATCAGCACTCTGCCTTTCGGGAACTGAATTCCGAGAGAAGCTGCTGCACTCCGGACTCTGTCACGGCTTTCTTTAATGCCGGTATCCGGCAGACCGCTCAGATCGAACTGCGGATGGCCTTTGAAAACTTCTGCTTCTACGGTAACCGGAAATGCATTCATTCCGAACATGCCGATACTGTTGGTAACTGCAAACATAAGCTTTTTCACTTCGCTTTCTGTTTTTATTTTATTATTCTAAGTATAGCATAATTTCCGGATTCCGTCAAGCGTTCACGAATTTTATTTTCTATAGGATTTTTCATCATCGGGCATGGAGAACACAACGATTTTCTGACGGCGGGGTTTGAGCCTGGGTGTTTCTTCTTTTTCGCTGCCGATAAACTCAGAAGTCATGCGTTTATAATCCTGCTGAAGCTGATAGCGTTCGTTAAAATACGGATAGCCCTGCTGTCTTTTGACCCATTTCATTTTGAAGCATTCCGGAATCTGTGTCAGAAACAGAATTCCCAGTGCAATGCCTGCATACGGGTGCAGAAAGCCGATCACAGAAGAAACCAGAAGCAGAACCAGAAGCAGATATACCAGATTCAGCCGGTCGGCAGAAGCGAAAAATGCCGTGACAAATACTACAAGATTGATCATAAATGCAAACATGCCCCATAACAGAGCCGAGCCTCTGTCGAGATCGCCGTAACGCAGAATCGGCAGGGTGATGACATGAAAATAGCAGTTTGCAAACAGAATGACACATGTCAGGAAAAATCTGACTCTGTGCATATTCTGAAACCGGAGCAGTAATGTCCGGCATTTCGCATAATGCGAAGTATTGGTTTTATAATATTTATTCGGCATATTCATGGCAATTCTCCTTTGCGTATAAATTTAACAAGTTATTCACATTTTATTCATATAGTTAATTTCCCGGCATATTTATACTTTTTGTATTTTATAAACACTTTTCATTGTTTTCCGTCCTGAACGAATTTCTGTTCTCAAGTTTTTAAAACCGCTTAGATTCGTGAATCTAACTGTTTTTCATAAGTTATTTTTCATTACAATTAGTATATCATATTATTCATAATTTGTCAATACTTTTTTCATAATTTTATTATTTTTTAAATTTCGCATAATCCAGAGAGTAAAAATATCCAATCTGTTATGATTTATGCACAAACAGGCCTGAAAATTATCCTGATTGTAATTTTAAGACAAAAAATTCCCTGTCGTGCCGATTCGCACAAACAGGGAATTTTATTAATTTCTGAAATTATTCAGCTTTGTAGTCATAGACTGTCGGAGCAGTCGGGAGAGCATAGCCGGTGCCAAGGAAGTAATCAGTATGCGGCGGCTGGTTATAGCCGTTGTTCTGAGCTGCGACCTGTACACGATACTGCGGATTATGCATCAGACTATAGATAGTATATTCTGTGCTGTAAGTCGTTGTGAAGACTCTCAGACCGCCGTCAGACTTGCGGAAGATCATTTCTTCTCTCCAGTCGCCCATGAGATCGCAAGTCAGACAAGCATTGGACTTGGAAGCATTATTATAAGTCACACCGTCACCGGTGAAGACTCTTCCCTGTCCGTACTGATCAACCATAGTTCTGTCAAGGACGGCTCTTTCAAGGACACCTGTCCAGTAAACAACAGAGTTCTGACCCCATTTTGTAATGCTGTTGAATGTCATGCCGTTGCCGGAAGCGTCAACCATCTGCTGACCTGTTGTGCAGTCATATAAAATACTATTATGAGAACCGGCCATTTCTGCACCGTCATTGCCTGCAACGAGGTTATCTGCGATACATCTGCCTGTATCGCCTCCGGCAGTTTCACGGAACAGAACTTTTCCGGTCTTGCCGTCACGGAGAATTGTACCAAAGTTGACTTTTGTACCATTCGGATGGGTTTCATCTTCGAGGCACTGGAAGATTTCCAGACCAGGATTAGAAGGCACAAAATCACCGATATGAATGGCATCACCATGAGCCAGACTTGTAGTATTCAGAACTGTGCCGTTATCATCTACCACTACAGAACCGCATACAACTTCCTGTTTACCGTCGCCGTCAACGTCAGCACCGAGACAATGATGATTGCCGTCGCCATAGCCCTTTGCAGAAACGTTATGACCTGTATCCCATGTCCAGCGTTTGGAGAGTTTTCCGTCCTTGACATCCCATGCGGCAACGGCCATTCTGGTATAATAGCCACGTCCGAAGCAGGCACTTGCGTGCTCGCCGTCAAGATAAGCAACGCAGGCTGTGAATCTGTCAACACGGTTGCCGTAACTGTCGCCCCAGTCAGCGACTGTACCACGGCCGGGGTCATAATCCTGTGTATCAAGAGCCTTACCGGTTGCACCGTCAAAGAGTGTGATATATTCAGGGCCTGTCAGAATACGTCCTGCTGCAGAGCGATAATCTTTTGATTTATCGCCGATATAATTGCCCTGACCGTCCTTTGTGCCGTCAGCAGTCTTGCAGATCAGCTCGCACTTTCCGTCACCGTCGAAGTCATAAACTAAGAACTGTGTATAATGAGCACCGGAACGGATATTGATTCCGAGATCAATACGCCATACAAGAGTGCCGTCCAGACGATAGCAGTCAAAGAATGTAGTACCGGTATAGCCGTCCTTGGAGTTATCCTGAGAATTGGACGGATCCCATTTTACAAAGATTTCATACTGACCGTCACCGTCAATATCACCGACAGAGCAGTCATTTTCATAATAAGTGCAGGTTGTGCCGTCAGGCATGGTCTGATCAGCAGGCTTCTGCGTATTGATATCAAAATATGCACCGTGCTTGTCGCTGTTCATTGTACCGAAGACAGTGGCAGCGTTAGCGAATTCGGTCATTGTTGTGCCGACAAAGGTATCGACTGTATAGAGATCATCAGCAGTACCGCCGTCGATATGATAGTTTGTTGCTTCTCCGGCATTGACCTGTGTGACAAACTCACCGTTCTTATAGAGTTTGAAGTAAGTATTTTCGTTATCTGTAGCGAGTGATCTCCAGCTGACGAGCATACCTGTCGAAGTCTTGGCAGCAGTCACACCTCTGTTGAGATATTCCATCTGAATGCCGACACCCTTCTGATTCTTGTCATTGATATTCAGAGGAGTGCCCTTGATGGGTGAAATCGGCTGAGAGGGGCTTTCTTTCTGATCTGTATCTGTAATAGAAATATAGTCAATATTGGAAGCTCCGTCAGCAGTCACAGATGTGAATGTCAGAGAGTTCAGACCGGCAGAAAGCGGAATATAAATGGTTTCTTCCTGCCATGTTGTCCATGCACCGGTGGCTTTGCCTTCGAGTGTCCAGTATACGATCTGACCGTTGACAGTCACTGCCACAGTTCTGTCAGAAGTTCCGCCGTTGGCATAGCGGACTGTTAAGGCATACACACCGTCAGAAGCGGCAGAAACTGTCCATGTTGCATTAGTTCCCAGTTCGTTATAGAGATTCAGATACGCTTCTTCTGTGAAGCCCTCGTTTGTTGTTTCCACAAAGGCCTGTGTAAATTCGCTGTCAACACCAGCATAGCGGCGTTCGGAATCGGAAGCGGCTTTTACAAGATGATCCTTGCCGAGCAGGAATTTATTTAATTTTACAATATCTTTCACAGCGAAATTACCGTCACCGGTAACATTTCCGGCATGTTTCTGATGATCGGTCGCAGTTCCGGAAAGCAAAAGCTTTTTAGATAAAATCAGGTCATAGATATTGACAATGCCGTCATCATTGAGATCGCCGGGAACGAAATCATCTCCGGTGACTTTGACTTTGGTTTCTTTTGCGGAGCTTTCTACATAAGAGACCGGAATCAGTTCCCAGTCCTGACAGTTTGCCCCGTTGATTTCCCACTGCTGGACATTTGCACCGTCAGTTGTTTCAGCATTGATGACTTCGGCAGCATTTCCGGTTGATTTGATAATCAGCTTGAAACTGCCGTCTGCATTGGCAGAGAGATTGAACAACTGATTTTCTGCTCCCTTTGCTTCGGCAATGCTGATATTATTGCCGGAGCTGTCCAGACTCAGAGCCTTTCCGGATGTGGAAAGAATCTGATAATAGCCGTCAGAATCGGCCTCAAGCTTCCAGGTATTGGAATCATCAGCTTTTTTCAGGGAATTCTGTACGACATTGGAATCTGCAATACTCATATAGATTCCGCTGTTGACGTTACGGATGACATAATAGCCGTTAAGATTTTCGGCTTCGGCAGAGGCTGTCACAGATGTCATTGCCTGTCCTGCCGGAAGAGCGGCGAGCAGCATAACCGCTGCTAAGAACGCTTTTATTTTTTTCATACACGTTTCTCCTTTTTCATAGAATGATAAAACTTGATCATTTTTCTACTGAACGGATATATTTTCATTATTTTTATTATATCTATTTTTCTGTATTTTGTCAAGCAATTTAATAAATTAAAAAATTTAAGCAAATATTTTTGTCAGAATCAATAAACTCAGAGTTCAGAATTTATATATTCTACCGATTTTCAGGAAATTTCTGACAAAGTGTCATATTTTGTTTCAGCAATTTGTTTTATTTACAGAGAAATGTTTAAGACTTGGTGAAGAATCATAACAATTCTGTAATTTCTCTTGACAAATATACAGGCGTGTGCTATACTGATAACTGTATTAGATTATATAGTACACATCAAATACGCTTCACAGGAGGTTCATGATATATGAAACATACAGGGAAAAAATTTTATCAGCGTACAGCCGCTTTTTTATCGGCTCTGGTTCTGACGGCTTCTTTTGCCGGGTGCAGTAAAAATAACAATCAGAATCAGGATAACGGCGGAAATTCCGGCGGAACCGGTTCCAGCAAAGCCGCTCAGGCTCTGAATATTTCATTCGATCATTCCTATGCTTCGGAACAGATTGAAATTGACAGCAGTCTTTCTCTCAATACCATGACGGAATTTAACGGAAATTTACTGCTTTCCGGCTATAATTATGATGATCTCGATACCGGAACAGGCAATTATAACTATATCTATAATATCGAAAGCGGTACAATGACACCGGTAGAACTCGCCTACCCGAAAACACTTGCCAAAAATGTAGATTATTATATTATGACAAGCTTTGTCAATGCTCAGAATCAGCCTGTATTCGTCTATCATACTTCTTCTTATGATGAGAAGAATGAAGATAATCCCTATCAGGATTTAGGCTACACAATGGAAATCTATGACGAAAATTTCAATGTCATCGAAACTAAAGAACTCAATGATATGCTGGATGAAAATGTTTATTTTTCCAATATGATTCAGGATCAGACCGGAAATTTCTATGTCGCCGCACAGGACGGCATGACCGGTCAGAGTGCAATCTATATCTATGACAAAGATTTCAAGAAAACCGGACAAGTTGACAGCAATATCCAGTATATCCAGCAGATGTTTATCAATAAAGACGGAAAGATTGTCCTGAATTATCAGGACTCAGAATGGAACAACTGCTTCGGCTTCCTGAATACAGATACCAATGCACTGGATACGATTCAGGTCGAGGGAATGCCGCAGTGGTTCAATCTCTCGTTCGAGGGCAAAAAAGATTATGATTTATTTGTTGCCGATTCTACTGCCGCTTACGGAATCAAGCTCGAAGCCGGAACCTGTGAGGAAGTCATCAACTGGGTGAATTCTGATTTTATAGGCGATTCGGTCGGTCAGGCCGTACAGCTTGCAGACGGCAGATTTATTATCATTGATAATGATTATACCAGCAATGAAGCAACTTCTTCCATCTGGCTCCTGAACGAACGTGACCCGAAAGAATTCGAGAATGTCCAGCTCATCAGCCTTGCGACACTCTGGATGCCGACCACTCTCGGAAAAGCCGTCAATACTTTCAACAGAACCCATTCTGATTACAGAATCGGCGTGATGGATTATGACAAATACAGTACAGAAGAAGATTATCAAGCCGGCCTGAAAAAATTTGAAGAAGATATGACATCCGGCATTGTGGCAGATATTATATGCCTGTCCTATATGCCTTATGAACGCTATGCAAACAAAGGCCTGCTGATGGATTTCAGCGACTATATCAATCAATTGAATCCTGATGAATATTTCACAAACTTCTTTGATTCTCTCAGATACGGCGATAAGCTCTACCGGATCGGCTTTTCTTACAATGCCGCTTCTCTTGAGGCCAAAACCGATAAAGTCAACGGCAAAAGCGGACTTTCTTTACAGGAATTTACTGATCTGGTCACGAATCTTCCGGACGGTATGGAAGCTTTTTCCGAAGTAACAAAAGAATCTGCCCTTTCTGAACTGGCTGTTACGTTTATCAATAATTTTATTGATCTGAATACTGGTGCATGTACATTCAATTCTCCGGAATTTGTCAAGCTTCTGGAATTATGTAATTCTTATCCCTCAGATGAAGATGATAACCGGCAGGACTGGGAACAGGAAGACTGGGAAAAATACTGGGCAGAAGAAAATTATCAGTATATCAATGACAAAGTGCTGTTCCGTGAAGCCTATATCAACGATGTCAGAGATTATTTTCATGAACGAGCACAGTATTTCGGTGATTCCGATGTGACACTTGTCGGATTCCCGACCGCAACAGAAGGCAGCAACGGCGGAAAATTCGCACCGGATTATACAATTTCTGCTTCTGCAAATTCTGCTGTAAAAGACCAGATCTGGGAATTCTGTCAGCAAATGCTTTCCGAAGAAAGTCAGGAACATCTGAACTATGAACTTCCCGTCCGGAAAGAAGCCTTTGATAAACTCGCTGCAAATGCCCTCAAGCCTGAAACTTATTATGATGAAGAAGGCAACCAGAAAGAACTGGACTATATGTCCATCTGGAGAGGCGAGGAAGAAACACATGTTCCGCTCCCGACACAGGCCGATGTTGACAAACTCAAATCCTATATTGAAAATATGAAAGATACGGTTTATTATAACGAACAGGTCTATAATATCATTTCCGAAGAAGCACAGAAATATTTCTCCGGAGACCAGACATCACAGGCAGCTGCTGATATGATTCAGTCCCGTGTGAGCATTTATCTCTCGGAACAGACCTGATTTCAGACAGATTACTTTTCTACTCTCAATATACAGAAATCCCCCTGATGATAGCTTATCAAAAGGGGGATTTTTGCGGTACGATCTCCATCATACATTATGCTAGTGCGACTAAAATCAGGAAAAATGCAGGAATCAATCTGCAATTTTTCGCTGATTTTATTCTAGCACTTTTGGTCAAAAAAATCAAGGACATTATGTGACATCTTAAAAATGTCTATATTAAGCCGTATTTTTGATACTTCAAAGCTGATATATCATCATGAGTGACAGTGACAGCGACAGTTGCAACTGCAACTGCAACTGCAATTTTACTTGCGGCAATTACATGACCTGTCTGAAATTAATTTTTCGTAACTGTCACCGTATAGCTTCCGTCAAAAAGTTCACCGATTGTAACAGAATAACCGGTCTCGACCGATTCGCTCTCATCCGAAGCATACCAGTGCCATCCGGAGATATTGCCGTCAAGAACCTGTCCGGCTGTGAAGACATCTCCGCCATCTGTGTCATTGACAAGACGGATTAACCGGATTCCGTCATCATCATTATTCGTATATTCCGAACCGTTTTCATATTTGAACGAAGTCCACCAGCCGTTATTGGCAAGATTCGCCTTGATATGATAGGCTCTGATTCCGTTTCCGGCAGTAATCCAGGGCGTATAGACTGCATTGCTGTTATTTCTTTCGTTCGTCATGTATTCCAGAATCAGATATTCGCCGTTATAATCCAGATCGCCATAGGGAAGAATCAGACAGTTGCCGTTATCTCTCTGGGCATTCGAGAGCGTGAATGTCTGTGTACCGCCCTTAGCTGTATCATAAGACAGAATCTGATTTTCTCTGTACCAGCCGAGCATTAATTTTGAGAAACATCCGAAATCGGTAGAAGCGTCCATATCCATGAGTTCGACTCCGGCAGTATTGGTTTCACCGTGGAAGCCCTCACCGTCATCAGGACTATAGTATAAATAATAATCCGGCAGACCCATGCAATGACCCATTTCATGCTGATAGCTGGAAGTGAAATTGCTGTAATCGGATTCTGACACAATCTGAGCATTACCGGTAATCAGATGACCCATTCTCATACCGTCAGCGACTGTGCCGTCATAACCGGAAGCACCTGCACAAGGCCACCAGTCACTTGCCCATTCGTCACCGCCCTGCGTGGTCGGAACGGTCAGCAGAGTAACATCAATATCGCCGTCACCGTCGCCGTCGAACTGACTGAAATCAATCTGGTCATCTACTGCCGCATAGCATTCTTCAGCGAGTTCATCTTTATTTTCAGAATAATAGCTCATATTATTTTTGGCTGTATACCGGAAAGCCTGACCGTTCAGGTGCATAACACCCTTGGAAGAACGTTCATAGAACGCTTTCATACTCTCGAACGGATAATTGGAATTAGATTCATCCTCATCACCGAACGCAATCTGGTTGAGCTGTTCAGCTGTCGGAGAATAATCATATTTTACATCCGGAAAATCAATATAGAAAATAATGACATTGCCTGTACCCTGAGAGGGCAGATTATGATATGTCAGTTTCTGAACCGGCGGTGTGATAAACTCATCCGAAACCGGATTGGTTTCTGTTATTTCTTCTGTTTCTGATTCTGTTTCTGATTCCGTTTCGGATTCTGATTCTGTTTCAGGTTCTTCTTCATAGAGAGTTTCAATCCATATGCCAGAAATCACAGAACGTTTGAGCAGAACAAAATCATAGATATTGACAGTTTCATCAAAATTCATATCGGCAAACCGGTACTGATCGAAAGTGAGAGTCTGCACACCGAGCAGATATTTCTGCATGATAATAATATCTGTAATCCCGACATTGACATCCTGATCAAGATCGCCCATATATCCGGCGAAATTTTCCGGAAGCTGTGTTTCTGCGGATTCGGTAGTTTCCCGGTCTCTGTTTCGGTCTCCGGGAGCAGCAGAAGCATTCAGATTCAGCATACTGCCTGAGGCAAGCAGAGCCATACTGCAAATACCAGCGAGTATTTTTTTCATATTCATAGTAAAATTCCCCTTTGTATAAATAATATAGTAATTCCAGTATAACATAGTTTTTAATTTTTTTCAAGTAGTTTTTGAAAAAATTATGAATTTTTCACAAGATTCAGAACAGCATTTCTCTGTCCGGCGGTATCTCCGGCGGAAGAGACAGATAGTCATATTTCAATAATTTCTGATAATTTTCCGGATATTTGTAATAATCAATTTCATAAGGATTATTACCGGGAACATCACGATAGAGAACAGGTTTTTCATACTGTTTTGCATACTGATCATATAATTTCAGAGCCTGTTTTTTCTCCAGAAATGTAAACATTCCGTCATGCAGATGAATGCCCATACAGACAGAGTTCCGCCATTCGTCATAAGATACACTTTCGGAGGAATACCACAGATACTTATAACGGAGCTTACCGGCACTGTTCCGTACAATATCGGTTCGGAAACAATCTGTTGTAAAGGCAGCCGCAAAATCCAGAAACGGAAATTCACTTGCGAGATAAAAACAATATACCAATAAATCCCAATGATCATATAAATATCCTATATTATAATTAATTCCAACAGTACCATCCGGATGGCACCAGCCCCAGAAACTGCCGTTATCCTTATAATTGTCAAATAGATTTGGTGTATGATAATTCAGAATGACTTCTTTTGCCTGCTGTTCCGTGACGGGTCTGCCTCGAAGCCGGAAATACGGATAATGGGTATTATTAGTATAAAATTTTTTCAGCGGCCGGACATCACCGATCATATCAGCAGAGTTTTCGGCATTCTGCCGCATATGTTCCGGCCAGTGTATCACTTCGTCATAATAATAATACCAGTCATATTCCTCTTCCGGATTGCCTGCTGAATGATATACTTGTAAAAAAGCTTCTTTCAGATTCATATTTCACTCTTGTTAAAATCTTTTGCGTCGCCTCTGTCGGTAACGACTTCATAGCCGATACTTGCGGTACGGCGTTCGGTACACTGCCGGCACTGAGCGGATTCATCTCCGGTACAGATTTTATTGTCATAAAGCATATATTTTTTTCGTACACTGGTAGGGGAAAGATTCGGCATGATGACATTTGCACCGCACTGCAAGCCCATTTCCCGGCCTAACGGGTGAATCGTTCCGAGGGCTGTTGTGGACGGGAGCAGAACTTTCGGAAAGACTAATCTTAATACTGATAATAATCTGAGAGTTAATTTCAAATCGCCGTTCGGCTGATCTCTGAACGGCGTATCCTGATGAGACAGAAAAGGCCCGATACCGATCATCTGCGGCTGGAGTTTCTGGAGAAATCTCAGATCTTCAATCATATTATCCAGTGTCTGATACGGACTTCCGACCATAATGCCGGCTCCGACCTGATAGCCGATTTTTTTTAAATTAAATAAGCATTCCTGCCTGTTTGCACAGCTCATAGAAGACGGATGTAATTTCCCGTAATGTTCCGGATTGGCTGTTTCATGCCTTAATAAATAGCGTTCCGCACCGGCCTGAAAATAGGCAAGATAGCTCTCATAGCTTTTTTCACCGACGGAGAGCGTAATGGCACAGTCAGGGAATTCCTGATGGATTGCCGATACGATCGAACAAACTTTCTCATCTGTAAAATAAGGGTCTTCTCCGCCCTGGAGCACGAATGTCCGGAAGCCCAGGCCATAACCCTCACGGCAGCATTCTAAAATTTCGTCCTGTGTGAGGCGGTAATGTGAGAGATTCTTGTTATCTCTCCGGATTCCGCAGTAATAACAATTATTTTTACAATAATTTGTAAATTCAATCAGGCCACGGAGATAGACTTTATTTCCGTAATGTTCCCGGCGGACGGAATCGGCCTCGCTTTTTAACTCTTTGTCATAGCTTTCACAGGACAGAATTTTTTTAAATTCATCGTCTGTGAGATTCTGATTTTCTCTTAATTTCTGAATGAATTCTGACATATATTTCACTCCTTACTGGACTGGGGGCATTTTCCTGAAACAGATTTTATTTAACCTGATTTTATTTTCTGTAGAATTTATTTTTTTTATAGACAAAGCTCTGAAGCCGGAACTCAGATTATCTGCCGGATTAGTCTGTGTATTTCTGTTCTGGGCAGGAAATCTGTATTTTCTGCATGAGCATGAGCAGAAACAATTCCCGGAATATCTGAAAAATCTGGAAGATTATCAAAATGCTCTGAAACGCTGGATAAAAAAATCCAATCCGTTCCGGCATGAAATCCGGACGGCTCTGCAGCAGCTGGAAGCATTTGCAAAAAAACAGAGAACACTGAACGCATTTGACAGCAGCTTTGAAACCGTCAGTGCCGAAACAGAAGCTTATTTACTCACGAATATGCGAAAAATTCTGCACAGAATCATGATTCTGGATTTTCAGGACAATCTGCAAATGCACAGAGCCTACCTGAATCTGATCTTACATCAGAATCAGAAAATTTTATCTCAGTATGATCAGTTTTTGATTGCTGTCTTTCAGACAGAAGATTCTGCTCCGCCCTGTCTGGAACCCATCACAGAAGCTTTTCGGGAAATCCGGAGAGAAACTTTTTAAAAAGCCTGCCGTGTCATCCGCACAGCAGGCTTAAATTTTCAAAGATTCAGGAAGCCCCATAACGTATCCAGAACCGTCAGAAACGAGACAATTCCGGCTGCCAGGAAGATCACACACCAGAATCCGTGATAAATCAGACTGTAAATTCCCAGACAGGATTTTTCATCCAGCTGATAGACCGTTACCGGATAGGGAAATTTCTTTAATCCGGATAATGCGAGATATTCACCGTAACAAGGCTGATTTTCCTCTGTCCACTCCACACGCAGATAGACACGTTTTCCGTGTATCATTTTTTCTGTACAGGTACCGGAAATTTTTCTGCCGTTCCGCCGGATTTTATTATCAGAAAGAAAGTGCAGAAATTTTTCATACGCATCCAGAATCAGAACACCTGTTCCGGTCAGCATCAGCATTGTCCATAAAATTTCGATGACAACCATCACAGTTTCTTTATTTTACGCCGTACTGCTCACGATAGGCAAGCATTTTGTCAAGATATTCTTTTCCGTCCACAATGCCGTTCTGAATGGCCTCAATAATATCCTGCATGGTTACGATCGGATAGACTGTAATGCCGAATTCCTGCTTGACTTCCTGCACCGCAGAGAGTTCTCCTGTACCTTTTTCCATACGGTCAACAGTGATGACCATACCGGTGACATCCACATCAGCGGCAGATTTCAGTTTCGGGAGAGATTCTCTGAGAGCTTTGCCGGAAGTCATGACATCATCAATAATAATCACTTTCTCATGATCTCTGAGGACTTTGCCGACGAACATACCGCCTTCGCCGTGGTCTTTGACTTCTTTTCTGTCAAAACAGTAAGCAATATCAATATGAAATTTATTATATAAAGCTGTTACAGTCGAGACAGCGAGCGGAATGCCTTTATAAGCAGGGCCGAACAGTGTTTCCGCCGGAATGTTATGATCATGAATGCATTCTGCATAATATTCTCCGAGACGGGCAAGCTGACCGCCGGTCTTATAATTGCCGCAGTTGATGAAATACGGAGCAATTCTGCCGCTTTTGAGGGTAAATTCTCCGAATGTGAGCACACCGCATTCTACCATAAACTGAATAAAGCTTTCTTTGTAAGTCATAACAAATTCTCCTTTATATGATATAATTATTTTTTATTATCTTTGTTATCATTTTCCGGGTCAAGCAGAGGTTTCAGGGCATTATAGACATTATCGGCCAGATCCTGCGGAACGCCTTTCAGCAAGTCATTGACTTTGGCCTGTGTATAAGCTGCCCGGGCAACCGAATCGGCAGTTTCTCTGGCTTTGTTGAGTGCTTTATGCACTTCTGTTTCAAGATTTTTTCCGATTCCCAGACCGTCCATAATTTCAGAAAATTTCTTTTCCCATTCCGAACCGCTGTCTATATCCTCCTGCGGCATGACAGAGACTGCTTTTGAGATAGTCTGGCAGGCATAAAGATTAATATCCTCCAGTTTCGGCAGAAAACCGAATTTTTCGTCTGAAATAATCGCAAGGGCATAATTATTGTTATTTTCTTCTCTGGCTCTGATATAGCCCATATAAAAGCCGATTGCATACTGCATGGCATCTTCATTGACATCCTTGCTGACATATTTCCGGAAAATCTGTGCTTTGGAAGCGTTGATCTTTTCCATCATAGAAAAGCTGACTCCGGAATCTTCTCCAGAAAACAGGATATACACCTTATCTGCTTCGGTAAGATTTTCAATCCCGTTGAGGCAGACATTTCTGTGCTGAAGGTGTTCAAAATCGACTAAAAAATAACGTTTCATAAAATTAAATTCCTCCTCAGGCAAATTTTATTCTGGTTCTGTGTGTCACAGTGTAAAATTCTTCCGAAACCGCCAGCAGACTCTGCTGACAGTTTCCGGAGAACTCTGTTTATGTTTCTTAAAATTTAATGCAGATGATCAATTTCCAGCAGCAGCGGCAGAAAGGCTTTATAAATTTCTGTACAGCGTTCCCGGTTTCGTACAAGATTCTGAATTTTATTATGTGTTTCCCATTTTCTGCGGCCGGTATCGGAAAACCGGCGGGCATGTTTAAAAATCAGATTCAGGCTGTTTCGTTCTTCTTCGGTAAGCTCCAGGCTGTTGAGCAGATTATTAACCCCCATGCTCCAGATCTGTCTTTGATTTCTGGCAATCCGGTGATGAACCGAATGCATTGCCGCCCACAGTGTTGAAAAATAAAATACAGAATATAATTTCTCATCCAGACTGCGGAACAGATTTGCACAGTATGAAATTTTAGAAATCACTCTGATTTCGTTGTTTTCCTGCCAGAGCATTCCGGCCAGAAGACAGAACGCACAGGCTCTGTCTGCTTCTGACGGATGCGGAGAAATCTTTGCTTTGATATCTGCCGGGCATTTCTGATTTCTGAACTCTTCCAGCAGCTGCGGAAAGACCTGACTTTCTTTCTCATCTGCAAAAAACAATATCAGACAATCCTGTTCGGTCAAAGAATCAGAAAGATATTTTTTCAAGGCTTCTTCTTTCATCTCTGATTTTACAGATTCATAATCTGCCAGAAAATACCGCACAGCATTTCCCCCCTGATGTTCTTACTTGATTAATGGCTTGACGACATAATAAATCAATTTTGTCTTTTCTGTTCCGAACGCATGAATCAGTTCGTTATTGATATTAATCTTCAGCTGTGACAGCTGCGGAGCACCGACTTTGATATGCTTCCGGACAATATCAGCGGCTTCTGTTTTTTCGTCATTGGACAACGGCAGTTCCCGGAGAGCTTCCAGCAGCTCTGCTTTTTTCAGGTTAGCATTATTGGTCTGACTCTTGATACAGGGAATCATTCTGATTCTGGCATTTCGTTTCAGCCAGAAATCACGGACATTATGATAGCCCTTGTCATTGCTGACAATATAGCATTTACAATGTTCGTCTTTGCCGATCAGGTAGCCTATATAGGACGAAAGCTGAAAATCCAGAGCATTCTTGCCTTCGGTATCGACTTTGATGTAATTGATGTCAGCCTTTGCCTTACCCAGGTAATGATGCAGTTCAAACGAAAGGGAATCGGCATTTGCACTGTAGAAAATAACCACTGTATCCGAGCTTTTGAGTTCTTCAATGCCGTTCAGGCCTGCCTTATGAACATTTTCATAGTCTACCAGATAATAATTTTTCTTTTTGTTCTTCTTGTCTCCCAATGGAGGAACACCTTCCTTTCCTTAGTTTTCAGATTTGTATTTTTTGGAGCCTCCGCAGGAACGCTTGCAATGCTGTGAAAAGAATCGCCGGTAAAATTTTTCTTTTATGGCGAGCGTTCCGGTTTCATCAGGGGGAGCAGTTCCGGACTGACGGGGGGCTTTCATAAGCAGTCAGATATCTGACAAGCATTCTGAAAACAGAAGCACTGACCGCATACATGCTTATATAATAAAATGCCTGTGTTTATAAAATCCGCTGTCATGCAGGAAATTTGTCTTGCTGATTAAATTGCAGTCAGCCGCTTTGCGTTCCGGTACAGCACCTGCAATTTTTTACAAAACCGTCTTTCATGGAAACACAGCTGTTTCTGATTTCTGATTGCTTATACATAATTTATTATAACATATTCTGCGGCAAAAAGCAAGCGAATTTTGAAATTTATCTAAAATCATGCATAAAAAGCAAAATAAAACCGTCATTTTTCCATCTTGCAAAGTACGCAGAACTGTGTTATACTGTATTTCGATTCAGAAATAAAAATAAAAAAAGGAGAGTTCTTATGACAAAAGATATGACACAGGGAAAACCGCTATCGCTGATTTTAAAATTCTGTCTGCCAATGGTAGCCGGAAATATTTTACAGCAATTCTATAATCTGGCAGATACGGCAATTGTCGGCAGATGTATGAATTCTGAAGCTCTGGCGGCAATCGGCTCTACAGGTGCCGTCTGTTTTTTAGTCATCGGCTTTGCAGTCGGATTATGTACAGGGCTTTCCATTCCTGCGGCTCAGAGATACGGTGCGAATGATATGAAAGATATGAGAAAATTCATGATGAATGCGGCTTATATCTCCGGCATTGTCAGCCTGATTCTGACTCTGGTTACTGTAATCTTCTGCCGTCCGATTCTGGAACTAATGCAGACACCCTCTGAAATCATAGCCGGTGCCCAGAGCTATTTAACCGTCATCTTCGCCGGACTGACCGCAACTGTGTTATATAATCTTTTAGCCGGATTTCTCCGGGCTATGGGCGACAGTATCACACCGCTGGTATTCTTAGCAGTCTCTTCTGTACTGAATATTATTCTTGATTTCGCTATGATTCCGCATTTCGGAACAGCCGGAGCTGCTCTGGCAACTGTGATTGCACAGGGGATTTCTGCTCTGTGCTGTCTGTATTTCATGTACAAGCGTTTTCCGGTTCTGAAATTCGAGAAAGACGAATTTGCCTTCAAACCGGAAAAAATCAGCCGGTTATGCGGAATCAGTCTGCCGATGGCATTCCAGTTCAGTATTACCGGAATCGGAACTATCATTATGCAGACGGCAATCAACGGCTTCGGAGCGACTGTCATTGCAAGTGTCACAGCAGCACAGAAGATTCAGAACGTTGTCGGCGGTCCTATGGAATCGCTCGGAATCACAATGGCGACTTACTGCGGACAGAATCTCGGTGCAAAGCGTATCGACAGAATCAGGGAAGGCTTATCCAAAAGCCTGTTAGTCACTGTCTGCTATGCATGTTTTGCATATGCTTTCTCATTTTTCCTGGGAAAATATTTTGTCTATTTATTTGTCTCTACCAAAGAAACCGCATTTTTATCAATCATGAACTATGCCGTAAAATACCTGAGAATCAGCGGATTATTCTATCCGGTACTGGCTGTTTTGTTTGTATTAAGAAATTCTCTCCAGGGTATGGGCTATAGCTTTTTGCCGATGAGTGCCGGAATCTTAGAGCTGATCGCAAGAGTATTCGCCGCTTATTTCATGGTCAGAAGCTGGGGCTTTACCGGAATCTGTCTGGCAAGTCCGTTTGCATGGGTATTGGCTGATGTATTATTAATTTCTGCCTCTGTATATGCAATGAGTTCTCTGCCGAAAAAGCTTCGGCTTCAGACAGCATAATCTGCATGGAAATCCTGATTTTCACAAGAGAATCAGGATTTTTTATTTTACCAGTATATTTTCTTTTTTCTGAGTTTCTTCTCATGACCGAAATTGATTCTGACCCAGTCCAGAAGTTTTTCATACGGCAGATCAGAAAATTCCCCCATATATCTCTGTAACAGAGAATTTCCCGATTCTGACAGACACCAGAAATGAAGTAAATATTCACGATAGCCGTTTCGACAAGTTTCTTTATAATCTCTGATTTTTTCAAAATTCTCCCATCGAATCAGAGGCAGAAGCGTTTCCAGCTGTTCCGGACTGATATGAAAGCCGAAACTCTCTTTTGGAAATACAAAGCTGAGTTCCATCAGATACAGATTTCCATAGATTTTATAACTATCTTTCCGGACTCCGCAGTATTCAAAGCCGAATTTGCAGATATGAATCTCCGGATTGAATGTTTCAGAAATTTGATTCATACTATCACCTCACGGATAGTATAGCATATTTTCAGTATGATTGCAAGTTTTTCGGAAAATACTTGAAACTTTCTGCCAATCATGCTATAATGATATTATCATATTGCGAGGAGTTTTTTTATGACACATCAGGAATTGTTACAGAATATGCTTTCCGGCTGGGAAACATATTATCATCAGATCATGAACGGCGATTTTTCAGAAGTCTGCTGGAAAGAGGGGCATGACAAAACTTATGGTACTTATGATATACAAGCGAATACCAGATTAAAATTATGCTGTTATATTTTCTATTATCATAAAGATGTACCGAAAGAACTTCTGCTCTGGCTGTTCAGGGAAGAATGTCAGAATCTCGAAACAAACAGTTTTCAGGGAGTCAGTCAGGCTATCCAGATTCTGACTATTCTGCTCTCTGTATCAGAGGATCATCATCCGGGTTTATTTGAACGTGCGAAAAATGCGAATTTCGACTGCTATTGCGGCTATGAATGCGAAACAGAGCTGTTCCGCCGGACTATGAAAGAACTTCCGGATTTCGATGCGTATCGCTGTCTGAGTCTTGCCTATGATACTAGCGAAACAGACTATGCACTGCAATTTTTCGATATGATGAAAGCAGAATATGTCATAAAAGAAGAAGCCGACTGCCGGACTCTCATCTGGTGGAACGATCAGCTCGGCAGAAGTGCCGATAATGAGCCGTTATTAAGAAAAAGCATGGAATTTGCTGTGATCAAAAATAGTCCGTGGGAAATCATTTCAGCCCATTATGATTTATTAAAATTTTTCACAGAACAGAAAAATTTTTCAGAAGCCTGTCAGGAATTTGAAATGCTCTCTGCTATGGACTTGTCCTGCTGTCGGGAAACGAGGCTGTTTGATTCAATTCTGGAGAGCTGTCTTGATCTGATTAATGCCGATATTCCGGAAGCAAAAATCATCTGGAACTGGGCAATTTCTTATATAAAAAATCTCCTGAGGACTGACAGCCTGTACGGAAATTTCTATCAAAAGCTGATTCCTGCCGTACAGAAAATGAATCCGCCTTATGCAAAGAAAATTCAGAAACAATATGAGCAGTGGAAAAAAAGAAATAAAATTTCATAAATCACTTGACAAATTCTCTCTGTTATGCTATAATAGTATCATTGCCGGCGTGATGGAATTGGCAGACGTGACGGACTCAAAATCCGTTGGTAGCGATACCGTGCGGGTTCAAGTCCCGCCGCCGGCACTGAATCTTCTGTGCAGATTTTTGATTTGATCAGAAATCTGCATTTTTATTTTTCCTCCGGCAAGTGCAGGAAATTACTATAATTATCATCAAATTGCTATACTTCTGTTACAGATTATGCTATAATCAGAAAAAATATCAATTAAGGGGGAAGCAGTTATGCTGAATCTCAAACAAAGAGGATTTTATAAAGGCATTAATCTCGGCGGATGGTTCTCTCAGTGCGATTACTCTGCCGACAGATTAAATAATTTTATCAAAGAACGGGATTTTGATAAAATTGCCGGATGGGGTGTCGATCATGTCCGGATTCCGGTGGACTATAATATTTTAGAATCCGAAGAAGGCTTTGCAAGAATCAATTATGCTGTCAGTCTGGGGAAAAAATATCATCTGCATACTGTACTCGATCTGCATAAGACAGCCGGCTTTTCGTTCGATTCTTACGGAGAAAATGAACACGGTTTCTTTGAAGATGAAGCCTATCAGGAACAGTTCTATCAGCTCTGGGAACGCTTTGCAAAAGAATTCTGCAATCAGCCTGATACAGTCGCTTTCGAGCTTCTGAACGAAGTCACGGAAGAAAGATTCCTCCCGGCATGGAACAGAATCGCTTCCACATGCATTCGGAGAATCCGGCATTATGCTCCGGAAAATCTGATTCTTGTCGGCAGCTATGAAAACAACAGTGCCCGGACAGTACAGTATCTGGATATTCCTGACGATGAGAATTTAATTTATAATATGCATTGCTATGAGCCTTTAAAATTCACACATCAGGGGGCATACTGGACAGAGGCAATTAATCCGGAAGAGCGTTTCAAATTCTCGGAAAGCTGTATCACACCGGAATATTTTGAGAATCTGTTTGCTTCTGCGATTGACAAGGCAAAAAAACATCATACTGTATTATACTGCGGTGAATACGGCGTGATCAACAAAGTATCACCGGAAGACACACTCTCATGGTTCCGGACAATTCATGATGTGTTTGAAAAACATCAGATCGCCCGCTGTGCATGGAGCTATAAAGAAATGGATTTTGGTCTTTCTGATACAAGACTGAATTCTGTCCGTGAAGAAATTATCAAAAATTTGTAAATCAAAACAGATTCCCCTTGCTTTTTTAACATAATTATGTTATAATCAGACAAAGGGGGAATGTTTCGTGAATCAGGAAACGGAGAAAAAAGTGGCTGAATTATTATTTCAACAACGGGAAGACGGCTTTGAACGGGCTTCTTTTGACAGAGAAATTGCATTCTATGAGAGTATCGGCACAGGCAATATGGAAATGATGCGTTTTTTTGCTGCTCCCCTGTTCTGCGATGGCTGCGGTACACTCAGCAAGGATGCCTTGAGAAATTTAAAATATCATCTTGTCGTCACGGCCGCACTGATCGCAAGATTCTGTATCCGTTACGGCATGACTCCGGAGATGGCCTATCAGATGAGCGATCTGTATATCATGAAAGCAGATGAATGTCATACAGAAGCCGAAGTCCGTGCTGTTCATAAAGAAATGCTGGAAGGCTATACCAGAAAAATGCAGAGAGTCCGCAACAGCAAAGTCTATTCCAAACAGATTGTCAAGACGATCGAATATGTCAGCGAACACCTGCACAACAGAATTCTGCTCAGTGATGTATCGGAACATCTTGCAATCAGTGAAGCCTATCTTTCAAGATTATTCAAAGAAGAAACCGGCATGGCATTCAGTGACTATGTCAGTCAGCAGAAAATTGAAGCCGCTGCCAGTCTGTTACGCTATTCTGATTACTCCGACTCTGAAATCAGCAGTCTGTTCTGTTTCAGTTCGCAGAGCTATTTTATTAAAATCTTCCGGAAATATATGGGCATGACACCCAAGGCCTATAAAAAACAATATACCATGCCGGAACTTGAAACTTCTGGCACATGAAACCTGACTGCCGCAGAAATGCGGCAGTTTTTTTATTTCCGAGTCATATCAAAATTTTACTATTTTTATCAAGAAAATGATATAATTTCATATAAAATCCTGATATAATAAAATCACAATCAAGGTTGATCTGTGCTGTCAGCCGAGAAACGTTCTAAAAATAATCTATATTTCTTTTGAGAGGGGAAATTTATTATGAACAAGAAAACATTCAGAAAACGTGCAGCCGTCCTCGCTGTGTGTGCAGCTATGATGACATCCGCTCTGCCTATGACACAGATCTCTGTATCTGCTGCCGGTTCGCTCATCAGCAACGGTACTTTTGAGGGAAGTACTTCCGGCTGGGGCATGTACAAAGAAAGCGGCGGAGCTGGTTCTCTGACTTCCGAAAACGGCAAACTTGCCCTGAAAGTCAGCAGCACCGGCAAAGTGACTTATGCAATGCAGATGTATTATGACATCATTCCGTTATATCAGAACGGTGTCTACAGACTGACTTATGATATTTCCTGCACAACAAACAGATTCGTAGAAGGCATGATTCAGCAGAACGGCGGTACTTATCAGGCCTATGTCTGGGATGGTCTGGACATCAGCCCGACTCCGCAGACTGTCAGCCATGAATTCACTATGGAAGCAGAAACCGATATTATGGCAAAACTTGTATTCAACTGCGGTTTACAGGAAAAAGACGGCGGTGCTCTTCCGGAACATACTATCTATTTAGATAACGTATCTCTTGAACTCGTAGACGACAGCAAAGTGGATTACAAAGCTTCCAGACCTTATGCACCGTCTATCATGACCAATCAGGTCGGCTATAAATCCGACAGCAAGAAAACAGCTGTATTCAGAGATATTACCAATCAGACAGAATTTTCCGTGATCAATGCTTCTACCAAACAGGCTGTTTATACCGGAAAGCTCTCCGGAGCAATCAATAACAGCTCTGCCAACGAAACGGATTATACAGGAGATTTCTCCAAAGTCACAACTCCCGGAACCTATTACATCCAGTGTGCCGGCCTTGATAATTCTTATCAGTTCACAATTGAACAGAATCCGTATACCAATCTGCTGACAGATTCTGTTAAAATGCTCTATCTCCAGAGATGCGGAACTACTGTGACAGATGCCGATTTCGGTCATGGTGCATGTCATAACACACAGGCTACTGTTTACGGAACCAATCAGACAATTGATGTTTCCGGCGGCTGGCACGATGCCGGCGACTACGGCCGCTATGTAGTCCCCGGTGCAAAGGCTGTTGCCGACCTGCTCTATGCATATCTTGCAAATCCGTCCATGTACGGCGATAACACAGGCATTCCGGAAAGCGGCAACGGCAAGGCTGATATTCTCGATGAAGCAAAATTTGAACTCGACTGGATGTTCAAAATGCAGGCCGCAAACGGCGGTGTTTATCACAAAGTAACCTGTGAAAACTTCCCCGGTTATGTCGCTCCTGAAAAGGAAACTGCTCCGCTGATTGTGACTCCGGTTTCTACAACTTCTACTGCTGACTTCGCAGGTGCAATGGCTCTGGCCGCAGAAGTTTACAAATCTTATGATTCTGCTTATGCTGCAAAATGCCTCGATGCCGCCAAGAAAGCATGGAGTTTCCTCGAACAGAATCCGAATCTGATCTTCCAGAATCCGCAGGATATTTCTACCGGTGAATACGGCGACAAGTCCGATAAAGACGAACGCTACTGGGCAGCCGCTCAGCTCTACAGAGCAACCGGAGAAAGCAAATATCTGACCGCAATGGAAAGCATTTCCACTCAGACCGGTATGGACTGGGCACTTGTCGGAGATTATGGCAATATCGCTATCCTGACAATGAAAAATGCTGATAAAAATTCCACAGCTTATCAGAACGCAAAGAGTGCTGTTCTCAAGCAGGCAGATAAATTTGTACAGAATTCTCAGGCTTCTGCTTATGGTGTATCTCTGACAAAGTTTGACTGGGGCAGCAATATGACAGTTGCCAACTCCGGTATTATCTTAGGTCTGGCAAATCAGCTCACAGGGGAACAGAAATATCTGGATGCCGCTGAAGCTCAGCTGAACTATCTGCTTGGTGTGAATCCGCTCGGAACAAGCTTCTTCACAGGCTATGGCACAGTATCTCCCGAAAATCCGCATCACAGACCCTCTATGGCTGCCGGAAAAGCTATGAAAGGCATGTTGGTCGGCGGTGTCAATTCCAATCTGGAAGACAGTGCTGCAAAAGCTTACTGCAACGGTGTTGCTCCGGCTCTGTGCTATGTCGATAATTCTGAAAGCTATTCTACTAACGAAATCACAATCTACTGGAATTCTCCTCTGACCTATCTGCTGACAATTACTGATTCTGATTCTTCTTCAATCTCTGAATCTACTACAGAAGCTACTGAAACAGAATCTCAGAAAACTTCAGAAACTACTACTGAAAATCCGAATGTTTCCGGAATCGCTTACGGCGATGTCAATCTTGACGGCAAAGTGAATATCTTAGATGTCATCACTCTGAACAAATCCGTACTCGGAAAAGAACCGCTCAACGCACAGCAGAAATTAAATGCCGATGTTGATAACAATGGTACGCCGGATTCTGTTGACTCTCTGAATATTATGAAATATATCGTCAAGCTGATTGATACTCTGCCTGTCGGCGGAACAGCTCCTATAACTCCTGTTCAGGATACGACAGAACCTACGCAGCAGACGACTGAAACTCAGCAGCAGACCGGAACGATCAAAGACTACGGTACAGCTATGAATGCTTCTGCTTCCACTGTTGCAGATTTCAGAAAAGGTGCAACTCCGTTGTTCTTCGCTTCTGACGGCTGGACAAACGGCTCCTGCTTCGACTGCTGGTGGCATGAATCCAACACTTCTCTTGACAATAACATGCTCACACTGACGATTGACAAGGATAAGGGCAATAAGGGCATGTATTCCGGTGCAGAATACAGAACCACTGATTTCTATGGCTACGGCTATTATGAAACTTCTATGCAGGCGATCAAGAATGACGGTGTTGTTTCTTCGTTCTTTACTTACACAGGTCCTTCTGACAACAATCCGTGGGATGAAATTGATATTGAAGTACTCGGCAAAGATACTACTAAAGTACAGTTCAATTACTATACCAACGGTGCAGGCAATCATGAATATATGTATGACCTCGGCTTTGACGCTTCTGAAGGCTTCCATACTTACGGATTTGACTGGCAGCCTGATCATATTGCATGGTTTGTTGACGGAAAAGAAGTCTACAGAGCTACCAGCAATATCCCCTCTACACCCGGAAAAATCATGATGAATACCTGGCCTGGTGTCAGCGACCCCAGCAGCAAAGACAATGTAATTGACTGGCTGAAAGCTTTTGACGGTAATACTCCTATTTCCGCACATTATCAGTGGGTAACTTTTGACAAGAGCAATACTGCACAGACTCAGCCCGAAACACAGCAGACAACTGAAACTCAGCCTGCTACAGAGACTCAGCAGCAGACAGCTTCCGGCATTACAGATTACGGCACAGCTATGAATGCTTCTGCTACCGCAGTTGCCAACTTTACACAAGGTGAATCTCCTCTGTTCTTCGCTTCTGACGGATGGACAAACGGTTCCTGCTTCGACTGCTGGTGGTATAAAGAAAATACTGCTGTCAAAGACGGCTATCTGAGTTTAACGATTGATAAAGACCGTGCCGGCAAGGGCATGTACTCCGGTGCAGAATACAGAACCACTGATTTCTACAGCTACGGCTATTATGAAACTTCTATGCAGGCGATCAAGAATGACGGTGTTGTTTCCTCGTTCTTTACCTACACAGGCCCTTCTGACAACAATCCGTGGGATGAAATTGATATTGAAGTACTCGGCAAAGATACTACTAAAGTACAGTTCAATTACTATACCAACGGTGAAGGCAATCACGAATATATGTATGACCTCGGCTTTGACGCTTCTCAGGGATTCCATACTTATGGCTTTGACTGGCAGCCTGATCATATTGCATGGTTCGTTGACGGAAAAGAAGTCTACAGAGCTACCAGCAATATCCCCTCTACGCCCGGAAAAATCATGATGAATACCTGGCCCGGCACAGGCGTTGACGAATGGCTGAAACCTTTCAACGGCAACACACCTCTGACAGCTCGCTATCAGTGGGTAACTTATAACAAATAATCATTGGTATTATCAAAAAAATGCAGAGATTCAGAATCTCTGCATTTTTATTATTTCAGTGATAATTTCTGTAGGCACTCGGTGTCATGCCGGTGATCTGCCGAAACTGCCGCATAAAATATTTTTCGTCCTCATAGCCGGACTGCCATGCGATTTCCGGCAGATTTTCGGAAGTCGTCAGAAGCAGATATTTTGCATAAGAAATCCGGCTCTGAATTAAATCCTGATGAAAGCTGACATTGAACAAGTCTTTATAAGCTGCCCGGAAATAGCCATAGCTGAGATGAAATTCCATACAGGTTTTCTGTGCATTCCATTCCTGAGAGGGATTCCGGTACATAGCATTTCTCATGTTCATATATTCCTGATAATTCGCAGAATTTCGTTTTTCAGAAAGCTCGGCTGCCTTTTCGTGCAGCAGTTTCTGCACAGAGGTCAGGCAGGTTTCTGCATTGCAGTCTCCGGTTTCAAATATTCCGACCGCAGTGAGCAGGGCATCCATACTGCAATGTTCGCTGTACAGCGGAGAATGCTGTAATAAAATTCTGATTTTATCCTGTATCATAGCCGGATAATCTTCGGGATAATTTCCGATTGCTGCAAAGACATACAGACCATCGGACAGCTTTCCGCAGAACTGCTTTTTTTCAGAAATAATTTTCTTCATGCATTCGGCATTTTCGACTTCAATCCGGACAGAAAGGCTTTTCTTATCCAGACTGCCGTGTTCGGCAGATAATCCGGTACGGATCAGGAACAGCAGCAGTTTTTCTTCCGGAAGAGCCTGTTTCAGGGCGATTCTGAGTTCATTCAGGAATCCGCTGCGATTATACAGACCTGTCACAGTATCATGATATTCTGAAAGATTCTGACATTGCAGAAGTTCATGAATATCGTTTTTCATACGCAGGGCTTCGAGGGCATTGGCAGCGATTTTCAGCCAGTCCCTGAAAACAGAGTCATAGACATCCGGCTTTTCATACTGCAGAATGAAATAGCCGAGTTCTTTTCCGGCAAAGAAAATCGGACAGAAATACAGAATTTCACGATCAAGATGTTCTTCCGGTATTCCCGGAAACAGTTCTTTTCTGAGAAAGGGTCTTGGTTCATCAGAGATATTGTTGGCTGTCATCACCGGATAGCAAAGCATGATTTCTTCATCCGTATCAGAATAGGCCGTACTCCGGAAATTCTGACTGCACCAGTTTTCATACAAGCACAGATACAGGCCTTTCAGATCACGGATTAAATATACAAATTCCTGTAACGTGTGAATATAATCCGAAACCGAACGGCAGACTGTCAGCTGCTGTTCAAAATTGCCTTCAAAATTCAGGGTAATATATTCCTGTTCCCGGCGGACTTTCCGGAGTTCCTGGCTCAAATGCAGATGATTCACACCGCAGGTACAGGTATTGCCGGAAACAAGATAGCCTTTTGTAGAAACAGGTTCTGTTTCGATTCCGGTCATCATTTCATAGAGCTGACTGACAGCAGAAATGCCTACTGCCTTCCGGTTTCTCTGATAAGTCGTCAGCACGGGAGCATGATAGAACCGGCCGCCGACATATTCATAGCCGATAATTGTCACATCTTCCGGCACTCTGATACCGTATTCCAGGAATTTGTCACATAATCCATAGGCCATATAATCATTGGCACAGATAATGGCCTGCGGCAGTTTTCTGGTTTTATTGATATATTCCATAGCAAGAGTTTCTCCGGAATTCATCCAGAAATCGCCGTAAATAATATGACTGTCATCCAGAGAAAGCCCGTAATTCCAGAGGGCATTCCGGACACCCTGTACTCTTTGATGAGAAGTTTCTGTATTTTCAAATCCGGTCAGGACATCAAATTCCGTAAAATGATGTACTTCCAGAAGATGAGCGGCAATTTCTTCAAAATCCTGTCTGACATTATTATTGATACAGACCATTCCGGGGAGTTCTGCTCCGGTAACGACAACAGGCACATTTCTTTTGATAATTTTCTGATAGATATACTGCTGCAATTCCGGATTCAGAATAGATTCTGCTGTAAGAATCAGGCCGTCAATCCGTTCGGAAACGATCAGGTCATAAATTTTATTCTCCACTTCCGTGTTGGCATAATATTTCTGAAAATTATAGATATTGGAAAAAACTGCTGTAGAGATATGCAGTTTCTGTGTCTGTTCCAGAATACCGTCAAGCAGCTGACGCTGTTCGGCCTGAAAAGCCTTGGCTGTGATGATGCCGATCATCCTGTTTTTTTTCTGCATAAATTCACCGCCTTTTCTGAGCATTTTATTTCTCTGTTCTTATCATAGCACAAAATCAGAAGAAAATCAAGAGAAAATCTTCATTTTATCCACCAAATCTGCATATTTTCAGTTGTAAGTTTCAATAAAAAGAGCTATAATAAATACCGTAAACGATTTAGAAATTTTCTGTTTTCTGTATACAGGTGTATTTGTGCAGAAAATTGCTCATAAGGCGGAAAATTAAATTCTCTTTCATAGTATTTATGGCTGAAAAGCCTGTTGAATTTCATAGTATTTTTTAATTCCTTGATATAAGTATCCGGCTGTGGGGCACCTGACACAGCGTGTGGATACTTTCTTTTTATTTCCGCCGGCTATTGACAAATATCATAAATTCATGCTATAATAACAGAATCAGAGAGCTTTTGTTCAGGCTCTTAAAAATTTTATAATCAGGAGATTTTGCATTATGAATAAAAAAGATCTGGCCGAACTCAAAAAACATTTTAACGCTTCTGACGATCTGCTGACGATTCAGAAAGTCTTTACCTGCTTTATTGATTCTGAAAAAACAAGAAAATGTCAGAATGTCCGCAGTTTTGCTGAAATTCCCGATGAAGAAATGTCCGTGCTCTATCAGACTTTCGCTAAAGTCCTCAAAGGTACGCTCGGAAAAGGCCTTGTTGAATATCCGTTCCCGAATGAAGTCTATGAAGAAGATCAGAGTCAGAACCTGTTATGGAATCTGCTTGATAAAAGCCTCGATGATGAAGAACAGCTCGAAAAACTGATTTCTCATATTGAGAAAAATATGATCTATACGCTGCCTTATGCTCTGTTCATTGCTCAGTGTACTTATACTGTATTCGAGAAAGACAAGCTCGGAGAGAAAAATAAATATGACAGTCATGACTATCATTTTCTGCTCTGTGCCGTTTGTCCGGTGGAATCCCGTGTTGACGGCCTGATCTATGACGAGGAAGAAAATAATATCGTCCGGAAACTGACATTTGACAGAGTTGTCGCCGATGCCCCGACTGACGGCTTCTTATTCCCGACTTTCACAGGCCGCGGCCCTGATGTCAATCATGTATTATATTATGCCAAAAAAGCCAAAGACCCGAATACTTCTATTATTGAAGATGTTCTCGGCTGTAAATTTATCTTATCTGCTGATGAGGAAAAAGAAACATTCAGAGCCGTACTTGATAAAGCGGTCGGTGAGGAACTTAATCTGAATGTCATTGCCTCTGTCAATGAGAAGATTCAGGATTATGCCAAGACATTCGCAAACGAACCCGAACCCCCTGTTGTCAGTGACATTATGGTCAGAGATATTTTATTAGACTCCGGTATCAGCCAGGAAAAAGCCGAAGCCGCTCAGCAGTTATATAAAGAAACTGTCGAAGATAATTATTTTACGGCATCCAATCTGACGGAAAATAAGACAACTCTGAGTTCTTCCGGCGTAACGGTCAGCATCAGCGGCGATGCAACTGATAAAATCACAACTCGTCTGATTGACGGCAGAAAATTTCTGATGATTTCCCTTGATGACCCGGAAGTGACTGTCAACGGCTTTCAGATGAAAATTCAGTGAGGATTTATTATGCAGTATGAATATAAAAATATCCGGGAATTATTTCATTTAGGTCAGCCCTCTCCCCTGCCGGATGAACAAATTAAACAGATCAGAATGCATTTCGGCTCGATTCCCGAAGCCTTGGAAAATTACTACCGCCTCTGCGGAGGCTGTACGGAAATGAATGGGACTCAGGATTTTCTTGTAACTCCGGACGGCAGATACGGACATTATTTTCTTGAAAAATTCGGCTATTCAGATTACTGCGTATTTTATACAGAAAATCAATGTGTATCTGAATGGGCTTTCAAAAAATCTGACTCAAATCAGGAGAATCCACCCGTTTATGAATCTTATGATAACGGTGAAACATGGCTCAAAACAACAGATTCTGTTTCTCAGTTTCTGATTTCACAGGCCTATATGCAGGCAGTTTTCTCCTATGAATATTCCAGCGAGGAATTTTATGAAATCACTCCCGAACAGATTCAGATTCTCGCTGAAAAATTCCCCCGTACTGAGGCCGATTCTGATTTATATCATGGTGTACAGTTCTTCCAGCCCTATCCGGATACGATTATTATGATTTTATATAATAATCAGGAGTATTTCGACCTGATTTATTCTTCTGAATCAGAAGAACATTTTGAAGAAATCGATCAGATTATTTCTGAAATTCTTGATTTTGAACAGGAGGAATGATTCCTGAATCATCACATAAGATTTTTAGTGCAGGGGCAGATTTGCAAAACTGACATCAGCCGCTATGGCTCGTGGATGACAAAATATCGCCGTGGCGTGGATTGAAATGCGAATGGAAGCCTTCAAGGTTAATTTTTTAAAAATCTGAAAAAAACACTGGACAAATCTTTTCTGATATGATATAATAAAAGAAAATCAATCTGACGGCACAGATTGCGATTTTATGAAATTATCATACAGACTCAAAACGCCTTTCTGTCTGCCGACGGACAGGCGTTTTTTTTGTAAATTGATTACGGAAGGAGTTTTTCCAGTCTATGAGTTTATTAATCAAGAATGTCCATGCAGTCGATCTCTGCCTGAATCAGAAAACAGATATCTTTATCCAGAACGGCAGAATTTCCACAATCGCTCCGGATATCAGTCTCAATGCCGATCAGGTCATTGATGCGTCCGGCCTGACTGCTATGCCCGGACTTTTCGATATGCATGTGCATTTCCGTGATCCCGGTCAGACACATAAAGAAGATATTCTGACCGGCTGTCAGGCCGCTCTTGCCGGAGGTGTCACAGGTGTTCTTTGTATGCCGAATACCAAGCCCCCTGTCGATTCACCGGAGATTCTGCAATATATTCTCGATAAAGCGAAAAATACCGGTGTGGATGTCCGTCCGGTCGCCTGCATTACCAAAGGCATGGACGGCGGAGAATTAACAGATTTTGCCGATCTCAAAGCTCACGGAGCCGCTTGTTTATCCGATGACGGCAGACCTGTCAAAAATGCCGAACTCATGCGGCAGGCTCTCGAAAAAGCCCGTGATGAAAATATTCTGATCGCTTCACATTGCGAAGATCTGGATATTATCAGCGGCGGTATCATGCATAGGGGCAGTATTTCCGAAGAACTCGGCGTGAAAGGCATGGACAGGGCTTCGGAAGACTATATCACTGCAAGAGAAATTATTTTAGCAAGTTCTGTCAAAGGCAGAATTCATATCTGTCATGTGAGTACCAAAGGCAGTGTAGATATTATCCGTGAAGCCAAACGCTTAGGGGTTCAGGTCACATGTGAGACGGCTCCGCATTATTTCATGCTGACTCATGAAAAACTGCGTTCCAGAAATGCCAATGACCGTATGAATCCTCCGCTCCGTGAGGAAGAAGACAGACTCGCCATCGAACAGGCTGTTCTTGACGGAACTATTGATTGTATCGTAACTGATCATGCTCCGCATACGCAGGAAGAAAAAGCAGATTTTACACTCGCTCCCAACGGCATTGTCGGTCTGGAAACTTCTTTAGCAGCAACTCTGACAGCGTTATATCATACCGGCAAATGCAGTCTGGAAAAAATCATCAGTCTGATGTCTGATCGCCCCAGAGCTTTATTAAATCTCGAACCTGTCAGAATTCATGAGGGTGAATCTGCCAATCTGATTCTTGTAGATTTAAATCATAAATGGACGGTCGTACCGGAAAAACTTCACAGTAAATCCTGCAATACCGCTTTCAGAAATATGGAACTGACAGGCAAAGTTATGATGACAATCACTGACGGCATGATCAGATACGAAAATAAGTAATTCTGGAAAGAGGTGCTTCTTTATGGAAGAACTCCGGCTGGTTATCGAACGGAAATGCCCATACTGCCGCCGTCAGGTCTATAGCGAACGTGAGACAAAAGCAATCCTGTACGGCAGTCCAATCCGGTCTTGTCAGTGCGGAAAAGACTATCTTGATATTCGTTATCATGAAATTGCACTGACCGGAATCGAAAAGGAAAGTCTGGCTATTCGGCAGAATATTATCATTCTGATTTTCATTATCCCGATAATGCTTGTCACGGTCATGGCATTTGTTCAGAATCTCCCGAAACTGACTGCGTTTCTGTTTCTGGAACTTCTGATGATAATTGCCGCAGTCCGGGATATGATTCAGAAAAAGAACGGCGGAAACTTCCGTCAGCTCCGTGCGGAATCCGAAGCACGGCTCAGTAATCCGGATTATGTACATCGGCTTCAGGCGGCAGGTTATCGTATTCCTGACCGTATGAAATAAATCATATCAAATAAAAGGAGAGTTTGAATCATGGGATTTGACAGATTAATCAAAAAAATTAAAGAAACAGGAAATCCGTCCGTAGTAGGCCTTGACCCGAAACTGGACTATGTTCCGGAATATCTGATCAAGAAATATCAGGAAGATGACGGTGCGACTCTTAAAACTGCCGCAAGAGCAATCTATGCTTTTAACAAAGCGATTATTGATGAAATTTATGATATTGTTCCGGCCATCAAGCCGCAGGCCGCTTATTACGAAATGTACGGCTCTCAGGGTATCAAGACGCTGGAAGATACGATTCGTTATGCCCAGCTGAAAGGCATGTTCGTCATCACAGACGGCAAGAGAAATGACATCGGTGCGACTATGCAGGCTTATACAGCAGCTCATCTCGGAACGGTCAGAGTCGGTGATATGGAAATTGAACCGTTCGGCACGGATGCCCTGACCGTCAACGGCTATCTGGGTTCTGACGGCATCAATCCGCTTCTGGAAACCTGTAAAGCCCGTGACAAAGGCATTTTTGTCCTGGTCAAGACTTCCAATCCGTCCAGCGGCGAGTTACAGGATAAATTAATTGACGGCGAACCTCTCTATGCAAGAATGGGCGATCTGTGCGAACAGTGGGGAGCTGATACCATCGGAGAATTCGGCTATTCCGCAGTTGGTGCTGTAGTAGGTGCGACTTATCCGGAACAGCTCAGAGAATTAAGAAAACGTCTGCCTCATACATTTTTCTTAGTCCCTGGTTATGGTGCTCAGGGCGGCGGTGCAGAGGGTGTCGCAGGTGCATTTGATGAAAACGGTCTCGGCAGTATTGTGAATTCTTCCAGAGCGATCATGTGTGCTTATCAGAAAGAAGGCTGTAATCCGCAGGAATTCGCAAAAGCAGCAAGACGTGAAGCAATTCGCATGAGAGATGATATCACAAAATTTGTAAAAATCAAGTAATCAAAATAAAAATCCGGTGCAGAGAGCCGAAGCTTTTCGGCCTCTCTGAACCGGCTGTTGATAGATTTTTTATCGAAAGGGTGTAGTATATGGCATTGATCAAACACGCAGAACCGGCCTGGCTTGTCCTTGCGGACGGTCAGATTTTTAAGGGGAACAGTTTCGGTGAAACAGGCACTGTGATCGGAGAAGTTGTTTTTACAACCAGCATGACCGGCTATCAGGAAACTCTTACCGACCCCAGCTATTACGGACAGATTGTCACTCAGACATTTCCGCTGATCGGTAATTATGGAGTCAATTCGCAGGATTTTGAATCTGATAAATCTTATGTCAGCGGTTATATCGTTCGGGAATGGTGCAATATGCCGTCAAATTTCCGCTGTGAGGATGATATCAATCAATTTCTGAAATCTCAGCATATTATCGGCTTATATAACATTGATACAAGACGGCTCACCAGAACACTCCGTGAAGCCGGTGTCATGAACGGAGCAATCACAACAGAAAATCCGGAACAGAATCTCTCTTCTCTGCTGGAGAAAATCAAAGCTTATTCCGTGACAAATGCTGTAGAATCCGTGACCAATCCAGAGTCAAAAACTTATACTCCCGAATGTCCGGCTAAGTACAGAGTTGCTTTATTTGATTTCGGTTATAAAAGAAATATCCGTCAGGAACTTGTCAAACGAAACTGTGAAGTCATTGTTGTACCTGCTGATACCACAGCGGAACAGCTCACAGCTCTGCATCCTGACGGAATTATGCTGTCCAACGGCCCCGGAGATCCGGCCGAAAATATTCAGATTATCGAAAATCTGAAAGAAATCGCAAAATTAAATATCCCGATTTTTGGAATTTGTTTAGGACATCAGCTGATGGCTCTGTCTCAGGGAGCTAAGACCGAAAAACTCAAATACGGTCACAGAGGAGCGAATCAGCCTGTGATTGATCTGGCTTCCGGAAAAACTTATGTCACAAGTCAGAATCATGGCTATGCTGTCGTAGGTGAAAGCCTGAATCCGGAAATCGGTGAAGTTTCTCATATCAATGCGAATGACAAGACCTGTGAGGGTGTCAGATACAAGACATGCAGTGCCTTTACTGTCCAGTTCCATCCGGAAGCTCACGGAGGCCCCCTTGATACGGCATATCTGTTTGATGAATTTATTTCCAACATGCAGAAAGGAGCAGAATCATCATGCCATTAAGAAAAGATATTAAGAAAGTATTAGTGATCGGTTCAGGGCCTATTATTATCGGACAGGCCGCCGAATTTGACTATGCAGGTGCTCAGGCCTGCCGTGCTCTGAAACAGGAGGGGCTTGAAGTTGTTCTGATCAATTCCAATCCGGCAACGATCATGACAGATAAGGCGATGGCTGATAAAATCTATATCGAACCCCTGACTCTGGATGTTGTCAAGAGAGTCATTGAAATCGAAAAGCCGGACAGTGTACTTTCTACGCTCGGCGGACAGACCGGATTAACACTCTCCATGCAGCTGGCCGAAGAGGGATTTTTAAAATCTCATCATGTCAAATTACTGGGTGCGAATCCGGAGACGATTCATAAAGCCGAAGATCGTCAGGCTTTCAAAGATACTATGGAGAAAATCGGAGAGCCCTGCATTCCGTCCAAAGTTGTCGAAACCGTCGAAGATGCTGTGGATTTTGCAAAAGAAATTCATTATCCCGTGATTGTCCGTCCGGCATTCACACTCGGCGGAACGGGCGGCGGTATCGCTGATAATGAAGAACAGCTCCGTGATATTGCCACAAACGGCCTCAGATTATCCCCGATTACACAAGTCCTGATTGAAAAATGCATCAGCGGCTGGAAAGAAATCGAATTTGAAGTCATCAGAGACAGAAAAGGCAATGTCATCACTGTCTGCTCTATGGAGAATTTCGATCCTGTCGGTGTGCATACCGGTGACAGTATTGTTATCGCTCCGGCTGTGACACTCTCTGACCGGGAATATCAAATGCTGAGAACGGCTTCTCTGAATATTATCTCCGAACTCAAAGTAGAGGGCGGCTGTAACTGTCAGTTTGCTCTGCATCCGGAATCCATGCAGTATGCTGTGATTGAAGTCAATCCGAGAGTTTCCCGTTCTTCTGCACTGGCTTCCAAAGCAACGGGCTATCCGATTGCCAAAGCTGCGACTAAGATCGCAGTCGGCTATACACTTGATGAAATTATCAATCAGGTGACAGGCAAGACTTATGCATGTTTTGAACCTGCTCTTGATTATGTTGTCATCAAATTTCCGAAATGGGCTTTTGATAAATTCGTCTATGCAAAAAGAACACTCGGCACACAGATGAAAGCTACCGGGGAAGTGATGGCGATCGGAACCAGTTTTGAACAGGCGATGATGAAAGCCGTCCGCTCAACAGAACTCGGCGTGGATTCTATGAATATGAAAAAATATGAAACTATGCCTGTCAATGAATTACTGGATTTATTAAAATCCGGTGTCGAAGATGAACGCTCTTTTCAGGTGTTCGCTGCTCTGAAACAAGGTGTTTCCATTCAGGAAATTCATGAGATTACTCTCATTGATGAATGGTTTCTGGAAAAACTGCATAATCTTGTCGAACTCGAAGCATGGCTCGCTGAGGGTGAACTTACAGAAGAAAAATATCTTATGGCAAAACAGTACGGCTATCTTGATAAGACAATCGAAAGAATGTCCGGTCAGAGCTGTCCGGTTCACAAGCATTCTGTTTTCAAGATGGTTGATACCTGTGCCGGAGAGTTCAAAGCCGAAACCCCCTATTTCTATTCGACTTATGATGACGAAAACGAAGCCGAACAGTTTATCGAACGTACCAATACAGGCAAGAAAAAAGTCATTGTTTTCGGTTCGGGGCCGATCAGAATCGGTCAGGGTATCGAATTTGATTACTGCTCTGTACACTGTGTCTGGACTCTGAAAGAATTAGGCTATGAAGCAGTCATCTGCAATAACAATCCGGAAACTGTTTCGACTGATTTCGATACCGGCGACAGACTCTATTTCGACCCTCTGACTCCCGAAGATGTTGATAATATCATTGAAACCGAAAAGCCTTACGGAGTCGTTGTCCAGTTCGGCGGTCAGACGGCGATCAAATTAACCCGTCATTTAGCTGATAAGGGTGTCAATATCTTAGGTACTTCCGCTGATGATATTGATGCCGCTGAAGACCGTGAACGCTTTGATGAACTTCTCGAACAGTGCGGAATCCCCCGTCCGGAAGGCTTCACTGTCATGACAACAAAAGAAGCCGTCAAAGTCGCTGATCAGCTCGGCTATCCGGTTCTGTTAAGACCCTCTTATGTGCTCGGCGGTCAGAATATGATTATTGCCCATTCTGAACAGGATGTGATTGAATATATGGGCATTATCACTTCTCATATGATTGAAAATCCTGTTCTGATTGATAAATATATGATGGGTACCGAAGTTGAAGTCGATGCTATCTGTGACGGTACAGATTTCTTAATCCCCGGTATTATGGAACATGTCGAGCGTGCCGGTGTTCACTCCGGTGACTCTATCTCGATCTATCCGGCACAGAATTTATCTAAAAAAATTACAGATACTATCATAGAATATACTAAGCGATTAGCTCTTGCCCTGCATGTTTCCGGTCTGGTAAATATCCAGTATGTTGTCTACCGTGGAGAAGTCTATGTGATTGAAGTCAATCCCCGTTCTTCCAGAACTGTGCCTTATATCAGCAAAGTCACCGGAATCCCGATGGTCGATATTGCGACAAAAATCATGTTCGGAGCGACTCTGAAAGAACTCGGCTATGAAACAGGCCTGCATCCTGCCGGAGATTATGTCGCTGTAAAAGTTCCTGTTTTCAGCTTTGAAAAATTACAGGATGTCGATACTATGTTAGGCCCTGAAATGAAATCCACAGGCGAATGCTTAGGCATCGGCAGAAATTTTGAAGATGCCCTATTAAAAGGCCTGGTTGCCGCCGGTTATGATCTCAAGAAAGAGGGCGGTGTGCTGATTTCCGTCCGTGACAGCGAGAAAAAAGAAATGATCCGGATCGCTGAAAAATTCTCCCGTATGGGATTTGAACTCTATGCTACCAGCGGCACAGCAAGCTATCTGAACAGAAATATGATCGCTACGAATACAGTCAGAAAAATTTCCGAAGGCTCACCGAATACAATTGATCTGCTCGAATCCGGAAAGATTCATTATATGATTTCGACTTCGGCAAAAGGCCGTATGCCTGCCCGTGACAGCGTAAAAATGAGAAGAAAATCTGTTGAGCGTTCCATCTGCTCGCTGACGGCTGTCGATACGGCCAATGCACTTGCAAATGTGCTCTTGTCCGGCAGAACCATGAATGATGTCGAATTGATTGATATTACAAAAATCTGATATGATAGTATATTTATTATGGCATGTACATGAAATCACAGACGATTTTGGTACACATGAGGACGAAAAATTAATCGGCATTTTTTCTTCTGAACAGAAAGCAAACGAAACAATTCAACATTTCAAGAATCTGGAAGGGTTCAGAGACTGCCCGTCAGATTGTTTTATCATAGATGAATATGAAGTGGATAAGCCTGACTGGACAGAAGGCTTTATTACTGTTCACTGGAATGAATCATAATTACTGCAGCCCCTTGTTTTAAAAAACAGGGGGTTATGCATTTTGTATAAAAACCGCTTTTTTTACAAATCCGCTTATTGACAAATTGACAAATCTATGATAAAATAAAAATATATATTTTAAATCACATGATTGTGAGGTTTTTCATTATGAAATATTTGCAGGGAGAATATCCCATCATTCACAAACAGGCACTGGCAAAGGATGTCTATAGTTTTGTCATTCTATGTCCGGAAATTGCACAGCTTGCCTGTCCCGGACAGTTTGTCCATATTCTTCCGAAAGGCTTCGGCCTCAGAAGACCGATTTCTATTGCCGGAATTGATAAACAGGCCGGAACGCTCCGGATTGTATTTATCATCAAACGCCAGGGAACCCAGACAATTGCCGGTCTGAATCAGGGCGATTATCTTGATATGATCGGCCCGTTAGGGCATGGCTTCACGCTTCTGCCAGAGGCACAGCATGTTATTTTAGTCGGCGGCGGAATCGGTGTGCCGCCTATGCTTCCGCTTGCGGCATATTACGGTGAAAAAGCAACTGCTGTCAGCGGCTTCCGGACGTTTCAGCAGGTGATTTTACAGGAAGATTTAGAAACCTGCAAAGCAAGAACCATCTGCTGTACAGAGGACGGCTCTGCCGGAGCAGTCAAGGGCTTTGTCACGACTCCGCTCGAACAGCTTCTGAGCGAGGGGGCTGATGCCGTTTTTGCCTGCGGTCCGATTCCAATGCTCAAGGCCGTTGCAGAAGTCTGCATGAGAAATCAGACATATTGTGAAGTTTCTCTTGAAGAACGCATGGCCTGCGGTGTCGGAGCCTGTCTGGGCTGTGCATGTAAAATCAAGAAAGATCATCAGGAAGAGTTTTTGCATGTCTGCAAGAACGGCCCTGTATTCAAAGCTGAGGAGGTGTGCTGGTAATGGCTGATTTATCTGTAAATATCTGCGGTATTGATTTCAAGAATCCGATCATTCCGGCATCCGGTGTATTCGGTTACGGCCGGGAATATGAAGAATTTTATAGCTTATCTGAACTCGGCGGCATTGCGACCAAAGGTACAACCAGAACCAAACGAACCGGAAATTCAGCACCCAGAATCGCTGAAACTCCGGCAGGTATGCTCAATTCTGTCGGACTCCAGAACCCCGGTATTGATTATTTTATTCAGCATGAACTGCCGAATCTGATGACAAAAAATACTGTGATTCTCGCTAATATTGCCGGTTCCACTCCCGAAGAATGTGCAGAAGTCGCCCGGAAATTAGATGCTACTGATGTGCATATGATCGAATTGAATATCTCCTGTCCGAATGTCAAGCAGGGCGGTGCAGCGTTTGGAACTTCCTGTCAGATGGCTGAACAGGTCACAGCTGCTGTCAGAAAGGCAGCTAAAAAGCCTCTGATCGTCAAGTTATCCCCGAATGTTACCAGTATTACAGAGATTGCAAAATCTGTCGAAGCCGCCGGAGCAGATGCCGTTTCTCTGATTAATACGCTCTTAGGCATGAGAATTGATATTCATACCAGAAGACCGGTATTAAGAAATAATGTCGGCGGTCTGTCCGGTGCAGGTATTTTCCCTGTCGCCGTCCGGATGGTATGGCAGACTGCAAATGCTGTTAACATTCCGGTGATCGGCATGGGCGGTGTGACTTCCGGAGAAGATGCCATTGAACTTATGATGGCCGGAGCTTCTGCCGTACAAGTCGGTATGGCTGTTTTTACAGATCCTTATGCTCCTGTTAAAATCATCAGACAGATGAATGATTTTCTGGATGAAAATAAAATCAGCTCTGTGCGTGAGATCATCGGCACAGTCCAGCCGTGGTGATGTCATGAAGATTATGGGTATAGATTTCGGAGATTCCAGAACCGGACTTGCTCTCTGTGACAAATCAGAATTCCTGGCCTCTCCCCTGTGCGTGATTCAGGAACAGAATTTTGAACGCTGTGCTCAGAAAGTCGCTGAACAGGCCAAAGAACAGAAAGCAGAATTTCTTGTGATCGGCTATCCGAAAAATATGAATAATACAATCGGTGAACGTGCCGAAAAATGTCAGGCTTTTGCAGAGTTATTGCATGATCTGACCGGTCTTGACTATGCCTTATGGGATGAAAGATGCACTACTGTCTCGGCACATCAGTATTTAAATGCTACCAATACAAGAGGCAAAAAAAGAAAAGCTGTCGTCGATGCCGTTGCCGCTGTGATCATTCTCGAAAGCTATTTAGGCTATCGTAAAAATCAAGGCAGAGCCTGACTGCTCTGCCCTGACAGAATTTCATTTACATGACGATAGAAGAAATATCATCCATCAGATTTTTCGCAGATTTCAGCGTTTTGGAAGCATCACGGCGAATATTTCTTTTCTTGTTCTCTGTTGTCTTTACCAGCATAAAAGCCGCTGAACCGATCGCCGCTCCGATGGAAACGCCTTTCCAGACTGCATTCAGATTCATCAAACTCATCTCCTTTCAGAAATTAGTATATCCTGAAAGCAGCAGATTATTTTAAGAAAAAATCAGGTGAAAAATTATGCTTCATATTGTTCTTGCCGAACCTCAGATTCCTCAGAATACAGGCAATATCTCCCGAACCTGTGCCGTTACCGGAGCGGTTCTGCATTTGATCAGGCCTTACGGATTTGAAATCTCTGATAAAAATCTGAAACGTGCCGGCCTTGATTACTGGGATAAACTGACAATTTATGAATATCAGAATCTGGATGATTTCATGAATCAGCATCAGAATGATAAAATTTATTATTTTACCACAAAAAGCCGGAAATGTCACAGTGATGTGAATTATAAAAAGCAATTGAAAAAACACGGAGATATTTACTTGATGTTCGGCCGTGAAGATGCCGGACTTCCGGAAGAATTACTGATTCAGCATCCGAAAACGGCGGTCAGAATTCCGATGCGGCCGACTCTCCGGAGTCTGAATTTATCGAACTCTGTAGCGATTGCCGCTTATGAAGTGCTTCGGCAGTGCGGCTATCCGGATATGAGTGCAGAAGGAAATCTGACTAAATACGAATGGGAGTAATTTTATGATCAATCAAAAATCTTGTATCAGAATCAAATTAACTGATACAAAACCGGATATTTTCAGCAGTAAAGCCGGAGGGCTTGGCTATATTCCGCATGACGGAAATTTTCCGGTCGATAACGAGGGCAATCAGCTCAGATTATTAGCTCAGATCGACTGTTCAGAAATTGATTTCGAGCCGTTCCCGAAATCCGGACTGTTACAGTTCTGGATTCTCAATGACGAAGAATACGGCGGATGTGATATTACGGAACAGGATACGTTCAGAGTATTATACTATCCTGAAATTGACCGCTCCGTTACGGAAGAAGAAATTAAACATAAACTTATCAGATCTGATTATGATGAAGATGAATATAATTTCCCTGTCTTCGGTGAATACGGCATGGAATTTTCAAAGGCCGAAAGCAAGGAAAATCCTTTTGATGAAGATGATGACAATACAAAAACATATGATTTCTTTCATCAGATCGGCGGTTATCCGTTCTTTACACAGGGTGACCCCAGAGAAAGTGACGAAAAAAGAAAGCATTATGATTTCTTATTATTCCAGCTGGATTCTGATTATCATTCCGGTGCGGATGACCATGTCATGTGGGGAGATTCCGGAATCGGTAATTTCTTCATCAATTCTGAAAAATTAAAACATCTCGATTTCAGCGATGTCCTGTATAACTGGGACTGCTGTTAATCAGAAAGGATTATATTATGATTAAAAAAACTCCCTGTATCAGAATCAGACTGACTGATACAAAGCCGGATATTTTTGAAAGTAAAGTCGGCGGATATGGCTATATTCCTCATAACGGCGATTTTCCTCATGATCAGGACGGAAATCAGCTCAGATTCTTAGCACAGATCGACTGTTCAGAAATTGATTTCGAGCCGTTCCCGAAATCCGGACTGCTACAGTTCTGGATTTTCAATGACGATCTCTATGGCTGTGATTTCGGCAATCCGGAACAGAATAAATTCAGAATATTATATTATCCTGAAATTGACCAGACTGTTACGGAAGAAGAAATTGCTTCCAAATTTATAAAATCAGCATATGATGAAGAAAATCTCTTCCCTGTTGATCAAGAATGCGGTATGACTTTCACATCCGGTGAGAGCTGTCAAAGACCTGATTTCGATGCCGATGAGGAAGACTGGAACGCATACGATCTCCTGTTTACGGGCGATTCCGATCAGGAACCGCAGATTACAGGATCACTTCATCAGATCGGAGGCTATCCGTATTTTACGCAGGATGACCCCCGGGAAGAAGATTCAGAATATGATTTCTTATTATTCCAGCTCGATTCCGATTCTGATAAAATTCTCTGGGGAGATATGGGCATCGGCAATTTCTTTATTAATTCTCAAAAATTAAAAGCTCTCGATTTCTCTGATGTCCTGTATAACTGGGACTGCGGTTAATCAGAAATTCAAATCATCAAGAAAGGATTGTTTCCCATGTCGAAAATAAAATTAATTACTGATACGGCAAGCGATCTGCCGTTAAAGCAAGCCGAAGAAGCCGGTATTGAATTATTGAGTTTCAGTATCAGCTTAGGCGGTGAGTCGTATCAGGAACAGCGTGATTTATCCAAAGAAGAATTTTATGAGTTAATGGCTCATTCTGAAGAAATGCCTTCTACTTCGCAGATCACAGCTTTCACATTTCAGGAAGTTTTTCAGAAATATTATGAACAGGGCTATACAGATCTGATTTATGTCAGCATCAATGCAGGAGGTTCGGCAACGAATCAGAATGCTCAGCAGGCTCGTGACATGCTCTATGAAGAAATTCCGGAAGCGAAAACTATGAAAATTCATATCATAGACGGTGAAAATTATACCATGTGTTACGGCTATCCGGTTCTGAAAGCTGCGGAAATGGCTGAAAACGGTGTATCTGCTGAAGAAATTGTTACTTATATCAAAGACTGGCTTTCTAAAATCGGTGTGTATTTTACTCCGATGACACTCAAATATGTCCGGAAATCCGGCAGATTAACAGCTGCCGCTGCTTTTGCCGGAGATCTGCTCGGCTTAAAGCCGATTATCCGGATTTCACACGGAAAAATTACCACTCCGGAGAAAGTCAGAGGCGAGAAAAATATTGTTCCGAAACTGACAGATAAAATTATAAAGGTCATGCTGCCGGATTCGCCGTATCTGGTGATACAGGGCAGCAGCAGCGAACTCGCTGACAAGGCAGAAGAAGTTCTGACACAGAAATTAGGCTATCCGCCTGTAGAACGAGTGAAAATCGGCTCGGCTGTGGCAGTCAATGCCGGCTATGATCTAGTTGGTGTCGCCGTGCTCGAAGAACAGGATTAAGTTATTTTATTTTTAAATTATTAAATTAATTATTCACAGGAGGGATTATTATGAAAATTCTGACACCCGAAAATCCGGAAGTACTGTCCGCTGTTGTCATGAAAAACGGCGAAATTATCGCCCGGACCGAACAGACCGGTGAACTTTATCCGCAGTATTCTATTATGAAAAGTCTGATTTCTCTGCTCATCGGCAGACTGTGCGGAGAAGGTCAGCTCACACCGAAGACGAAAGTCAAACAGCTTCTGCATACCGGAGCTGCAGCAATTTCTGATCTGACTCTGGATGATCTGATGACCATGCGTTCCGGAATCAATTACAGATTATTATTTGATGACCGGAAAAATTATGACGACTATCTGGAAGCCTGCTGTCAGGCGGCTGTCACACCTCTCGGAGAAGGCCAGGAACATCAGACATTTTTCTATAATAATGCCTGTGCTTACCTTGCCGGACGTATGGCCGAAGCCGAAGACGGCGATCCTCTGGATCAGCAGATTGCAAAATATATTTTCAATCCGCTGGGAATTACAGAATACGAATTTGAATACGATCCGCAGGGACATGTCTTCGGTGCAAGCGGTCTGAAACTGAAGACAGAAGATCTTGCAAAATTAGGCTGGGGCATTATGACAAACCAGATCTGCTCCAAAGCATGGCTGAAAGCAGCAACACAGCCCCGTGTCATGACTCCGGAGCGTGTCCCTTACGGCTATTTCTTCTGGGTACTCGCCGAAGGCAATTTCTATATGAGCGGCAAGCAGGGGCAGAAATGCTTTGTTCTGCCTCAGTATCACGGTGTGATCGCAGTCAATTCCGATATGAAAACCCGTGACAGTTCCAATAGTTATATTATCCGAAAACTTCTGCCGTTACTGGCACAGTAATATGAAACAGCATTTTGATCTGATCATCATCGGCGGAGGGGCTTCGGGACTCTCCGCCGCTGTCACGGCGGTATCTATGGGAATCCGGAACATTGCCGTTCTGGAACGGCTTTCCCGTACCGGAAAGAAAATTTTAGCAACCGGAAACGGCAGATGTAATTTAAGTCATAAAAATATCTCTGCTTCCGATTATCAGGGAAGCTATGATGTGACTGAAATTTTAGCTCAGTTTGGTGACGCAGAAAATTTTTTTGAAAGTCTGGGCGTTTTCTGCCGGACAGACGAACAGGGGCGAATCTATCCGTACAGTATGTCGGCAAATGCCGTTCTGGATGCACTCCGTCTGCAATGTTCTGAAATTACTGAATTCTGCAACGAGAGAGTCATAACTTTATTTCCTCATGCCGGAACATGGCATATCCGGACAGAATCCGGTCAGGAATATCTTGCAGAATCTGTAATATTTTCTGCCGGCGGAACAGTACAGCCCAAATTCGGAACAGACGGTTCTGCATGGGAGCTGTTAAAAAAACTGAATATTCCATTGCAGAAAGGCAGAGCAATTTTATGTCCTCTGCGGTCAGAACAACAGATTCTGAAATCTCTGAAAGGCCTGCGGGTCAAAGGCTCTGTCCGTCTGTATGAGAAAAATAAATTATTAAAATCCGAAACAGGAGAAATTCAGTTCACAGAACAGGCCTTATCCGGCATCTGTATTTTTAATCTGTCAAGTTTTATCACACAGGATAAAGCCTGTCAGATTTCTGTGAATCTCTTTCCGGAACTGGAAATTTCTGAAATCATTTCCAGATTATACAGCTGTCAGGCCGTGCGTTATGAAGCTTCCTGTGAAGATATGCTCTCCGGTCTGATGCAGAAATCCCTGGCAAGAGTCCTCCTGAAACAGAGCGGCATACATCCCGGAATGCCCTGCAGTCAGCTTTCTGATTTGCAGATCAGGCAGTTTGCCGGGCTTTGCCATGATTTCAGATTCCCGGTCTCAGGAACAGTCAGAGAACAGGCTCAGGCCTCTGCCGGAGGGGTTTCCGGAACGGCTCTTGACAAGCATTTGCAAGTAAAAACACATCCCGGATTATATATCACCGGAGAAGCTGTTGATGTCCACGCTCCCTGCGGAGGGTATCAGCTGCACTGGGCCTGGGCAAGCGGCTGTGCTGCCGGAAAATCTATCGCTGAAAGGTTACTATCATGATAAGAATTCAGAATATCAGATTAAATTTAGATTATACAGAACTGGATATGAAAAAGGCAATCGGCAGAAAATTACATATTCCGTTTGAGAGTATGCAGGAAATCAAAATCCGGAAACGTTCTGTTGATGCCCGCAAAAAAGATCAGATCAGCTTTCTGTTTACAATTGATGTCAGAGCTGACGGGGAAAAGAAAATTCTCCAGAAATGTTCCCGGGATAAAGATATTGCTTTTGTGACAGACAAGAAATATAAAATTGCAATCTGTCACAGTCAGGAACAGCCTGTTGTAATCGGCATGGGGCCTGCCGGGATGTTCGCCGCTTATGTGCTGGCAAAAGCCGGACTCCGGCCGATTGTTCTGGAGCGCGGCTGTCCGGTCGAGGAAAGAACCGGACATGTCCAGGAATTCCGGACAAAAGGAATCTTAAATCCGGCAAGCAATGTCCAGTTTGGCGAGGGCGGTGCAGGCACTTTCTCGGACGGAAAATTAAACACCGGAATCAAAGACGAAAGAATCAGATTTGTTCTCGAAACATTTGTACAGTGCGGTGCTCCGGAAGAAATTCTCTGGATGGCCAAACCTCATATCGGAACCGATCAGCTTCAGCATACTGTGAAAAATTTCAGAACACTGATTCAGACCCTCGGCGGAGAAATTCATTTTGAATCGGAATTTATGGATTTTGATCTTGAAAATCAGCAGCTGATTTCTGTCAAATTCCGGCATGAGAATCAGATACAGGAAATCGAGACCAGACATGCTGTTCTTGCTCTCGGCCACAGTGCCAGAGATACACTGGAAATGCTGTATGACAGAAATTTTATTCTGACACAGAAGCCGTTTGCTATGGGTGTCAGAATCGAGCATTTGCAGGAAGATATTAATAAAGCCATGTACGGACGTTTCTGGAATCATCCGGCACTCGGGGCAGCGGATTATAAATTAGCAGTACATCTGAAAAACGGCCGGAGTCTGTATACCTTCTGCATGTGTCCGGGCGGAGAAGTGATCGCCGCCGCTTCGGAAGAAGGCCGCCTTGCTGTCAACGGCATGAGCCGCTTTTCCCGTGACGGCAGAAATGCCAACAGTGCTTTATTAGTCGGCATTACTCCGGAAGATTTCGGAAGTGAACATCCGCTCGCCGGCATGTTCCTGCAAAGAGAAATCGAACAGAAAGCCTTTACAGCTGCCGGAAGTGATTATTCTGCTCCGGTGATCTGTGTGAAAGATTTTCTGCACCGGAAAGAATCCAGAGCTTTCGGCAGAATCAAGCCCAGTTATACGCCCTCTACAGCGTTTGTCTCGCCTGATCACTATCTGCCTGCTTATATGTGTGAAACGCTCCGGGCAGGTCTCCGGGAAATGGATAAGCGGCTGAAAGGCTTTGCCTGTGATGACGCAGTTCTGACCGGAGTCGAATCCCGCAGTTCTTCCCCTGTGAGAATGCTCCGTGACGAGAATTTCTACAGCACCGGAATCAAGGGCTTCTATCCGTGCGGAGAGGGTGCCGGCTATGCCGGAGGCATTACTTCAGCGGCTGTGGACGGTATCCGGTGTGCCGAAGCTCTGATCAAAAATCTGCATACAGAAAGGAAGTCATAATATGCCGGAATTAACAGACATGAATTATCTCAGGGATGTCATGAACCGGCACGGCTTCCGGACATCCAAATCACTCGGACAGAATTTTATCATCAATCCGACAATCTGTCCGAAAATTGCAGAATACGGCAACGCCAAGACAGGTTTCGGCATACTGGAAATCGGAACGGGTGTGGGGGTTCTGACAAAAGAGCTTGCTCAGAGAGCCGATAAAGTAGTTGCTGTCGAGCTGGATGAAAAATTATTTCCGATTCTGAAAGAAACTCTCTCCGGATTTGAAAATATTAAAATCATTCATGGAGATGCCCTGAAATATGATTTAAAAAAATTAATTGCAGAAGAATTTCCGGCTATGGATGTTGCTGTCTGTGCGAATCTGCCGTATTATATCACTTCTCCGCTGATTATGAAACTGCTCGAAGATCAGCTTCCGGTGAAAACGATCACTGTCATGGTACAGAAAGAAGCGGCTCAGCGGCTCTGTGCTCCGGTAGGAAGCAGGGAAAGCGGAGCAGTGACAGTCGCTGTTGCATATTACGGAAAGGCTGTTAAATTATTCGACGTTTCCAGAGGAAATTTCTTTCCTGCTCCGAATGTGGATTCTGCTGTCATTCAGATTGAAATCTATCCGGAAAATCTCTGGAATGTTTCTGATCAGGCACTGTTTTTCCGGATGGTCAGAGCCGGATTTTCACAGAGAAGAAAACAGCTCTCCGGTGTGCTTGCCGGAAATCTGGGAATTTCCAAAACAGAAATGCAGGAGATTTTCCAATCGGCTGATCTTGCTCCATCTGTACGGATAGAAGCCTTAACTATGCCGGAACTGATACAGCTCAGTAATGTCATTTCTCAGAATCAGAGGGAGAATTCACATGGGACTGAAAATTGATAACGGCCTGATAAGAAATTATATAGAAGATATTGGTGTAACGGTGCTCTCGGTTCCGGAAATGCATAACCATCAGAAAGTGACGGAAATCGGCAGTTTTTCGCTTGACAGACATCCGGAGTTAATTAAGATTCAGATTCCGAAAACAATTCAGAAAATCGGCTATCATGCATTTTATGAGTGCGATAATTTAATTACGATTCAGGTAGATTCCAGAAATCTCCAATTTTCTGATCTTGACGGCATTCTGTATGATAAACTCCAGACAACTCTGTTCTGCTGTCCGAATGGTCTGGAGAGCATTCATATTCCGAAAACTGTCACAACGATTCAGAATGAAAATGCTTTTGCCGGATGTAAGAAGATTAAAAATATTACTGTTGATAAAAATAACCGGAAATATGTTGTTCTGAACGGTGTTCTGTATGAGCATGACGGCATCAAATTAAGGACATTAATCCGCTGTCCGGCAGATCTGACTTCTCTGTATATTCCGGACAGCATAACGGAAATTCATAATCATGCGTTCGAGGGCTGTTCGGAACTGGAAGAAATTATTATTCCCGATGGGGTGAAAAAACTCGGCGGCTATACATTCAAGCACTGCCATAAGCTGAAGCATGTGCATATGCCGAAAAATCTGCTTACTATCGGAGATTCCTGTTTCCGGAACTGCTATGCTCTGGAAGAAATGATTCTGCCTTATGGTCTGAAAGGAATTTCTCCTGCTGCTTTCAATGAGTGTCTGAATTTAAAAAAATTAATCATTCCGGAGAGTGTAACCTACACAGGTGCGATTGCTTATCACTGCGATGCTCTGGAATATCTCTCCTGTCAGGGCATTGTATTAGAAACCCGGACTTTTCCTATGCTTCCCGGTGAAGCCAGCGAACTGATCTGGATGATGATGGAAAAATGCTTCAATGAGCGTGTCACTCCGGAACTGAAATATTATGTCATCTATCAGATGTTTATCCGGAATCAGGGAGAGCAGAAAATTCTTGAGTATATCAAAACAAATTTTAATTTAATTATTGAAACGCTGATTCTGAAAAATCAGATTCAGCTTTTACAGGATTATATCAGATCTTTGCGGAGCTGTCTGACAGCTCAGAATTTAGATCATTTTATCAATTTTGCCATTGAGAACCGGAAATATGAAATTCAGATTTTCCTGACAAATATCAAATATCAGAGAAATGATTTCACAGAAAAAGACTGGACTCTGTAACATTCCGGCAATATCCGGAAAAGCGGCAATCCGCAGGAAATAACTGACTTTCTTCATGAAAAATTCTGGTTTTACAGCACATTTCGACAAATTTCGCAGCACTTCTTTGCTATAATAAATATGATATTTATTCTATGCAAGGAGCTGGATGATTTATGATCAAAAAATTAATCAAGACCGAATGGGTGCAGGTACCTGTCTGCTGTATGCTTGCTGTCGGCGGAGGGTATCTGCTGTCTGTCGGAACTGTCAGCGGTATTGTTTCGCCTTTAGCGGCCGCTGTGTCAGGGATTTGCAGTCCGCTGTATATTTTCTGTATTCTGCTGGGGAGTCTGCTGTCTTACTGTGTACAGGGTGCTCCGGAGGAAATGCAGTTTCTTCTGACCTGCCTGACGGCTGTTCTGTGTATCAGAATTTTTTTCTATGATAATTACAAGCCCTGGATTTCCGGCATTCTGACAGCTGTCACCTGTATCGGAGCGGGTATGATTCTTGATTTTTTTCTTCAGGACAGAAGCGGAAAACTGCCGCTGTATATTCTGGAATCTTTTATGACAGGCACAGCGGCTTTTTTTCTCTCTGACGCTGTTCAGAATCTGAAAGAAAATCAGAAAATCCGGCTCAGTACCGGAAAAAGCTTTACTTATGCAATCTGTTATCTGCTTCTGATTACAGCCCTGTGCGGCATTGATTTTGAATTCTGCAATCTCGGCAGAATCGCCGGCATGACAGTCACGCTCTTAGCAGCAAGACAATTCCGTCAGTCAGCCGGAACGCTCTGCGGAGCACTGACCGCCTGCGGTGTAGTGTTATGCAGTGTTTCTCTGGGAATGCCTCTGCTGTTTCTTCCGGTGACGGCTATGCTCGCCGGATTTTTATCGCAGATTCCCAATGCATTTTATATTCCTGTATTTTTTATCATGCAGATCTGCAGCAGTGCCGTGCTTGACAGCAGTATCGGGATTGTCAGGATTTTATCAGAATTAGTCATTTCCTGTACACTCTATGCCATATTCTGCCGGACAGAATTCCGGAAATTCATTTCTGTTCCGGCGGCTGCTCCTGCCGGACAGAGACAGATTATTCAGCAGGAAATTTTTCTCAGTCAGGCTTTACAGGAATTACGGGAAGAATCCTCCGCAGTCATGCGGCATCTGACTCTGAATCCCCCTCCTGATCCTGTCCGTCAGGTCAGAGAAGAAATCTGCCAGACTTGCAGATATTGTCATAAATGCTGGAAACTCCAGCAGGAACAGACCGAACAGGCATTCGGTCAGCTGCTGCATACGCCCTCGGTACTTCCGGAAATCCTGGAATCCTGTCCGGAGCGGAAACATATTTCAGATAAAATGCATGTCTGCTCGCAAAGAAGAACTGTCCGTGAAATGCAGAATATTCATCTGCTGCAGAACCGTGACATGATGCTGGAGTCTCTCCGTCTGCTGGAGCATATGACAGCCGATTCTGCCAGAAGAAGAAATCTTCAGTTCTGTGATACGGAAACGGCCATGCTCAAAGCCATTCTGCTCCGGTGTGCCGTGCGTTATGAAACCTGTTTTGTCTATCGTCTGAGAAGCGGACGCTTTGCCGCAGAAATCTATTCTGATCAGGAAGAATTTCCGCTCGCTACCGTTCAGGAGCTGTTCAGCCGCCAGACAGAGAAAGATTTCAGAACCTTTCCGGTCGTTCAGAAAACGCTGACAAGATATTGTTTTTATGAAATTCCGGTCTGGTCGCTGGACTATGCCGTCCGGAGCCAGAATGCCCCTGCTTATGAACGCTGCGGCGATCATGCCGATGCGTTTACCGATTCTGCCGGCAATCAGTATCTTGTAATTTCTGACGGCATGGGCAGCGGAAGTTCTGCTTCACTTGCCTCAAGAATTGCCGTCAGGACATTCCGGAATCTGGTCAGCTGTGAAATGTCTGTTGAATCCGCACTCCGTCTGCTGAATGCCCTGCTTATGACAGAAACCAATACAGAAAATTTTGCTGCCATTGACATTCTCTTTCTCAATGCCGATACCGGAGAAATATTATTTTATAAATCCGGTTCGGCAGCGGCTTTGTTTTATCATAACTCCGAAATGCAGCAGGTTACCGCACAAAGTTTCCCGTTAGGCATGATACCGGATGCACCGCCCTCGAAAACAAAACTTTCTGCTCAGGACGGTGACAGGATTCTTCTGCTTTCTGACGGTATCAGCGAGGCAGAATATCCGTATATCCGTCAGCTGCTTTCACAGAATCCTGCTCCGGGACAGCTGACAGACAGTATTTTTGAAAAAGCCGCTGTCTTTCACGGAGGCACTGTCCGGGATGACATGACTGTCATTTCCGCACAGGTAAAAAACCGGATTTCTGTCCCTCTCACAAGGCACAGCAGCAAAAAAAGCCGGCATTCGACATCCGGGGCGGCATTACGGTAAAATTTTCCATATTTTTTAGTACATTCTGCACAAATTTAGTTTTCAAAAATTATTGAAAAACATGAAATTTCAACACGACTATGAAAAATACTTGAAACTATTCATAATTTTTGATAAAATAGAGAGAGGGGATGATAGAGGGAACGGAACTCGTATGCTCTTGTATCCTGCATATAAAAACAAACCAGACGATTGGCAAATTCAAGTAAGAAAGGATAAAGTTACTGGTATTGCAAAGATACTGTATCAGCCTATGCAATATGTACCCGTTCGTTTGCGGGGAATTTACGCCTTGGGAGTGCCATGCCAACATGCAGCAGAACGTTTCTGCCATGGGTACATTGAACAAGGAATGTATCAGTTCCGGAAAGAACTGAAACAGTAACGGCAGAGATTTCATGAATACGACAACTACTGAAAATCCGAATGATTTTCCTCTGTATTTATTTTATCAGGGAAAAAACAGTGAAAGCTACAAATTCTTCGGCGTACACGCCATAGAAGAAAACGGTGTGAAAAAGCACCGGTTCCGTGTCTGGGCACCGAATGCCGTCAGCGTTTCGGTCGTAGGCGATTTCAACGACTGGAAACGTGACCGCAATCCTATGGAGCTGATTGCTGACGGTGTCTGGGAAGCCGTGATTGAAAATCTGGCACAGTTCGATGCGTACAAGTACAGTATCGAAACCCGTTCCGGCGAACTGCTCATGAAAAGCGACCCCTATGCAGGTCATTTTGAAACCCGTCCGGCAAATGCTTCTAAAATTTATGAAAGCAGTTATACCTGGCATGACGAAGACTGGTTCGAGAAGAAGAAAAAACAAATTGTCTACAAAAGTCCGATGAATATCTATGAAGTACATCTGGATTCCTGGAAACGCAACCCGGATAATACGGTTCTGGATTATGTGACGTTTGCCAAGCAGATGATTCCCTATATGCTGAAAATGTCCTATACGCATATTGAATTCATGCCGCTGACAGAATATCCGTTTGACGGTTCCTGGGGCTATCAGGTAACCGGCTATTTCGCACCGACTTCGAGATACGGCACACCTGACCAGTTCCGTGAAATGATTGATTTATTCCATCAGAACGGCATTGGTGTCATCCTGGACTGGGTGCCTGCCCACTTCCCGAAAGATGCCGCCGGTCTGTACGAATTTGACGGCACCTGCTGCTATGAATATACTGACCCCAATAAGATGGAGCATAAATCCTGGGGTACACGGGTATTCGACTACGGCAAGGGCGAAGTGCGTTCGTTCCTGATTTCCAGTGCCTGCTACTGGCTCGGAGAATTCCATCTTGACGGTCTGCTTGTGGATGCAGTCGCTTCTATGCTGTATCTGGATTATGACAGACGTGACGGCGAATGGACTCCCAATATCAACGGCGGTCACGAGAATCTCGAAGCTGTTGAATTTTTCAGAACTCTGAACGAATCTGTATTTGCAAAATATCCCGATGTACTTATGATCGCAGAAGAATCTACCGCATGGCCGCTCGTGACCAAGCCGACCGACATCGGCGGACTGGGCTTTAACTTCAAATGGAACATGGGCTGGATGAACGACATGCTTCAGTATATGTCACTTGACCCGATTTACAGAGCATTTAATCATGATAAACTAACTTTCTCGTTTTTCTACTGCTTCTCTGAAAATTATATTCTCCCGATCTCTCATGATGAAATTGTTTACGGCAAGTGCTCCATGCTGAGAAAAATGCCCGGCTATGATACGGATAAATTCTCGTCTTACAGAGCATTCTTGGCTTACATGACAGCCCATCCCGGAAAGAAAATGCTGTTCATGGGTCAGGAATTTGCCCAGATCAACGAATGGAACTATCAGACACAGCTTGACTGGGATTTGCTGGAAAAGCCCGAACATCAGAAAATGCAGGATTTCGTTGCGGATTTAAACAAGCTCTATCTTGAAACAGCTCCGTTATGGGATAATGACGATTCCTGGAGCGGATTCAGCTGGATTTCTCATGATGACTATAAGCAAAGTGTCATTGCTTTCCGCAGAATTGCCGATGACGGCACGGAAATCATCACCGTCTGCAATTTCGTACCTGTCACCCGTGAGGATTATAAAATCGGCGTACCGTTCCCGGATGAATATGAACTGCTGTTCAGTACAGATGATGCCAGATACGGCGGTCAGGGTCTCGCCAAAGAAAAATATGAAACTCTTGATATCAGTATGCACGGTTTTGACCAGAGTATTTCCCTGACACTTCCGGCACTGTCTGTATTGTATCTCAAGCGTGTTCCCAAGAAACAGAAAACCCTTGCTGAACTGGCCAACGAAATCGCCGAACGCAAAGAAAAAGAAATCGCCGCTGCTCCGGCCGAGCCGGAATCCACATCAGATGCCGAGACAGAAGAAACATCAGACAAGTAAACAGTAACCGGAGCAGTACGGAATTTACAAAAACTGCTCCGTGGATTTAGGAGGAATTATTTTATGAATGCTAAGAAAAAAGTCATTGCCATGCTTCTGGCAGGCGGACAGGGCAGCAGATTATATGCCCTGACGCAGAACGTAGCCAAGCCGGCCGTACCTTACGGCGGCAAATACCGTATTATCGACTTTGCATTGTCCAACTGCACCAATTCCGGTATTGATACTGTCGGTGTCCTGACACAGTATCAGCCGCTGGTTCTGAATGAATATATCGGCAACGGTCAGCCGTGGGATCTGGACAGAATGTACGGCGGTGTGCATGTGCTTTCTCCGTTCGAGACCAAAGAAGGTGCTGACTGGTTCCAGGGTACTGCCAATGCGATTTATCAGAACATGCGTTTTATTGAACGCTATGACCCGGAATATGTCATTGTCCTCGGCGGCGATCATATTTATAAAATGGATTATTCCAAATTAGTGGAATTCCATGAGAAAAACAATTCTGACGGTACGATTGCAGTTATCAATGTTCCGATGGAAGAAGCTTCCCGTTTCGGTATCATGACCTGCGATGCAGAAAACAGAGTGGTCAGATTCACAGAAAAGCCGAAAGAACCGGAATCCACACTTGCTTCTATGGGTATCTACTGCTTCACATGGCAGAAACTCAAGAAATATCTGATCGAAAATGAAAATGCAAACACCGGCTCGAAAGACTTCGGCAAGGATATTATTCCGTCCATGCTGGCCAATAAAGAACGCCTGTTTGCCTATACATTTGACGGCTACTGGAAAGATGTCGGCACACTGGACAGCCTCTGGGAAGCCAATATGGACTTGTTAAGCCCCTCTGTACCGCTGGATCTCTATGATCCCAAATGGAAGATCTATGCCCGTCATAATAATATGCCGCCGCAGTATATCGGTGAAAGTGCACAGATTGAAAATTCTATGATTACCGAAGGTTCCAATATCAGCGGTCAGGTAGATTTCTCTATTATCTTCTCCGGTGTGACGATCGAGGAAGGTGCCGTTGTGAATTATTCTATTCTGATGCCCGGTACGGTAGTCAAGTCCGGTGCGGTTGTGGAATATGCCATTGTCGGTGAAAACTGCGTGGTAGAATCCGGTGCAAAAATCGGTGTCAGCCCGGAAAAAGTAGAAAACAGAGATGACTGGGGCATTGCAGTAGTCGGTCATAATGTCACTGTTTCCGGCAGTGCTGTGATCAAGCCGAAGGAAATTATTTCTGAAAATGTCTGAAGATCAAATCTCTAAAATATATAACAGGAGGCTTTGCTAGTTATGAGTGTCAATAATAACGTACTCGGTCTGATTTTTGCAAGTCTGCATGATTCGACTGTCATTGAGTTAACCAAACACAGAACCATGGGCTCTATCATGTTCGGCGGCAGATACAGACTGATTGATTTTCCGCTGTCCAATATGGTCAATTCCGGTATCACACAGGTAGGTGTGATCACAAAATCCAATTACGGTTCTCTGCTCGATCATCTGGGTACAGGCCGTGAATGGGATTTAGCAAGAAAACAGGGCGGTCTGCATTTGCTGCCGCCGTTCAGCCAGAATGTGGGCGAGGGTGTCTACAGAGGCCGTCTGGAAGCCCTCAGCAATGTCTGGAGCTATGTAGAACATTCCAAATGTGAATATGTCGTTCTGACAGACTGCGATTATGTTGCGAATCTGAATTTCGATCAGGTGATCAAACAGCATAAGAAAACCGAAGCAGATATTACTGTTGTCTACGGCAAATACAGATACAGTGAAGAATCCGGTTCCTGCGTAGATGTTCTGGAAATGGACGAAACCGGAAGAGTCAATGCAGTTCTGGTTGACCCGGCTATTTCCGGAGAGTGCAGTATCAGCCTGGACATGTTTGTCATGAAAAAAGATTTCCTGCGTAAGATCGTAAAAGATGCGGTGAGCAAGAATCAGTACAGCCTTGTCCGTGACTGCTTACAGCCGAAAGTAAAAGAATTCAAGATCATGGGCTATGAGTTTGACGGCTATTTCAGCAGAATCGACAGCGTCAAGCATTATTATGAAGCCAATCTTGCTCTGCTGAATCCGGAAAACAGAAACCAGTTATTCAAGTCCGGTGCTCCGATTTATACCAAGATCGGCGACAACGGCCCTGTAAAATACGGTCTGGAAGCCAAGGCCTCCAATTCCCTGATTGCAGACGGCTGCATTATTGAAGGTACTGTAGAAAACAGCATTCTGTTCCGTGGTGTCAAAGTCGGCAAGGGCAGCGTAGTAAAGAACTGTATTTTAATGCAGAACACCAATATCGGTGCAGACTGCTCCCTGACTTCTGTCATCACAGACAAGAACGTGACCACCGAAGACGGCCGTGTGCTGACCGGTTCAGAGAGCTACCCTGTTTACATCAGCAAAAACGCAAAACTCTGATTGCAGGAGGGTGATTCATCTTGAATATACTGTTTGCCGCAAGCGAAGCCGTACCGTTTGCCGCTTCCGGCGGTCTGGCGGATGTGATCGGCTCGCTTCCTGCCGCCATCCGGAACAAAGGGCATGAGTGCCGTGTTGTGATTCCCCTGTACAAATCCATCCGTCCGGAACTCCGGGCACAAATGACATTTCTGACAAATATCACGGTCGATGTTTCATGGAGAAAGCAGTACTGCGGCATTTTCACAGCCCTCTGGAACGGCATGACATATTATTTTATTGATAACGAATATTATTTCGGCCGTGACGGTCTGTACGGCTTCTATGACGACTGTGAACGCTATGTATTTTTCTCAAGAGCTGTTCTGGAAATGCTTCGCTGCATTGATTTTGCTCCGGATATTATTCATGCCAATGACTGGCAGACTGCTCTGATTTCTGTATTTTATCAGGTATTTTATAAATATCAGCAGGGCTATCAGAATATCAAGAATATTTTTACGATTCATAATATTCAGTATCAGGGAAGCTACGGCCGTGAAGTGCTGAATGAAGTCATGGGCATTCCGTTATATCATATCGGCATTCTGGAATATGACGGTGCAATCAATATGATGAAAGGTGCTATCGAGGCCGCCGATAAAATCACGACTGTCAGCCCCAGCTATGCATGGGAGATTCTCGACCCGTATTATGCCCACGGTCTTGACAGGATTTTAGTCAATAAGCAGTACAAGCTGTGCGGCATTCTCAACGGCATTGATACCGGGCTGTATAATCCGGAACAGGATAATCTGATTGCACAGAAATTCAGTATTTCTGACCCGTCCGGCAAGAAAGCCTGCAAAGAGGCTCTGCTTTCGGAACTGGCTTTACAGGAAGGCGATGAGCCTGTGATCGGCATTGTGACCAGATTTGTTTCACACAAGGGCATTGATCTGATTCGCTATGTATTTGAAGATATTCTGAATCTGGGATATAAATTTGCGATTTTAGGCAGCGGCGAAAAGATTTATGAAGATTTCTTCTCGGAAATGCGTTTCAGATACCCTGACAGAGTGAGTGTCACGCTGGGATTCCAGCCGGATCTGGCAAAGAAGATCTATGCCGGCTCGGATATGTTTCTAATGCCTTCACAAAGCGAACCCTGCGGACTTGCCCAGATGATCTCCATGCGGTATGGTACTGCACCGATTGTCAGAGAAACCGGCGGTCTGCGTGATTCTGTCAAAGATAACGGAAACGGTGACGGCAACGGTTTTACATTCCGGACATATAATGCACATGATATGCTCAATGCGTGTCAGAGAGCCAAGACATGCTATGATGATTCCGAAGCCTGGAGTGCTCTTGTAAAACGTGCCATGACAAGCGATTTCAGCTGGAATACTTCTGCGGATGCCTATATTCAGCTTTATAAAGAATTATGCGGCTGATCTGAAATAATAATAATAAAAGCATAAAAGACTGTTCCTGACCGGGAGCAGTCTTTTTGCGGCTCTGAACAGTACGATCTCCATCGTACACTATGCTAGTGCGACTAAAATCAGGAAAAATGCAGGAATCAATCTGCAATTTTTCGCTGATTTTATTCTAGCACTTTTGGTCAAAAAAATCAAGGACATTACGTGACATTTTAAAAACGGCCATATTACGTCTTATTTTTGATATTTCAAAACAGATTTATCAGCGTTTTCCGCAAGACAAGACAGGGAAATTTTTTATTTTTTCCCTTTCGCAATCGCATGACATCGCATGACATGCCCGTTACAAAGAAAAGCCCTGCTGGAGCAGAGCTTTTCTGAATTTCTGTTTTGCTTGTGAATTACAGTTCTGATACCAGACCAACGATAAACTTCAGAATCTGGAGAGATTCTTCAGAATCCGGCTTGCCGTTGCCGTTGAAGTCGATGTTTGCAAGACCTTCCGCAGAAAGGGTTTCTTTACCGAGGATTGCCTTGTTGACTGTGATAACGTCTACGATATTCACAGGCTTGCCGTCGTTGTCAGCATCGCCCTTGATACCGGCAGAAGGCTGCTCGGATGTCGGAACGGTTTCTACAGTTGTTGTCTTGGTAGTTTCTGTAGAAGCAGATGTCTGCTCTGTAGCTGCTGTAGTAGCGGAAGAAGTACCGCCTGCTGCATAGGAAATATAAGCAAGGTTCATTGTATCGCCCTTAGTAATTTCCACTGCTCCGGCAGATACTGCCACTGTTGCAACACCGTTGTCATCTGTGGTATATTTCTGGCCGTTTACTTTGATTGTCTTGTTGGCGGTATCTGTTACTAATACCAGAGTACCGTCAGCAGAAGCTGTGAAAGTAATGGAAGTTGCGGATTCCATCTTGAGGGATTTTGTCAGTGTCAGACCGTTGTAAGATACTGAAATATCCTTGGAATTCATATTGCCGGTAATATTATAGAACGAACTTGTACTGCCGTCTGTTGTGAAGTTATGAACTGTACCGCCGGTTACAACAGGTGAGGTAGAATCTGTTGTTCCGGTGCTGCCGCCCTCAGTAGTAGCCTTGGTAGTTTCAGTAGAAACAGGCTGTGTTCCGCCGGAAGATGTGCCCGGTGTGGATTCCTGAGAAACGCCGTTCAGCATATGATAGCCCAAAGAAGCATAAGTGCCGTTAGAAGGTGTTTCAGCAAAGCCCTGCGGATTCGGTGAACCGTCAGCATTTCTCCATTTAGTATGGAAATCTGTACCCATGCCGTCAACTTTGAGTGTTACGAAATCAGAATCAGCAGGGGTGATAATATCGCCAAGTTTTGCACCGTTTGTCATGGTTTCGCTCTTAGCAAAATAGTATTTGCTGTTATAGTAAACGCCATTTGTCATTGCACCAACAAACTTGTCATTGCCTGCCTTGATCGAGCTGACATTTGTCTTAGTCACATTTGCAGTATTATAATAAGACATCATATTAGCAAATGTTGCTGTTGCAGAACATCTGTAAACCATATAGTTTGCTTTTGCACCCTTAAGATTGTTATTATAAGCAGTGCAATTCTTCATATCGCCGAATTCAGGGTTATTATTATCTGTGAAGCCGCAGTTGAGGTTTTCAAATGCAAGGCAGTTTTCTACTTTATGGCGTGTACCGATACCGCCGCCGCCGAGTTTGAAGCCGTTACCATCGCAGTCGCCGTAACCTCTGCCGTCTTCTGTGAAGCCGTTGCGGAATGCAATACAGTTTTTCAGTGTTACGACACCGATCGGGCCTGTTGCTTCTTTTGCATAGAGATCCCAGCCGTCATCAGAGTTGTTATAAGAGATACAGCCATCAAATACATTACCCTGACCGCAGGTCAGCTTTGCAGCGAAACCGTCGGCATTTTCCATAGTAGCTTCATCGCAGTTGTTCTTAGAAGTACAGTTCTTGACTAAGTTATTTGTCGGCCAGTCAGCAATAGCAGCCGCATCGGTTCTGTATCTGGAAATCTGGAGACCGGTATCTTCGTTATCATTGAATACCATATATTCAATAATATTATTATTACCGGACAGAAGCATACCGTTATCACCGGCATTATAGATTTCAAAGCCATAGAAATGCCAGTAAGAACCATCGAGAACAAAGCCTCTGTTTGCACCGTCAACAGCCTGTCCTGTGAAGTCGAAGACAACTTTTGCATTATTATAAGCAGAAACCGTCTTATACTTGCCTTCAGAACCGGAATTGTTCTGATCAATCAGGATGGTACTTGTATATTTATAAGTACCCTCTAACAGATAGATACAGCCGCCTGCCGGAACGTTCTTGACTGCTGTCAGGAAGTCGGTCGGATCAGAAGCAGAAGCACCAGAGCCGGAACCGTTCGGAGATACATAAATGATCTGAGAGAAGCTTGCCGGAGTCTGAGCTGTAGTAGCCTTAGTCGTCGCAGTTGTTGTTTTTGTAGTAGTATCTGCTGTTGTATTGTTGGTAGCAACAGTTGTGGTTTCCTGCGGAGCAGTAGTAGCTGTCGGGTCGGTAGAATCAGAAAATCCGCTGCCGATTGCTACGATAGAATCTTTATACGCTACCAGAGCCGCTTTCAGAGCTGTATTGACAGCATAGCTTTCATCATCAACAGAGTTGTCAAATTTCCACTGGAAATCGCCGCCCTGTACACGGCCTGCATTGGCTGTGACCTTAGCCGGAACATCTTCGGCTTTATCAGCTGTATAGCTGTAGAAACCGCTTGCGGTATCGAAGTTGTTATAAGTTGTGCCGCCCTGCTTTGTCTTGACAGAAGACGGAACCTGTTCACTTCTGGAAGAAGCTTCATACGCATCAAATTCAGTGCTGTTATCCTGATACTTGACATAAGCTTTCTGACCGGTCATGTAGTTGCCGTAAGATTTGATGATACCGCCGTCTTCACCGGAGAAGATACCGCCGGCTTCGACATCAGAACCCTGCATAGAAGCGAGCATAGGATATTTGCAGTTTCTGAAATAGTTGTTCTCCAGGAATGCAGAAGCACCCATTGTGACACCGGTACCATACTTGGCATTGCCGTCAAAATAATTATTGTAGATATGAACAGAGCATGTTCTGATTCTCGGATGACGGGAGTCAGAATGGTCATACCAGTTATGATGATACGTAATATAATTTTCTGTGGATTCGGATTTCATACCCTGGAGATTGCATTTGCCGTTATCCCAGAAATGATTATAAGAATGTGTAACATAGCTGGAAGTTTTGGTATCAAGAGCACCGTCGCCCTTTACCTGGTCGGCATCAGAACCGGCATCGCCATAGAAGAAGTCGCAGTTATGCACCCAGATATGGTCGTTTTTCTGCTGGAGACCGCAGTCATCGCCTTCGGAGCTGTTGCAGTTCATGAAGCCGAGGTTTCTTGCTTCTACGTTGGAAGAATTTTTCATAACCAGACCGAAGCCGTTGAATGTCGTATCTGTACCGATACCCTCAACAGTCAGACCGCAGGTAACTGTATCAACATATAAGTCACCATTGGGCATATTGGCCGGGTCTTCGATATTGCCGATAAATCTGATGGCAACAGGGCCGACTTTGGTATTGCTCTTGAGATTGGTAATAATATTCTGTATGCCTGTCAGTTCCGTAGCATTGCCTTTCTTGTCCGGCAGAGTGACTTTGACAGTATCTTTTGTTGCATTGGTAACATAAACGACAGTCGCATCAGCTTTCAGCGTACCGTCTTCGTTATAAGCACCGGAAGAAGTGCCGTTTACAAAGCCGTAACCGGAACGGTCATGAGCTGTGGAAGTCAGCTTGACTTCGGCAGCCTTGGAAGAATCTTCCTTGCCGCTGATTACCGGAACAACTTTCAGCGTATGGGAACCTGCTTTCAGACCGACAGCATCGGCACGGAAACAGGACGGATACTGACGGATCAGCATAGAATCAATCTGTGTGCCGTCTACATAGACATTATAACCGGAAGCACCGGAAACAGCTGTCCATTCAGCAAAAGCACCTTCCAGATAGCCGGAAGAATTTGTAAACTTCACGGTGCTTTCACTTGCTGTGGCCGTTACATTGGCATTCTGAGCAGGTGCTGCAGTAATTGCCTGTGCAGAGATTCCTGCGGAGCAGACAACAGTTGCGGCTGCTAACAGTGCAGCCAGACAGGATTTCATTGCTTGCATTCTCATTGGAAATCATTCCCCTTTCAAGTACAACCGGAATTCTTCAAAAATATGCCGCCCCTCGGCATATCCGGTATTGAACCTATTATATCAAATTTTCCCAAAAAATACAATTGGTATATTTGACAAATTATATTTTTTATTTTGGTCAAATTAAACAAAAATGTACAAATTTATATATTTAACTTGCATAACTTTCTGTTCATAAAGCGACTGTAGTCAAACAGCGGTTTTATTTTTCTCAAAACGCTGTACAGTACTTGACAAGCTATCTGAAACATGGTATAATAATTTCAAAAAATCAGGCAGGCAGAACCGGAAATTGTCTGCCTTTATTCGTTCAATATTAATAAAAAACAGCTGTTCCGTTTGTGCATGTGTACGAAAAAATGTAAAAAATTCAAAAAAGTGTCATTTTTTTCTCCTCTCGATTGTCTTATTAAATAGAAAGTCTGTTTGAAAACCCAACAGTTTCTATTGAAAAAAGAGGAGGTAATTATTTATGAAGACACCGCAATATCAGGAAACCAGAAACATCCTGCACCAGAGAATCCGTACCCTGCGCAAGAAAGCACATATCACTCAGGAGAAAATGGCACAGCGTCTGGGCATCAGCCGCCGGACATATGCCAATTATGAACGGGGCATTCATGCCATGCCCGTGGAAATTCTCGTCTGCATTGCAGAAATGTTTGATACTACGCTGGATTATTTAGCCGGCAGAACCATGCCGCCGGAACAGGAACTGTCAGAAAGCGAGGAGATTTATGACAGAACCGTCCCGAATCGGAATCATCATGGGAAAGCTCTACAAGACAGCCAACCGCCGGCAGCTGACCGGCATACTTGAAGAAGCATTCTCTAAAAATATCAGTGCCTGTATTTTTACCATGCAGGAAGAACCTCTGCAAGTCAGTTTCGGAGAAGAAAGCATTCTGCATATGATACAGTTTTCTCTGCTTGACGGGGTGATCTTTGTCCCCTATTCGTTCGCAGCCGCCGAGTACGCCAAGGAAATTGAACGCTTTTTACTGGAAAACTGTACCAAACCGGTTATCCGAATCGGCATTGAGCCGAATCCGTTTGTACAGGTCTGGTATCATGACCGTTCAGAAATGGCCGAAATTACCCGACACCTGATTCAGCAGCACGGCTGCCGGAATCTGCTGTGTCTGACAGGGCCTGCCGAAAACCCTGTTTCACTCGAAAGACTCGCCGGATTCCGGGAAGCTCTGACCGAAGCAGGAATTTCTTATCAGGAAGAAAATGCTGTTTACGGCGATTTTTATATTTTCACAGCTCAGCAGCTTGCTCAGGAATTTGCCGACGGAAAACGGCCTCTGCCGGATGCGGTTGTCTGTGCCAATGATATGATGGCCGTTTCTCTTTGTGATGCACTCCGGAAATATAATATTTCTGTTCCGGAAGATATTCTTGTCACCGGCTATGACGGTGTACTGGAATCTGCCCTGCATATGCCGGCTGTGACGACCTATTCTCCGTCATGGGAACAGCTCGGCAGAAATGCCGTCTGCCAGCTTTATGAACTGATCACCGGAAAAAGCCTTGTCAGCGGAAAGTCCGAAACAGGCCGGCTGCTCTGTCGGGAAAGCTGCGGCTGTCATAACCTGTCTGCTCTTGCCGATCAGATAGATTTTAACTATCCCCGTCTGGAAGAAAATTATATCGACAGCAGTCTTTCGACAAAATTATTATCCTGTACTACGCTGGAAGGCTTTGTCAGAACTATGTATGATCTGAATTTTGTCTTTTTCGATCCGGAATATTATGACAGAGAAGCTTATGCTCTCTGCCTGTGTGAACACTGGAACGAGGATAAACATCATCCTCATCAGCACGGCGGCTATTCCGAACAAATGCTCCGTATGCATTATGACGGCAGTTATACGGTTTTTCCTATTTCTGCTATGCTCCCGCCGGATTTTCAGAATTCTGCTGTTCCGACCGCCACTTTCTTTACTTCGATCTATTTTCAGAACCGCTGTTTCGGCTATTCCATTCTGCAATATCAGAACATTGCCGACAGTATCAACCCGTATTATCTGCGTTTCTGCCGGGAAATCAGCAACGCTCTGGAATTTCTCCGTGTCCGGAACATGCTAAAGAGTCTTGCCTATCATGATTATCTCTCTCAGGTGCGTGATACGCTGACAGGTCTGTATAATTTAAATCAGCTGCCGTATCTCTGGAAAGATTATCTTTCTGATGTCAGAAACCGGAAAGAATCCTGTTTCTGGATTGCCCTGCATATCGCCGGATTATACCGCATTGCTGAAAACGGCGGAACACTCCAGAAAGACAAGCTCCTTGTCGCCTTTGCCGAATATCTGCAAAATACTTGCAGCTATCATGAAAAATGTCTCCGTGCCGGAGAAAGCGATTTTTTGATCTTAGGCTCAGAACCGGCTTCTTCTCAGTATCATAATTTATTAATTCAGAATCTGAGAGATCATTTTGAACAATATCAGCGTTCGCTGAAACAAATTGCCCTGCCGCTGCAAGCCGCTGTCCTGTCTGATGAGGCCATTCAGATTCTCACGGAACAAACTGTCACATCCGCTGCCGCCGGACTCATGACCGAAGCTCATAACAATAAAGCCACTTATTCAGAACAGCTTCATTATAAAGATCTGAAAATCATCCGGAATCAGATCTATCAGAATCCCGAACAGGAATGGTCTGTTTCTCTTTGCAGTCAGGAACTCAATATCAGCAGTTCTTATTTCTGCAAAATTTATCAGAAAGCTTTCGGTGTCACCTGTGCATATGATATTCGCCGTTCCAAGATGGAACACGGGAAATATCTGCTTCTGCATACGGCCGATACTCTACAGGAAATCTCCAGAAAATGCGGTTATGACTACTCGCATTTTATGAGAACTTTCAAGAAATTTTTCCAGATGACTCCGACAGAATACCGCCGTGGAAAATAATTCATGAATATTCTGTGAATTTTATGAACATTCTGTAAAATCTGAAAAAATATGCTAACATTTTTCTTTCTGCATTGTTATGTTATATAGAAGCAGAATCTTCCCTCAGATCTGCTTTTACCCTCAAAAATACCATGCAGAAAGGATGGCGATACTTTTATTAACCTGCACTCCAGAAAACAGAAATCTCCTATCTCCTTAAATAAATAACCGCCGTATATGCTTCTTCGCAGTACGGCGGTTATTTTTTATATCTATACATAATTATACCGCCTCTTTTTTCGAGGCGAATTTTTCAATCTCGATATTCACAATATTCTCGAAATCGCAAAGCACTTTATATTTTGCACGTTCCGGGGTCGATTCGTAAAGTTCCAGAAGTTTCAGCTGTTCTTCATTGAGATTCGTCCGGTATTCTCCGAAAATCAGATAGTCTATCGAAGTATGCAGATAATCAGCAATCTGTGCGAGGACTTCACCTTTCGGGAGCATACCTTTTTTCCAGTGTCCGGTACTTCCTGTACTGAGATTCAAATCTTTTAACATTTTAGACACAGACGTGTTATTTTCTTTACAAACTGTTCTTAATCTCTCATAAAACATACAAAAAGCCCCTTTCAGTTTTGTATAAAAAATAGAAAACGCAATTAAATGAGATTTTACTATTGACAAATCGCAACAAATGAAGTATAATGATAGTAGAGAATAACATACAAGTTAGACAAAAAGCCTAATACTTTATTATAACATCTTTCAGAACTTTTTTCAAGTGTAATAATAAAAAATTGCTTTTAAATACTTAAGTTATTTTCTAACAATTTATATATTAAAAAGGGGGACTTTCCATGAGTACACTGAAAACAAATTTAAAAAAAGGAACGTGCACCATCCTTGCTGCAATTACACTTACTGCTGGTGTTGCTTTCCCATCCCACACCAATCAGAAAAACATCAATGAACCATTTGCTTTTGTGCAAACAATTGAAGCAAATGCTGCTTCTAAACAGGTAGTCAGAGGTAATTTTAATTACAATACTAATTGGACTGGCTACACTACCGTTTATGCTTACTCTTACAAAAGCTGGGGAAAAACAAAATATAAAAGCCCAAAATTAAAATTCTGTGCTTTCGATTATCGGGGGCGTATCAAGGACGGAAGGTTCACAGTTGAAGTTACTACACCAGAAAACAGAAATTTCAGAGTAACTAAAAATATTAAAGGAAGCAGTTACTGGACTCTCAATTATGGTTACAGCAAATATTGTGTTCGACTTAAAAGAAACTATAATACTTGGGTTGCATATGATGTCAACACTTCAAATACTCGTTACTGGAGTATTGATGCAACCTCTAACTGCTGGTTCTATTAATCCTCTTTAAATTATAATAATATACCCCTGTGCATTTTAGTTATGCATAGGGGCTTTTATTTTGATACAACTAACAAAATAAAAAGCATTCCGGAGCCGAAACTCCGGAATACTTTTTCAGAAAGGTTTTTATGTTCTAATTATATCATGCATTACCAGATATTGTTATAGACTGTTCCGTTATACATCACTTTATCATTTGCCTTGAACATTTCGGAAACAGTCACGATCTGCCAGCCCTGCGATTTCATATAGGGTGCGAGATATTCCATCGCCTGAGCAGTCGTTTCATAATTTTCATGCACTAACACAACCTGTCCGTTGAGCGTGCCGTTATTCATTGCGGTTACAATCGTATTGATAATATCATCTTTGGAAGCACCTTCCCAGTCCATCGAGTACACACCGCAGTTGATCAGCGGTACACCTGCAACCTGCTTGAATGTATCATTTACAGAGAGGAACGGCGGACGGATTAAAAATTCTTCCTGTCCGGTGATGGCAGTCAGAGCAGAGGCACATTTATTGATTTCCTCTTTCATCTGATCAGCAGAAAGCTTTGTCATATCCGGATGTGACCATGTATGATTGGCAATTTCAAAGCCGAGTTCCTGAGCACGTTTGATTTCCGCTTCATTTCCGGCAATACGCTCGCCCCAGTAGAAGAAAGTCGCATGGAAGCCATTTTCAGCAAGAGCATTCTGAATTCTGGTCGGACAGTCACTGCCTGCGATCGGGCCGTCATCAAAAGCGATTGCAACCATAGGCTTAGACTTGTCAATCCAGGAAATATCAGCCTGATTATACCATTGCCCCTCGACACGTTCTTCTTTTGTTTCTACAGGGTCAGTTGTAACAGGTGTTACGGGTTCAGAAACGGGCTTGAGTAACTGCTGTTTGAGCAGAACCAGATCATAGATATTAACATTGCCGTCATCATTCATATCAGAGTTGATAAAATTTTCCTGTAAGAATGACAATCTGCCCAGCAGATATTTATGCATAGCGATCAGATCAGCGACATTGACAGAGCCATCACTGTTGACATCGCCTTTTTTACTGCCGGAAGAAGAAGTATTTCCGGAAGCACTAATTTTCGTACCATCCGGAGCGATCACAGCTTCATCAATATAGAAATCTGTCGTACTGTCGGCAGTTTCGACATAGAGCAGAAGATTGCTTGCACCGGCCGGAATTTCAAAGCCTGTATTGGCGAGCTGAACCCATTCACCGGATTTTCCTGTTGCAGAAGCGATATTATCATAATGTTCTTCGCCGTCAGAGCCTTTATACTGAAGCGTCAGCTTGAAATCTTCAGAAGCCGTTTGATTCTGCATAGCCATGACACTGAAGCTGTAAGAATTTCCGGGGATAAAATCACTGGTACTGAGACTATAGGAAGTACCATTCCAGGAATCTGTTCTGCCGGTAACGGAGAGAATCCCATCAGAAGCCGAAACACTGGCATCGCCACGGCCTGACCAGCCGTTCTTGCCGGATTCAAAATCAGAATGCAGATAATAGCCGTCTGCATCCGGTTCTTTTTCGGTAACAGGCTGCGTTTCGGGAATATCACCGCCGACTGTCATTTCATTTTTGAGTACAGTCGCAGAACCGGCACTCTGATACCCCTCAATATTCAGAGCAGCTTCATAGAGCTTTCCGGCCGGAAGTCCTTTTTCTTCCCATGCAGCGAAATGCGAAGCGACATTGATAACACCCTCTGTCCGCTTATCTTTGCGGACACTCCAATACTGATCAAAAGTCGTATTCCCTACAATAGACGGCTGATCGACACGGACAGTTTTATAAATATCATAGACTGCACCGTCAATGGTAGCTTCACCGAGATAGCCCTCATCTCCGGGCGGTCTCCAGCTGCCCCAGCTGTCTACGATATAATATTCAACCAGAGGTTCTTTTGTCCAGCCGTATACACACATATAAGAATTTCCGTCAGGATGATAATCCACATTATAATCAAATGCAATATTCCCGATTTCTTTATATGTCTGTGTGCAGTCGAATTTCTTTCCGGTACGGAACAGACAGTTATTAATATTACTCCATTCACAGCTGAAAGTTCCGTTTCCGGTCAGTTCCATTTTGGTATTGCCGGTATCTTTCCAGAGTTCGTAGTTATAGCCGTCTTCAATGCCTGTATCACAGTCATAGAGGACAGTAGCCGCACTGACATAACTGATCGGCATAGCCGCAGTCAGCATAGCCGCAGAAAGAATACCGCCTGCAATTTTATGTGCTGTAATCACACATGTTACCCCCTTTAGTAGTTTTTTACAGTTATATTTTACCATGTTAAACGTTTTCGAGCAACCCACAAAATGCAGATTCGGTGGACAAAATGAAGTTTTTGTCTGCTCTGACAGATTTCTGTTTTTTCACAGAATTTTCATTGACATGTATTATAATTTCAAGTATAATAAAAAATAGATATTATTTCCGGAAAGGATGAGAAATTATGTTACAAACTGCTCCTGTTTTTACAGATCATACTGTTCTCCAGAGAGAAAAGCCTGTCCATATCTGGGGAACATGCTCTGAAGAACATAAAATCATTACCGTCAGTCTGAACGGCTGTTCTGTTCAGACAAAACCCCGAAACCAGAAATGGCATGTCCTGCTTCCGCCTATGCCGGCCGGAGGAGCATATATCTTAAAAATCTCCGGTCAGAACGAGGAAATTATGTTATCCGATATTATGATTGGTGAAGTCTGGCTCTGCGGCGGTCAGTCTAATATGGAAATGGCTTTAATCAATTCTGATCAGCCGGATTCTGCACTTGCTTCCTGTGAACAAGCAAATGTCAGATTATACCATGTCTGCAAACGAGGATATTTCGATGAAGAATTTTTCAAAGAAGAAGAAGCTTCTGTCTGGCAGATTCCTGATCGGGAACATTGTGCGAACTGGACAGCCATCGGCTATTATTTCGGCCGTCTGCTTGCCGAAAAAACAGGTGTGACTGTTGGTCTGATCGAATGCAATTACGGCGGTACTTCTGCAAGTGCATGGATCAGCCGTGAAATGCTCGAATCGACAGAAACCGGAAAAACTTATCTTCAGGATTATCAGAACGGCATGGCCGGTTTGTCTGATGATGAAGCAAATCAGGCCTATCTGGATTACTGTGAATATCAGCAGAACTGGGAGAAAAAATCTGCGGAATGCTATCAGAAAAATCCGGAAATTTCCTGGGAAGAAGTACTTGAAATCTGCGGAGAAAACCGCTATCCGGGGCCGTCCGCACCGATTAACCCGCTCCGTCCGCATGGGCTGTATGATACGATGATCACCAGAATCATTCCGTATACAATGCGAGGTGTATTGTATTATCAGGGTGAATCTGACGATCACAGGCCGGAGGGCTATGAAATTTTATTATCCTGTTTCATCCGGCAGTGGAGAAAAGATTTTCAGGATGAAACTCTGCCGTTCTTACTGGTACAGCTTCCGATACACGGCTATCCGGATACCAAAGACGGTCAGAACTGGTGTATCATCCGGCAGGCTCAGGAGCATATTTACAGAAATATCAGAAATACCGGACTTGCCGTGATTCTTGACTGCGGAGAATTTAATGAAATTCATCCTAAGAATAAACGCATTCCGGCAGAGCGATTATATTTACAGGCTCTGAAAGAAGTCTATCATTTACAGGATGAGAATACGACTGCTCCCCTGTTCCGGAGAGCCTATCCGGAAAAAAATGCTGTCCGTGTCGAATTTGATCATATCTATAACGGCTTAGAATTAAGAAAGCAATCCGGATTTGAACTCTGTGACAGTTCCGGAGAATGGCACCCGGCAGAAGCTGAAATTATCAATCATGATATTTTAATTAAAAATTCTGATATTACTCTTCCGACAGGTGTCAGATATGCATGGTATAATTACGGTGATGTGACTCTGTTCGAGAAAAACGGCCTTCCTGTATCGCCTTTTCAGGAGTATCTATGAAAAATTATTCTGTGATATTAAGAAATATAAATTCAGATACAGAGCTTTCTTCTGTAGTCTATGCAGATGAAGCCGAAACTTCCGAACAGATCATTTTAAAAATTATGATAAATCATAATTACATTTTATCGAAAAGCGAACAGTATCTGACAGCTTATCAGCAATTACGGGATCAGTTATTAAATCTCGGCTATGGACTGGAATGCAAAGGCTCTCTTCTGAATGCGGATCAGTCTGCAATGATGGCTTATATTCCAAAGATTTATCTTGTCAAAACAGAAAAACAGGCTCGGCTTGAAGATATTACAAATCTCTGGGACTATCATGAGCTGCATTATTTTCCTGATTCTGCTGAGCAAAATGCCTTTATTCGGGAATGGCAGAAATCTCTGAAAAAATAACATCAGGAGCATAGTAAACACTATACTCCTGAATGCAGAATGCATATGCTGATTTCATAATTTTCATACTGAATATGACAGAACCCGGCATTTTCCTGACTGCAAATGATGTCGTCATTTCTGAACTGAAAATTGACTTTCTGCATTGGAAAGCCAATGCCTCTGCCGATCGCTTTGACATAAGATTCTTTCAGTGTCCAGATTCTTGTGAAAAGCCTGTCTGCTTCCGGAGAGGCTTCCAACAGCTTTTGTTCTTCGGATGAAAATACCCTCCGGACGACTGCCGGCCGGAGTTTCCTGAGAGCCTCGCAGTCAACGCCGCATTCCTGCTCGGAAAGCAGACAGACAGCTAAACCATCACAATGACTCAGATTAAAATACAAATCCGGATAGTTTTTAAAATACGGCTTTTCATATTCATGATAATCCAGAATCAGATTTTCTTCTGCTATTATCATATTTTTAGATTCTGCATATTCCTGCACAGCGGATTTCAATAATCCGTGTGCGGTTTCATGTTCGGCATTCCGGCTGCTGTCCGGCACGGGACAGACATATAAAGAGCCGAACTGCTCCGGTATTTTGATTTTTTTGATATTCATGCTTATAACCTCGTTTTATAGCCTTTCTCTGTCATATACGCACGGAGTCTTAAAAAAGTCTCTTCACTGATGACATGTTCAATCCGACAGGCATCTTTTTCGGCTGTGATTTCATTCACACCGAGTTCATCTTTAAAGAAATCAGTCAGAAGTGTATGACGGCTGTAGACTTCAGTCGCTTTCTGATGACCTGCCTTTGTCAGTTTGATCTGACCATCCTCGCCCATGGTAATCAGCCCGGCTTCTCTGAGCAGTTTCATGGCACGGCTGATACTGGCTTTGGAATAGTTCAGTTCTGTGGCAATATCAATCGAACGGAGGAAGTCTTTTTTCTTGCTGAGAAGATAAATCGTTTCGAGATAATCTTCTCCGGATTCGTGTAACGGCATATAACATGCTCCTTTCTTAAATGTAAAAAAATACATATGATGATATTTATATTTTATCACATGTGCTAAAAAAAATCAACTGTAAATCCATATTTATTTTAAAAATTTCCAAGGAGGGATTTTTATGAATTATGCACTTGATGTGCAGCATATTACAAAAAGCTATGGCAAAAAACAGGCCGTCCGGGATGTCTCGTTCCAGATTCAGGAGGGTGAAATCTTCGGTCTGATGGGCATGAACGGTGCAGGAAAAACGACAATTCTGCGAATGCTTGCGACTCTGCTCCGGCCGGATTCCGGAGATGCCCTGATCGCCGGAAACAGTATCGTAAAAAATCCGGAAAAAGTCAGAGCAGATATCAGTTATCTGCCGGATGAAGCAGGTGCTTACAAGACCATGACCGGAAAAAATTATCTGAAATTCATTGCCGGACTGTATTTCAAAGAAGAAAAAGAAATCAAGCTCTGTGTAGCTTTAGGGCAGGAAATCTGCGGTCTGGGAGAGGCTCTGGAACAGAAAATCAATACCTACAGCCGAGGCATGACCAGAAAGCTTGTACTTGCAAGAACTGTCATGACAAAGCCGAAACTTGCCATTCTGGACGAGCCTACCAGCGGACTTGATGTCCTGAATTCTCTTGACATCCGGAAAACCATCCGGCGATGTGCCGAAGAATACGGAACCGCATTTTTATTATCTTCACATCATATGCAGGAAGTATCTTCTACTGCTCACAGAGGAGCCATCATGAAAGACGGTCAGTTCTTAGCCGAGGGCACTCCGGAAGAACTGCTGCAGCAATACCAGGCTGAAACGCTCGAAGAAGCTTTTGAAAAGGCGGTGAAATCGGCATGAAAAATCTGCTCAGAAAAGAATTGTCCGAATTGCTGAATAAACAAATGCTGTTAGGCTTGCTTGTCAGTTTTATTCTGATTGTCATGCTTGGTACGGTTATGACTTCTACCATGACCGGAACGCTTGAAACTTCCGGAGAAGTGCATATCATTGATCTTGATCAGACGGATTTCACAAAACAGCTGATTGCAAAACTGCAAGAACAGGAATATACAGTCAAAGCCGTTTCCGATACACAGCCTTATGAAATCATCTTATCTCAGCAGAACTGGGATGATGCTGCCGTTCTTCCGGCGGGTATGACGGATTTACTGCTGAATCAGCATAAAGCCTGTGAAATCAACAGTGTGACTGCTTTGAAATCCACTTCTACCATGAGTCTGGCTTTTGCAGAAAGCTCCAGTGCAGAAGCTGTCATCACAACAATGAATTCACTGTTATCAGAAACTTACCTGAAAGACGATCTGGCATTTCTTGAAAAACCGGTTTCGGCAGTTTCGTATACTGTCGCCAATAACAAGAGCGTACAAGCAAACAGTGCCGCTCTGATCAGCTCACTTGCGGTATTTGATCAGTTCATGCCGCTGGTATTATTTTTACTGATTGTTCTGACTTCCCAGACGATTATTACAGCTGTTGCCGCTGAAAAAACAGATAAAACGCTTGAAACGCTTCTGGCCTCTCCTGTTCCCCGTTCCGTCATTATCGGAGCGAAAATGCTGGCGGCTCTGATTACGGCTCTGATTTATGCCCTTGTTTATGGCGGCGGCTTTCTTGTGGCAATGCTCGCCAATGTAAACAAGACTTCTGAAAATATTGATATTGGTGAAGCCTTCACAAGTCTGATCAATACGCAGGACGCTATTAAAACACTCGGCTTACAGATTCCGTTTTCCGGCTGGATTGGTGTGATTTTACAGTTACTGCTGACGATCGGCATTGCTCTGACAGCCTCTATGATTCTGGGCGGTCTTGTCGAAGATGCCAAAGGCTCACAGACTGCAAGCATTCCGATTTTAGTCTGCACCATGTTTCCGTATATTTTATCCATGGTTTCTGACATCCGGGGTATGGGAGCTGTCAGATATTTATTATACTGCATTCCGTTCACGCATACGTTTATTGCTACAAGCTGTTTAAGATTTCATGATACCGGATTATTCCTCGGCGGTATGGCCTATCAGATTCTATTTCTTGCAGGGATGGCATTTTTTGCACTGAAATTATACCAGTCCGATATTTTATTCACCCATCGCTTTGCCAATAAGAGAGAAAAATAACTCCCGTCAGGTACTGAATGTTATTTCAGTGCCTGATTATATATATTCTGCAAATTCCTGCTTGCATAAAATCCGGAATTATGCTATAATAAAATCAGAAAAAATTTGTCAGGAAAGGCTGATATTATGAAAGATCATGCAAAAATATGGAATTTCTATGCTCCTGTTTATAATCTGTTCATGCGGATGAATCAAACTGCCTATGAAGAAATTTATAAAAAAATCCGCAAAACAATTGCAGATAAAAAAGTTCTGGAATTAGCCTGCGGAACCGGTCTGATTTCCAATCATGTGGCTGATGTTTCTGAAAAATATATTGCTACGGATTTTGCCGAAAATATGCTGATACAGGCTCAGAAGAAAAAATTTACAGACAAGCTTCACTATATGAAAGCCGATGCCTCTGCTCTGCCGTTTGAAAATCACAGTTTCGATGTGATTATTATCTCGAATGCTCTGCATATCATTCCGAATCCTGAAAAAGTCCTGTCTGAAATCGCAAGAGTTTTGAAAACGGGAGGAATTTTAATTGCTCCGAATTTTATTCATGTGAATCAAAACAGCTCGGTACAAATCATGTCAAAACTGCTGACTGCTGCCGGAATCGCCTTTGAAACAAAATGGAATGCTGACGGCTATATTGACTTTCTCAGACAGAACAGATTCTATGCCAAGAAAAAAAC
>JAFUWN010000017.1 GCA_017483465.1 Oscillospiraceae bacterium
TCCTCATCATTTCTGATTTCAGACACATTTCAGATACAATTACTCTATAGTAGTTCATCACTATCAATGTTTCAAAAAATAACGGAATATAGTCATTTTTTTAGTTTTCTGCTTTCTTATCCGGAATTATTTTCAGTCTCTCCCCTGCCGAATTTTACATCCGGAAGACCACTCCCCCGCACGCAATACAGGGCTTTTTCAGCTTTGGAAAAATAAAAAACTGCCAAACGGTTTTAAATTGATCCGTTTCGCAGTTTTTAGTGATTATTTAGCATATTGCACAAAGACTCAAGAAATTTCTTCCGGCAGTTCCTCGACAGCATCAGCGAATTCCTCAGCCGGAATTTCTTCCGGATTCTCAGGAATTTCCTGCGGAGCTTCTTCAAAATTTTCTTCGGGGTCTTCCGGTTCGGAATATACATACGTAAACTTCGGAGATTTCAGATCGAATTTATATCGGAAGGAATCTCCAAGGACTGTCATTTGATTATCAATATTGACCTGCCGGACATAGCCGCCGTTTCCCTGAATGATCTGAATCCAGTTTTCAGGATGATCAGAAAGTACAACAGGATAAGCATTCTGAATAATATTTCTGACTTCTTCGATTGTGAAATATTTCACATCTCCGTAATGCGGATCATATTGAGAATCATAATCGCTGGAAACGCTCCGGAGATATGGCAGATCTATTTGAAAAATATCCTTGCTGTCTGCGGTCAGATCGCCGCAGGAAGCTCCGAACATTGTCATAGCGAAATCATTGTTATAATACAGGGCTTCACCGAGTACCGAAGCACAGGCATCTATAATATTTTGTGCAGGATTGGGCTTGCCTTTCAGATCATGCGAATCATTATTATAGAATTTAATATAGGTATAAACCGCAACAGCCTGAGCTTTGATTGCTTCCGGATGAAAAGAGGGGCCTACTTCCCTGTTGACGATCTCTGCAACCTGCTGAAGGGAATTTCCTGGCACTCCCTGGACAGTAATCATTTCTGTTTCTGCGGTTCCGGTATTCATGAGGACAGTGCCGGGATAATAATGAAATAAAATATCCTGATAGTTCCAGCCGCCGTATATAGCATAGAAATTCGCCCCGTTCTGACTCAGACCGACACAATGCCCCCAGCCGTAGGTAGTAAAAGCAAAAGTCCCGGGCGGAACGTTTTCGACATCCACAGCAGAGGGAGTGGGTTCGTTGGAAATGACAATATCTTCCCTGCTTTTGTCAGAAACAAGAACCGCTTCCTGATTTTCTGAATCTTCGACAGTCTGATAGGAAATCAGAGAAAAATCGCCGTAAGCGGAGATTGTTTTTTTCTTCTGGTTTTGATCTTCTTCCGGTGTTTCAGAGTTTTCTGAACGGATGATTTCTACAGAGCTTAATTTTTCTCCTGTTTCAGCAATCACCGGAAGGCATTGCCCTCCGGTGATGATGACTGAAAGCAGAATGCATAACAAAGCTTTCAGTATTGTATTCATGTTTTAGGATTACCTCGCTTGCACATCAGGAATCTGCCTGAGTCTCGTCAGCCGGAACGGATTTCGAGAAAGATTCTGCTGTCTCGCCTGCTCTGAGCTTTCTTGCGATGACTAAGAAACGGGAGTTATCTTCGTCAGAATAGCAAGTTGAGAGTGTCAGAAGCTTATCTCCGTATTTGACATCGACGTTATCAATTTTTGTCACGCTCTGGTCTTTGGCATATTTCATGTAAGTATTGAATTCATCTTCTGAGCGGAATTCTTCCATATCCCAGTAACGCCAGTCGGCATCTGCACCGCCGTAGGTAATCGGCAGGGCACAGATCACATAAGTTGCATGTTCATAATTGGAATATAAATCAATAAACTGATTTTCTTTATAATAGCTTAAATCCTGACGGTATCTCCGGAGCGAGCCGAACATTTCGTTATTGGCCATGTTATGACCGTATAAGATAATATTATCCGACCAGTTTTCCTGTCCGAAGCCGAACAGATTCCGGTAATCCATAAAGACTGTACCGGCTCTGTAAGGCTGATGATCAAAGCCGACTGAGAGATAAAAATCATTATCTTCACACTGTACAAGCGGATTATCGACTTTTGTACCGTCAATTTTAATCCAGCCGACAGAATCGCCGTTATACTGCCGCATAGATTTGGACATGCCGGACTCACCGTTCGGCGTACCGAAAGGCCCCTGTGCAAGCTGTAAATTCACGGTACTGCTGGATATTTTCTCTCCTGTACCGGAAACAGCAGCCGGAGCTTCAGCGGGGGCATCTGCAACCTCTGCATTCACGGCAGAAAATATTGCAGTTGTGCTGACAGCTGTCAGCATAGCGGTAAAAATCGCACCTGTTACTATTTTTTTCTTTTTTGAAATTCTGTTCATTCCTGATTCCTTCTTTCCTGAGAATTAGCCGTATGGGATAAATTCGGCATCGGGGTCATAGGCATTTTTATGCCATTTATAATAGCTGTTTGACCACTTGACATTCGGGTTGGCTTCACTGGTACAGCCTTCGTATAAATCCTCACCCTCACGCAGCAGACGGGCAAATACAACCAGTCTGCCGTCATTGAACGTACTGTTACAGGTAGATAATGTCAGAAGCTGATCTCCGTAAGTGACATCAACATTGGTTGTTCTGATGGTACGACGCTTGATTTCATTGACATAATTATAAAAATCTGCCTCGTCTTTGAAATTCAGCGTATTCCAGTAATCGAACCTGGTTTCTGTATCATCTTCGACATCGACAATAATCATACCAAAAATCTTATACTGATATTTCATATAATTCGATTCCAGCTCGACAATCGGATGACTGTCATAATAAGACTGATTATTGGTATAATATTTCAATGCACCGAACATGGAATAATCATGCATATTATGCCCATAGATGATAATATTCTGTGAGTTCGGGAACGTTCTCTTGTAAGTGCCGTCCGGTTTGCCGTTCTCATCGAGATTTTCAACCATGTTATCAAAATAATTACGATAATCCATAAAGATAGAACCGGCTCTTGCATATTCCAGATTGATATTCTTATCCAGATAATAAGAATTTCCGTCCTCGTCATTTTTTCTCTGCAGCACCGGATAAGCAATTTTCGGCTCGTTCGGAATACTGATATAGCCTACGACATCTTTATTGACTGCCAGCAGATTCCGGGCACTTGCGAGAAGTTCATAGCGTTCTTCGGGTTCGCCTTCGGGGTTGGTTTCTCTGGGGAGTTTTCGTTCCGGCTCGATCACAGAATCATGAATTCTCTGTGTTTCCTCTGCGATCAGTGCATTCTGATGATTCTCCCAGAAATATTTCCCGATCAGCACAAGGCATACAATAAAGACCATAGAAGAGATCAGAAACGTCATTTTCCGGAAGACTTCAAACACACTGTCGCCCTGCTGGGGGAACAGTCCGGCGATTCTCTGTCCGAGGGTTTTACGCTTTCTTCTTTTTTTCTTTTTGGACTTTCCTTTTTTCTTACCGGATTTTTTTGTCTGTGTATTTTTTTTCCGGGAAGGCTGGTGATTTTCGTCCTGATTCTGCAAAGCGTTTTTTATCGCATTATATTTATCTTCGTCTGCCATGCATACACCACCTGTAATTTTTTATATTTACTTATTTAGTATAGCACAGGAATGCAGAAATGTCAAGTCTCGGAATTTTTGAAAATTTTCAGTTCCGTATCCTGAACAGCCTGGGCGATCATAGAATCGAAATCGCCTTTTTCCTGAGCTTTCTCAACGGCTTCGAGCTGAGGCCTGATCTTCGGATGACGAGGAGTAAAGACCGTACAGCAGTCTTCATAAGGCTGGACAGAAATATCAAACGTATCAATTTTTCTTGAAATTTCAATAATTTCTGTTTTATCCATGCCGATCAGCGGACGGAATACCGGTACTTTGCATACTGCATCGGTGCAGACCATTGCCTGCATTGTCTGACTGGCGACCTGTCCGACACTTTCACCGGTGATCAGAGCGAGAGCTTCTTCTTTTTTGGCAATTTCCTGAGCAATGATCATCATCAGACGACGCATTAAAATAGTAAAATATTCTTCCGGACATCTGCGTTTCAGTTCTTCCTGAATTTCCGTGAACGGAACACAGTAAAAATGAATATCTCCGCAGTAAGGTGTTAATTTTTCACAGAGCTGTTCGACTTTGATTCTGGCTCTGTCGGAAGTATACGGCGGACTCACAAAATGAATGGCTGATACTCTGACCCCTCTCTTGGCCATCATATAGCCCGCTACAGGGCTGTCAATGCCTCCGGAGAGTAATAACAAGGCTTTACCGCTGGAGCCGACAGGAAGGCCGCCGGCACCCTTTATACGGCCGGCATGTACATAAGCATTTGTATCACGGATTTCTACAATCACAGTGACTTCCGGATGATGGACATCCACAGCAATTTCCGGAAAGGCTTCACAGATCGTTCCGCCGAGTTCCATGCAGATTTCAGGGGATTTCATAGGAAATTTCTTATCTGCACGTTTTGCCTCGACTTTGAAACTTTTCGCATCTTCGAGGGTTTCTCTGAGATATTCCACAGTTTTTGCCTGAATATCAGCGAAATCCTTTTCACAGACACAGGCTCTGCAAATCGCAGCGATTCCGAATACTTTCTGTAATTTAGAGATTACCTCATCAAGATCAATAGTCTCCTCATCCGGTTCGATATAGATCGTAGACTGTGCCGAACTGTATTTGAATTTTCCTACAGATTTCAGTCTGAATTTGATATTCTTGAATAAAATATCCTCAAAGCTGGACTTATTCTGGCCTTTCAGAGCCATTTCACCGTATTTGACCAAAACAATTTCTTTCATAGCAATTTCCTCTCTTGTTATAATATTATTTGATTCTTAATTCTGCCATAGCGATATAATGCAGAATACTGAAATTTTCAAAGACTGTCTGATTTAATAAATTTCTATGTTCCTGTTCCCAGTCAGCAAGATCTTTTTCAGAAAGAGAAGCTCCGACTCCCCGACAAGCTTTCATTCTGCCGTGCCAGGTTTCACGGGTAAACGGAATCTGTTCGGCGTACTCTTCCTGAGAGATCAGATCAGCATATTGCAGAACCGTATCAGAAAGATAGACAGGATGTCGCTTCTCCCCTGCTCCTGTCCAGTCAGGATTGTATTTCAATACTAAATTTTCACTGGCCTGAGCGAGTTCATCTTCAAACGGCAGCCACTCCATCTGGAGAATTAAAATTTTTCCATCCGGTTTCAGAATTTTCTTTAATATCGGCATTAACAGTTCCGGCTTGAAATACCAGAAACACTGACATGCTGTGACCGCATCAAAATAAGATTCCGGGAAATCAGCCTGTTCAGCCGGAACAGCCTGAAAATCAATCTGCATTCCCTGCTGATAGGCAAGTTTTTTCGCTTCCTGAATCTGATTTTCAGAAGCATCGATTCCTGTCCATTCTGCTCCATATGAGTATAAATTCCGAGGCAGAACCCCTGTTCCCGTTCCGAGGTCTAAAACTTTCTGCCCTTGTATACCGATGTTCCGGCTGATAATCTTCTGATAGAAGCTCTCCGGATAAATATCCCTGAATTTCGCATAGTCCTGAGAAGTTTTCCCCCAGTCAAAAGCTTTCCCATGATCAATATTATTCATAATCAATTATTCTCCTTTAGTCAGTCAGAGAAGCACCAATGATAACAAATCTCTGCATAAATTTATCATAGATACTCCACAGAGCAGTCCCCCACCATTCTTTCCCGTCGTTGAAATAATTTGAAAAATCAGCATTCCAGCTGTAAATTTCCAGAGCATTCCGGAACTGTACCGGAAAAAGCAAATGATTGATTTTATGAAAATCATTTTTCGTATACGGAATTGTATACGGCGGTTCGGAAAATGCCTGCCAATATGTCATATGAGACGGTGCTTCTCTGGCTCTGCAATGTTCTGACAGAATCTGCCATGTGCTTTCTGTATCGCTGAAAAAATCCTGTATGCTGTATCTGATACCATGCATATTTTCTTCTTTCACATAGAAATGAGGCGGATTCAGATTATTTCCGACTCTCTTTCTGTGATTGAAAGCCGAAATTGCTGTGATTACAGCTTGTTTATGAGTTTCTTCGCCGAGATAGTCATGCTCGCACGACAGCAGTACATAATCAAGCAGAAGCTCAGGATATTTTTGTTCTAATATCTGATAAATTTTATCTTCTGTAAGTTCCTGCATTTTAAATTACCCTCATCAGGATTTTTTATGAATCAGATTTGCCTGACCTTCCTGAATGGCCTGTACTAATAAATCCAATTCCTGTTCTGTCGTATCTTCTGAAAAGCTCACTCTGATTGCACAGTCTGCTAAACTGTCCGGCACATGATAGGCTGATAAGACTCCGCTCTTCGCACCCTTGGAACATGCCGAACCGCTTGAAACATAAATTTCTTTACTCTCTAAGTAATGCAGCATGATTTCCGAACGAATCCCTTTCACAGAGAAATTTACAATATACGGCGAACTGAAATTTTTATCAGTCTCACTGTTGATTATAATATCAGGTGTTTCAGATAATAAATTCAATAAATATTCTTTCTTATGTTGTGCCGATTCCAGACGTTCTGTTATATTATCCTGCATCAGCCGGACAGCTTCACCGAATCCGGCAATCAGCGGAACGGCTTCCGTCCCCGGACGGATGGATTTTTCTTGTTTACCGCCTGTCAGGATGGGAGTCAGTCTGATTCCCTTCCGGATATATAAAGCTCCTGTGCCTTTGATTCCGTGAATCTTATGGGCACTGAATGAAATCAGATCGGCTGGCATGTCTTTTAATTTCACCGGAAGTTTCATATATGCCTGTACCGCATCACAATGCAGGATAATATCCGGATATTTTTTCCGGATTCTCCGGAACACTTCCGGAACGGGAAGTATTCTTCCGGTTTCGTTCTCGACACGCATCATACTGATCAGAAACGTAGTTTCATCGGCGGCCTGAATAAAATCATCAGCCTGAAATCTGCCGTTCTCATCCGGCTGGATTCTGATAATCTCATAGCCCTGCTGTTCGAGCATAGCAAGCGTACTCCGGACAGAAGCATGTTCGACAGCCGATGTAATAATTTTTTTCTTATTTCTCTTTCCGTAGACAGAAGCGATTCCTCTCAGAGCGAGGTTACTGCTTTCTGTTGCTCCGGATGTAAATAAAACAGTTTCCGGCTCTGTGCCGATGGAGTCAGCAATCATTTTTCTTGTCTGTTTCAGATATAATTCCGCATCCAGTCCGAGCTTATGCAGAGAAGACGGATTCCCGAAATGTTCTGACATGCACTCCCCTGCTTTTCTGATAACAGATTCCGCCGGTCTGGTAGTTGCAGCATTATCCAGATAAATCATATCTGTATTCATTCCTTTCTGATAGCGTAATCTATATTATAACATATTTTCAAGCATTTTACCAGACTTTTTGAGAAAAAAATATTTTTTTTAAAAAATTTTATTTTTTTTGAAAAAAACTCTTGACAAATCAGAATTTATATGCTATAATATATCTTGTTGAGTGCGGAAGCATTAAAAAATAAAAAATGCGGATATGGCGGAATTGGCAGACGCGCTAGCTTCA
>JAFUWN010000048.1 GCA_017483465.1 Oscillospiraceae bacterium
CAAACAGCAGCTGGATGATTCCGAACAGCAATTAAACGAAGCAAAACAGCAGCTGGATGATTCCGAACAGCAATTGAACCAAGCAAAACAGCAGCTGGATGATTCCGAACAGCAATTAAACGAAGCAAAACAGCAGCTGGATGATTCTAAAATACAGCTCGATTCCGCCGAACAGCAGATTACTGACGGGGAACGTCAGCTCAATGACGGACAAATACAGCTCGATTCCGCTTTTGCGGAAGTCCGTCAGAATGAAGAGAAATTAACAGCCTCAGAAAAGGAACTCAACGAACAGGAACAAGCTTTGAATGCACAGCTTTCTCAGATTCCGTGGGAGTATCTCACCCCCGAACAGCAGGCACAGTTCACCTATGCCCGAGAGCAGATCGCACAAGGCAGAATCCAGATCAAAGCCGGAAAACAACAAATTTCATCAGCCTATCAGGAACTGAATGCCCAGCAGGAAACTCTGAACCAGAAACGTACTGAATTAGAAGCCGCAAAATCGGAATACGAAGCCGGAAAACTCCAATATGAAGCCGGTCTTGCTCAGTATGAAGACGGTCTGATACAGTTTCAGGAAGGCAAAGTCCAGTATGAAGACGGTCTGAAACAATTTCAGGACGGTAAATCTCAGTACGAAGACGGCCTGAAACAGCTCGAAGCCGGCAAAACTCAGTATGAAAACGGCATAAAAAAATTGGAAGATGCCAGACAAAAGCTTGCTGACGGTAAAAAAGAATATGAAGACGGCTTGCTGGAATATGAAGACGGCAGACAAAAATATCAGGATGGTGTCAGGGAACTGGAAGACGGTAAGAAAGAATATGAAAACGGTTTACAGGAATATCAAGACGGTAAAAAAGAATTTACTGAAAAAATTGCCGATGCAGAAGCTGAAATCGCTGATGCAGAACAGGAAATCGCTGATATAGAAAAACCGGATACTTATGTATTGGACAGAAATACAAATATTTCCTATGCCTGCTTTGAAAGTGACTCTCAGATCGTCGAACAGGTCGCAAAAGTATTCCCGATTTTCTTTATATTAGTTGCCGCAATGGTATGTATTACTACGATGAATCGTATGGTAGAAGAACAGCGTACACAGATCGGCACGCTCAAAGCCCTCGGCTATTCCGAATCTGATATTATGGGGAAATTTGCCTTTTACTGCGGAACAGCGGCAGTGATCGGCTGTGCAGCAGGCTATGCCGTAGGAACTGTCCTGTTTCCGTCAGTGATCTGGATGTCCTATGAACTGATGTATATAGAAATCCCATTGACATATATTTTTGACTGGAAATTGTCTTCTTTGTCTCTGCTGGCTTCTCTGCTCTGTTCAATCGGTACAACATGGATTGCCTGTCATGTGGAACTTTCTGAAACAGCGGCCGGACTCATGCGGCCAAAAGCTCCGAAAGCCGGAAAACGAGTTTTTCTGGAATATTTTCCTTTCTTATGGAACCGGCTGAAATTTTTATACAAAGTTTCCATCCGGAACATGTTCCGGTATAAAGGCCGATTTTTCATGATGGTACTGGGTGTAGGCGGCTGTACAGCTCTGCTTCTGACAGGTTTCGGATTGAAAGACACTGTTGCCGGCTTTGCCGATGTACAGTATAATGATATTGTAATAGCAGATGCGGAAGCCTCGTTTAAAACAGATATTGGCGAAACCATTCCGGCAGATCTGGAAAATTCGCTGGATTCTCTGACAGAAGACTATATGATACTGAATCTTTCCAGCTGGAATATTCTTTACGGCGATAACAAAGTCAAGGCTCTGAATATGATCATTCCCGTTGGTGAGGGTGATTTCAATAATTATATGCATCTTCATACCACAGACGGCGAGCCTCTCCCCCTCCCCGGTGTTGATGAAATTCTTGTCAGTAATTCCGTTATGGAGCGATTCGGTGCAGAACCCGGAAAAACAATCACTCTCCGCAATGAAGATATGGAAGAACTGCATGTCAGAGTAGCAGGTGTATTTGAAAATCATGTTTATAATTATATTATTATTTCATCGGATACGCTGCAGAAACAGCTCGGCAGGATACCGACATGCAACGGTGCATATATGAATTTCCCCGAAGCAGCAGATGAATATCAGATTTCCGCAGAACTTTCCAAAAATGAGCATATCACAACAGTTTCCCTGTTCTCCGAAATGCAGGAACGTATGGCAAAAACAATGGGAAGTCTGGATTATATCGTATTGCTGGTCATTGTATGTGCGGCCGGACTTGCCTTCATCGTGCTGTATAACCTGACGAACATCAATATTACAGAGAGAATACGGGAAATCGCTACAATCAAAGTATTAGGATTTTTCCGGAACGAAACATCCGCCTATGTACTCCGTGAAAATATCGCTCTGACGGCAGTCGGCATCCTTGTTGGCTTAGGTCTGGGGATATTGCTTCACCGCTTTGTTATATCACAGATTATTGTAGATCTGGTATCATTCAAAACACGGATATTACCTATGAGTTTTATTTACAGTATTCTTCTGACGTTCCTGTTTAATATCGCAGTCAATGCTTTTATGGGAATCAAGCTGGAAAAAATCAATATGGCAGAATCCCTGAAATCCATTGAATAACGCTGATCGCTTAAAGAGAAAAGAAAATGCAGAAATAGTAAATGCCATTTGAGAATACTCAGATGGCATTATCTTATTTTGTAAAGTGACGAAACATACACTTGATTTTTTCACAGAACAGTGCTATAATAAAATAAATTAGCGAAAGCTAACTTTTGAATATGAACAGGTGTCAGAAAATAAGAATTTATATCTGAAACCATAAAAGGAGTAAGTATTATGACAAGTAAAGAGTATAAGAATTTATCCATCAATGAATTTACAAAAGCCGCTGAGGTCTACGAAACTGACCATGCAGGGGTATATAATATGTGTAAGAAAGATTATCCGGATGTACTGGACGAACTCGAAAAAGAGCCGTTCACTGATCTGCTCGACTGCGGATGCGGAACAGCTCCCATGCTGACACTGTTACATGAAAAATATCCGGATAAGCACTACACAGGCATTGACCTGACTCCGAAAATGATAGAAGTCGCAAAGGCAAAGAAAATGCAGGGTGTGAAACTGATTGTCGGTGACTGCGAAAATCTGCCGTTTGCGGAAAATTCATTTGATGTAGTAATCTGCTGTCAGAGTTTCCATCATTATCCGAATGTGCAGGATTTTTTCAACAGTGTGTATCGTGTTCTCCGTCCGGACGGCAGACTGATTCTGCGGGATATGACCGCAAAATATACACCGGTGCGATGGTTTATGAATCATGTGGAACTTCCTGTAATCAACCTGTTCGGAAAGGGTGATGTGAGAGTATACGGAAAAGAAGATGTCCGGAAACTCTGTGAAAATGCCGGTCTGCATATGGAATTGTTTGAGAAGCGTGATTTTTTCCGTCTGCACTGTGTCGCAAGAAAGCCCTCTGAAACGAAAAAATCTGTGAATCTGGAGCTTGGCGATGTGCAGGAAACTGCCCTGATTCCGCTTGCGATTAAAGCAAATGAAAGCAGACGTGCTGATCACAGAATCTATGATGAAAAAGCGATTGAAATTATTGACAGTCTTGATATTGATACAGAACAGTATGATAAATTTCTCTCTCATGAGGGTGTTGTTGCAAGAACGATTCTGTTTGATAACGAAATCAGAAAAGCCCTGAAAAAATATCCGGATGCAGTTGTCGTCAATATCGGCTGTGGATTTGATGACAGATTTTCGAGAGTCGATAACGGCTCTGTTCTCTGGTACAATGTGGATTTGCCTGATTCTGTTGCTGTTCGTAAAAAGTGCTTTGCAGAACGTGAGCGTGAATTTCTGATTGAGGGCGATTTATTCAGCGATACATGGACAGAAACTATTCCAAATGACCGTGTAGCAATCATCATTGCAGAAGGTCTTCTGATGTATTTTACAGAAGAACAAGTGAAAAATTTACTGCATCATATCCGTGATTATTTCGGAAAAGGCTATCTGTTAGCGGAACTGATGCACCCTATGGCTGCGAATAATGGAAAATATCATGATACTGTCAAAAATACAAATGCACAGTTTCATTGGGGAATTGCTGACGGCAGAGACCTTGAATTTTTATGCAGCGGTTACAAAGTGCTCCGTGAAATCAGTTTCTTTGAGGAAATGAAAAAATACTCCGCTGCCGGAAAAATCGGGAATCTGTTTTTCAGGAAATTCAATGACAGAATGGCAGTTTATCGCTTTCAGAAA
>JAFUWN010000049.1 GCA_017483465.1 Oscillospiraceae bacterium
AGAACGAATATAGGCAAGTGCTTTAGCCGCCGCAGTATCCGGAAGAGGTGTGCCATGCAGAATCGCATACATTATCTGCGGAGCAAGTCCGCTGAGTTCTTCGGCGATACGTTCAGAGAGTTTTGTCTTGTTTGTTGAAAACTTCAATAAACGGCTATATATTCTGAATAATTTTGGATAGGATTTACCATAATTAGGAATATCTATACAAATATCCTGAAACCATTTTTGAATGTGAAAAAATAAATCCTGATAGTTTCCCTTATCGTATTGTCGTATCATAACTCTTGTTTTAGTAGCACTTAGTGACATCATATAGTATTTACATTTAGGTAATTTTTGTGGTGGAATTTTACTCGTAACAAATGAAAAAAGAGTTTGAATTCGCTTTTCATCCGTTGTTTTTGTTTCTTCTATATCTTCTGAAAAATTATTTTCTGATGAAGTATACCCAAAATCAAGTATTTCCAATATATCCATTTCCGGTGCTTGGCTGAACCAATGTATATTTATTGCACCTGCCAACGGTGCAGGAGCTTTACGAATCAAGTCCTCTAAAGCAGAATTGACAATGTTCATTGTTTCTCCAGATACTGGGGCATTTTCAGCTTGTTCTAATCCATAGGAACGAAAAGCGGCTTTATCAAAAGAAATCAATGTTGCTAAAGAACTTTTTTCAGGGTCAAGGCTTGATGGGAGACTAACATTTAGTTTGGGAACAGTTTTTGCAATTTGTACAGATTCACCTGTAATTAGACAACGTGCCATAGCTGAACTAACTTTTTCAAAGTTAAAGCGATATTCTGACCACCATTCTGAAAAATCAGTACTACTTTCAAGTGGAATCCCATCTACTTTAATACTGAGTATATCTGTTATTTTTTTCTTTTTATCTGAAACGTATTGTTCCTTAATGCTATCTAAACAACTTGATATTCCTTTATAGGCAATTTCAGCCAATTTATCATATTCAGATGCTTTTTTTAAAGATTCCATATAAAATTGATGCTTTTTAGATAATGTAGGCTTAGGATTTGAATTGTTGATATTTAAAATAATTTCAGCTTTTTCAGCAATCAAATCACATTTATCTCCTTGATTAAGTCCATTTACAAATGGGCAATATGGTTTAGGCATCTCATCTTCGAGGATATCAAATCCCAGAAAATGTCCGTTCAAATCAAAATGGATATAATATTTCACATTTTTCTGTTTGAATCCCGGACGAGCTGTCAGACCATTATCGATTGCGTATTGATAGAGTTCACCAAGCATATTATCTACCTCCTGCCGGTTTCCAGACAGAATCGCTGTCATATTCCGGTACTGTAATCACACCGTTTTTCATTTCAGCGTGGAACAGGGAAATATAGGGTTCTGCTTTTTTCGTGACTGCAAATTTATGCAAATCAAACACATCATACAACATAAGACCGAAGTCGGCACTTTCCTGAATGGGCTGAATATTACTGGGTTCATCAAAATAGCAGACAAATTCCCGCAGTCCGAGCGAGGGCTGAAAGAAACATTTTCCTTCCTGAATCCTGCGTTTCGCCTGATGATAAAGCTGCTGCTCCTTTCCTGAAAAATCGGGACGTTTTATAATTTCAGCAGTAATGCGATAGCGTACATCCTGTAACAAGACACTTTGCCGCTGTGTTCTGTCATCTTCTACCAGCATCGGCTTGTCACTGATTTTGGATTTTATTTCATTTCGTTTAAAGCTAATATATCGAATAGGGCGCAGAACTTCAATTTGCTTTATCTGCCAATAAAATTCTGCCGGTTTGGAGTAAACAGCACTTAAAATGCCTCTGGCTGCTGATGGTGTCATGACGGGATATGTCAGGCGTTCTACTTTGCTTTCAGGTCTTGTGAAGCAAGCAAAATCGCCCCAGACTTCCATTTTTATTTTATGCATAATATGCCTCCGTTCAGATGCTAGTGTTCAGACTGCTGTCATTATTGAAATACAGTCCTGTATGTTCGTCATAGAATCGAGTGTCATGCAGAAGATACCAACCGTTTACAGGTTCACAGCCGTATTTTGTATGAATAAAGCATTTTTCACATAATTCATCAAGTTTATTCTCATAGTAACTTGTAACTGTGATTGGAGCTGCTCTTTTCATCCATGATTTTGAAATTCCTTTTTCAAGAGCTTCTTGTATCAATGTCTCATACAGTTCCGTTTTTTCGGTATAGGGGACGAGTACATTTGCACCAGATTGAGGAATAAAATGATATCGCTGTGCGACTTTCTGAAAATCATGTTCTGCAATTGCCTTAACAAGAGTCGGTTCATCAGTTCCATATTGCCGGTATAATTCTTCATAATACTCACGGATATGAGATGTATCACAAATATCAATAGGATGGCGAGAATTCAGTAATTTTATAATGTTGGCAGCATTTTCATAGGTATCAGCTGGATATAAATTTTTCTCATCTGGTATGAATACGGTCATATTTCCAGTGTTTCTGCCATTACGGTTACAGCGACCAGCACATTGGATAATTGCATCAAGCGGTGCAAGTGCACGGTACATATTGGCAAAATCAAGGTCTACACCGGCTTCGATACATGAAGTAGAAACTAACCGGCAGGGAAGATTTTTCTGTAATCTCTTGGTAATTTCATTCAGTATTTTTTCACGGTGAGCTTTGCACATATCTGTCGAAATATGAAAGCACTCGCTTTTATCACTTAATTCACATAATTTTTGATATAATGTGTGGGCATGGTCTTTCATATTAACGACGCAGCAGTTACTGGTCTGCTGTGACATTTGTTCAGCAATTGCTGCCCATGATAGGGGAAATTCAAGATTCCAGTTAACAGAAACACGTTTCATTTTCTGATAGATAATTGCTGAATCGGGTAAAATTTCATATGGATGAAACTGAATATCTTTTCTAATATCAAATGCCGGCTGTGTAGCTGTTGAAAGTAATAAAGTACATTTGAATTTTTCACACATCATCCTCATAGTTTCCATTGTCGTACCTACAAGATTGTGAGGAATACTCTGTGCTTCATCAAAAACAATTACACTATTTGTGATATTATGAAGGAATCTGACATCTGTAGGACGGGAGTTGAAAAATACTTCAAAAAATTTTACGGAAGTAGTAATAATTACCGGAGCATTCCATCTTTCGGACAATTGTTTTGTTTTTTCGGTATAGTTTGCCATGCTGTGAGCTTCGAGGACATTTCCGCAGATTTCCTGATAAATTTTGGCATTCTGTGAAATTATGGAAAGATATGGCAATACAATGATGACACGACGCTTCTGGTATTGTTTGGCATGTGCAGCTGCAAAAGCCATTAAAGCAAGAGTTTTACCAGTTCCGGTAGGGGCTGTTAATGTAAAGATTCCTGGTTTTTGTAATGCTGCCTGCAAGCAAGCAGAGTATACTTTTTCACGTATTGAATTCACGGAAGATGATGCTGTGGATTCAGAAATAATATTTTTTCGATAGTTTTCTAAATTTTCTAATATTTTATCCGAATTCAAAGATTCGCCGTTAACTTCTTCCAGAACATGCTCATTTTCATGAGAGGCTGAGGCAGTATAATCTGCATCTGCCAAACAAGAAAGTAATACTCTTGCATGAAGCATTTCAAATAGTGTGCTATAAAATGAATTGCTTTCATTAGCTATCATTACAGGATATTCTTTAGGAATACCAATTTCATTTCTCATGTACTGATTTAACAGCATATATTCTTTCTGACCAGAAACAGCAAACCGTTTTCCATTCTGTGTATCCTGAGAACGTGAAATCTGGAACGAACAGTTCAAATCATCTTTGATGTCCCATACAAGCCCATCATGGTGTGCATAAATTACTCGTGCAATTAAAGAATTCATTTTGTATAATAAACAAGCACCTGCTGCGGCATGATTTACGTTATGTTCTCTATGATGCAGAACATCTTGAAAAAGTTCAGATGCCTTTCCGGCATCATGAAATAACCCTAGCCATTGTCCTGCAATTTCTTCATCAAATGCTTTCGCAAACTGACTTGCAAGACATTCTGTTTTTTTCAAGTGTAATGGAAGTTCTTCCTTGTTTCCGTTTGAATTTTCACTTCTTGAATAAAACATTTCAACACCTCGCTTCACTTTTATATATTATAATGCTAAGCTTATTTAAAAGTCAATATATTTATCTAATAATTTACAAAAAATTCATTTATTGTAAATTTGATTTTAAGAAATTTTTTGAAAAAATTCTTGACAAATTTTTAAAGTCGTGATATAATAAATTTATCATCTTAAAAATTGAATACAACACTTCGGTACGTCAGTCCTTGATGGAGGATACTGTCTTCCAGCCGGGAATCATGCGCCATGACCTCTGTTTATCAGAGCGAGCGAGTTTATAAAGTGGAGTGACCAGCAGAACACCGCCAGTTCTGTGTGGCAATGAAAGTCAGGGGCAGGGTACTTCCGTAAAAAACGGCTGTGCGGCATTGTAACCGCCAGAGGCTTGAAACCTATGCAGACAGAGAGGTCGCTGTTTGACCGGAGTTGTTCCTTTTGCCGGAGGGGGCAGACTGTCAGTCTGTCAGATAATTTCCGTCACCTTCAATCTATAGAAGCAGAGATTCTGCTGAAGGAAAGTGCTGTTACGGAAAGTAACAGTGAAACTGCCTGAGAGTGGGCAGTGCAAAGTACAGAAATTTATTGTATACTTTGCGATAAAATGTTGTGAATATGATTTCTATGGTCGTATTCTGTAATTATGTCGATGATTATAATTGGTATTTATATAAAAAATATATATGCAGGTGCATCACAGCGGTGCTGTAGTGTGCCTGCATTTTTATATTTTCAGAGGCAAAGCAACAGATTTGAGGTGATGGTGTAAAATACCCATTGTCCTGCAATTTCTTTACTAAATGCTTTTGCAAACTGACTTCAAAAATACCCTGTTTTTTCAAGTGTAATGGAAGTTCCTTCCAGTTTTCGTTTGAATTTTCATTTCTTGTAAATTGAATTTCAAGAAATTTTTTGAAAAAATTCTTGACAATTTTTTAAAATCGTGCTATAATAATTTCATCATCTTGAAAATAGAACAGAATACTCCAGTACGTCAGCTCTTGATGGGGGACAGATGTCGTCCAGCCGGAGAACATGCGCTGTGACCCCTTGTTGCGGGGCGAGCGGGAAAGTGAACATACGAGCAAGGAAAGCCATCCTTGTGCGGCGATGAAATTCAGGAGCAGGGTACTTCCGTAAAAAGCGGCTGGGTGGTGTTGTAACCCTTTGAGGCTAAAAACCTATGCAGACAGTGAGGTCGCTGTCTGGCTGGAGCTATTCCTTTTGTCGGAGGGGGCAGACCTACAGTCTGTCAGAGAATTTCCGGCATCTTCAACCTATGAAAGCAGAGGTTCTGCTGAAGGAAAGTGCTGTTATGGAGAATAGCAGTGAAACTACCCGGTGGTGGGTAGTACAGACAGATTTTTAGGTTTATGTTCTGCAAAAAAATTGAAAATTAAAGATTAAATTGAATATAGAGATAAATAAATGTGCAGGTGCATTACAGTACAAATGTAATGTGCCTGCACTTTTTTAGATTCTGAAAAAATTCTGCAACAGACTGGAGGGGAGAGTATTATGACTTAGAAAATTAATTCTGCCACATCGTGTTCACAACACGGTGTGATTTTTATTTGTACATGGCTGATGGTCAGTCAGCCGATAATTTTTTTCTGAATTTTTCAGAAAAAATAAAAGGAGGAATGCCCAATGAACAATTCAATTCCTGTCTACAGCAGCGACTATGTAATAAACACACAGTTCGGCCAGCCGAAATTTGTAGTGCATCAGATGCTGTATGCCGGTCTGTATCTGTTAGCCGGTTCACCGAAAGTCGGCAAGTCATGGTTTGCACTGGATTTGTGTCTGTCAGTGGCGAACGGGGAACAGTTTCTGAAACACGATACTGCAAGAGGACAGGTTCTGTATCTCAGTCTGGAAGATACACTGGTCAGAATTCAGAACCGACTCTACGAACTGACGGAAGAATCATCAGATAATCTGTTCATCGCTGTCGAGTCGAAAGCTCTGGGAAATGGTCTGGAACAACAGCTCGAACAAAGCAAGAGAGATTTTCCCAATCTGAAACTGGTAGCGATTGATACGTTCCAGAAAATCAGACAGGCAACTGACATCAGCTACGGAACGGATTATAAAGAATTATCTTCTCTGAAATCTCTCGCTGACAGATTACAGATTGCAATTCTGCTGATTCATCACACAAGAAAGTGCCACGACAATGACCCGTTCAATATGATTTCTGGAAGCACTGGAATCCTTGGATGCGTTGATGGCGGTATGGTATTAATTGAGGAAAAGAGAGGCAGCAGAAAAGCTAAACTCTACTGTACGGGACGTGATATTGAAAGTCAAAAGTACAGCTTAACATTTCAGAAGAGCCGATGGATTGTGGAAGATGATGTTCTGGAACGCAAACCGGATAACTTTTCGTTTGTGATTCATGACTTGATGATGAAAGAATATTCCTTTCACGGTTCAGCAACTGAACTGTGTGAGCTGCTGCATCAATATTTTCAACTGGAATATTTTCCGAACAGAATCACCCGTGACCTTGTTCAGCATACGGATGAACTGAAAAATTATGGTGTGCTGTTCCGTTCCAGAAAAAGTCACGGCTGTCGTTCCATCGAACTGAAATATATTTTCGAGGGGGACAGTAGCAACGGTGCACTGCTGTGGGTGAAAGTTACTGACCCTACTGTCCCCCGAAACTCTGAAAACGTCTATCCTGCTTTAATTTCATCGGGTGGTGGTAACTCTCAGGGGGACGGTAACTTTCCAAACGGGTGGCAGTAACTATCAAAAAGGGGGACGGTAAAGCAAACGAATGTGGGCAGTTTGTGCCGCCTCTGTCAGATAAGGCGTAGTTATCCGATACTCATCAGATAACCGCCACACAAGCCAGCGTGAGCGATTTGTGAGCGGATAACTAACAGAAGGAAATGACATCCGTCAGTATTGCTGAAAAAATCAGGTCGAATCATGGCGGACAGAGAGTCGCAGGTTAAAGGCTTGGGGTCAAATGCCCCAAGCCGTTCACATCGTCGGGCAAAGCCCGCCGAAATATAGGCATTTCTGAAAAAAGATGCCGGTCGCATAAAAAGGAGGTATGCCGGAATGCAGTCACATAATACAGAAAAAAGAAACCAAAATCCGCAGAATACAGGACTTTCCGAAGTCGCATCTGCCGAAAAGAAGATGAGATTCGGAATGAAACTGTATCCGGAAACACTGAAGATGATTGACGACTTCTACACACAAGACAAATGCTCCTCACGCTCGGAATTCGTTGAGAAAGCTGTCAGATTTTATTGTGGTTACCTGATGAGCAAAGAGAATCTGGTGACTGATTTTCTTGCTCCGCAGATTGGAATAATCACAGAAGGCATCGTCAAGGGAAGTGAGCAGAAAATTTGTCGTGCAATGTTCAAAATGGCTGTGGAACTTGGTGCAGTCACACACATGCTTGCCGCTATGAATCAGATTGATGAGAAAACTCTGTTCAAATTACGCTCCATGTGTACAGATGAAGTGCGGCAGATTAACGGCGTAATCAATTTTGAAAAAGCCGTTCGTTATCAGCATGAAGAATAAGAATGATAGAGTAAAAACTTTATTTTTCAAACAAAAATTTTAATCAAAGAAAGGGTGAACTGTTATGTACGAAATTAACATTGCATTACAGAATAAGGGGATAAAAGATATATGGGAACGACTGTTTACAATCTTGAAAAAGCACATTGTCAGGATAACCCTGCTGTGCAGTATGCTGAATTTAAAGACTATCAGATTGGCAAAGTAACCTATCGGGTGTGGTCAGCCTTCACAGGCAAGCAGAATGCCGCTGATATTCTTTCAGGACTGATGCTCAGAAAACTGGAATCAGGCGAACAGAACACTATGCAATCATCATAACTGAAAGCCTGATTTTTAGTCGAAACTTACAAATTTTATGAAAGCAGGCGGATATTACTGGATTTTTCAAGCGTTTTATGATATAATGATGCTTGTAAGACCGGCATGTCCGCTGCTGAGATTGGAGGAAACAAATGAGCAGACAGCAGCATTATAAAGCGGCACTCTATTGCAGATTATCTGTTGATGATGGCAACTTTGGCGGAAGTGTCAGCATCGAAACACAGAAAATTCTGCTCGAACAGTACTGCAAAGACCATGCCATTACAGATTATACGTTCTACTGTGACGATGGGGCATCCGGAACAAATTTCATGAGAAAAGCCTTTCAGGAGATGTACAATGACATTCAGGACGGAAAAATCAATCTTGTGATTGTCAAAGACCTGTCACGGTTCGGAAGAAATTACATCGAAGTCGGAGCCTATGTGGAAGAATTCAAGGAGAATGATGTGCGGTTTATCGCCGCAGATGATAACTATGATTCCGCAGTCAATGGTGATGATTTGATGTTCCCGATGAAGAATGTCATCAACGAGATGTATGCCCGTGAGGTATCGAAAAAGACAAAAGCCGCTAAAAAAGCAAAGGCTCGGAACGGTCAGTTCATGGGTTCAAAGCCGCCGTTCGGCTACAGACTCGACCCGAATGACAGGCATCATCTGATTGTAGATGAACCCGCTGCCGAAACTGTCCGGAAAATTTTCCGGCTCTCGGCTGAAGGAATCGGCTATAACAAGATGGTGAAAATGTTCAGGGCAGAGCATGTTCTCACGCCGATTGCCTATTTCAATCTGCACAATCCGGACTATTTCAAAGCCGATTACTGGCGGCAGGAATTCGACTGGCACGTGACTTCTATCAGGACGATTCTGAACAATGAAGTCTATCTTGGAAAGATTATCTACGGCAAGCAGAAATCAAAATCCATGAAAAGCAGGTCGAAAGTGAATGTTCCAAGAGAGGACTGGATTGTGACGGAAAATTGTCATGAACCGATTATCAGTCAGGAACTCTGGGACACTGTGCATAAAATCGTGAGTGCAAAGCATCGTCCTGCTAAGACCGGAGAAGTTCAGATGTTCGCCGGACTGATTCGCTGTTCCAACTGCGGTCATGTTCTGACCTACTCACAGAAACAGCGGAAAGATGGTTCTTATCACGGAGCATACTCCTGCTGGATGTACAAGACTCACGGCAAAGAATATTGTTCTTCGCACTATATCACATTCGATGCAGTGTATCAGCTTGTGCTGGCAGATGTGCAGAGAGTGCTGTTCCAGTACCGGAATGATGAGAAAGCATTCAGGAAATTTCTGGACAGCAAATATCAAAACATGTCGGACAGAGAAGCGGTTCAGATTCAGTATGACTATGAACAGAAAGAAAAACGCTGTGAAGAACTTGACAAAATCATCAGTAAGCTGTATGAAGATAATGTTCTCGGCAGAATCAGTGATAGTCGTTACGAAATCATGTCGCAGACCTATGAAGCCGAACAGGAAGAAATCCGGAAACAGCTTCCTGAACTGAAAGCAAAGCTACAGGAATTACAGGCACAGTCAAATGCATCGGACAAGTTCATCAGTGTAATTCGTAAATATACGCATATTCAGGAACTGGATGCAGGTATTCTGAACGAACTGATTGATAAGATTCTGGTGCATGACAAGGAACAGGCTCGGGACGGCACAGTCTTTCAGCAGGTGGAAATCTTCTACAGATTTGTCAGAAAATTGAATAACGAAGTATCATAAATATATGATTCGAACTGATGCGGATTTCAGCTTGAAAAACGTCTCTTTAAAAACAGCCTGCGGTCATCAGTTCGAGTCTGATTACCAGCTTTCATTTTACAATTTGTAAATTTTATAAGAATTAAAAAGGGGTGTTACATATAGCAATGTAACATCCTAAATTTATTTCTTTCATTTACACCGCTTAGAAAGTCTTTTCCAAGCGGTGTTTTTCATTCTATTCTTTTTTCTAGCTTGCAACAGTACTTTTCAGAAGTCCCTTATTTTTTCAGCATCTGCGAATTGGATAATTTGACCAGGAGTAGTGTGCTGATAAGCATATTCCTGATGCATATATTTAGCGATTTTCTTTCCATTATAAGAGCCAAATTGATGAATCACTTTATCAAGGATTTTAATTTCTTTTATCGACAGGCTTGAGAAATCAGCTTTATCGTTTGGAAGAATATGATAGATAGAATAATCGAAATTTTCAGGAGTTTCTTCTTCAACATGGATTCCGGGCAAATTCATGATGTTCTCATGTCCAATAGGCAATGCCCCCAGTTTTTTATGCATATACACCAATCCAGTAATCGCAATATGATTTTCTTTAAAACTAAGTGCATCACTATACCAGAGAAGTTTCATCAGAAGTACCTTTTTTAAATTGGAAATTTTTAATGCAAAATAATTGATAATCTGTTCCAACTTATCAATATTTAGAACGATATAGCCGTTTTCAGTACATGGCTGTGAATAGAGTGCATAATAATTCAGGAGATTCTGTCTCTTGATAAATGCATCAGTAATAAATTCAGATATTTTGCTTCTGATAGTAGCATATCGGTCAGATTCAAATACGGACTGATTTTTTTCAAGCATTTTCAGCATGATAATAGGATTTTCCATAATCAGCCGAAGTTCATTATCATAGGTAGAATCCTGAATTGCTTTGGATTCGTATCTTGAAATGGTGACATCTCCCCAACCAAGCAGACGTGCAAGTTCAACCTGAGACAAATCAAATTTATGACGAAACGCTACAATTTCATCAGAAGTTAAAAGTCCTTTGAGTTGCCGGTAAGCGTTTCTTGCACGGAGTAGATTTTCATCCATTACTTTCGGAGGAATGAAATAAGCATCTTCATCATCCTCACCAAGTGTTGAGCAAAAATAAACGGTCTCCTCGTATTCAATAGTAGTATCTTTAATAATTGTTATCGCTTTCCTACTTTTAATAATTGCCGGATGCATTTTGCACATAGGGCATAAAATTACCTTTTCTTCCATAGCATTTCCCTCTCGCTTTCTTAAATAAACACATAATATAAATTAACTATATGGAAGTTTATCTATTTTATATTCGGCAAAATGAAATGAAATACACAACACAACCTCATTCTTGCCAACTTCTTTTATTTTTATTTTAATATACACTTGCTTAGATTGAATTTCTTTGATGAATATATGTAATAATTCCAAACCAGAATCAGAACTTTTCCTATCTCCAAGAGTTTCGTAATAATGTGAAACTTCCAAAGTAAGAATTTCGTTCATAACATCTTCTGTATCATATTCGAGCTGTTCCAGACAATAGGAATTTGTAAATTCTGGTTTTGATTTTTCAGATTTTCTGGTTGGAATAAACATAAATCCATCTGTACCTTCAGTTTTGAGTTTTTCTTTTACTTTTCTAAGAAAATCATTAACATCATTTCTTTTTAAATGAAGTGATACTTTCATGTTATAACTTCCTTTCACTTTACTATCAATTGATAGTCTTCTTAATTATATTATACACTATCAATTGATAATTGTCAATAGTTTTTTAGAAAAATTTTTCCATTAAAAATTAAATATAAATAATTTTAATTTATTTTATATATTATTTTTTCAAATTCTTGTTCTGATATTTCATCAGCTAGGTACTGTTTACGAGCCATACTTGCTTTTTGATACCATGTTTCATATTGCTGGCGTACTGAGAGTTCTTCAGATGGCGTTATATTGTCTTTTAATAGAAGACGTTCCATACGCTTATAATTACGATTTTTAACTTTATTGTATTCATCAAGTGCAGCACAGCTGTCTATTTTTGCGTTCATATACTCTTTAGGAGCGATATCTCGGCAAGGCTTGCTATAAATAGGATTTATTTTATCACAGTACTTGGTGATTCTTTTTGTTTTAGGCACAAAGATTTTTCCACAGAACTCACATACTTGAATTCTCCTATACTCCTGAGCAAAGTGCAGAAACATAAAAGCATAATAATCTGCAAAGTTGGTAAAGACGTATCTTTGTATAAATTCAAAATGCTGTCTTCGACATAAAAGTGAATTATTTTTCAGAACACATTTTTGAAACCAAATCTTTAAATCGTCATAATCAAAGCTTTTTACAATCAGCTGAAACAGAACATGAATAAAATTTCCGGATAATTCCAATGCCTCCAGCAATTTCATAAATAATTGTTCATAGGAAGATTCTGTTACATTATCTGTCAGATTGATTCTATTCATAATATCAGCATACAAAAGTTCACCGATAATGACATTCTTAGCTGTTACAGCTTCTGCGGTTTTAAGAGCAATATCAATACATTCCTGCATTTGTTCTTTTGTAAACAAAATAGTTTTTTCAAAATCCTCACACTTTCCATGCTTCAGAAGTTTTTCATACTGTTCAAATTCATGGCTGCTGCGATACCGCAATGCTATTGTAATCTCCTCTGAAAAAGAAGAATCCGGCAGCTGTGTCAGTTCTCCATGATGCCATCTCCACAGATGAATTACTTTCTTATCAATTTCAGCACAAATTCCATTTTCATATATTTTTCCATGTTGCATAATTTTCCTCCATAGTGATTTGTATCTATTATAGCATAAAACAACCGTTTATGCAAGAAAAATCATCTGTCCGGAATGATGAAACTGAAATTTTTTAAAATAACAATCTCGCATAGACAGAACAGGAAATTTATGCTAAACTGAAATTAAAGAGAAAACCTCCATTCAGAATTATATAAAAACTTTATCAGATACATAACTGTTACAAATAATATTTGTGACAGTGAATCCCACTCTTTTAAAGAATCCACCGAACAAGCAAACAAGCATTTGAAATTAACTTAGAATAGGGAAAGACTCTGTTTGTTGGATGTTTGTTGTCTGTTTGTCAAATATTAGGCGAATAAAAATAAAATCAATGCCTATATCAAGTTATTTAGACAATTTGTTTGGCAGTTTGGCGGATTTTACAGAAGAGTGTATATTATAAAATGGAAGGTGCTGCCCATGGCAGAAAATCAAGTCAACACTGTTGACAAAAGTATTTATCATCATCCTTATCTTGTGGAGAATGGATGCTTATGTGAAGAAGTCATAACCAAACATGGTGTTCAGCATGTGAAGCTTGCAGATTATGTTCCTGTTCTGAAAGCTGAAATCACCAAAGATGATGGTCAAGAACCAAAAAAGTTATTTTATGTGAGTGCTGTTCATTCGTCAGGATTACAGATGCCGGAACGCAGAAGAAATGATAAGTGCGAAATGGATGCTTCTTAAATGGGGTTCACTTGGCGCACCACAGCTGAAACAAAGTACACAGAATAAAATCTGTCATGCTATCATGAACACTAAAGAAAATGTGAAAAAGGAAATAGTCTATCTCCAGACAGGCTGGCACAAGAAAAGATTTCCTTTCACAATCGTATACCAGAAATGTTTTCGCATATTAGAATTGGATTTGAATTCCTGCTTCTGTTTCTTTCTGACAAAACTGTTCTAAGCAACAGTACAGCTGAGAATTACAAAATCCAACTGGATGAGATTCTGATTAAAAACATTTCTGAAACTTCCGAAATTATAGAGAATGAAAATCCGACTGCTAAGTTCATTCAAAAACTGAAAACGCTCCTTGATAGCGGCAGATGTTATGTCGATGAACGCAGTACACAAAGTATCACAAGAGGAAAAGGCTATATCGGCATGGAAGATACTGCAAAATTCTATCTGCTGGCAGATACTGTTCATTCAGAAATCAGAAAGCTGTGTTCAGAACAAGGAGAGCGTTTTTCAATTTCAAAGAACCAATTGCTCCGACAGCTTGCGGATGAGAAAATTCTTATGAAGCAGAACAACAGAAATACAACTACCATTCGATGTGCTGACGGAAAGTCCATGAATGTTATCATACTGGATAAATCAAAGATGAATCTTTAATACACAGGCTTGTGTCGGCGTTTTGTGCCGTTCATTCAGGAAATAAGCAAGTTATTCGACAATCAGCTACAAACCGCCACACAAGCTAATGTGAGCGATTTATGAGCAAATAAAAATAGTTTTTGCTACTCATGAAAGCTCTAAAATAAGGTGGAAGCCTATCCGTCAGGATGTTGCGAGTTAAAGCGGCTGGGTTGTCGCAGTCACAGCGGACGGCAAAGCCGACCGCAAATGGGCATTAGTGCAAGGTGATACGCAGGTGCTGTGCAAGAGACAGATGTTACAGGTACAGTCACCTAATTCCCGAAATAAGCCGATTCTGGCAATTCAGTACAATCAAAACCATGTTATGCCAAAGGAGAATGATATTTATGATCAAAAAAGAAAGAAATACTGTCTGGCTCCAGAGATAACAGCAATGATTGACTCTCATATGGAGCAGGATAAATGCAAGTCAGCCAGCGAGTATATTGAGAAAGCTGTGAAATTTTATACTGGCTATCTGGCCTGTGAATCATCCTGTTTAAAAAATTATCTGCCAATTATTCTAACTTCTGCGGTGGAGACAATCGTAAAAAATTCAGAGAACAGAATTAGCCGGAATCTGCTTAAACTGGCTGTAGAAGTAGGAGCAACCACACACATGCAGGCAGCTGCTTATCAGATTGATGAAGAAACACTTCATCAGCTTCGAGCTATGTGTGTGAATGAAGTACGCAAAATCAATGGGGTGATTCATTATGAAGACGCTGTCAAATTCCAACAGAGATGATGAAAAAATCAGAACTGGAATCAGTATCAGCAAGCGTTTGCTCAAAGAATGTGATGCTTATCTGAAGAAAAGCGAATTTGAAAACCGTTCTGAATTGATTGAATCTGCTTTGAAACTATTCCTTGTGACCAGAAATATTTCCGAAAAATCAGAGGTTCTTGTACCGGAGCTTGCCGACTGTATCACCAAAGCCAGCGATAAAGGCATCATGAAAATTTCAAAAGGTCTGTTCCGATACGCTGTAGAAGTAGAAATGTTGGTTGCATTACTGGCAGACAGGCTGTGCATAAACAAAACTGAACTTGAACAAATCAGGAAAGATGCTGTGAACAATGTTCGCCAAACAAAAGGGAAAATCAACCTTGATGAACTGATTCTTAAAAAATAAAGAAAAGATGGTCTGCTATATATAAGTTAATGGCACATTGCAAAATAAGGGGACTAAAGCTATATGGGGACAATTATTTATAATCTTGAGAAAGCACATTGTCAGGACAATCCCGCTGTACAGTATGCCGAATTTAAAGACTGCCAAATTGGAAAAGTGACTTATCGAGTATGGTCAGCCTTTACAGGAAAACAAAATGCTGCTGATATTCTTTCAGGACTAATGCTCAGAAAACTGGAATCAGGCGAACAGAACGCTGTACAATCACCACAATTGAAAGCCTGATTTTTAGTCGGAACTTACAAATTTTATAAAGCAGGCGGATATTGCTGGACTTTCCAAGTGGTTTATGATATAATGATGCTTGTAAGACCGGCATGTCCGCTGCTGAGATTGGAGGAAACTAATGAGTATACAGCAGCATTATAAAGCAGCACTCTATTGCAGATTGTCTGTAGATGACGGCAATTTTGGCGGAAATGTCAGCATAGAAACACAGAAAATTTTGCTTGAACAGTATTGTAAAGACCATGCTATTACAGACTATACGTTCTACTGCGATGATGGAGCATCCGGAACAAATTTCCTGAGAAAAGCCTTTCAGGAGATGTACAATGACATTCAAAACGGAAAAATCAACCTTGTGGTTGTCAAAGATTTGTCACGTTTCCGCAGAAATTACATTGAAGTGAGAGCTTATGTAGAAGAATTCAAGGAAAATGATGTGCGGTTTATCGCCGCAGATGATAACTACGATTCCACAGTCAATGGTGATGATTTAATGTTTCCAATGAAGAATGTCATCAATGAAATGTATGCTCGTGAAGTATCGAAAAAGACGAAAGCCGCTAAGAAAGCAAAGGCTCGAAGTGGTCAGTTCATGGGTTCAAAGCCGCCATTCGGCTACAGACTCGACCCGAATGACAGACATCATCTGATTGTAGATGAACCCGCTGCCGAAACTGTCCGGAAGATTTTCCGGCTCTCGGCTGAAGGAATCGGCTATAACAAGATGGCAAAAATGTTCAGAGCAGAACATGTTCTCACACCGATTGCCTATTTCAATCTGCACAATCCGGACTATTTCAAAGCCGATTACTGGCGGCAGGAATTCGACTGGCATGTAACTTCCATTAGAGCGATTCTGAACAATGAAGTCTATCTTGGAAAGATTATCTACGGCAAGCAGAGGTCAAAATCCATGAAAAGCAAGTCAAAAGTGAATGTTCCAAGAGAAGACTGGATTGTGATGGAGAACTGTCATGAACCGATTATCAGTCAGGAACTCTGGGACACGGTGCATAAAATTATGAGTACCAAACACCGTCCTGCTAAGACTGGAGAAGTTCAGATATTCGCCGGACTGATTCGTTGTTCCAACTGTGGTCATGTTCTAACTTACTCACAGAAACAGCGGAAAGATGGTTCTTATCATGGAGCATACTCCTGCTGGATGTACAAGACACATGGCAAAGAATATTGTTCTTCGCACTATATCACATTCAATGCAGTGTATCAGCTTGTGCTGGCAGATGTGCAGAGAGTTCTGTTCCAGTATCAGAACGATGAGAAAGCATTTAAGAAATTTCTGGATAACAAATATCAGAGCATATCAGACAGGGAAGCCATTCAGATTCAGTATGACTATGAACAGAAAGAAAAACGCTGTGAAGAACTTGACAAAATTATCAGCAAGCTGTATGAAGATAATGTTCTCGGCAGAATCAGTGACAGCCGCTATGAAGTCATGTCACAGACCTATGAAGCCGAACAGGAAGAACTCCGGAAACAGCTTCCCGAACTGAAAGCCAGAATGCAGAATTTACAGGCACAGTCAAGAGCATCGGATAAGTTTATCAGTGTAATTCAGAAATATACACATATTCAGGAACTGGACGCAGGTATTCTGAACGAACTGATTGATAAAATTTTGGTACATGATAAGGAACATTCTGAGGACGGTACAGTATTTCAGCAAATAGAAATCTTTTACAGATTTGTTGGAAAACTTAATTAAAAACATCTCTTTAAAAACAGCCAACGGTCGCTGGTTCGAGTCCAGTCACAAGCTTAATAAAAAGAGTCCTGCATTTGAAACATAAATCAAATGCAGGATTTTTTCTCAAATTAGGGAGTAGCAGTAGTTTTCAATGGCTGCTGTCATAGCAGGATGATGTAATATCAGGTGATTTATAGGACTGTTTTCTTTTGAAAAGATGGCATATTGTTTCTTTTTCAGAGTAATTTTCATATTCTGGAATGGTCTGTGTTCTTTCAGAATCAGCCTGTGATGATAGTTTTCAAAATTTCTCAGTACTTCCAGATGTTCGCAGTACTCCTGATAGGTGTATGTGATGGGAGTTTCATAGAAACCATTTATCAGGGAGACTCGGAGCGGATTCACAGTAAACTGTGCCTGTGTAAGTTCCGGAACAATTTCAATCAGAGTATCTTTTTTCAAAATTTGACGGAATCTGTTGTTTTCCTGTTCGTACAGCCAGAGCAGATAATCTTTATCCTCGTTTGGCAGATTGTGGCGGTTCAGGATATTTTGCAGTAAGCCTTTTGGCATGGAATGAAACGGCAGCGAAGAATGAACCGTCAGTATATTGCCTGACTGTTCCGGAATGGCAGTCAGAAAATGTTCAAAATCGGTTTGTTTTGCCTTATCATAGAAATTCACAAGCGGGATTGCCTTTTCAAGCAGGTGAGCCGCTTTTTTCTTGGTATAAGCGACTTCTGCGGGATTGGTGGAAAGATGATATACTCCGTCATTGTGATAACCTGCGACGATGATTCGTGACAGTGCATTCAATGACAACAGAATCAATTATGTTGATCTGAAAAATGTGACTTATATTGGAGCAGGTGCATTCGGCAATAATATTGATTATCTCTTTGATGAAACTGATACCGCACATTATGCGACCAACCCGAACAAGAGATATATTTTCATTCCGGAAACAGTCGAATTTATCGGCGATGGTGCATTCGGATTCTTCGGCTATACCATTGGTGATGATACAACAACAGGTGCCTCCTACAGAGGAGCGATTCACGGCTTTATCGTCAAGGACTGTACGGATGTTGCGAAAAAATATGCGGAATCCATTGGCCATGGTGTACAGGTATGGGCAGGCGGACAGGGCAGTTATACCAATGCGGAAAATTACTTCAATTATGAAGAAGCCGAATCCGATACGCCTCCCGTAATTCCGGATTCACCCACAGGCGATGCAAACGGTGATGGAAAGACCGATATTCTGGATGTCATTACGGTTAATAAAGCTGTTCTTGGAAAAGAAAGCATTTCGTCTGACAGGATTCCTTATATTGATTTCAATGGTGATGGAAAGCCGGATTCCACAGATTCTTTGACAATTCTGAAAAAAATTGTCGGCTTAATCTGATTTTTTCTTAAAATACCTCTTTAATCAAGAACCCCTCCGGAATTTTTAGCGATTCCGGAGGGATTCTTATTATTTATAAATTGATGATGAAAGTATATGACACTGTATTCTAAACTGATTATTTTGTTGCTTTGAATACAAAGCGGCAGAAATTGTAAAGATGTGCATGAATAGAATTATCACCATGATAGCCGCCGTTGACATAATGCCAGATATGCGGTACATTATTCTTGGCGAAATTATTATGATAAGTTTCCGGATTATTATAAACTACCGTATCATTGCTTCCGCCGGTGATCATCAGCAGATAGGGTTCTTTTCCGGCATCCCAGTTAAACGAACCTGTTACACCCGGAGCAGGACAGATTGCACCTACATAGCCGAACAGATCAGAACGCTGCATTCCGATCAGGAGAGCTTCACGGCCTCCCATGGAGAAGCCTGTGATCGCTGTGTTATCTCTTCCGGTCTTGACACTGTAGGTAGATTCAATATGCGGCATCAGATCTTTGGTCAGATCGTTGATGAAATTATCATAAGCTGCATTGTTGAAATCATCCATGCCGGAGCAGGCATCCTGAGAATCGCTGGAATAAATATACGGAAATACAACAATCATATCTTCTGCTTCGCCGGAAGCGATAGCATTTCCGATCATCTGACGGGTGTACATTGTGCCGTTGCCCTCGATGATCATTCTGTTCTGATTCTCCCAGTAACCATGCATGACATACAGTACCGGATATTTCTTGTTTTCGTTATAATTGGCAGGGAGCAGAATATTATAAGGCTTGTTTCTCTTGCATGTTGTAGAATAATAAGTACCGCTCTTGATGGTGCCATACTGTACACCGGATTTTTCCTCTCTGGAATCAGCAGAATCATATTCAGAAACTTTTGCAGAACACAGAGCTGTAAATTCAGACATACTCATTGCTGTTTTACAGTTTCTTCGCCTGTATTCTGGTCAATGCAGAGCAGGGAAAGACGGAATGTTTCAGCAGTTTTGCTGTACACCTGTACGGAATAATGATATTTCACACCGCCGTATAAATAGAAGCCTTTGGAAGAACTTGCACCGTCTTCCGGAGCGGTTCTGTCGGTTACGAGCATACTTCTGGAAGTCTGATAGCCGTCTTCCACAGCGGTGAGCTGCATAGTATCAGCATTGCCGTACCATCCGCCATAGCTGATTTCAAAGTCATTGCTGACAGCTGTTTCGGCATGAGCTGTCTGTACAAATTCCGGGAAGAAAGCAAGTGTTCCGGTGCAGCAGAATAATGCTGTCAGACCTGCGAGTAATTTTTTTATTTTCATAAATAACCCTCCTGAAACATAAATCTAAAAAATATAAACGTTTTCTTTACAAATTATACATATTATACAGTAAGAAAAAGAAAAACGCAACTCATTTTTTGCAGATTAGGTGGACAAAATGAATGTTATTCTCTCAGGAAAGTCTGCTGTCTGCACATGCATTTTTTCCACTTTATCTGCAAAAAATGAGTTGCAAAAAGTATAATATTCAGTTATAATTGTTTATAAAATATTACGGATTTTAATATATTAACTATATAATACAAGGAGGCTTTATTTTATGAAAAAATTTTTATCTGCGGTATGTGCACTGTTAGTAACAGCTGCCTGCTGTCCGGCAGTACAGTCTTTTGCGGATAATCCGATTGTACAGTCTGTCTATACATCTGATCCGGCTCCTATGGTGTATGGCGATACCCTCTATGTTTATACCGGTCATGATGCGGATAATGCTGATAACTATATCATGCCGGACTGGAAATGCTATTCTACGACAGATATGCAGAACTGGACTGATTACGGAACTATTCTTTCCTGTGATGATTTCGCATGGGCAGAAGAGAACTCCGCATGGGCGGCACAGTGTGTTGAACGAAATGGTAAATTTTATATGTATGTAACATTAGTTCCGTCTTCCGGAGGCGGCAGAGCGATCGGTGTTGCAGTTGCGGATTCTCCTACAGGACCTTTTAAAGATGCCATCGGCAAACCGCTCTGCGGACCGGACTGGGCTTTTATTGACCCGACTGTCTTTATTGATGATGACGGACAGGCTTATTTATATTTCGGCAATCCAAATCCTTATTATGTCAAACTCAATGAAGATATGATTTCCTATTCCGGTGATATTGTAAAAGTGCCGATTGATAACCAGAGTTTCGGCACGAATCCGGCAGGTGACGGCACAAGCTATACAGAAGGCCCCTGGTTCTATAAAAGAGGCGATTTATATTATTTATTATATGCCGCAAACGGAATCCCGGAAAATATCGCCTATTCTACAAGTCCTTCTCCCACAGGCCCTTGGACTTACAGAGGCGTAATCATGCCGACAGAAGGCAGAAGCTTTACCAATCATTGCGGTGTTGTCGATTTTCAAGGGAAATCTTATTTTTCCTATCATAACGGTGCATTAGAGGGCGGCAGCGGTTTTGACCGTTCTGTCTGCATGGAGGAATTTTCTTACAATTCTGACGGCACTTTCCCGACAATCAAGATGAGTGAAAAAGGCCCCTCACAGATCAAGGCATTGAATCCCTTTATTCGTCAGGAGGCAGAAACAATCTGCTGGGAATCCGGTATCGAAACAGAGCCCTGTTCGGCAGGCGGAAGAAATATCGCCAATATTGAAAACGGTGATTATGTTAAAATAAGCGGTGCAGACTTCGGAGACGGTGCAGAGCAGTTTACTGCAAGTATTGCCTCTGCGACAAATGGCGGCAAAATTGAAATCCGTCTCGACAGCAAAGACGGAACACTGCTCGGAACTTGTGATGTTCCCGCAACAGACGGCTGGCAGAACTGGAAAGAAGTTTCCTGTGATATTGATACAGTCTCCGGCGAACATGATATTTATTTCGTCTTCACCGGCGGCAGCGGATTTTTATTTAATATAGATTGGTGGCAGTTCTCCGGAGCAGGCAGTTCTGCACTGTCTTCGGTTTCGGAAGACGGTATTTTATTCAGAAGTACATTTGAAAACGGTTCCGACAGCTGGACGGGCAGGGGAGCGGCTTCTGTAGAAATGTCTTCTCAGGAATCCTATCAGGGAAGTAAGGCTCTGTATATTTCCGGCAGAACTGCTGCCTGGAACGGAACTTCTAAAAAACTGAATGCTTCTGCGTTTGTTCCGGGGAAATCGTATAGTTTTTCCGTAAACGTTCTTTGTCCTGAATGTAAAGGAACAGATACTTTTTGCCTGAAACTCCAGTATCAGAACGCTGAGGGCGAAACACAGTACGCTTCTGTAGCACAGGGAACTGCTGCTAAAGGCGAATGGATTCAGCTTTCCAATACAGAATATAAAATTCCGGCAGATGCCTCAGATATGTATCTGTATGTAGAAACAGCTGATTCTAAAAACAGTTTTTATATTGATGATGCTGTCGGAGCAGTTTCCGGAACAGTAATTGACGGTGCCGGAAAAGGTTCGGCAAGGACGATCATCAGAGGCGATGTCAACGGTGATGAAATAATTAATATCTATGACTGGATTCTGGCAAGAAAAGGCCTGCTGTACGGATTCGCAAACAGTTTTGATGAAAAATCTGCTGATGTCAATCAGGATAATATTGTCAGTACCACAGATCTTGTTCTGCTTCAGAAATATCTGAAAGGAAATATCACAGAATTTCCACAGCCGGAACTTCCCGAAAATCTGTGGGATGACTATATTGAAACCGCTTCTCCGGCAATGCAGAATTTTTATTCTGATGCAATTTATCAGTTCGGCAATACTTCCAGATTATGGGAGAAAATCCAGAAAGCCCGGAGCGGTGAAAAAACAACAGTTGCTTATATCGGCGGTTCCATCACAGAGGGAAATCATCTGCCGACATGCTACGCACAGAGATCGTTTGATTATTTCGCTGAAACATTCGGCACAGGCAGCAACTGCAATTTCATCAATGCCGGATTATCCGGAACTTCATCCGCTGTCGGCCTGATGAGAGCACAGAGAGATATTTTAAACGACAATCCGGATATTATCTTTATTGAATTCTCAGTCAATGACCATCCGGAAGAAATTTACAAGAAAAGCTATGAAAGCCTTGTCCGGAAGTGTCTCTCTCAGGAGAATGCCCCTGCCGTTGTCCTGATTATCAACAGAGCAAAAGGCGGTTACTCCATGCAGGAACAAATGGCGAAAATCGGTGAATATTATGATCTTCCGGTTATCAGCATGGACAATGCTCTGACAAATGCTTTCAATTCCGGACTGCTGACAACAGATGATTATTATACAGATGAATATCATCCTCATGCAGAGGGCTGTAAACTGATCTCTGACAGTATCGCTTATTTCTATCGGCAGGCTCTGAAATCGGAACATAAGACCGGAGCTTATACAATTCCGTCAGGCGGGGTCTATGGTTCGGAGTATGCTTCCGGCAGTATTATACCGCTGGCAGATCTTAAAAATTTCAGTTCCGGTTCCTTTAAGGCGGATAATTCTTATCCGAGATTTGCCTACGGATTCAATTTTGAAAAATATTCTGCCAACACACCCATGACATTCACGACAGAGGGAAAAGGCATTTTTATCGTATATAAATCCAATCAGAATTCCAGTCTTGGCGTACTGAATGTGACAGTCAACGGCAAAACATCAGAAATTGACGGTAACCGTCTCTATGCATGGGGAGGCCCTGAAGCCGAATGTGCTTACATGCAGAACACTTCCGGAACACTGAATGTTTCTATTGACATGAAAAATGCCGGAACAGATTTCACAATCTGGGGAATCGGTGTGATGAAATAACTTCTGATTCTATATATCGTTTTTCTGTCTGACAGACATGAGAGAGACAATGCGTAAGTAAATCAGTACTTTTTTAATCACTAAAATTATGAGGGTATAAGAATAGCGGCTCTGGTTGAGGAATGAACCTCTTTCAGAGCCGCTTTCATAAAGATTGAATGCACACCATCTGCGTGTACCAGTGCTTCTTCTTTTGCACTCAGTTCTATAAAGTACCCCATAATTCCGTTATTTTTCATAATTCTATTATACCATACCCTGTCAAGTTTTTAAAATTGATTTGCATGTCTGAATTCCAGAGAATCCGGTTTTGACCGGAAAAATTTATTTATTTTTCCAGTTATATATTTTTTGAATATCTGATATGCTATAATAAATTTATAATATATATTACAGGAGGCAGCTATGAAAAAATTTGATAGCAATTATAAAATTTTACAAGATATGTCTGATGACTATTATCCTGCTTTTCTGGTGGATAAGCTCAGAAAAGAAATTCAGAATGTAATCGCTTTTCTGGAGACCGGCGTGACGGATTTGTATCAGATTCAGGAAAAATTAGATCATATGACAATCAATATGAATCAGATTGCAGAAGAATTTGAAGACAATGACAGCGAAATCGAAAGTATCGCCCGTGATAATATCGCTGCGGATATTATCAAAATTCTGAATTATTTTGCTATTCCCCTTGATGTCGAAACGGCACTCAGAGAAAGAGAGTGGTAATCATGAAAGAAATTTATCGTATTCCCTTGCAGTATCAGAAAGGAAAATATCAGTACTGCGAACTCCCCGGAACAGAGGCAGATTGTCTTGTTCTGCATCCTGAAAGCGGTCAGATCTTCAGATATACTGACCCTGTTTATCAGAATGAAATCAGAATTTATTCTGTTCCGGAGAATCCCGAAGAGAAATTAAATGCCGGTTACAGTGACAGCGGTATCCTCGAATATGTCGAAACTGCCGAGGGAAACAGAACACGTCTTGTTTATATCCGCTTTCCGGATGACGAATCCGCAAAAGAAATTATCTATCAGTTTTCTGAATATCAGGCAGAGAAAATCGCTGATAAACTGATACATGCCAATCAGGAATATGCCCGGATTTTTATCGAATATTTCTTTGACGGACATTCTGCTGATATCGCCGTCAGAACAGGAACTCCTCAGGAAATGCAGGAAATCAAGGAATATTATCAGAAAAATCATCCTCGTATCGCTCAAAAAGTAACTGTTGAAGATGATGCCGGAGCATTTCCTTTTGAAAATCGCATCGAATTCGATGATGATACACTCTCTGTCATGCTCCAATGTACCCGAAAAGGATTTAATCAGGAGCTTTTCGGCTTTGCTGTCTGGATTTTAGAACAGAAAATAAAAGAGATTCTTCCGGAGCTTCCAAAAACAGAAAATTTTAAATTCATATCGGAAGAGTATGATTAATAGGCATTGACAGGATTCTGATTTTATGCTATAATATTTCATATTATTAAAATCAGATAGGAGTTAATTATTTATGAAAATTATCGGTATCATCGGAGCTATGCCCTCGGAATTGAAAGACATCCAGAATATTCAGGAAAATCCTGTTATCACAAAATTAGCAGGCTATGAATTCCATGAGAGTATGCACGGAGCAAATAAAATTGTAACGGTCTGCTGTGGAATCGGTAAAGTCAATGCAGCTGTCTGCACACAGATTCTGATTGATGTATTCAAAGCAGATCAAATTATCAATACCGGAATCGCCGGCGGTATGAAAGCCGGAATCAAAGTGCTTGAAATCGTGATCTCTACCAGCGTTCTCCCTCATGATCTGGATGCCCATTTTTTAGCTGATTATCCGCCGTATCATGCGGAATTCGAGGCCGATGAAGAATTGCAGAAACTTGCAAAATCCGTATGCGATGAAATGCAGATTGTCTCTCATGCCGGAAAAATCGTTTCCGGAGATGCCTTTATTACAGACAGTGAAATCAAGAAAAATCTGATCGAGAAATATAATCCCTATGCAGTCGATATGGAAACGGCTTCTGTCGGTCAGACCGCCTGGAGAAATCAGATTCCGTTCGTCAGTGTAAGATGCATTTCAGACTTAGCTGATGATGATGGTGCTATGAGCTTTGATGAATTTGAAGTCTTAGCTGCTAAGAGAGTCGCTGAAATCGTCATGGCCATGTGCGAACGGGAATGAAAAACAGAAATTTATTATTTCCGATATTCCTTGTTATTGTACCGCATACATTACTTTTCATATATTGGATATATGATATTGATGAAAAAATGCTTTCATATCTGTTTCCGCTTTTGATTGAAACAGTTATCGGAATTTCGGGCGGTTTCTATGCTTTGAAACTGATCCGGAAACATCAGGCAGATTTGACAAAGTATTTCAAGAAAATGATAATTGCCATCCTAATAGCTGTCGCTTTCATACTGGTTGGCGGTGTGATAGGCAATCAATATTTTTTTGAAGGCAATATTATGGGTGGAATTCTGGGGACGATTGTGCTGTTTGGCTTCTGGGTGACACTTGCAGAAAATTCTATTGACAGGAAAATTTTATTTTTCGTCAATCCGCTGAATTATGCGGTTTTGATTGTGATTGCACTTCTCATCGGTACCGCATTCGGCCCGTCAGGGCCTCCCTTATTATGATGATTGTAAAGTATAGGAGTGAATCAATATGAATATAAGTTTGATAAAAAACAGAAATCTTTTTTATCCATTCATACTGGTGATTTTTCCGCATCTTTTTTTAATATGGTGGTGGGGACGTTTCCCATTGTTTCTGATTGAAGGAATTGCAGGCATTTTCATAGGAATCATGGTACAAGTGCTGATTCTAAGATACAAAGCTGATTTGACTTTATATTTTCCGAAAATTGTGCTTTCTGTTCTTGTCTTTATTCTTTGGCTGGTTGTGGTAAGTCGGTTTGGTATTCCTATCCCTTTACATGCAGTGATGCTCCTTCCGGCTGTCATCACATCTGCATACTGGCTGATTACAATAAAAAATCCTATTGATAAACTTTTATTGATGTTAATCAATCCACAGAATTATGCTTTCATTTTCTGGATTGTTATGTGGAAATATTTGTCTGAACGGACAGGGGGATGAACTATATGAAAGAAACAGTCACATTTCAGGATTTTTCCGGAATTGATTTCGGCAGGGGAGAAGTACAGCCTGTTCTGGGTGCTGTTCTTCATGTGGAATATCCGGCCGGAATCTGCCTGACAGTAAGAGCTTACAAATATACGCCATATTATGTCATGCTCTATAAAGAACATACTTCTCTGCTGACAGTATACTGTTATTCCAAAACAAAACTATTAGCTTACGTCCGGAATCTGAACAGAGATATTCAGGCCGGAAAATACCGGAACAAAAAAACGCTCAGAAAACAGGCTTTTCAGATCGTTCAGGAGCGGAATCTGACAAGTTATATGAACAATACAAAATGGTATAAATTACTGAAAGTCATCAATGAGAAACTGCCTTTCAGACCGCCTTATGTCTATAAATTATTATCCGATTCGCCTGACAGGGATGATATTCAGCCGTTCCGGCATCTTCCGAATTCGCCTCAGTGCTGGTGCGGAGAATGCTTTCATGATTACAGATTCTATGAAATCGAATATGTCAGAATCACTCCGAAATATGCCGTCAATCACGGCGGAATACTTGTCGAGAATCTCGAAATCTTCGATGAAACAAGAGAATTGATTCAGGAACTCGAAAACGCACATATTCCGTTTGAAAGAGAAAATCGGGATATTATTATTTATGGCTATCGCTGAGGAGTGATATGATGATTCTGAAACTGGATGCCGATACCATCCGGAAAGCTTATGCTCCGGAGGGAGAAATTTTATTTGACCCCTATACATATGAATTTCATAGAAATTCAGAATCGAATCTTCCGGAGTATCTGCTTGAATTTCCATCCGTACCGACACCAGAGGCACAGAGAGCCTATATCAATACTCTCAATCACAGACGATTAAGAGAGCATTTTGCAAGATTATCAGATTCTGAATGTTCAGCAGAGTTCTGGAATCTTTATGAAAATCATCCTTACTGGCCTTGTTTTGAAGATTTCGAGCAGAGTTATCAGCTTGAGAAAATCAAGCTCTGGTGTGATGAAAATCAGATTGCTTATTATATTGATTGCAGATAAGCAGGGAAGTCCTTACGGATTTCCCTGCTTTTATCTGAACGGAGTCGTATCGTATTTATCTCTGAGTTTTTTCAGAGCTTTTTTCTCTAATCTCGAAACATAGGAACGGGAGATATGCAGTTTTTCGGCAACTTCTTTCTGTGTCAGAGGAATATGCTGATATAATCCATAGCGATGAATCATAATTTCCAATTCACGGGCATCTAAGCACTGTTTCAGAAAATCATATAACTGCTTGGCGTGTATGGAATATTCTACCTGATCTTCCAGATTGGAGCCGTCTTCAAGCGTATCCATAAGGGTGAGTGTATTTCCGTCTTTATCGGTCATTGTGGGTTCATTCATATGCAGATCAGAGAGATGTTTTTTCTGTGCCCGGAAATGCATTAAAATTTCGTTCTCCACGCACTTCGAGGCATATGTAGAAAATCTGGTATTTTTATGATAATCAAACGTATCGACGGCCTTGATTAATCCGAAAGTGCCGATAGAGATCAATTCTTCCTGTTCTTCGCTTCCACGGTATTTTCTGACGATATGGGCGACTAACCGGAGATTATGTTCAATCAGCTTATGACGGGCTTTGGAATCGCCGGATTCCATGGCTTCAAAACAGGCGAGTTCTTCTTTTGATGACAATGGTTTCGGAAAAGCATTGGGAGTATCGGCATGAAGAATCCAGAAAAACATATGATTCAGGAGCGTAAACAGCATGACAGCATACACCTCTTTAAGTTTATTAATATCAGTATATGCCGTACAGCTTTTCCGTGTGCGGATAATTTTTAATCAGACCATATTACAGTATAATCAACAGGAAGACAGCCGGGGTTGAAGCTCCCTTGAAATCTGGCTTTTTTCCGATATTTTCTTTTGGTATCAGACTGAGAGAGAATCTGTCTGAGCATATCTTTTTCTGTATGAGTCTGATAGAATAAATCCGGATTTCCGTCAGAAACGGCCTGACACCAGGCGTTCCATTCCATCATGATTTCGGCTTGTTCAGAATCATTGACAGGGGTGAGATAATATTCATCCAGATAGTCATTCTGAATTTCATCAAAAAATTCTTTCATAGATACATAAGATATTATGATAATAGGCAAGGCCTGTCAGAGGCCCGTCCCACCAGTTATGAATAGTAATTACTTTTTCTTGCATAATCATACTCCTGTATAACAGAAATCTGTCCGGTAACAGCCGGACAGATTTTTAATCATTGATTATTCCAGTTCAAATGCACCGGTATAAAGCTGATAATAATGCCCTTTCTGAGCGATTAATTCATCATGACTGCCTTTTTCGATGACTTTTCCGTGATCGAGAACCATAATTAAATCAGAATTCCGGACAGTTGATAATCTGTGAGCGATGACGAAAACAGTTCTGCCATGCATTAGTTTATCCATACCGGCAGAAACAATTGCTTCTGTACGGGTATCAATAGAAGAAGTTGCTTCATCAAGAATCATAACAGGCGGATCAGCAACAGCAGCTCTTGCAATGGCGATCAGTTGTCTCTGACCTTGTGACAGATTGGCACCATTTCCGGTAAGCTCTGTCTGATAGCCGTCCGGCAGACGGGTGATAAAATCATCTGCTCCGGCGAGTCTGGCAGCAGTAATGCATTCTTCATCAGTAGCATCAAGTTTACCGTAGCGGATATTATCCATGACAGTGCCTGTGAACAGATTGGTTTCCTGCAATACCAAGCCGAGAGAACGTCTTAGATCAGATTTCCGGATTTTATTGATATTAATACCGTCATAGCGGATTTTACCGTCAGCAATATCATAGAATCTGTTGATCAGATTTGTGATTGTTGTTTTGCCTGCACCGGTTGCACCGACAAAGGCAATTTTCTGACCGGGTTTTGCATAGACAGAGACATCATGCAGAACGGTTTTTCCTTCTTCATAGGCAAAATCGACATCCACCATGCGGACATCACCCTGCAAGGGTGTATAAGTTACAGTGCCTTCGGCTTTATGCGGATGTTTCCAGGCCCAGTGGCCGGTATGTTTTTTGGTTTCCTTGACCTGACCGTCTGCGGAGATTTCGGCATTGACAAGTTTTACATAGCCTTCATCTGTTTCGGGTTCTTCGTCCATCATGTTGAAAATTCTTTCGGCACCGGCTAAGGCCATAACAACGGCATTGATCTGCTGTGCTACCTGATTGACATTGCCTGTGAACTGTTTGGTCATATTCAGGAAAGCGACTACAATGCTGACATCCAGAACCGCACCGGAAAAACTGTAATTTTTCACATGATTCAGCACCAGTACACCGCCGATAACGGCAACCAGTACATAAAGAATATTGCCGATATTCATAACAATAGGCCCTAATGTATTGGCATAGGCATTGGCACGGTAGCTGTCCTGGAAGAGCTGTTCGTTAATTTCATCAAATTCTTCCTGACAGGTTTTTTCATGATTGAAAACTTTAACGACTTTCTGGCCGTTCATAGTTTCCTGGATATAGCCTTCGGCATTGCCGAGGGATTTCTGCTGACGGATGAAGTATTTTGCACTGCCGCCGCCCATGCTTTTGGAAACTAACATCATAGCAATAACACCCAGAATTGTCAGAAGTGTGAGCCAGAAGCTGTAATACATCATAATGAAAAATACAGCGATCACGACCGTACCGGCTCTTAACAGTGTCGGCAGACCCTGAGAAATCAGCTGACGGAGAGCATCAATATCATTTGTATAATAACTCATAATATCGCCGTGCTTATGTGTATCGAAATATCTGACAGGCAGATTCTGCATTTTCTTGAACATAGCCTGACGCATTTTATTCAGGAAGCCTTGTGTGATGACAGCCATCATCTGAGAATAGACAGTAATTGCCACGGTTGAAATCAGATACAGAACAATCAGGAACATCATCATAGGGAGAATCTGTTCACTGGCCTTGCTCCAGTCCCAGCCGCTTTCGAGAGCTTCTACGATAATTTTAATCACTTTCTGGATATACATATCCGGAATGGAAGAAGCAACAGAAGAGAAAATAATACATACAATTGTGATTGGCACTAATTTAGGATAGAATTCAAACAGCATCTTCATCAGGCGAGGGAAGACATCTTTGTTTGGTTTTTTACTATAGACAGGTTTTGGCATTATTTTTCACCTCCGTTTGTCTGCTGTTCGTAGACTTCTCTGTAAATCTGGTTAGTTCTTAATAATTTCTCATGTGTGCCGATTGCACTGACAGAGCCGTTATCAAGAACAATAATCTGGTCGGCCTCCTGTACGGAAGCGATTCTCTGAGCAATGATAATTTTAGTTGTTTCCGGAATAAATTCTTTGAATCCCTGCCGGATTAAGGCATCTGTTTTGGTATCGACTGCACTGGTAGAGTCATCTAAGATTAAGATTTTCGGCTTTTTCAGCAAGGCTCTTGCAATACAGAGTCTTTGTTTCTGACCGCCGGAAACGTTTGTACCGCCCTGTTCGATATGTGTATCATAGCCGTCAGGAAACGTCTGAATAAATTCATCTGCCTGAGCCAGACGGCAGGCCTCTTGAATTTCCTCGTCAGTTGCCTCAGGATTGCCCCATTTCAGATTATCTTTGATACTGCCGGAGAACAAGACATTTTTCTGGAGTACCATAGCAACCGAATCACGCAGAACTTCAAGATCATAATTCCGGACATCCACACCGCCGACTTTGACAGAACCTTCAGTGACATCATATAATCTGGGAATCAGCTGGACAAGAGTCGATTTGCTCGAACCCGTACCGCCGATAATACCGATCGTCTGACCGGAATCAATATGCAGATTAATATCAGCCAGTGCGAATTTCTGTGCCTGTGCAGAATATTTGAAACTGACATTCTCGAAATCGACAGAGCCATCTGAAACCAGTTCCAAAGCCTGTTCCGGATTTTCGAGAGTCGGTTCTTCTTCGAGCACTTCATAGATACGCTTTGCAGATTCTGCGGACATTGTAACCATGACATAGATCATAGACAGGAACATCAGAGACATCAGAATCTGGACACCGTAAGTAATCATGGCTGAAATCTGACCAATATCGACAGAATGATCAATAATAGCCATTTTCGAGCCGACCAGAAGAATAAATACCATATCGAAATACATGCAGATCTGCATCAGAGGTGTATTCAGAGCAATAATCTGTTCTGCCCTGGTGAAATCTTTCCGGATGTCTTCGGCAGCCGTGTCGAATTTCTTCTTTTCGTATTCCTCACGGGAGAAGCCTTTCACAACACGCATGGCACGGACATTTTCTTCGATGGATTCATTGAGCTTATCATATTTCTTGAATACTCTCCGGAATGCCGGCATTGCATTTTTACCGATCAGCAGCAGACCGACAAACAGTACAGGAATGACCACAACAAAAGCCATTGCTAATTTACCGCCCATAATAAATGCCATAACTACAGAGAAAATAAACATCAGCGGACTTCTCAGACCCATACGGATCATCATCATGAAAGCCATCTGTAAATTTGTAATATCCGTTGTCATTCTGGTAACAAGCGACGAAGAAGAAAATTTGTCGATATTCTCAAAAGAATATGTCTGTACTCTCTCGAACATGTCATGACGCAGATTCTTAGAGAGTCCCGTTGCAGCTTTGGAGGCCGTAAATCCGGCCGTTCCGCCGCACATCATGGAGAAGATCGCCATGATTGTCAGGAGAATGCCCGTTCTCAGTACATCATTGATTGCCGCCTGTGACTGAATCTGATTTACCAGATTCGCTGTGAGAAACGGCAGAAATGTTTCTAATACTGCTTCACCGAGCATGAAAACCATCGTCAGAATCGTAGTTGACTTGTATTCACGCAGACAGGCAAGCAGTCGTTTCAGGATATGCATTCACATCCGTCCTTTCTGTGTTAAGATTTTGTCTGATCTTTTCCGGTTTTTTTCGGATTGATTTTTCTTTTGTGCATATTGCAGAAGCACCTGTGCAGCGTTTGCAGAGCATGATAAAACTCCTCACGTTCTTTCGGGGGCATTTCATCGAACAGATTCTGATAATATCCGGCTTTTTCCGTCAGAAAGTGAGAAACATAATCTCTGCCCTGCTGAGTGAGTTTCAGCCGGACGATTCTTCTGTCGCTCGGGTCTGAGATACGTTCAGCGAAATTGCATTCTGTCAGACGGTCGACAGTTTTTGTGATCTGCTGTTTGGGGCTGTGTGTAAAGCGGGCGAGTTCGCTCATGGTGAGGCTTTCACCGTGTTCGATCAGAATCTGAATGCAGTAATACATACTGAGGCTGACACTGTCATCTAAGAGTGTTTTAAAAGGCTTGTCAATCCAGTAATGCCATTGGGGCATGGTACCGAGCAGAAGCTCCTGCAATTTGGAAGTTTTCATAGAATCACCTCTTTTCTGATTTTTATGTTATAAAAATAATTCCCCTGAATGTATAGTCATCAGAAAAGAATTGTCATAATAAGTTTACTATTTTTAGGCAGAAATGTCAATAGTGTTTTTGAATTTTGTAACTTATGACAAAAGCAGGACTAAAATCAGCCCTGCTTTGGATGATATGAAATAATCTGTATGCTTTTCTTTAAGATTCCAGAACCGGATACTGTGCCAGTACCTGAATATTTTTCTGTGCCAGAGCCTTGACAGCCTTGTCTAATTCCAGTTCGTTCAGAGCATTTTCCGTCAGGAAGACAGTTTCGCCTTCGTCAGTAGAAATTGTCTTTTCCTGAATCTGTCCGAAGACTTCATTCAGAACATCCACATCGGCGGAACTTGTCCGGAAATAGTACTTTGCAGAGAAAGAAGCGAAATTTTCAATAAAATCATGATCATGGACATTTTCCCATGTCTGTGACGGAATGGTATGATCAAGCTGAAGTTCTTCGATCATATCACCGAGGACAGCACTTGCTGTCGGGAATTTACCGGCACCACGGCCATAGAACATAGCTTTGCCGATACCGTCACCACGAACCATCACGGCATTATACACACCGTTGACCTGTGATAACAAATTATCTTCTTCGACAGCCATCGGCATAACAGCAGGCAGAATTTTACCGTTTCCGAGCTTCTGCACTCTTGCAATCAGCTTGATCGCATAGCCCAGCTGACCGCAGAATTTTGTATCTTTGAGTTCGACTTCACGGATTCCCTTTGTATAAACAGATTCCGGATAGACATGCTTGCCGAATGCCAGAGATGACAGAATGCAGATCTTACGGCAGGCATCATAGCCTTCTACATCCGCAGTCGGGTCTTTTTCCGCATAGCCTTTTTCCTGAGCAAGTGACAGGGCCGCAGAGAAATCCATATTTTCTTTGATCATTTTATTTAAAATAAAATTGGTTGTACCGTTCAGAATACCGGCGATTGCAGAAAATTCATTTGCCGCAAGGCATTTATGCAGAGGCCGGATAATCGGAATCGCTCCGCCGACACTGGCTTCAAAGAAGAAATTACAGTTATGTTCTTTTGCCTTTTTCAGTAAAATATCACCTTTGGCAGCAACTAATTCTTTATTGGAAGTTGCGACACTTTTTCCGGCTTCGAGACAAGACTTGACAAAATCGAAAGCAGGGTCAATACCGCCCATGCATTCAGCGACAACTGTCACATCAGGGTCATTCAGAATCACAGAAATATCCTTGACAAGCTTGTCTGCATAAGGTCTGTCAGGAAAATCACGAAGATCCAGAATATAGCCCATTTCGACTTGTTTTCCGCATCTTTTCCAGATCAGCTGTTTATTTTTCTCGAATAATTCCACTACGCCGGAGCCGACAACACCGCAGCCCAGTACTGCTAATTTTTCCATTTGTAAAATTTCCTCCTGTTGCAATCTTGATTGTTATTCTCCTGACAGAATCTTGACATCAACAACGCCGTCCACCTGCATCAGATGTTCCTGTAATGAAACAGGCGAATATGAGCCGTTTCCGAGCCGTATCGAGAATGTCACAGCGGCTACGCCGTCAATGGGGATATTCTGATTCACGGTCAGGATATTCGCTTCTAAGTCATAAAGCGCAGACAGAACACTGGAGAGCACACCGGCTTCGTCACGGAGTACTGCATGAAGATTCATGATTCTCTGTGTCAGCTTATCTTCATAAGAGAAAACGCAGTCTTTGTATTTATAATATGCGCTTCTGGAGATACCGACACGCTTACAGGCCGCCGCAGAGCTTTTTTCTTCTTTATTGGCTAACAGCTTCTTGACTTCCAGTACTTTATTAATTACATCAGGCAGAACCGATGCATCTACTACAATCAGCTGATGTTCCACATCAAAGACCTCCCAAGTGTCAAATCGTCCGTGTACAAAAAACAATTGTACTTGTATCTTTAACTATAACATAGAATCAGAAATTTGTCAAGGGCTTTTCCGGATTATTTTCCGATTGTTAACCTGATAGAAAAATATAGTTGACAAATCAGAAATAGTATGCTATAATAGAATTATCATGCATGAAGATTTCAGAAAAGAGGTTTTTGATTTATGTCACAAGCAACTGTTACTGTTCCGGAGAAGCCTCCGGTCAAACCCGTATGGAGTGCGAAAGATCTGGCATTTACGGCCATGTTTGCGGCCTTGATTGCCGTCTGCTCATGGATTTCGATTCCGACCGCCGTGCCGTTTACCCTCCAGACATTTGCAATTTACTGTGCTCTGGAATGCCTGGGCGGTAAGAGAGGTTTTTATTCTGTACTGGTATATATTCTGCTCGGAGCGGCAGGGGTTCCGGTATTTGCAGGATTCTCCGGCGGTCTAGGTGTGATCTTAGGCACAACAGGCGGCTATATTTTAGGATTCTTGGCAAATGCGGCTGTATACTGGGTTTTTGAAAAATTTCCGAATCATGAGAAATTATGGATGCGGCTGACGGCTCTGGTTCTCGGCACGGTACTCTGCTATGTATTCGGCACAGCATGGTTTATGTATGTCTATGCAAAACAGGTAGAAGCTGTGGATTTGGCAACGGCTCTGAGCTGGTGCGTGACTCCGTTCTTAGGCTCGAATGTCCTGAAATTAGCTCTTGCTGTAATCCTTTCTGACAGATTAAGAAAATATGTCAAGTTTTGAGCTGAGACCCCATCACGGCTTATGTATTGCATTTTTTGAGGGAAAGGGCTATAGCTCTGATTTTATTAAAAATATGACGGATAAGATCAGATATTTAAATACTGATAATCCGGAAATCCGGCTTGTTCTGCATACAGATTCTATTTGTTCTGCCTGCCCGCATAATCAGAACCGGATCTGTATCAGCAGTCAGAAAGTACTGTGCTATGATAAAACAGTTCTGCATTTCTGCGGACTTCAGGAAAATCATATTCTCCTCTGGAAAGAATTTCAGAATCTTGTGTTTCTGAATATTCTGAGAAAGGGGAGACTTTCTGCTGTCTGCAAACAATGTCAGTGGCTGCAAATCTGTTCTGAAAAAAGTGCTGCCTTCTTGACAAGCTGTGACAAATATGATAAAATAGACTTATAGTTATTTTATTATAGATTCGGGGGGATGTCTGTGATTGGGATTCAGAATGATGTATTGAAAAAATATATCGGCAGTGCGGAAAAAATTGTCATTCCGGACGGTGTGAAAAAAATAGGAGCCTTTGCATTCGGCCATGCAGAGCATGAAGATGATTTCTGTCCGAACCTGAAAGAAGTGGTTCTCCCTGAAAGTGTCACAGAAATCGGAAAATTTGCATTTTGTCATTGCAAATCTTTAGTGAAAATCCAGCTTCCGGAAAATCTGAAAGTCATCGGCCGGGAAGCGTTCCGGAAATGCAGTCAGTTAAGAAATATCAACCTGCCGGATGGACTGACAGAAATTCCTTATGGCCTGTTTGAATCCTGTTACAGTCTGAGTGAAATTCATATTCCGGACAGTGTTATAAAAATTCAGGAAAAAGCATTCAGCTGCTGCGGACTGAAAAAAATTGAGATTCCGCCGCAGGTGGAAATGTCGCCTTCTGTATTTGACGGTTATGCAAGTATCAGATCGGTCAGCTATCAGAATATCAGTTTCGAGGCTGACAGAAGTCTGCGGAGCTGTATCCGGCTGATTAATACGCATGATACAGATGACTGCGGCTGGATTTCCGAACCGGAAAAGGCTTATATCGCTTTTCAGCTCTATTGTCAGTACCCGGAAGATAAAAAATTAATCCGTTTTCTGAAACAGGATTTTTTTCATAAATTCAATAAATTAATAGACAGAAAAGAAACGGATCTGATTTATAAAATTTTAGAATATGGCATATTAGTAGATAAAGAAAATATTGATGCCTGCCTGCATTATGCCATTGCAGTAAAAGCCTCTGAAATTGTCTTGATGCTGACGGATTATAAATATCATCATCTGAGCTATGAAGAAATTGAATCTGTCATCAGCCGGAAATTTGCATTATAAAACGGGCAGGTGAACAGCATGAACGGTTTTGAAATTGATCACAGAGGGGTGCTCACAAAATATACTGGCAGGGAAAAACATGTCATTGTTCCGGATGATGTCATCTATATCGGAAAACATGCCTTTACAGGGTGTGCTTCTGTCCGAAGTATTGAACTTCCGGAGGAAGTTGTGCATATCTATGCCCGTGCATTTCTGAACTGTAAAAATTTAGAAAAAATTAATCTCCCTCCATATCTTGCGGATATCGGCGAGGGAGCATTCTGCGGATGCAGAAGTTTAAAAGAAATTCAGTTTCCGAGAAGACTCGAAAAAATTGAGGACGATGCGTTTCAGAATACCGGATTGGAAGAAGTGACCATTCCGGATACATTGCAGAAAATCGGCGAGGGCGTATTTGAAGGCTGTTTTAATCTCAGAAAAATGACACTTTCAAAGAATATGAGATATATTCCGCATTCGTTCTTAGCTTATTGCGGAAATCTGACAGAACTCGTGATTCCGGAGGGAATAGAATCAATAGAGCCGGCGGCTTTTCTGCAATGCAGATCTCTGAAAGAAATTCATCTGCCGGACAGTATAAAATCTCTGTATAATACAATTGCAGATGAACAGAATTCTTATGAATTTATTTATCATAATATCAGATTTGATCATCATGTTCCGGCCGCCAGACCGTTCGGACATCAGATGAAAGTCAATCTCCAGACTTGTCTGAATGCAATTAAGTATTATATATTTGACAGCAATTTCACACGGAATCCGGCTCTTGAGAAAATCCGCATTTTATTGCAACTGTTCCGGAATACGCCTGATGATGAGAGAATTCTGAAATATTTCAGAAAAAACCTGACAGAAGATGTCAAGACTCTGATCGAAGAACATGAAACCGAAACCGTCCGGAAAGTCATAGAAGCCGGTATCATTCAGAAAGAAAATATTGATGAGCTGATTCGCTATGCGATTGATCAGGAATTATATGAATTACAGATCATGCTGACAAATTATAAGCTTGAGAAGATCGGCTTTGAATCAATCGAAGAAATTGCAGATAAATTATTGCTGGATTAATTCCAGAAGTTCTTCCGGATTTGAAATAATTTTTCCAGCTCCGTGCTGAATCAGGAATTCCCTGTCACGGAAGCCCCATTCCACGCTGATACAGGGCATTCCGGAATTTTCAGCCGTTTCAATATCCACGTCAGAATCCCCGATATAAACAGCCTGTTCCGGAGTTAAATGCAGAGCATTTAGAACTGCCTGCACAGAATCCGGAGCAGGTTTTTTCCGGATTCCCTCACGTTCTCCGGCGACCGCATCGAACAGATCAGGAAAATAGTCTTTACAGAGAATCTGTACGGCATAATCTGCCTTATTGGAGACAACCGCTGTTTTCATTCCGGCAGATCGGATTTTCTGCAATACTTCCGGAATATGATCATATGGTTTGGTATGATCGGCACAGTGAATTTTATAATGCTCTGTAAAATCCTGATGTACCTGACTGATCTGTGTTTCCAGCGTACCGAACGGCACAGCACGTTCGATCAGTTTCCGGATACCGTTTCCGACAAACTGCCGGACTTCTTCAAGACTCCGTTCCGGAAAGCCGGACTGTTTCAGAGCGGCATTCACACTCAGATATAAATCTTCGAGTGTATTTAAAATCGTTCCGTCGAGATCAAAAATAAAGACCTGATACTGCATAATTTCAATCCTCCTGTAATTTTTTGCCGGATTTCAGAGCAGGGGAGAATCCCCGGAAAGCGACTTCGCTGGTGAGTCTGCCGAGTTCTTCCATCGAGAACGGCAGATTGCCCTTGAGCCATTCCCGATAGATTTCCAGGGTTCCGGCTAAGGCGAACCGGCTGTATAAATGCATGACATCTTCATTGACGACTATTTTTTCACGGTACATGCTGCATATGCCTGCTGTCAGGGCTTCTTTGCTCTGTTCCCAGAACGAGTCATAATAATCCACAGAGGCGATATGCTTGAAAAATTCAAGATTTTCGCTGATAATCTGATTCAGTGCAGAATATAAACTGACGGTATTGAAAGTCTGATTGAAAAAATCCTGCTGATTCAGCAGCGTCAGCAGACGGGTGATGAGCTGTTTGTTATAATCTCTCATCACATCATCTGTTGTATCATAATGCAGATAGAATGTTTTTCTGTCAATGTTTGCCCGTCTGGCGAGTTCTGTCACAGTCATTTTCATGCTTTTTTTCTCCATCAGCAGAGAAAGATAAGCCTGTTGAATTGCAGAACGGGTCTTTTGTACTCTTCTGTCCATGGTTTTAATGCTCACTTTCAGTTAAAATGTAGAATAATCATCATATTATTGAATATTGGCAATTGATTTATTCAGTCAATTATATTATAATACTCATATGGGGAAAAGTCAAGCGGTTTTCTGTAAACCGCATTACGCATGAGAAAGAGAAGGGAATGATTTTCTATGAAACAGGGAGTTACAGCAGTTCGGTCTGATGTGCGGCTGACCGCAAGACAGGAAGTACTTGCGGCAATCCGTCAGAAAGCAAAAAAACTGGAACAGTCCGGAAGAATTCATATGACAAAGCGTTACTGTCAGCACGGAGACTGTTCGGTATTTGAACACTGTGCCAATGTAGCCTATGTCAGCTGTATGCTGTTCCGGCAGCTGCATATTGATGCCGATTTTGATGAATTGATTACAGGGGCACTTCTGCATGATTATTTTTTATACGACTGGCATAACAGACAGACCTGTCATCCGGCACATGCAGTCTATCATCCGACACTTGCCCTGCACAATGCAAAAAAAGATTATCAGTTAACTGAAAAAGAAGAAGATATTATTCTTCATCACATGTTTCCGCTGACCGTTCTGCCCCCGAAAAGCCGGGAAGCCTGGATGGTATGCCTCGCAGATAAACTCTGTGCCCTGACGGAAACATTTGGAAAGGTGTGGGTGCGACAATGACACTGGAGTATTTGTTTTTGAATTTTATGCTGTTCAGCTTTGCCGGCTGGGTATTCGAGACAACAATCTGTTCATTATGGGAAAGCGGCCATTTCCTGAACAGAGGTTCGTTGCTGGGGCCTTATTGTCCGGTATACGGCGGCGGAGCATGTTTCGGAATTCTGCTCGGATTATATATTGAAAATCCGGTGAAGCTGTTTTTCTTCTCTGCGGTGCTGTGCATTGCTGTGGAATATACAGCGGCCTGCGTGCTGGAAAATATTTTCAGCATGAAATTATGGGATTATACCGGTATGGCCTTCCAGATTCAGGGCAGAGTCTGCCTGCTTGGTTTCCTGTTCTTCGGAACAGCCTGCACAACGATCAGCAAATTTATCGAACCGTCTATATTGGCGATGTTTGATAAAACCAATCCCCGGATTCTGCATTTTATTGCTGTCAGTCTTGCAGTCATTATGGCTCTGGATATTGTGCTTTCTGCACTGGCATTCCGCAGAGCGAATAAAGTTCTTTACAGATTTTATATCCGCTGGCACGCTTCTCTGAACCGTGAATTCAGAAGCTTATCCTATGCAGTACAGAGAAGATGTCCGGAATGGCTTCTGGATGATCTGTCCGATATGCAGGAAGTCATTCTTGATAAAAACCGGACACTCTGCAGGAAGCAGGAACAGCAGAAAGAAAATCTGATCGAAAATTTGCAGAGATTCAAAAAATCCTGATGAAAAATCGAAATTTCGCAAAGCCGGAGAGAAATCTCCGGTTTTTTATGTGAAAAAAACATGTGAAAAATACTCAAAATCACTTGCTTTTTTTGTGTAAATATGCTATAATAAGATACAGGATAAAAGTCCTGCGGAAACCAATCATGAACCTGAACAAGTATGATAATCGAAATGAGGTGTACTTTTTATGGATGAAGAACAATTCATGCTGGATACTGTAGTACAGATTTCTCCTGCCCAGCAGGAACAAATTGTGACTGTCTTTCATGAATTTATAGAACTGGAACATTTATACACATCTGCCGCCGAACTTGTCAAGACACAGCTGAATATCTATGACTCTGAATTCAGCGTGAAATTTCAGAGAAATCCGATTCACAGCATTGAAAGCCGTATCAAATCGCCGCAGAGCATTGTCGGCAAACTACAGAAAAAAAATCTGGAGCTTTCTGCAAAATCTGCTCAGAAAAATCTGATGGATATTGCCGGAATCCGTGTGGTCTGCTATTATCTGGATGATATTTATGCCATTGCCGAACTGCTGAATATGCAGGAAGAATATGAAATCGTCAAAGTGAAAGATTATATCAAGAATCCCAAACCAAGCGGCTACAGAAGTCTGCATGTGATTCTGAGAGTACCCGTCTATCTGGCAACACAGAAAAAGAAAGTGCCTGTCGAAATCCAGATCAGGACGATTGCTATGGATTTCTGGGCAAGTCTGGAACATCAGCTGCATTATAAAACAAAATCTGTTGTATCAGAATCGCTCAAGAAAGAATTGCAGGACTGTGCTGAAATTATCTCTGAAACAGACCTCAGAATGCAGGATATTTACGATCAGATCAACGAACTGGAGTAGCTCCATGATACCGGAAAAAAGGATGTTTTGAAATCTACAGCCGAACGCCTGAAAAAATTATATCAGAACAGAATTTTCATACAGATTCCGGATAGTCTGTTCTTATCTGAATATTCTCAGAAATTCCGGATTGACGGTCAGAAATTTATCCTGACGCTGAATTTTCATCTGATTGATATCAGTCCGTAAGAAAATTCCGGAAATTCCTATATTCCGGAAATCGTAAAATATTTCAACAGTTTTTCATAAAACTATTGCAATTTCCGGAAGAATCCTGTATAATAAAAGTAATTGCTTTTGTAAGCAAAAAATATTTTTCAAAAAAAGGAGAGTTATCCCCCATGTACAAAGATTTAATTGATACGATCGGCTATGTCGAAAGCGTTGACCCCGAAGTCGGTGCAGGTATGCAGAAAGAACTTGCCCGTCAGAAAAGAAACCTCGAACTGATCGCCAGCGAAAATATCGTTTCTCCGGCTGTTATGGCCGCAATGGGCAGCGTTCTGACAAACAAGTATGCAGAAGGCTATCCGGGCAAGCGTTATTATGGCGGCTGTGAATGCGTGGATATTGTAGAGCAGATCGCTATTGACAGAGCATGTAAGCTGTTCGGTGCAAAATATGCCAATGTACAGCCGCATTCCGGAGCACAGGCAAATACTGCCGTTTATGTGGCAGTACTCCAGCCCGGTGATACGGTTCTCGGTATGAGCCTGGATGACGGCGGTCATCTGACACACGGTTCACCGGTCAATATTTCCGGAAAATATTTCAACTTCGTTTCTTACGGACTTGATGACGAAACAGAAACAATTAATTATGATACTGTTCAGAAACTCGCTGAAGAACATCAGCCGAAACTGATCGTTGCCGGAGCTTCTGCTTATCCGAGAGCGATTGATTTCAAAAGATTATCTGAAATTGCAAAATCTGTCAATGCCTTATTAATGGTAGATATGGCACATATTGCCGGACTGGTTGCCGCCGGTGTGCATGAATCTCCCGTGCCTTATGCCGATATTACGACGACTACGACTCATAAAACACTCAGAGGCCCCAGAGGCGGTCTGATTCTCACCAATGACGAAGCATTGGCAAAGAAAATCAATTCTGCTGTATTCCCCGGCACACAGGGCGGCCCTTTAATGCATGTCATTGCTGCAAAGGCGGTTTGCTTCGGTGAAGCTCTGAAACCGGAATTCAAGGAATATCAGAAAAAGATTGTCGAAAATGCCAAGGCTCTTGCTGATGGTCTGCTCAAGAGAGGGTTTAATCTGGTTTCCGGCGGTACAGATAATCATCTCATGCTGGTTGATCTGCGTCCGTTCAGCATTACCGGAAAGGAACTGGAGCATAGATTAGATGAAGTCTATATCACAGTCAATAAAAATGCAATCCACAAAGACCCTGAAAAGAAATTTGTCACCAGCGGTATCAGAATCGGTACTCCGGCAGTCACAACCAGAGGCCTCGGCGTGGAAGAAATGGACAAGATTGCAGAATATATCTATCTCTGTGCAACAGATTTCGAGAACAAAGCGGATGAAATCCGTGCAGGTGTGACAGAAATCTGCAATAAATTCCCGTTATATGAATAATTTTAATCTTGAAACAGAAAGACTGTCAATCCGCCGGTTTCTGCCGGCGGATGGCGGTGATCTGGCTGAAATTCTTACTGATTATGAAACGGTTTTCTATGAACCTTATGAGCCTTTTTCCGAACATCAGGCTGTTGCAGAAGCAGAGAAATTTTATCAGGATGAAAGTTTTTATTGTTTCTATGCCATGTTAAGAGATGAATTTTTGAAATGATATTCTGATTGAGGGCGGACTTGGTTCGCCTTTTCATTTTTAAGAGGTGAGATGTTTCATGCTATTCAGAAAAAACAAAAAACAGCAGGAAGATTCTGAAAAATTACAGGAGCTGTTGCAGGCATGGGAGATTCAGCTTCCGGAGAAAGAGAAGAAATCCGGTTTTCCGGAAACTTCTCTGAACGACTTTCCGAAAGCGGATTTCCCTGAAAGCGAATCGAAATTAAATTCCCGGCCGGAAGCTTCTCCGGTGATTCTGAAAAAAGAAACACCGGAACAGAAAAAAATTTCCGTTCCGGAAAATGCCGGTCAGACGGATTTTGAAAAAGAACAGCATTTCAGAGCCGTTTTTCGGGAATACAGAGAAAAACAAACAGAAAAGAAAGATCTGCATACATGCCTGATGGATATCGGAGATCCCGAGCTGGATAAGAAATTCAGACGGGAAGCAATTCAATATATGCATGGAACTGTACGGATATATTCTCCTGAATTTTTTATTTTGCTCACAGTTCTGGTTTTATTCGGCCTGAGCGTGATGTATCAGATTTTTACCTGCTTTTCCGTTCTGGCATTTGCCGCAGCTGCATTTCTGCTCTGGTATGCTTCCCGATGGAAACTCACATTCGATGGCAGTACTAACCGTTTTTCTTATCAGTCTCTGACTTGTCAGGAAATTTATTTTCATGCTTCTGAAATTGAAAGTATCCGGACGGAAAACAGCTTTCATATTTTTCAAAAAATACTGATTCTCTCCGTACACGGACAGGAAATACGGGTTGCTCTTGGTTTTCCGCAGAATGCCTCTGCCGGAAATCAGGAAGCTTATTCCGGCGGATATTATCAGGCACATAAACTTCAGGAATATCTTGATTTTTATCAGTCTCTGCACGGAGATTTTTCTTATTCTCCTGTTCAGGCTGTGACCGTGCGGAAAAAATCAGATACTTCCAGCAAAGAAGAACTCATGAAGTTGCTGGCACAGTATCAGAAACAGATTGATGAGAAAAAGCAGAATCAGAGGGAGTGAAATACCATGCCGTTAGCTGAACAGATCAGACCCAGAAGCCTGGAAGATGTTGTCGGACAGAGACATCTGCTTGCACCCGGAAAGCCATTGAGAAAAATTATCGAAAGCGGACAGATTCCCAATATGATTTTTTATGGTTCATCCGGTATCGGAAAAACTACAGTCGCCCGCATTATCGCAGAAAAAACAAATATGACCCTGCATATCCTGAACGGGACTCAGGCAGGAGTATCAGATATGAAATCTGTTTTTTCCGAAGTCGGAACGTTTGCAGGAATGCACGGAATTTTATTATATCTCGATGAAATTCAGTATCTGAACAAAAAACAGCAGCAAAGTCTGCTGTCTTATATCGAAAACGGTGATATCACACTGATTGCTTCTACTACGGAAAATCCCTATTTTGCTGTTTATAATGCCGTGATCAGCAGATGTACCGTATTTGAATTCAAGCCCGTAGAATTTGCAGAAATGAAAAAAGCTGTGGAAAGAGCGTTTGAAAAACTCAGTGATAAAAATCTTGCTCTGGAAGACGGTGTGACCGATCATATTGCACAGGGAAGCGGCGGAGATGTCCGCAAGGCAATGAATGCCGTCGAGCTTTGTGCCCTGTCTGCCGAAGATACCGGAGAAGGCTATTTTTATATTTCTCTCGAAACCGCACAGCTCCTGACACAAAGAAGCAATATGAAATATGACCGTGACGGCGATTCGCATTATGATATTTTATCCGCTTTGCAGAAGTCGATCCGGGGAAGTGATGAAAATGCCGCTCTGCATTATGCCGCAAGACTGATTCAGGCTGGAGATCTGCTGTCTCTGACAAGAAGATTACTGGTCATTGCTTCGGAAGATATCGGGTTAGCTTATCCGATGGCTGTACCAGTCGTCAAAGCCTGTGTGGATAATGCCTTGCAGTTAGGACTGCCGGAAGCCAGAATCCCCATTGCAGAAGCAATTGTTCTGCTTGCGACTGCTCCGAAATCAAACAGTGCTTATCTGGCTATGGATGCCGCTCTTGCTGATCTGGATAAATACGGAGCACTGGATTTCCCACGTCATTTGCAGAACCGCCATTTTGACGGCGAGGGAGCAGAAGTACACGGGCAGAATTATTTATATCCGCATGAGTATAAAAATCACTATGTCAGACAGCAGTATCTGCCGGATAAGATAAAAAATCATGTCTATTATCAGTTTGGAGAAAACAAACAGGAACAGGCCGCTCTTGCTTATCGGAAAAAGATTTTGTCTGAAAATTCATAATTTGTTCACAAATACAGAATCAAAATATGCTATAATAAAATGCGTACTGTAAAATACAATCTTCTGAAAGGATGATGAATCAAAATGAATCAAAATTATGATGATCTCAGCTTTACGACAAGGGCAATTCATGTCGGAAATGAAGCCGATTCTGCTACCGGTGCGATCGAACCGGCTGTCTATATGGCGAACAGTTTTCTTCTGCCGTATGACGCTTCCCAGATGAACTGGTCTGCCAGCGAAGCAAATATCTATACCAGAAACGGCGGTGTCAACCAGGGAATGCTGGAAAAGAAAATCGCCAATCTCGAGGGCGGTGAGGACTGTGTGGTACTTGCTTCCGGTGTGGCAGCGTTGTCGGCTCTGTTCTTCACAAAGCTGAAAAAAGGCGATCATGTGATTTTCTCAACTGTGACATATATTGCCACTTACAGAATTTTCAACGAACTCTGGAATGACAAGTGGGGCATTGAAACTTCTATCGTAGACTGTACCGATCTGGAAGCAATTAAAAAAGCCATCCGGCCGAATACAAAATTAATCCATTTCGAGACACCCGGCAATCCGACTCTCTGTATCTGCGATATTGAAGCAATTGTGAAACTGGCTCATGAACATGGTATTTTGGTTTCTGCGGATAATACATTCTCATCGCCGTATAATACAAGGCCGGTGGAATACGGTGTGGATTTCGTTGTCGAGAGCCTGACAAAATATATCAACGGTCACGGCGATTCCATGGGCGGTGCGATCATCGGTGCTCATGAAGATATGGAGAAAATCCGCTATCAGGCACAAGTCAACATCGGCGGCTGTATCAGCCCGTTCAATGCATGGCTGATTCAGAGAGGCTGTACGACATTTCCGCTCAGAATGCAGGTGCATAACGACAATGCCCTTGCGGTTGCTGAATGGCTCGAACGTCAGCCCTGTGTCAGCTTCGTGGCCTATCCGGGTCTGAAATCCCATAAGGGTCATGAACTCGCCAGAAAGCAGATGAAACACGGCTTCGGCGGTGTGCTGAGCTTTGGTCTGCACGGTGAACATGATTTATATAACAGAGTCGTGACACATCTGAATATTTTCACATCTGCCGTATCTCTGGGGAATGCCGCTTCTCTGATCGTATTTCTGGGCGAGGATGACGAAAGAATGTATCTCTATCCGGAAGAATTTCACGGCGGTTTCTATCGTGTTGCAATCGGCATTGAAGATAAGAACGATCTGATTCATGATCTGAAACAGGCTTTTGAAGCAGAAGGCCTCGAAACAGCGGACTGATTCACAGCATAAAAAAATTCCCCTGCCGTATGACAGGGGATTTTTCTTGTTTCATTACTGAAAATTATTCCTGATTGGTTGTCATGGTAATGCCGGAAGTTTCGCCTTCTTTTTCATAGAAAGGAACAGCGTCACGGAGTGCGGCTGCACCGAATTTGTTTGCAGTCGGAACAATTGCCAGTTCTACATTACGCAGATGAGGCTTTGCAACCTGTGCAATGCCGTCAAACAGTTCCTTGATGGCAGTGTCACCGCCGGAAACATCAGTGTCTACGACAAGCAGGAAGTTCGGGTTCGGCTTGTCTTCACGCTTCATCACACGCAGATAAGCTTTCTTGATTTCCGGCTTGGCTGCCAGATACGGCTTGAGAGCTTCCAGAAGTTCTGTCGGTTCTTCTTTGAGTGTGCCGATCTGAATCTGTGTACCGGGAGCAATTGCCTCAGTATTCAGAATTTTGTGCAGACTTTCTTCCGGAATCATGATATTCTGACCGAACGGATTGACAACTGCACCGGCAATGTTATTTTCCGGATTTCTTTTCATGAATTCGCATAAATCTCTGTAAGAGAGGGCAGCAAGCTGATGATTGTTTGATTCCTGCCATTTGCGGAGTTCACCGATATCGGTAAACAGGGGGAAATATTTCTGACCCTCTGCGTTGTTGAACAGGACGAAGCTGATTTTGGGCTGGTCTACGAGCTGGATATTGCCGCTTGCGTCGGCCTGTGCCTGCTGTTCTGTCTGGATATTCGCCGGAACGAGGAAACGGGCAGCTTTCAGATGATTGACGAAAGTCACTTCTGTTTTCTGGTTGCGTTCCTGTTTCATAGCGTCCATAGCCTGTACGAGAGCCGGGTTGGTAATCGGCTGCTGACTCTGTTTAATTTCTGCCAAGATATTCACCTCATTAATATTTTCAAAACTCACATGGAACAGCAATAATTTATTCCATGGCTTTATGATGATTACTATTATATCATAAATTCACAAAAAAAGCAAGTGTTTTTTATAAATTTTTAAAAATATTTTTTACAGAGCCGGAAAGGGGCTGAAAAAAATGAAAAATCAGGAGTGCATAACCGGACTCCTGATCATTTTTCATTTCGCAATGTAGGAATTACGCACGCTCCACCTTGCCGGAACGCAGACATCTGGAGCATACATAGATGTGACAGGGAGAACCCTTTACAATTGCCTTGACACGCTGTACGTTCGGTTTCCAGGTTCTGTTTGTTGCTCTGTGGGAATGAGAAACCTTATTGCCGAAAGTAACACCTTTGCCGCAAACTGCACATTTTGCCATTGAACTACACCTCCCTTTCATTCATGAAAACGTGTGAAAACACTTATGTGATATATTATAACACAGATTCTGAAAAAAAGCAAGAGTTTTTTCAAAATTTTTTAAAAAATATTTTTATACGCAAATTTTATGGAAAATAGGCTTGCAATGTTCTGTGATTTGTAGTATAATAGAATAGTGTATTTGAACAGAAAGGAGCCTGATTTTTTTGAGTGCTGATAAAATTATTGAATATCTGGTGCGTGTGATGATTATTCTGCTGATCAATCCGCTGCATGAATGTGCTCACGCATGGGCGGCTTATAAGCTCGGTGATGATACGGCAAAAAATGAAGGCAGAATGACAGTCTCGCCGCTGGCACATATCGACCCGTTCGGAGCATTGCTGCTGCTGTTCTGCGGTTTTGGCTGGGCAAAGCCTGTTCCGGTGAATCCGAATCATTTCGGGAATCCCAGAAAAGGTATGATGATCACGGCCATTGCAGGACCTTTGTCAAATCTGCTTGCGGCCTTTGCAGGAATGTTTGCATTCAGAATCTTTTTCAGTACAGAAATTCTGCGGACTGTGTTTTATTATTTTACAGTGATTAATATTAATTTATGTGTGTTTAATATGATTCCCGTCCCGCCGCTGGACGGTTCGAGAGTCCTGACATATTTCCTGCCGCCGAATGCTGCCATCTGGTTTATGAGAAATCAGAGATATTTTTACGGTGTTGTCATGCTGCTTATGGTAACAGGGCTTCTGAGTGTGCCGCTGTCGTATTTATCCAATCTGGTATTTAAATTATTGCTTTTCATGACGGGACTGATCGCCCCATGACAGAAATCAAGTTTAAATTAGATGTCTTCGAGGGACCTCTTGATCTGCTTCTGCACCTGATTTCCAAACATCAGCTGAATATCCATGATATTGAAATCACAAAATTATTAGAGCAGTATTTATTATATATTGATACCGCAAGACAGCAGAATCTTGAACTTGCCGGAGAATTTCTCGAAATGGCCGCCAGACTGGTCTGGATTAAGACCGTTTCTCTCCTCCCGAAACCGGAAGAAGCAGAAAAAGCCAGGCAGGAATTACAGGGGTCTCTGATCGAATATGCCCTCGCTCAGGCGGCCGCCAGACAGCTCAGAGAATGTTTTATCGCTGATGATATTTTCGTCCGCAAGCCCCTGAAACTTCCTAAAATTCAGCAGACTTATCAGCTCCGGCATTCTCCGGACAGACTCGCAGAAATCTTCGCTCAGATCGGCAGGGAACGCATGAACGGCCGCCTGCTTTCTGATAAAATTACAGATACTGTCACACAGGCAAAAACAGTCTCTGTGATCTCCAAAGTCGTCTTTATTTTAAGACAGCTCTATGACGGAAAATCGGTTTCTGTCGATTCGCTCTATGACGGTGTGACAGACCGTTCTGCCAGAGTTGCCACTTTTCTTGCTGTGCTGGAACTGACACGCTTCGGCAGAATTTCCCTCAATGAAGATAACACACGCCTGACAATATGTGAGAAATCCCGGAAAAAGGACGGTGACAGCGTATGACAGAAGAAGAAAGCAAACTCTGTGCAATGGCAGAAGCAATTCTGTTTGCTTCCGGTGAACCGGTCGAGAGTTCCCGGTTTTCACAGGCTCTCGGCGTTTCCGAACAGGAAGTCTCTGAACTCATGCAGAAATTGATTCAGCGTTATGCAGAATCAGAATCCGCTTTGCAGATTCTGCATTTGGAACATGCCTATCAGCTGGCTGTCCGGCAGGAATTTGCTCCGGTCATCCGGACAGCCATGGAATCCAGACGAATGCAGCCGCTCTCGAATGCGGCAATGGAAACCCTGACGATTATTGCCTATAATCAGCCCGTCAGCAAGGGCTTTGTCGAGCGTGTGCGAGGCATTGACAGTTCTTCTGTAGTGAATTCTCTTGCCGATAAAGGCCTTGTGGAAGAAGCCGGAAGAATTGATGTTCCCGGACATCCGATCGGCTACCGGACAACAGATTTGTTTCTCAGAGTGTTCGGCCTGCATTCGCTTGCCGAACTGCCTGACCCTCATCCGGCCGATTCCGGTGAGAAATTCACCGGAGAACTGACAGAACAGGATGTGTCTTCATGATGATCATGCTCGGTATTCTGAAATCTGTATTTAAAATTTTTTTAATTATTTTATCAGCTGTTTTAATATTGATAATTATTCTCTGTCTGACAAGCGTATCTGTCAGGCTGAGTTTCTGGGATGAAAAATTTGACTGGAGTGTCCGGTATCTCGGATTGAAAATTCTTCCCCGTAAGAAAAAAGATTCTGATACAGATACAAAAGAGAAAGAAAAGAAACAGAAAAAAGAAAAAAATACAGAAAATCAGAAAATAAAATCAGAGCAGAAAGCTCAGAAATTGCTGATGGATAAAATCTGGGAAAAAATGCAGAAATTCGTCAGCCGGATGGATATGGCCGGAAGTGCCGCCGCCGCTTTGCTGCCGGCTCTGACCGCCCTCGGAAAGGCGGTTACATGGTATGCCGTCGAAACAGATATTCTTGTTGCTGATGAAGACGCTGCTGTCTGTGCCAGAAATTACGGCCTGATACAGACCGCCGTGCAGAATCTTCTGAGTCAGGCAGGAAATTATATTCATGTAAAACGTAAAAAAATTAAAATTCAGTATGATTTTATTCAGGATAAGAGTAGTTATCAATTCCGGTGCAGAGTAAAACTCCAGATCGGAAAAACCATCGGAGCAGCCCTTGTCTTTCTCTGGTATTATCTCAAGGACAGAAGAAAGGCCGGAAAAGCTGTCATCCGTCAAAAATTATAAGCAGCGGCAAAGCCGCAGTAAGGAGCTATGACTATGAGTGAACATGCAGTAAACGGCTTTATCGGTGTCAGTGTGGAAAAAATCCGCAGTATGGTAGATACAGATACTATGATCGGCAATCCGATTTCATGCGGAGAGGGGATTACTGTGATTCCGATCTCGAAAATTTCTGTCGGATTTGCTTCCGGCGGTTCCGATCTGCCGACCCGTACCAATAAAGAATATTTCGCCGGCGGTGCCGGTGCCGGTATGAGCGTGAAGCCCGTCGGCTTTCTGGTCGTGAATCACGGTGAAGTCCGTATGGTACAGATGTCCGAAAAAGGCGGGGACAGTGCCTCGGCAATTATGGATAAAATTCCGGAGCTTCTCGATAAAGTCGGAAGTATGCTTTCCAAAGACAAGAAAGAAAAAGTAAAAGTCCGTAAAACAGAAAAATCAGAAACCCCGGAAGAAGCCGAAACCCCGGAAACTGATTCATAAAACAGGCTTTGTCCGCATATACTCTGTCATAAAAATCTGAATGCCGGAGGTATGCCGAATGTATCGGGTTCTGAAAAACTGTGTGACTTTGCTGATTCTGCCTGTACTGCTGATAGTTTCCGTTCCGGAACTGCCTGTTCATGCAGAGATTTCCGTATCTGCCAAGGCCTGTATTTTAATAGAAGCCTCGACCGGACGGGTTCTGTTTGAGAAAAATGCTCAGGAAAAACTGCCTATGGCCAGTACCACTAAAATTATGACTACGCTCCTGACAATCGAGAGCGGTGATCTGGATACGGAATTTATGGTGAATAACCAGGCAATTCATGTGGAAGGCTCTTCTATGGGCTTGCAGGAAAATGATATTGTTACCAAAAGGGCGTTATGCTATGGTATGCTTCTGCCATCCGGAAATGACGCCGCCAATGCTTCGGCAGTCGCAGTCGCCGGAAGTATTCCGGCTTTTGCCAGGCTCATGAACCAGAGAGCCGAAAAAATCGGCATGACAAGAACCTGTTTCGTCACCCCCTCCGGACTCGAAGGCACAGGCCACGGAGCTTCGGCTTCTGATATGGCTCTGCTGACACGGGAAGCCTTGCAGAATCAGATTTTCAGAGAAATCTGCTCGCAGGCTTCGGCGGTTGTGAAATTCGGCAATCCGCCCTATGAACGGAGATTATATAATTCCAATAAGCTCCTGGGCATGTATGACGGTGTGATCGGTGTCAAGACAGGTTTCACGGATGAAGCCGGCCGATGTCTGGTTTCGGCCTGTGAGCGTGACGGCGTGACTCTGATCTGTGTGACACTGAATGACCGGGATGACTGGAATGATCATATGCAGTTATATGATTACGGCTTTTCACAGATCAGCCCGGTGACTCTGGAAATTCCTGAAATTACTCAGAATCTTGCCGGCAGTACACAGGAAAAAATCAGACTCCGGATAGAACAGCCTGTTGTCATCGGAACGGTGAATCAGGATGTTTCGGAAATCAGCTATAAAATATTATTGTCTCCCTTTGCCTGTGCTCCTGTCAGAGACGGCGAGGAACTCGGCAGACTGGAGTATTATTTCAGAGATCAGAAAATCTGCTCCTGCCCGTTACTGGCTGACGGTTCGGCAGAAGCAAAAATCAGCCCTGAAAAAAGCAAATTTATGCAGTTTCTTGATACGCTCAGAAAGATTATCAGAAATGCATAAGAGATAAAAATATAAAATAACAAGAAAGTGAGAATCAAAATGGCAGAAATCAGAATACAGAAATATCTTGCCGAGGCCGGTTACTGCTCCCGCCGCAGAGCAGAAATGCTGATCGAATCCGGTCATGTCCGGAAAAACGGCAGACCTGTCAGACTGGGCGACAAGGCCTCTTATAAAGATATCATCACCGTGGACGGCGAAAAAGTCGTCATGCCCAGAAAAAAGAATTTCCGGTATATCATGCTGAATAAGCCCCGAGGCTATGTGACTACCGTTTCCGACGAACTCGACAGACGCTGTGTCATGGATTTGCTGGAAGATGTCGAAGAACGTGTCTATCCGGTCGGCCGTCTTGACCGGAATTCCGAGGGTCTGTTATTACTTACCAATGACGGAAAATTCGCAAATGATATTATGCACCCGAGCAGACATATTTCCAAAACCTACCGGGTAACGGTCAGACCCTCGGTCACAGAAGAACAGCTCGCTCAGATAGCCGCCGGAATCGTCCTTGACGGAAAGAAAACCCTCCCGGCAAATGTTGTCGTTCTGCATAACGAGCCGAACAGAGTCGTATTGCAGATTACGATCAAAGAAGGCAGAAATCGTCAGATTCGCCGGATGTGTGAGGCGGTCGGCCTTGAGGTCGCAAGACTCAGAAGAACTTCTGTCGGCCCTGTCCGGCTCGGAATGCTCAAGCCGGGTGCCTGGCGTGACCTGACACCGGACGAATTAAGAGCCATCCGCAATGCCATCGGAAAGGAATAACTTATGCTCAGAATACTGGAACAGAAAAATTTTACTGCCTATCAGAATCAGATTCAGAATCTGAATCTTCCGGAACCGGCAGAGCTTCATCTTTCAGAAGCTCTGGATGATGAAAATGCCGTCAAAGGCTGGATTCTCTATGCCTACCAGCCGGAACGGATCGTGATCTATAGCCTTGATGACGGAAATGACTGGAATTATTGTGACGGTCTTGTCAGATCGGTGCTGTTTAAAGCCCAGCTTCGGGGAATCGAAAAAGCGGTCTTTGAAATTGCAGATCAGACCGTATTCGCAAGGCTGAAAACATTAGGATTTGTCAAAAATGACAATAAAATACTGGAAAATATTTCAGAAGTTATGGAAAACTGCAAAAAATGTAAAGAAAATCCCGCAAACACTTGAAAAAAATCAGAAAAAATAGTATCATGAATATATATGATATTTTTATGTCAGGAAGGAAGATCATGCAAATGGAAAAAAATCTGAACAGTCCCGCAAGACAACTGCTGACAGCTCTGTTTGATGACGGTGCTTATCAGGAAATCGGCTCTTATCTGAAAGAGAAAAACGCTCCCGCAGGTGTCGTTACTGCTTACGGCTATGTCAACGGAAATCCGGTCTATGCGTTCGCACAGGATAAAAGCATTGAAAACGGTGCGGTCGGTATGGCTCATGCCGAAAAAATCAGCAAGCTCTACGGACTTGCCGCAAAAACAGGTGCTCCCGTTGTCGGAATCTATGATTCCAACGGTGCATTTATGGACGGCAGTGCCGCTTCTCTGAATGCTTACAGTGTGATGATGGAGCAGACTGCCGCTGTTTCCGGTGTTGTACCGCAGATTTCAATTATCGCCGGTGTGTGTGCCGGAAGTGCCGCTGTAATGGCTTGTGCTGCCGATTTTGTCATCATGTCTCAGGAAGCAGAACTGTTTTTTACTCCCAATATCGAACAAAGCAGTGCGGATGTCTGTGCCGCCAACGGTATTTCTGCACTGACCGCAGATTCTCCGGAAGCCGCTGTCGCTCAGGCAAGAAAGCTGATCAACATTCTGCCTGTGAATAATATGGCCTGCACACCCTGCATGGAATACGACATGCCGTCTGTCGCAGCAGGAACAGATTTCGCTTCTTATGTCGAAAGTATTGCCGACGGTGAAAGCCTTCTGGAAGTTTACGGAGAGTATGCCGGTGCTGCTTATACTGCGTTTGCGACTGTGACAGGCTCGACAGTCGGAATTGTAGGAACCAATAAGGAAATAAAGCTGACCGCAGATGACTGCAACAAGATCGCAAGATTTGTCAGAACCTGCGATGCGTTCTCGGTTCCTGTGATTACGCTGATTGATACACTCGGCTTTGAAGGTTCTCAGGCTTCTGAAACGGCCGGTTCTGTCCGTGCTCTGACCCGTCTGGCCGGCAGTTATGCTGAGGCAACAACTCCGAAAATTTCCGTAGTCACCGGAAATGCTGTCGGTGCTGTGTTTGTCGCACTCGCCGGAAAAGGCTGTAATGCTGATTTTTCCTATGCGTTTGAAAATGCCTGCATTGCTCCGCTTCTGCCGGAAGCCGCTGTGGAATTTCTCTGGCATGACAAGCTGAAAGACTGTGACAATCTTCAGGAAAAGCGTCAGGAACTCGTGAAAGAATATGCCGATACTGTTGCTTCTGCCGAAGCCGCCGCTCAGATCGGTACGGTAGATGAGATCATCACACCCGCCGAACTGAGAAACGCAGTCAGCAAGGCTCTGTCCATGCTGGAAGGCAAGCGTGTGACAAATCTGCCGAAGAAACATAATAACTTCCCGTTCTGACGGGAAGCAGAAATAAATCCTGATAAAATTATAGAATTATAGATTGGTGGTAAATTTATGAAAAAATTCAATGTGATTGTAAACGGAAAATCTTATGATGTTGCTGTGGAAGAACTCGGCGAGGGTGCTGCTCCTGCTGCTGTTCCGGCTGCTCCTGCCGCTCCTGCTGCTGCCCCGGCTGCTGCTCCTGCTGCTCCGGCCGCTCCTGCCGTGGGTGCCGGTGAGAAAGTAACGGCTCCTATGCCCGGTACGATTCTGGATGTGAAAGTTTCTCAGGGTGCAAGCGTTTCCAAGGGTGATGTCATCATGGTGCTGGAAGCTATGAAGATGGAAAATGATATTGTCGCTCCCTGTGACGGTTCTGTGACCAGTATTGTTGTCAAGAAAGGCGACAGCGTACAGAGCGGTGATACTCTCGCAACTGTGGGCTGAGAAAGCAAATTCTATCTGGAAAGGATTTTAGAGAATCATGGCTAAAAAAATAAGAGTTACCGAAACTGTTCTCCGTGATGCCCATCAGTCTTTGCTGGCAACACGTATGAGAATTGAAGATATGCTCCCGATTCTGCCGAAACTGAATCAGGTTGGTTTCAATTCGCTGGAATGCTGGGGAGGTGCAACGTTTGATTCCTGTCTGCGTTTCCTGGGGGAAGACCCGTGGGAAAGACTCAGAACACTCCGCCGTGAAATGCCTGACGCAAGACTGCAAATGCTGTTCCGTGGACAGAATATGCTCGGCTATCGGCATTATGCAGATGACGTGCTGGAAGAATTTGTTCAGAAATCTGTGGAAAACGGGATTGATGTCATCAGAATTTTTGACGCTCTGAATGATATCAGAAATTTGCAGACAGCAATCAATTCTGCCAAAAAAGCTTCCCGTGACGGCAAAAAGCCGGAAGTACAGGTGGCTGTTTCCTACACGACAGGCGATGTGTTCACAACAGAATATTATGTCGAATATGCCAAGAAAATTCAGGAAGCCGGTGCGGATTCGATCTGTATCAAAGATATGGCCGCCCTGCTGACACCTTATAAGACAGAAGAACTCGTCAAGGCTCTGAAAGCCAGTGTCGATCTTCCGATTGATCTGCATACGCATTATACTTCCGGTCTGGCTTCCATGTGTCTGCTCAAAGGCATTGAAGCCGGGGCAGATATTATTGATACGGCAATGTCTCCGCTGGCTCTGGGAACGTCTCATGCTCCGACAGAATCTATGGTCGCCGCTTTGCAGGGTACGGAATACGATACCGGTCTTGATCTGCCGCTTCTGATGGAAATCCGTGAATATTTCATGGGTCTGCGTAAGAAATATCTTGACGAAGGTCTGATTGACCAGAAAATGCTTGCGACTGACGCAGGTGCTCTGATTTATCAGGTGCCGGGCGGTATGCTCTCGAATCTGCTGTCTCAGCTCAAACAGGCAGGCAAGGAAGAACTGCTGAATGAAGTGCTTCTCGAAGTGCCGAGAGTCCGCAAAGACGCAGGCTATCCGCCGTTAGTAACGCCTTCTTCCCAGATCGTCGGTACACAGGCAGTGTTCAATGTCCTGATGGGCGAGAGATACAAGACGGTTACCAAAGAATTCAAGGGTGTTGTCCGTGGGGAATACGGTCAGACTCCTGTGCCGGTAGACCCGGAATTCAGAAAGAAAATTATCGGTGACGCTGAACCGATCGACTGCCGTCCGGCTGATCTGCTTGCTCCCGAACTTGAGAAGCTCCGCAAAGAATGTGCCGATTGGGCAGAGTCCGAAGAAGATGTGCTCAGTTATGCTCAGTTCGGACAGGTGGCTGTCAAGTTCTTTGAAAAACGCCGCAATCAGAAATTAGGCCTTGACAGCAAACACGGCGATACGGAAAAACAGATTCATCCGGTATAAGCAGGATATCAATTAAATCTATTTATGCATTGCCCTGTGATCAGCATGGGGCAATTGCTATTCTGTTTTTATAATTTATTA